>NZ_SATR01000398.1 GCF_004551525.1 Vibrio ouci | reverse complement strand
TTAGGCTTTAGTTCTTTGTCCCTCAGGCAATTCGTCCCTAGTAGACTCAGCAAATCCGCATTGTCGTTCTAAGTCCTTGAATCTCTCAGGCGGTAAAACATGCCAATGTTCGCGGGTTGCTTCATTGTCAGGTCGTGGCGGTCGGCTTTTCATTTTACTGGCTCAAAGTCGCTTTTAGGTTCATAACCAAGCAACATTTCAGCTTGGCAGTTGCCTCGGCAATTCAACATTGTTTTGCGCTTCGGTTGGAAAAATAGGGCGCTTGTTGTTTCTTAGTCGGGTTGCCTCATTGGGCAGGGAAGTGGAATTACTGGTTTTAGGTTAATCGCCTTTGGTGGCCAAGTTGGTTCTTGCCTTGTGGTTTAGTTCAGAAAACCAGTGAGAAATAGCA
>NZ_SATR01000397.1 GCF_004551525.1 Vibrio ouci | reverse complement strand
TTAGGCTTTAGTTCTTTGTCCCTCAGGCAATTCGTCCCTAGTAGACTCAGCAAATCCGCATTGTCGTTCTAAGTCCTTGAATCTCTCAGGCGGTAAAACATGCCAATGTTCGCGGGTTGCTTCATTGTCAGGTCGTGGCGGTCGGCTTCTTGTTTAACTGGCTCAAAGTCGCTTTCAGGTTCATTACCAAGCAGCATTTCAGCTTGGCAGTTGCCTCGGCAATTCAACATTGTTTTGCGCTTTGGTTGGAAAAATAGGGCGCTTGTTGTTTCTTAGTCGGGTTGCCTCATTGGGCAGGGAAGTGGAATTACTGGTTTTAGGTTAATCGCCTTTGGTGGCCAAGTTGGTTCTTGCCTTGTGGTTTAGTTCAGAAAACCAGTGAGAAATAGCA
>NZ_SATR01000396.1 GCF_004551525.1 Vibrio ouci | reverse complement strand
TGCGACTCTCGTTAGCTCCATCCGCAAGGGACTTCACCGACAAGAGCGTACCTTCTCCCGAAGTTACGGTACCATTTTGCCTAGTTCCTTCACCCGAGTTCTCTCAAGCGCCTTGGTATTCTCTACCCGACCACCTGTGTCGGTTTGGAGTACGATTCCTTACAATCTGAAGCTTAGAGGCTTTTCCTGGAAGCATGGCATCAATGACTTCACTACCGTAGTAGTTCGACGTCGTGTCTCAGCCTTAGAAAGAGCCGGATTTACCTAACTCTTAAGCCTACGCACTTGAACCTGGACAACCGTCGCCAGGCCCACCTAGCCTTCTCCGTCCCCCCATCGCAATTGTAAGAAGTACGGGAATATTAACCCGTTTCCCATCGACTACGCCTTTCGG
>NZ_SATR01000395.1 GCF_004551525.1 Vibrio ouci | reverse complement strand
GTATGAGAATTAATTGAGATAGATGAAGATATAAATCAAATGAAGAAGTATGCATGCAAATTTTAAGGTTTAATTGGTTTAGGGATTGACTTTGAGAATATGCCATGTTGACTTTATAGTGTTATACCAATGCAAGCTTTTGAGCCTTCAACATTATATTCTTTGATTGTGCCTTCTTTCAATGATATGTATCTTTAGAACTTGCTTCATATCTTGTTGAGATTACATTCATATTACTTACATACATGAAGATGATAAAGGCATTAGGAATTTTAACCATTTGAGCCAAAAAGCCAACCTAAAGCATATTATCCTTAGTAAACCCCTTTTGAGCTTGTTTATCTTTTCTTTGCTTTATCCATGTATAAGCCTTAACTTTATATATGTTTTCCTTTTCC
>NZ_SATR01000049.1 GCF_004551525.1 Vibrio ouci | reverse complement strand
ATAATATCAATTAAATCATGCTTTTGGTTGATGGATGAACGCGTATCTTCAACAACGGAAAGGTGTTCTATGAGGCTCAAAGTCGATATCAATTTGTGGATTTGAGCCTATTAGATCATAGTTGTTAACAAAGTGCGATCCCGCCCYGCCCCCCCCCCCCCGGCTTTATACGTATTGGCGAACGAAAATAAGCCAGCTCGGTCAGTATTTCATCAACAACAAAAGGAGTAAAACTATAATACGCCCTGGCTAGATATGAGCATTATTACTAATTAATATTGGTTATTTTTTATTGCATTTTTTAAAAATTAACGGCTTGTTGAACGATAATCCCCTCCTGCTCATTGAGGCGTTTTCGTTTTGCATTGTGAAAAACGAAACCTTTATTTCGAATCGTCACTAATTCAAAATCGGTCCCGTTCAGCAGGTAACGCACTTCATGCATCAAGACAGGAAGACTGCTCATCCCCACGATCCCCCCTTGCCAAATAAACTGTTCCAGATCCGCCTTCGTCACCAGTACATCAACACTCTGAGACAAGTAGCAGAGTCCCCGGATGGCGTTGTGGCTGCACCCTACCTTCCCTTTGCCGTGTGGATCCATGATGTACATTTTGCCATTGGATGATCTCACAGACACTTTCAGTACCTGCTCAATGTGACGGATTTCTTTGCAAAAGACACAAGAGATCTTCTTGCATTCAATATAATGGTTCATAACGATTCGGTCCCCCTAATAATATTAACGATAGATACAATTGTAATAATTTGGAGAAGAATTATAAGAGCAAATTTAGAGTAATAGCTTTGTGTAAAATGTTTAAAGAATCAAATAAAGCTAGAATTTATTTATAAATATTAATACATATCATAATGTTATAAAGAACACGTATTCTCGCACTTTTCTCTGTCAAATTGGATTATTAAATTTAATTAATCACATAACTTTGCGTATTATAATTCCGATCCTTAGCTCAGTTTCATATTACGATCCATAACGATTGTGTTTCTCGTTAAACCCGTCTTACAGCAACTGAACGCAAGGGTTATCGCGATCCTGTTGCCTCACTGCACGCATGCTTTACGGCCATTATATCGGAGGCCATCGTTTAAGATTCAATAAGTGACACTGTCACACAAGAATAAGACCAAAAGCTTACTTGCTGAAAACTTAGTTTCATAAACTTAAAAAACACTAATAACTTGTGAACCCGGTTGCTTATTGGGATAGATATGGACTAGCTTCAAAACCTAAGTAATGTGATGACCATGAGAAACAAACTGCTTTTGATCACTGACGAAATAAGCGCCCTCTCCGACATGGTGCAGGGTATGATGGCCACGTTGGATACAACCATCACGATAACTTACGAAGAACGTCATTATTCGAGCTACGAACAACTGCGTGGGTTTGACTGTATTATCTACACTAAAAGTTTGAAGAGTTTGACCGATTGGCTGTCTAAAACAGAGGTACAGATCCCCTACTTTCCCACACCGATCATGTGGGTGAACAGTACCTACAATCACGATAGCACGCAGGCGCCACCGCCACGTTACCATACAACCTTGTTGTGCAACATCGCGCTCCCCTGCCCGGCTCACACCTTTCGCTCTGTCCTCGACTGCGTGATGAACACCTGGAAAAATCCGCACGAACCTAAACGCCTGAGACACGGAAAAGTGAGTCTGCATTTTCACTCACATGGCTTAAGCTACAACGGTCAAAACGTGTATCTAACGCCTGGGGAATTCAATCTTTTGACATACCTGTTTTTACTGTACGATCAGGCGGTCAGCATTGATGAAATCGCGATGGCGATATGGGGGAACAAGGCTATGAGCTTTTCGTCGATACGAGTACTGATTTATCGTTTACGTAAGAAACTTAAAGAAGAGGTGGGGCTCACCCTCATTCAGACGCAATATGGCAAGGGCTATAGCTTAGCCGAAGCATAAAAAAAGACGCCCTCTTCGGTCAAAAAAGAAAGGCGTCAAAATTGTCACTAACATATTACCTTGTGAAGTATTCGTGAATTAGCTCATGCAAGCCTATTAAGGCTGAGCAATGATGGCCAGACATTCAAGGTTATTAAACTTTATTAAAGGCGCAACTTAAAAAAAGCCTCTGAGGTAGGAGGCTTGAAGCAGGTGCAATAAAAGCGCAATTTCCGATTGATTAAGGAAATAAAGCCTGATTAAGACTATGCGTTTTTCTCACGAGTTCGAGTTATTAACCATTATTATTAGGTGATCGGGAGGAGTCGAGCTAAGAAGTGTCTCAACAAGGCTGGCTCATACTCAAAGTCATAACCAGGGATAGTTTCCGCTTTCGCTTTGATGCGTGTCAGAACGTCGACTACATATTCGAGTTGCTCGTTCGAGTACACGCGTCTCGGGATCGCCAGGCGCGTTAACTCACATTCACTCTCCTTTTGTTCACCGGTTTCGGGATCGCGACCCAGTAGGAACGACCCGATTTCAGCACAACGTACGCCTCCTTCCAGATACAGCTCATTCGCCAGTGCCTGGCCTGGAAACTGGTGCGCGGGAATGTGTGGCAACATCGCTCCTGCGTCGATGAAAATGGCGTGACCACCCACTGGCGTTTGGATCGGGATCCCCGCTTCTTTTAGCAGTCGGCCAAAATGTTCGACCTGCCTAATACGCGCACGTAGATAGTTTTCATCGACCGCTTCAAGCAAGCCAACGGCCAGACACTGAATGTCACGTCCGGCCAGCCCCCCGTAGCTGACAAACCCTTCATTGACGATACACATCATTTCAACCTGACGGTATAAGTCCATGTCGTCTCGGATCGCCAAAATGCCGCCGATATTGACCATTGGGTCTTTCTTCGCCGAGAGTGTCATCATATCACCGTACTGGTACATCTCTGTGACGATGGTTTGGATCGATTTGTCGCCATATCCCGCTTCGCGCTGTTTAATGAAATAGGCATTTTCTGCGAATCTGGCCGAATCGATGATGACCGGAATATCGTAATGTTTCGCGATCTCATACACGTCCTTCATATTTTGCATCGAGACGGGCTGGCCTCCCATGCTGTTGCAGGTCACGGTCATGATGATACCCGCCACGCAATCGGCGCCACGTTCGTTGATTTCCGCCTTGAGCTTACCTGTATCCATATTGCCTTTGAACGGGTGTTCCGTTTGCGTGTCATACGCTTCGCGGATCACACAGTTGAGGGCAAGCGCACCCGTCAATTCAACATGCGCTGCCGTGGTGTCAAAATGGAAGTTGGAGATAAAGACGCTTTTCTTATCTTGTTGGTGATGGCCTCGGCCTTCTTTAAGCTTTTTCACCAGCAACGGATAGAGAATTTTTTCAGCTCCTCGCCCTTGGTGTGTCGGAATAAACTTCGTGTAACCAAACACCGTCTCAACAGACTTCGCCAGTTCATCAAAGCTTCGACTCCCTGAATAGGCTTCGTCGCCCAACATTAGAGCCGCCCACTGATCCTGACTCAGTGCCCCTGTGCCAGAATCGGTATGTAGGTCAATATAGACATCGCGACTTTTGAGTCCAAATGGATTATAGCCACATTCCATCAGCTTACGTTTACGTTCTGATTTTGAAAGTAGCGTAATTGGTTCTACCGTTTTCACTTTGAAAGCAAAATCGGCCATATTTTCTTCTCGTTGAGTTGACATAAACGTCCCTCTTTCTTCTGTCCGTGAAATGGTTTATTTCACCCTATATCCTAGGGATACAGGGCCAACTCATTTAGTCATTATGTTTTATTAGTAATTAATATGGACCTTATCAACCAGTGTTCACGACACATGGGCTCCTTTCCCCCTCACACGCCTATGCTCAGGCTGAGGATAGTGAACTGCGCTTAGCGACACTCACTCACGCATCCAACCACCCTGTTTCAGCCCAATGCCCAGCCTGAGCATTGACAAGGTGACGACAACCTACAACCTGTTTCTCTGCTCAGGAGATAGGTCAACCAAAGGCACCCGATTTGGCTCAGCCAGTCCATGGTCAAAGCAGAGGATAGGGTACTGCACTYARCGACACTCACGCATGCCGCCTCTCTTTTTCAGCCCAATGCCCAGCCTGAGCATTGACAAGGTGACGACAACCTGCAGCCTGTTTCTCTGCTCAGGAGAAACGTCAACCAAAGGCACCCGATTTGGCTCAGCCAGTCCATGGTCAAAGCAGAGGATAGGGTACTGCACTTAGCGACACTCACGCATGCCGCCTCCCTGCTTTAGCCCGAGGCCCAGCCTGAGCATTGACAAGGTTCCGGCAACCTTTCTCCTGTTTCTCTGCTCAGGAGAAAGGTCAACCAAAGGCACCCGATTTGGCTCAGCCAGTCCATGGTCAAAGCCGAGGATAGGGTACTGCATTCAACGACAATCACGCATGCCGCCTCTCTTTTTCAGCCCGATGCCCAGCCTGAGCATTGACAAGGTTGCGGCAACCTGCAGCCTGTTTCTCTGCTTATGCATGAGGAAGACCTGGACCAAAGCTATTCGATGCTTCTCACCCAATCGATGGGCTAACTAGAGAAGTGACAGCGAATCCAGACTAAGGCGACGTCGGCACCATAAAGCAGCTTCGTGCCACAGGCGAGGGTTCTTATATTGCTACAAGAACAGTTTCTAGCTCAACACGCGTTCACTAGATAGCCTCTTACGAGGCTATCTTCGATCCAGCGGCTCCCCAGACTCACCTCGCCAGTCCGACATTTTTTGTATTCTTTGCTGCGTAATATCGCGGTCATGATACGCATTGCACTCCGAACAGATCCAGTTACTGATAGTTAAAGGCATTGATTCTTGTACGAATCCGCAACAGCGCGGTTAACAGGTATTAGACATACCAAATGTTTCTCAAAGGCGCGTGTGGCTGACCCACGCGCAAACCTGATACTGATCGCAGCGGCATCTACCTTACTCGTGAGGTGTTCCGATTCGACCGTTGCGAAGATGGCCTGTCAGATAACAAAAAGCACTTGTTATTCCTACAAGGCTCTAGTAAAGAATATCTGGAAGAACACACTATCTTGGAAGCTCGTGTCTTTGGTCACGACTCGTTCACTGCTGCTTGCTGGTCACGCAATGCTTGTTGGGAGTAGGAGCTTGAACCTGAACCATTCAAACTCGGTGTTAAGGGCGTCAAGCTCTTCCCCAAAACGGTATGAGCAATAGATTCACTTCGCTGAAGTACGTATCGGTGCGGTACTTCAGCCAAGTTATTCTAGACAAAGCGACAACAACCAAACGACTTTGTGAGTCGTTCTGCTTGCTGCGCTTTTAGTTAACACTTTCTTTGTCGGCTCTTTTCATATCACTATTTTTATAGTGGTCGTTAACGGCTGTAAAGATACTGGTATGCGATTGTACCCCCGCCCTCCAATTGGGCGAGGTTTACGCGTTAATTGGTAAAAAGGGGCTGCAAGAAAAAATCGATTTTCGCATAGATACGACATGTGGAGAATAGACGCAAGAGTAGGGGGCCACACTGGTAACCCATTCGTTAGCGCAGCACCTTCGAGCTCGCCGCCCTGGCGTCGAAATTCCATCCCTCTACCCAGTGATACACACGCTCTCGATGTACGACTGACGTACTTAAAAAACCACTCATTTTTGTTTGCTTTCGTCTCGCTCCTCTAATGTCGTGTTTTGTCATTTTCACCCCCTTTACCACTTCAAATTCAATTAGCTAGCAACACCAATACTCGTGACACACAAAACTCGAGAGCATCGGCTATGGAATACCACACACAATAGTTTGCTTAGTCAATGAGCGTGATGTGACAAAAAAATGCATCATCCGATCCCACCTGACGTGGGTCTGCGCGTACACACCTCGGGTGCTGGTTTGTTCAGCACACTGGGAGTCCATTACACCAACGGCAACAAAAAATCCCTACGCATGAGTAAGTTATCTAGAAACTTTGATGGAAGACGGAGTGGCACAACGCTAAGAAGGCGATTGGGTCGGACGCATAGATGGCGCTAAACATCACATCAGACACCAACATCAGACCGTCATTTCGACAGCTAACATCGACAAGACAATCTAATATGATCATTTTTGTGGCAAACAATTTTGTGTGATAATGGAAAAGGGCGTTGGAGATGCAGTACGTGTGTCAGTGAATTGAGCCGAGTGATCACATATTATGCGTTGCTGTAACGTCTCTATCATGACAGGCTGATGGCGTTTATTGTGACCAAATCTACCAACGTCACCCAAAGTTGATTGACATTCAATATGTGACGCCGTCACATTAAATCAACACCGCAGTAGCAGAGTCCACTTGTAGCAGGGAAGGGGAGGGCAAAAAAAAGCTCTCCGAAAAGGAGAGCCTTGTACAGATTTATTCCGATTGTTGGTAGTCGTCAAGCACAGAGCTAATCGCATCATCTAGTGCCGTCTGAACTGATTTTGGCAAACGCCCAAACTCATAACTAAAGTTTCGTCCTTTACTGCGCTTACGTGCGAACATTCCTTTCGACGCAAAGTTTACTAATGGTGTGACAGTCACGTCGTCAACGCGTGTTTTGGCGATCTCCACTTTCAGTTCGGCCTGAATGACACTTAACAACCATTCTTTGGTGCTGATCAACTCGTGGTGAGGCTCCGATAGGGCAACTTTGTGCTCAAGACGTTGGATGAATGCCGTTAACGCCTCTGCGTGTTGAGCAAAATGTTTCATCGCTTTGTCGAGCACCGCATAATCGGTATGAGATAACTCATTCACCACCGGGAATAACGCGATCAGACGTTCATCAATGGACGCGGCTTTAATCGCCCGCCCGACCGACTGTCGACTCATTCCCAGCATTTTCGCCACGTCTTCCTGTGTGCATTGCTCATTGTTCATGATGGTGACACACTGCAAACCAATTTCTCGTTGGTTGTGCTCTTTAGCGGTTTGAAGCTGTTTCGCCAGAGCTTTGGCGTCAGACACGGACAGCGTTTCTTTGGTCACCAATACACGGAACTGAGCCACCTTGCCCTGCTGAAGCAAGAACCACGCGCGACGGCGAGAGCCATCGAGAATGTCGATTTTTCCATCCACTTCGCGCCCCACTGCTGGGTAAAACTGCTGATAGGCTAGGGAATTCAAATCCATCAGTGACTCGCGCGTCAACTGAGACTGATCGCGACCATTGATATCGAAGGTGACAAACGTATTGGCCTTAACTTCATCGTATGTGAGCATGATCTCATGAAACACCGCAGTGTCTCCCGAAGCCAGGCGCCATTCCACTGGTTTACCCACGTTACCCAAGCCAAAATGGCTCTCCAGAAACGCCTGAGTGCTTTCTCCGGCTTTTTCCAGCTCGCTACTCAACTGACGCGTCAACGACTCTAGGTTGGCCTTAGCGGCGTTTTTTTGCGCTTCCTGAGAGCCGACCGTATTACCCAATGGGCTGATTGCACCACGTTTTTTTGCCATTATGCTTGCTCCTCTTCACGCCACACGTTGATAATATCGCGCAAAATCTGACTGGTGACCTCGTAGGCGTTCTGCTGCGCGCCCTGAAAGGTGGCTTTGCTCTTCGGGTATTCGCTTTTGGACATGTCAAAAACGGTCGACAACAAGGATGAAGACTGACGAACGGCCTCACTGTGTTTGAATTCCTTGGAGTAGAGGTAAAGCGAGAAGTGATCGTACAGGCTATTCATAAGCTCTGTCGTGGTCGAACTGTCTCTGTGGTTGGTCAGCAGGATCTTCATAAAGTCGTATCCCTGATGTTGGGCATTGGCCAACAAGGCCCAGACTTGAGGGATGTAGCTGAAGTACGAGCAGGTCGCATCGATGTCGTTCTCGGTGATCGAGAGTGGGAACACGACACTGGTGGCAGCAAAATAGGCATTGTACGTGGCATAACCGAGAGATGGGGGAGTATCGATGATCAAGATATCGAACTCGTCTTTCACCGAATCAATAATGTCGTTGAGCAACGAGTATGGCGACGTCAATTTTTGGTTGAACACCTGTTCGTGGAACCAGCCTTCGATCGCACGGTCTGTTTGCGACGCAGGCAAAATACGCAGATTGGGGATCGTGGTTTCCAGAAACGCATCAGACACCGCCTGACCGAAGGTTTCTCCTTCATCGAGTTCGAAATTGCGCATCATCAGATCGCCAATCGACAGACAGCCTTCCAATTCCGCTTCCGGCGCGTAATACATCGACAACGTGGCCTGACCGTCCATATCAATCAATCCGACGCGGTATTCCTGATGAAACTCCGTCGCCAATCCAGACGCAATGGTGGCAGCAGAAACGGTTTTCCCCACACCGCCTTTTTGGTTCTGGATCACCAGTACCTGCATGTTTTGTTTATCACTGCGCTCAAATTTAGGCTCTTTGCGCAATGCGTCCGGCAACAGATCTCTGACGGTGTACATTTCAGATAAATCAATCGACCATTGAGATTCGGCGTGACGTCGTGGATCGATCCCCGCGCTGGTGACATATTTATCGAGCGTTTTGGCATCAATGCCCAGATAGGTTGACGCTTCTGAACGAGTAAAGTTACGCAGTTCTTTACGATGATTAGCCAGCAGACGAAGGTTGCGGCGTTTGATGTACGCGTCCGCGCCTTCTTTTAGGTTTTGGAATGTAGCTGTTGTTTGCGAGGTATCCATTTCTATCTCCACCAGGATTCTGGAAAGAGTATATCCTTTACTTTTGGAGTCGCACAACAAAAAATGATGGAATAACTATAAATAAAGACTAACAATGGACAAAAGTGTGGAAAAAATCACCACCAGACGACAAAAAAGTTTGCATGAGGCACCCAAGCAAACTTTTTTGAGTGATATCGACTTAGTAACCTTTGCTGCCGTTGATCCGTTCCAGTTCCTCCAGCTTATCCAGGAAAGATTTATCTTCGCTGTCGCTGTCAATGACATCGTTGATCAGTTCGCCATTGGTCGTGTTCTTGCGACTGGTTAGGGCCTGCTCAACATATTGCGCTTTGTCGTCTTCGTCGATAGAGCGATAAGAGTAAGCCAGCAGCTCAAGCTCTTCAGTATTCAGTGGCTCTTCGGTGGTCAATCGTTTCGTTTCAAGACGAGTGATGTTGCGCTTCGCATCTTCGAAGTTCAGTTTTTCGATAGGCGACGGGTTGTTGATCCAACGATAGAGGAATTCGATAGCGTAGATGTTCCGACCATGCTTATGCACGCGGATCCCCAGGCCATCCTCGGACTCAAGGAACAGGATCTCTTTGCGGGTTTTCGGATCTTCACTGAGTTCTTCGATACTCTCTTTGATGCAGCGCGACAGGAACACACTGGTGTTTTTGAATGAGCTCTTATTCGCCTTCAGCGAGCCATCTTCGTTCAGCAGACCCATAAAGGCGCGAAGGTCGTCAATTTCGATCGGCTTAAGGTTGGTACCATCGGTTTTGAAACGCGACAGGATTTCGTACAAACGTTTGGTGTACTCGCGTTTGAGACCCAGAAAGCTTTTGGTGTTGATCAGCGAAAAGCCCTGGTTGTATTCAATGTACTCTTTAGAGAGCGCATCGTTAGGGATCAGGGTCAGCACCCGATCTTTATAGGTGGCTTTTTTAAACAGTGGCGTAAACTCAAATTCGGTGTCTCCCTGCTTTTCGATGATGATACCGATTTTTCGGGACGCTAGGCGGCTGACCACTTGCTTCAATTGAGAGCCAATTGCTCGGTTATTTAGCCCTAACCATTCCGACAACTGAGACGCAGTAAACCGATACTCGGGGGTGCTGCTCTGGTTATCCCAGTCCTCCGGTTTCATATTTGCGACCATGAGCCCAAACAAATTGGCCTCTCTTGCAGTAAGATCCTGCTGAGAGAACACCAACTCGTGGCCCTTCTTAATGTGCTTCGGTAAATTCTTAGGGGTTGTGCTCATACCGGACAACTTTGTTTGCTTAAGCAAACTTTTCTGTTTTACATATAGCTTAGAATGACACATTTCAACCAGTTAGCAAACAAAATTGTCGTTTATCGCAGTATATCGCACATATTTATTTGCTTACGTCACACATTCTGTCGACATTACGAGTTAAGCAAACTTTTTTGTGCGGTAAATGACATAAAAATGATCATTAAGCAAACTTTCTTGTCGTATAAAGCAAACAAAAATGTAGTGTAAGCAAACAAATATGATCCTAAAGCAAACGAAAATGATCACAAAGCAAACTTATTTGATCACAAAGCAAACTTTTCTGATCTATATTTCTCTAAAAATACTTTAGAATCAATCACTTGTAAGCTCTATAGTTTTATAGATTAATAGTTTAATAGTTATATAGTTATTAATAGATCAATAGATCAATAGATCAATAGATCAATAGATCAATAGATCTTATAGTGTCTGTGGATAAGTGAATAAACACCAAACGCATGACATTTAACGACACATAATCCGCATCACTATCCAGGTAAAGTCATGATCATTTTAAGGTTACCTTATAATAATTATTATATTTCAGTTATTTAGCATTAATCTCTCTCTAAAAGAACATCCTAACGACACTAAAAAGCAAACAAATCTGTGTTGTATTGGGATATCACACATTTTTTTGTCACCTCAGACAAACAATCGTATCCGAATGGTTTTATGATCCTGACACGTTCAGCGATCTCTGGTCGGATTCGGGGACAAGGTTATATACCGGGGATCCAATACCATCTCACCGATTTGAACCCCATCGATGATTTCAACATCCGTGCCATCTGCAAAGCCAGTTTTCAACAACCGAGCACGGTAGCCTTTTTAGCCTTTTTGGTTATCCGCCGGTACGTACACATATTCCTCGCCGTTATAGCTCACTATCACATCCCAAGGTACAATCGGGACATCAGGATCGGAATAGGTTGGTATCCGCGCAAAAGCCACATACCCTCAGCATAATCTAGCGATTATGAATGGTTGTCTGGTCTTAAGTGTTTGAAAATGAATGATTATCAGTTTTGTGTTTTTTCGTTCAATGGCCTGTTTGAGCGCTGTTTATGGTTCAAATGTGCCCCTGTAAACGGGAACCAGAAATGAAAAAAACATCACTTACCCAACGATTTGTCCATCGAGTCAAACCGGGCTCTACCACACAAGAATATTATGACTCCGAGGTCTCCACGCTCTATTTGCGAGTGTACCCATCAGGAAAGCGGTATTTCTTCGTGCGTTTTCAACACCAAGGACTTCGAAAAAACCACAAGCTAGGCAGTGTCGAGGAATACTCACTACGAGAGGCAAGACGTGAAGCCTTAACCGTGATCCATCAGGGATGTAGCCCAGTCAAAGAAGCCTTGCCGCAGATGACCTTACAGTCATTCGCTCAAGAATTTTTCCAGCGTTACCCGCGTCACTGGAAAGCGAGAACTCTGCTCAAAAATCAAAGCGCTTTTCGCTTGCACATTGCCCCGATGTTAGGCGACAGACTGGTTCACACCATAGAGCGTCGGGATGTGGAAGGGTGGTTCAGTCAGTTAAGTCACGTAAAGGGCTCTGCTAATCAGGCTCTGGTATTGTTATCCGTCATGATGCAGCAGTGTGAAGCGTGGGGGTATCGGCATAAGAATACCAATCCCTGTTGTCGGTTTAAGCGCTACAAAGCAAAAGGCAGAGAGCGTTACTTAACACCGGAGGAACTGCGCCGATTATGGCGAGTGCTCGATGTGTTAGAGGCAGATGAGCCCGTTGCAGTGATGGTCGTACGCTTGCTGGTGTATACCGGTTGTCGCTCCTCAGAGGTAAGAACGCTGCAATGGAAAGATTACCGAAGCGGGAACTGGTATTTACCCGACAGCAAAACAGGGGCGAAAACGGTGTTTCTTTGCTCTGAGGTCAAAGCGTATCTGAAAAGATGGCAATCAGGGAGTGATTACCTGTTTCCGGCCGCCTGCCATACTCAGCCCATATCAAGTGCAAAATTAGGCGCGTTCTGGAATCGTGTGCGTCAGTCAGCTGGGCTGGAGGGAGTGCGCTTACATGATTTGCGACATACTTACGCCAGTATCGCAATACAGGCCAAAGTGAACTTGGTGGTACTGAGCCGAATGTTGGGGCATGCCGATCCTGAGACGACATTAAAATATGCGCATTTAGGGCGTGCGGATATTGGTAAGGCGGCTTCTCATGTGTCAGGGGTGCTGGCTGAGGGAATGCGCTTATGAGATCACAACGTTTAACGTCTAAAGGACTCCGTTCTCTTCGCCCTAAAACTCGAACCTACACACTCTGGGACACTCAGTTGCCAGCGCTAGGAGTGAGGGTGTATACGGATGGCCGCTGTTTTTATGTGACCCGCTTGCCGAGCGCCAATAAGAAGATTGCTTTAGTTGGTCAACTGAGCCTGAAAAAAGCGCGTCAGCACGTACAGGTACTCATTGACTCCACGCGAGAGCAGGAGAACAGCAAACCCATTCGACTTGCGCGCTTTGATGCGTTTGTGAAAGAGGAGTGGACTGTGAGGGGATGCCCGACATGGAAACCCAGCTCGAGACAGAGAGCAAGGAGCGCATTGAATCGCTACTTATTGCCAGAGTTTGGGCGCTACCCTGTAAGCTTTATTGAGTCGCATCATGTGCAGCGTTGGTTTGATGCGCTCAGTCGAACTTACGCTGGCACTGCGAACCGTAACCTGGATGTGCTTCGTTCTATCTTTAACTATGCGGTACAACGGGGTTATTGTCAGTCGAACCCTTGTGCGGGCATTAAAAAAAATCGCAAGAAAAGACTGAATCGTTTCCTGAGTCTGGAAGAGCTCAGGCAAGTGAATCACGCTTTAACGCAGGTGAGTCAGCAAGGGCAGATGGAAGCGTGCTGTTGTGAGGCACTCAGGCTACTGCTTTTAACTGGGTGCCGAGTATCTGAGGTGACGGGGCTGAAATGGTCATTTGTCAATGGCGGGGAATGGCACTTGCCTGACAGTAAGACTGGACCTAGGGTTGTGTGTGTAGGGAAGAAGGCACAACAGCGACTTTCACATATCTCAAAACAAACATGGTCGCAAAGTCATGAACCTCAAGGTGATGTGTTTACACCCCTGAGTCGCTTTGTCAGTAAGCCGGACAAGGTTGGAATGATATGGAAGCAGGTGAGAGCATTAGCGAACGTCGAGGACGTGCGCATTCACGACTTGCGCCATACGTTTGCCAGTTACGCAGTGCTGGAAGGGTATCCGATCCCAATGGTGTCAAAGTTGTTAGGTCATAAGCGTATGTCGTCAACGCTTCGCTATGCGCACGTGAATGATGTGCAAGTGACACAATCTGTTGAGGCAATAGGGGAGGTCATTCGTGGGATAGTATCAGAGCAGAATGAGACGTCACCCAAACGTCGAACAGTCAGCGAATCCAAACCTAAAAAGACGACATCGTCCCCCAAGCGAAGAAGACCTGTCAAAGCCATGCCAAAACGTTCCGATGAGGTGCTGACCAACGAACAGATACAGAATCTACTTCATGAGGTAGATTTTCTCGATAACTTTTAACCTTCCATTCAGCAGGGCTCCAACTATCGGGGCCTTGTCTCCTGATGAACAACGCATCATTATGACTGCTGTATCACACTAAATGACCAAATGAGACGAATGTCCCCATAACCAAAGGTCAGTACTAAAGAAACCTTTCTATAACATAAGTTTATGTTAATCTTGGTGGTAATATATCTTTAGTAGTAGTGATGTCTTTTCGTGGCTTTTATGGCATTGAATGCAGTTCCCATCAGTCAATCGGTCAGCGATATGAAACCGTTGACTCTTATTTGTCCCAGCGATATTCTGCAATGGCACTGGCAAAATCCAGTGTCAGGATTGAACCCCTGCCTCTTGCACTCGACACGTAGTCGTTAACCAAAGTTTTGGTTTCCACTATGTGTGATTCGGCACACCTGTCGGAAATGGAATTGCTTGCTTTTTAAGCAATTCCTTCGGTATTACGGTGGGCTGGATGAGGCAGCTTCGGCTGGCCGTTCCGAGTGCGCGGTAGGTTCAACCTTGTTCAGTTCACCACCCTTTGTTATGGGGTCTCTGTGTGGTGATGGAAATTTCATCCTGCTGGAGGTTGTCATGCCGAAACCTAATGTTGGTCAAGTTCTTAAGACCCTCAATTCTATTTGTTACCGTATTCATACAGAGCCTGCGTCTATGCGCTCACATATGAGTCAACTTTCTACGCTGTTAAATGCGTACGACCCTAAACAAACGTCTAAGTATTGCTGGCTCGAAGTGTCTATCAGGCAGGCGCAACTTAATCGGTTTACTGAGTGCTGCACGCTCTGCGGTGACGTGTCTATGCTCTGCTTAGTCAGGATTCAGGGAAGAAATGCCTACAATTTGTGCTTTACTCACGATGTTGATGAATGCATTTGTTGTTTGCGGTCACTATGTAAGACACCGATTGAACTGGTCGCGTATGGGAGGGCGAAACTGAGCCCAGAGGCGCTGCTTGAAGTGCTGTCCGAGCCGCAGATTCAGAAGAATCGTTGGTTTCCGCTGACCGGTAGTCAGCTAGAGCGTATCGTCAGGACGTTGAAGCCACAGGAAAGTCTCATTCCGCGTTGACTGTGGTTTCAACTAATGCATTTGACTCATAGCGGTTTGGAGTGGAATTTCACAACTTACCTGTGGCACTTTCTAACTCAAAAGTGCCCCACTTTAAGGTAGAGTAAACACTCATTCACACTTTGTTAATATGCATTTACCTTATAAAAAGTTATCCATTCTTCTGTTGACCGCTGCGCTGTAATTTTTGAATTGGCATTCATCTACGGGGAAACCCCGTGGTTCTCTATATTCACAGAATAAAGAAGAGTTTAAATTTATTAGCTGATAGCCATGAAATGAATGGTTAACGCGTTAAGAAGCTTTTAAATGAGAATGGGGGTCATTAGGTGGTTAAGAGTTTCTAAAAGCCTTCATGAAAATCATTGATTTAACGCCATCAAGGTTTCGCTCTAGATTTCTATCAGAAGAATGATTTACCATAGATTGATCTTCAACACGTATTACTTAACTCGTTCAGTTGCTCTGCTAATAAAGCGGGTAGCGTGAGGTTGAAGTGATCTTTTCTCGAACTTAAATGGACTTTTGATGCTCGCTATTCCCTTACCATTTGTCGCTGCGCTGCTGTTATTCATGACTGGCGTGTTACTTCGATATCGTTACCCACAAAACAGTCAAAAGCCATTTTGGTTTATCATTCTATGTACGTTAATGGTTATGGTAGTGGGCCTGCGATGGACGGTAGATATTGCGTTGTTTCGCTTCTTGCAACCCATTCTCGGTGCGAGTGTACCAGCGGCGGCTTGGCTCTGCTTTGTGGGGGCTCATCGAAGTAAACCAAACACACGTTTGCATTGGTTAGGGCCCGTTATTGTTCTGGTTAGCTCATTTTTGTACCCGTACATCTGGGTTGGAACTGTTGATGTATTGCTGGTCTCGCTATACCTCGGTTATGGCAGCTTGCTGTTGAAGTCGTCGTTCAGTATGCCGGAACAAGTAAGGCTAACCGATGTATCGAAAGTCTTGATTGCGGAGCGGGTTGCAGGCGGGCTTCTGCTATTTTCCGCTTTGGTCGATGGTGTACTCTCTTACGATATCTTGTTGCTGGGTGCACAACACACTAACTTAATCTTATCGATTGGGTATCTGGTTCTTATTCCTGCGGTTGTGGCCGCCGTGATTGTTGTCAGTCTTAGTACACCTTCATCGATAGAACACAACCAAGCGTACGTTCAACTTCAAATGTCACACGGGCCTTCAGAAGAAGCTGATAAGTCGCCAACTGGGCTGGTGAGTAGCTTGGATGAAGATGAAGAAACCGCGCATATCGCTGCCAAGCTCGATGCATTGATGAGGGAACACCAAGTATTCAAGGATCCTGACTTGTCTCTCAATAGGCTAGCGCGAAAGTTAGGCATTCCTGCTCGAAAAATATCATCTGCGGTTAACCAAACTCATAATGAGAACATTTCTAAGGTGATCAACACCTATCGAATTGAGCATGCTAAGACGCTACTGAAGCAAAGTGATGAGACGATAACTGACATTTTCCTTAACTCAGGCTTTCAAACTAAGTCCAATTTTAATCGTGAGTTTTCAAGGATCACTGGGCAAACTCCGAGTGAGTTTCGAAGTTCATCACCAGTGTCAGATTGAGTTTGCTTGCTTTTCTGTTTATTGATTCAGAAAGCCAACAATGTCATTTAACATCAATTGATGTAGCTCACTGCGTGAAGCGCCTAAGCCGTCTTTGCAAATAATCCCATCACCCGGCACTTCTTCTTCAAGCATAGCAACTGCTTCCGCTTTACAGCGTTGAATAAAGCTAAAATGTGTCGCGTTTTCGTAGACTTTGTATTGCCTCGAGTTAAGAGGCATGTGCTCGGCAATGTAGCCAGACTCTAATGCCTGAGGGAGATCTCCAATGTCGATCCCAGCAGCCAGTATTAGGGTTGGTACATTGATGTCTTCTAAGCTATTGACTGAAAAACTCCGAGCAAGCCCTAAATCAAGGCTAACCACACGGTGAATTCGTGGATCTGAAAGGTCTATATTGCTTGGTTCTTTAGCTTGGACTTTGGATAACCCTAACTCTTCGGACAGCCCACAAGTTCTCGGATTCTTATATTTATTACATTCCGATCCAAATGTTGCTCTATCCATTTTCGCTCCAACCAATAGCATCACTGTCCAACCACCCAACGAATGCCCGATTGCTGCAACATCGTCAACGTTAGCAGACTGTTTCCAAGGGGCTTTGGATAATAAGTAATCTAGAATGCGTGACATATCTCGTGGTCTTTCCCACCATTTCGCTGCCAGCTTGGGGGATTGGTTGAAAGAGGTGGTTCCTGGGTGGTCAATGGCCGCTACGATGTAGCCATGACCAGCAAGTTCGGTCGCCAACCAGTTTTGGTTTCGCCAGTTTCCTCGGTAGCCGTGTGATAGCAGTACCACTGGAAAAGTACCTGATTGAATTCGTGCATCTTTGATGACTTGCGTACCTATGAAAGCAGGATTATCACCAATCAAGGTTGTGCCTGATACATCTTGTGTGGGGTACCAAATGGCGGTGTCTAACGGTCGTTCAGGGACTTCTGTTAAGGTGACTTGAGTGAATCCGACACCGGAAGCTATGGCTGAACTGCAAAGGGAAAGGAAGGGTACGAAGAGTAAATGTGTCCATTTCATGGGGGTTGCTCCAATTGAGATAATTGGAACTAATATGCGCTAGACCTAGGTATCACGAGACCTCAAACACGATCGAGGACGCCCTCAATCGTGTTTAAGTACCGAATTTAACGAATTGGTTTCTAGACCGCTTTTTTACCATCCTCTTTCTAAGCCAGTCTTACGCTGCTGCGCAGCTTATCAAAACGACGCAGTTCTTAGAAGTTTGGTCCTTGCCCGATTGAAATACTGGGCTTCCAGTGATTTGTGCCATCAAAAAGGTCACCAAGCTGAGAGATTTTCCATACTTTTAGTTATTCATTTATTGCTAGTGTTTTATTTTCCGAAACTGATTTATGTCCAGAACCTTCACAACTGGCACTTCGTAACTCAGAAGTGCAACTTAACTTATTGATCATTCGTTGAGTTGATATGACAAAAAACGCATAATGGAATGATGAAAGACGACAATTTGTCGTCTAATAAGCGTTGAACTAAGCCGCTTCGCGGAGATCTGTGCTTTCCCCTCATCGATAAACCAAACTTATGATGTATCCATTAAAAGAGGAATACATCATGACCCCGTTAAGACAACAGTTCATTGATGAAATGACACTTCGGCGTTTCTCTCCACGCACTCATGAATGCTACTTATATTGGGTTGTTGAGTTATCTAAGACCTACCAAAGCTCCCTGATCGACTTAGTGATGAACAAGTCCGCCAGTATTTACGCTCATTGACCAATGAAAGACACCTTTGTGGGTACTTGTTCACAGGCGTTAAACGCCATTGTGTTTTTCTATCGTGCAGTACTAAATAGAGAGTTCAAGGTGCGACTTGTCCCTCCGATTAAGCGGGATAGTAAGATACCAGAGCTATTAAATCGTGAGGAAGTTAAGGCAATAATCACTCATTGTCGCAACCTGAAATATCAAACTGCACTTGAGGTTTGCTATGGGTGTGGGTTGCGAGTAAGCGAAGTCGTTGCTCTTTACGTTAAAGATATTGATGGTGTGGCTAAACGTCTGCATATTCATCAAGGTAAAGGTAAGAAAGATCGGTTCGTTCCATTGTGCGATAGCCAGTTAAACCATCTAAGAAACTATTGGTGTCACTACCATCCAACTATCGTTCTTTTTCCTAGTCGAGAGCCAGAACGCCATCTCGATATCAGCTCAATGCAGCGATGCTTTAAGGCCGCAAAGCGCTCAGCGGGTGTTAAAAAGGAAGGAGGTATTCATGCGTTGCGGCATGCTTATGCTACTCATCAGCTTGAGTCAGGTATGCCGCTGAATGTTTTGCAGCGACACCTTGGTCATTCAAGTATTAAAACCACCCTGAGGTATACGCATTGGATTGGTCACTATAGCGAAGGTGAAAGTAATAATGAGTTCGACCTGATTGAGCAGCTATGGAGTGTCGAATGAACGTCTTATCTCCTTATCAAACCTTGCTCACTCAGGGGCTGGATGAAATTAACAAAGCTAAGATCACGCCAAGGCAGTGGCAAGTTCTTCACCACCTGCGGGACTGTCGGACGGAGAGAATGGGTACCTATGACTGGCGGTGTGAGAAATGTGGTCATGACGTGACTTGGTACTGCTCATGCCGAGATCGTCATTGCCCGAAATGCCAAGAGCAAATGAGGCGGCAATGGCTTGTGAAACGTAGCCAAGATATTTTACCTGTCGTTTATCACCACTTGGTATTTACCTTACCCCATGAGTTCAACGCGCTGATCAAAGCTTACCCTAGGGAAGTTTACCAGAGCTTGTTTCATTCGGTATGGGCAACGTTACGGGCCTTTGCCAATCCACGTCATCATCTTGAAGGTCAACTAGGAGCGTTGATGGTTCTACATACATGGGGTAGAAACCTTAGCCAGCATACTCATGTTCACTGCTTAATCCCAGGCGGTGTATTAACTGAAGATAACGCATGGCTGCCTACGAGAAGAGAGGGCTATCTATTTCCTGTAAAAGCACTGTCAGTTCGCTTTAAAAAAGAAATGATGCGCCATGTTCAACAGGTTATAGATACTCATGAAAACCTACTCATAGAAGCGAACAGCAAAGCGTGGGTGGTGTATAGCAAACCGGTCTTACATAACCCCCGCGCTGTGGTGGGGTATTTATCCCGGTACTGTAATCGGATCGGGCTTAACCCTAATCAGTTGACCTATGGTAACAATGGCAGCATCGAGATGACCTATAAAGATCATCAAACACAGACATTAAAGCGAATGAGTTGTAGCCCGGGAGAAATGCTGCGGCGGCTACTGCTTCACGTGCTTCCTAAAGGGGTGATGAGGATCCGTTACTACGGATTTTTAGCCAATGCAGTACGGGCTCGTGCAATATCAGAAATTAAAAAAAGCATCACAGTCCCCCCTCATGAAGTTAAAGAAGTGACGAAGGAAAAACCAAGCTGCCCCAACTGCAAAAGCCGATCTATGGTTTTGATAAGAATAGCGATACGACCGCGAGTCGTTGCTGAAAAGGAACGACTGAGCTAGTTGCTTGGTAGCAATACAAAAAATCGCAGTTGAAGTGCGAGGGAGAGGTATCGTTCGCTTCAAAAATGGCTATGCAGCAAGTATAGTGAGCATTATGGAAATGGATGGCTACGGTTGAAATGGTGGGTGCTAGTGAAGCTTGCTTGGACAGAATAGCCATAAAAGGATAATGAGCGATAAAAAGCAAAATCCATAGAAAGAAGCGGCTCAGTCCAACAGGCATTTATCGAGTGTGCTGCGACAATGGATAAATGCTTAAGCGTTATACCGCAATCAGTCATCTAACCTTTTCATAGCTTTACGGTAAACATCGCTACGTTCGCGTTTTCCGACTGCTAAGACGGTTACAATGATGACATCGTCTTCAACTTTGTAGACGAGACGGTAGCCCGATTGACGCAACTTAATTTTATACATGTTGTCAGCTCCAGAAAGCTTTGAAGCCGGAACATGTGGGTTATCTAAGCGCTCGATTAGCTTTTTCTTGAATTGTTGCTGTAGAGTAGAGCCAAGCTTTTTCCACTCTTTGAGTGCGCTCTTTTTAAAGTCGAGTTTATAGGTCATCAATATTTACCGAAATGCTCTCTTCAGATTCACGCTCTTTAGCAATAGCTAATAGTTCAAGATCTTCGAGTCTGTCCATCATCATTTCGTACGCTTCGGCAGGTACGCAATAAAATGCCGGCTCATTTCGGTTTAGTACAGCAACAGGTTCGCCGTAAGCACTAGTTGCAACTTTCATAGGGTTAGCTTTCAACTCAGTAATGCTTGCAGCAACATCGGCTAAAATTCTATTGGTCATATAATCGGTCTCTTAAGTGGTCTTTGTATTGGTCATTTTAGCCTCAACAAAGCGGTATAACAAGCAATTTAAGAGGGATTCACAACGCTTGGCATTTTTGCTTCTCTTTCAAATTTAGTGTTTATGGTACAATGATTTAGGTTTGGGTGGAGGCGTTGTTCACCCCTTAATTGGGCGTTATGTTGCTACTGAGGTTCTATGCTTAGAAAGAGCTCAGAATGAAGGAAAGACTCTCGTGAAAATAGTATTGGAATCGGAGTTAGTTTGCCCGAAGTGTGGACATAAAAGCAGGGAAGTCATGCCCACAGATTCA
>NZ_SATR01000394.1 GCF_004551525.1 Vibrio ouci | reverse complement strand
TTGATTCCTTTTTTGAGAAAAAGAGGAAAAATATTGATAACTCACAGCCTAGTGAATCAACTCCAATGTGTAATGTTGAAGTTATGGTTGAACAACCCCAATGTGCTTCAATTTATGAAGAACCTGCATTGATTAATGAGCAGCCTCCTACTAGAATTGACATTGCTCATCTGATTAGAGATCCAAGCAATCGTCCTCAAATTTGGGAATACCCGGTTAATCAACAAGATGAAATTAGAAGGGCATACATTAATTTGGGGCCATATCAACCTCTGATGTCTGAATATCCGCTGACTGGTAAAAAACATCCTCGTCGATTTCAGTCTCATTGGTTCAAAAGTTATCCATGGCTTGAATATTCAGAGAAAAATACTACATTTTATTTTCCTTGCTATCTATTT
>NZ_SATR01000393.1 GCF_004551525.1 Vibrio ouci | reverse complement strand
TGATAACTTCTGTCAACATGAAGGTATCAAAAGGCAGTTCACAACGGCATACACTCCACAACAAAATGGAGTGGCAGAGCGGATGAACAGAACTTTATTAGAAAGAACAAGAGCAATGTTGAAGGCTGCAGGTCTAGGAAAGTCATTCTGGGCAGAAGCAGTCAATACCGCCTGTTATGTGATAAATCGATCTCCATCAACTGCAATTGAGCTGAAGACACCGATGGAGATGTGGACTGGGAAGCCAGCTGATTATTCTCGATTGCATATATTTGGAAGTCCTGTGTACGTGATGTACAATACACAAGAAGTTAGCAAACTGGATTCAAAATCCAGAAAATGTGTATTCTTGGGATATGCTGATGGAGTGAAGGGGTATCGCTTGTGGGATCCCACTGCCCA
>NZ_SATR01000392.1 GCF_004551525.1 Vibrio ouci | reverse complement strand
AGGACTCCGAAGATAATGCGCAAGCATTTGGGTTTATTTCTCAAAAATATAAGCCATATCCTCAACTACGTATGGTAGGCCTAATGGCGACCGAAACTCGCTTTATGATAGGGGCTGCTTTTGATGCCTGTCAGGTCGGTGAAGCAACGCTAGCACGCCGATTATTAGGTGATGTGCCAGCAAACTCACTCACATTATTTGACCGTTGCTATTTTTCTGCTGACTTGTTGATTGCATGGAGCAAAGCAGCTTCCAGTTGTCATTGGTTAACCCCTGTAAAACGAAAGCTAAGATATGAAGTTGTTGAGCACTTTGCTGATAACGACATGCTTATCTCTATGCCAGTCTCACCCCAGGCACAGCGCAGTAACCCAGAGCTCCCCACTCATTGGCAAGCACGCCTC
>NZ_SATR01000391.1 GCF_004551525.1 Vibrio ouci | reverse complement strand
AGGACTCCGAAGATAATGCGCAAGCATTTGGGTTTATTTCTCAAAAATATAAGCCATATCCTCAACTACGTATGGTAGGCCTAATGGCSACCGAAACTCGCTTTATGRTAGGGGCTGCTTTTGATGCCTGTCAGGTCGGTGAAGCAACGCTAGCACGCCGATTATTAGGTGATGTGCCAGCAAACTCACTCACATTATTTGACCGTTGCTATTTTTCTGCTGACTTGTTGATTGCATGGAGCAAAGCMGCTTCCARTTGTCATTGGTTAACCCCTGTAAAACGAAAGCTAAGATATGAAGTTGTTGAGCACTTTGCTGATAACGACATGCTTATCTCTATGCCAGTCTCACCCCAGGCACAGCGCAGTAACCCAGAGCTCCCCACTCATTGGCAAGCACGCCTC
>NZ_SATR01000048.1 GCF_004551525.1 Vibrio ouci | reverse complement strand
CCCCTGTTCAACTACAAGTTGGGCTGCTTCGAGTTTAAATTCAGGGTTAAAGGTTCTTCTTGTACGTTTTGTCATGGTGTCACCTAATGTAGATGAGGTGCATCTTAACACCTCTAATCAGGTGGCCAAATTAACTATGCCACTACAACCTAACACTCGAAAGTCGTTCATGTCAGTTAGAAGAACATTTGCTGCATTTAGAAAAGTACTATCGAGGCGCTCCTTTAGACTCTAAAAGAGAGTCTAGAGAGAAACGAGCATTGATGATAGATAAAATAATTGAAAGCTTGAGCAGTAATGAAAATTAAAAAAGTTGAGATTGAGGCGTTTCGAGCCTATGAGTCAAAATCAGATGGAACTTTTGATTTTACAAATGATGAAGGAGAACCATCATCATTTGTAGCAATTTTTGCTCCAAATGGTTTTGGAAAAAGCTCTTTTTACGATGCAGTAGAATGGTCTGTTACCAATCACTTAGAAAGGCTTAGTGGTGAATACAATAAATCAAATAATCTAAGCGCAGCTAAGTCGACCAAAAGCCCAAATGAAGGGCTAAAAATTCTACGAAACAAGTATGCAGATGAAAGTGTAGATACCAAAGTAGTAGTAACTACAAGTGGTCAGAACGTCTTTGAGCGTAAGCTTCCAAAGATTCGTAAGAATCAGATGGATCTGCGTATAGGAAATGACGAAAAACGAGAAAATGATTTCTTTCGGCGTGTCATTCTTAGTCAAGATGAAATTGATAGGTTTCTTCGGGAAGCAAAGCCACAAGAGCGCTATTCCAAATTTATGAAAAGCTTCGGGGGAGATACTGAGACTGCTCGTATGGAGTTGTCTGTACTTATAAACGACAATCAATCTGAGTTAAGCTCTCTTAATAAGAAGCGAAACGCTTTGCTCGAAGAATTAAAGCAGCCGATAGATCTTTCTATTTTTGAGCAATTCAATTCAGTTGCTACTGAACTTAACCTCTTGGGTGAGAGTATTGTCCTGCCTGATGAAAACCTTTCATCTCAGACAGTTCGTAAACTTGATTCTGACCTTGTGTCGCGACAGTTTGAACTGAATACATCAGTCGATGCCAATAGCAAGATGCTTGAAGTATTGTCAGAATTGTTAAATAAAATACCCGAAATAGAGCGTCATACTGGCTATGAGATAGAGCAAAAAACTAAGCTTGATCGGCTTTTGAAAGGTGTTGCTGACGCTGAAAAATATAAAGGTTTATTAGACTCGTACGAAAAATGTGTAGAGGATCAGAAACAGGCGAGTGCACGCTTAAATCGTTTGATTGAAATAGCTGAAAGTACGGATTCCTTTTTACAAACAGAATTACGTATTAAAGAGATAACTAAATCTAAAAGCGTTTTGACCGAAGAATCCACTAGGTTAAATGCTGAAATAACTGGCTTACAGAAAAATCTAACAGATCTAAACAACGAGTTGAAGATAGATGAAGATAGAGCTTCCCTACTACGAAGTTCTCTGGATAACTCTGGCCCAGTTTATACTGAGTTATCGAATAATCGAAAGCGACTCGACGTTTTAAATCAGCAAATCACCGCCAAAAAAGTTGAAATCCAATTAGGCAAAGCCCAGCAAGAAAAACTGGGTCGTGAATTGAGCGAAATATCGGCTTTAAGGATTACATCTAGCTTATTGTTAGCGGGAAAGGTGGGAGGGTTGGTTTTCGAGCGACAAAACATAGATAAGCTCACAAGTTGTCAAGCAGAGCTTGATCTGATCGAAGTCCATAACAATACTTTACAAGCTACGCAAAGAGCCATAACAGAACAGATGGAAGCACATGAAAGACTTGTTTCTATCGGCTTAGATTATCTGAGTATTAAGTCTTCTCATATTTGTCCTTTGTGCACAGAGCCTCACTCATCTCCAGAAGAACTAATAGCTAAAGTTAAGGGCCAAAATCTACTGTCTGAACTGAGTCAAGAGAACTCTAAACAAATCTCACTTGCTTCAACAAGACAGAATGAACTTAGAGATGAAATTCAGAGGATTACTGAGCAAGCTGTGGAATCTCAGACTCTGCAACTCACCGAACGTCGCAATAAGTTACACGAAATTGGGGTGAAACTTGCCATAGCTGAGCGAGAGGAGAGTTCTTTTGCCTTGGAACAAGAGCAGCTAAAGAATAGAAACTATGAAATAGAGAAGTTAGTTTGGGGGCTTTCTAATCAAGAGCTTGTAACGAGAGTGGAGGGAGAGCTAAACCAACTATCCATGAAACGACCTAATTTAACTCGACAAATAGATAAATTAGTTATGCAAATTCAATCAGCTAATGAGTCGCTGAAAACGAAACGAGTTGAATTTGATGTTTTAGAGTTAGAAATGAAGACAAAAAACAGTGCTCATGCTTATTTAGCAGTATTGGCATATCTAAATGAAAATGCCATTTCTACTCAAGAGATAACTAAGCACTGTAAAAAGAGAAAGAATGAGCTTGAAGCCGACGTACAAGGATATAAAACTTCATGTGAATCCCTAGCTAGTCAATGTCGTGAATTACAACAGAAGATGCTAGTTGATGGCACGTGGGTTGATCTTGCACAGATGAAGAAAGAAAAAGAAACTATAGAGGTAGCACTCACGGGTACTCGATCGGTAATTAATGCGTTTTATACGAATTTATCCAGTGTCATTAGTATCGACTCTGATGACACATTAGAGCAAGCAAAAAAGCTTATAATGACCAAGGTTAATGAATGTCAGATTCGTGCTCATGAGTTAGAAAAGTTGCTAAATGGTGTTAAATTGCTTATGCAACTTATGACTTCATTTAAGCCTTATATAAAACACATATCGACTCAGGAAGAACTAGAGGTCTTGGAGCGGCAGGTAGAACAGCGAAATCAGGTCGACGAGATTTTAGTTGCAGAAATGGCGGTCGTAGTAGAAAAGCTAGAAGTGCTCATTAATAACTTCTTCTTTGAAGATCTGATCAACTCAATTTACAAGAAAATAGACCCACATCCTACATTTAAAAAAGTAGAGTTCAAAGTGAACTTCGATACGGAAAAGCCAAGTTTAAATATTTTGGTAAGCGATGGGAGAGGTGGAATGATATCTCCAATTCTATATTTCAGCGCAGCTCAAACCAATATTCTTAGCTTGAGTGTATTCCTAGCAAATGCTCTTCACGCAAAAGATGACAAAGGAGATTCTGTCGACGTTATTCTGATTGATGATCCAATTCAATCGATGGACTCTATCAACGTCCTTTCGACGATAGATCTGTTACGAAGCATATGCTTACAGTTCGGTAAACAGTTAATCATATCGACGCATGATGAAAACTTCTTTGGTTTGCTCCAACGAAAAATTCCTTCGGATATTTTTGGTTCAAAGTTTCTTCAACTAGAAAAATTTGGCGTCGTGGTACCAGTAGAGCCAATTTCTAATGTTTTATAAATAGCAAGATTAAAAGGCAGTACTGCAAACTATTCGAAAAGTAAAAGTGATCTTAGATATTTCCATTAAATCTTGTCAAAGTTAATCTCATGATGTGGTTCTACTAAGGCAAGAAGTTTAAGGGTAAACTTAGCTAAGACTCATGAGACAAGCTAACGGATGTACAAGCCTTTTGTACTTTTAGTCCATAATTGAACGCGGTGGCCAAAGAGACCGATACAACGACGAAAAAAGCGAACCATTCGGTTCGCTTTTCTATATGGTTTACGTCACAAACTTAATTGCGGTCACAGACTTAATTAATCTAGTCACAAACTTTATTGTGATGTGACAACTACAAAGATTAATTTTCGTAGTTGTCGATGCTTGGGCATGAACAGATTAGGTTACGGTCACCGTAAACGTTGTCTACGCGGTTTACTGTTGGCCAGTATTTCCAAGACTTCGTTGCTGGTGATGGGAAGCAACCTAGCTCACGTGAGTAAGGACGATCCCACTCTGCCGCAGAAAGATCAACTTGAGTGTGCGGTGCGTTGACTAGAGGGTTGTTCTCTAGTGGCCATTCACCGTTCTTCACTTTAGCCATCTCTTCACGGATTGCGATCATCGCATCACAGAAGCGGTCTAGCTCTTCTAGATCTTCAGATTCCGTTGGTTCAACCATTAGAGTACCCGCAACTGGGAACGACATGGTTGGTGCGTGAAAACCGTAGTCCATTAGACGCTTCGCGATATCTTCTTCGCTGATGCCTGTCTCTTCTTTCAGTGGACGAATATCGATAATACATTCGTGCGCGACGCGGCCGTTAGTACCACGGTAAAGAACAGGGTAGTGCGGGCGTAGACGCTCCATCACGTAGTTCGCGTTTAGGATTGCGACTTTCGTTGCGTCTGTTAGGCCAGCTTCGCCCATCATCGCGATGTAAGCCCACGAGATTGGCAGGATAGAGGCACTACCTAGGTCTGCTGCTGAGATAGCGTAATCGTCGCCTTCTACACCGTTTTCAATGTGACCTGGTAGGAAAGGTGCTAGGTGCGATTTAACACCGATAGGACCCATACCCGGACCGCCACCACCGTGTGGAATACAGAACGTTTTGTGTAGGTTTAGGTGAGAAACGTCAGAGCCAATAAAGCCTGGTGACGTTAGACCAACCTGCGCGTTCATGTTCGCGCCGTCTAGGTAAACCTGACCGCCTGCTGCGTGTACCATCTCACACACTTCTTTCACTTGCTCTTCATATACGCCGTGCGTCGAAGGGTAAGTGATCATGATGCTTGATAGGTTTTCAGCGTGCTTTTCAATTTTCGCTGCTAGGTCAGTCATGTCGATGTTGCCATCGTCATCACACTTCACCACAACTACTTTCATTGACACCATTGACGCTGTTGCAGGGTTAGTACCGTGCGCTGAGCTTGGGATCAAACATACGTTACGGTGTCCTTCGCCACGGCTATCGTGGTAGCGTTGAATTGCGATTAGACCTGCGTACTCACCCGATGCGCCAGAGTTTGGCTGTAGTGAAAATGCGTCGTAGCCTGTGATTTCACATAGCTTCTCTTTTAGATCTTTCGCTAGTGCAGAGTAACCAGCAGCTTGCTCCATTGGTGCGAACGGGTGAATTGAACCAAACTCAGGCCATGTCACCGGGATCATTTCAGCAGCAGCGTTTAGCTTCATCGTACAGCTGCCCAGTGGGATCATACCGTGAGTTAGTGAGAAGTCTTTATTCTCAAGCTGCTTTAGGTAACGCATCATCTGAGTTTCGCTGTGGTGCGTGTTGAATACTGGGTGAGTCAGGTACTCAGAAGTACGACGTAGTGCTTCTGGAATTGCCGCAAACTCGTTACCAGCGATTTCAGATGATAGTGCGTTTACTTCATCTTTAACGCCAAATACCGCGAATAGTGCTTCGATATCTGCTGTTGTTGTTGTTTCATCACAGCTGATACCTAGTTTGCCATCTAGCTTACGTAGGTTGAGGTCAGCCGCTTGCGCTTTTGCGTATAGCTCTTCAGTGTTACCAGCAGTATTGATTGTGATGGTGTCGAAGAAGCTATTGTGTGCTAGCTCAAAACCTGACTTAGTCAGACCAGCGGCAAGGATAGCTGTCATGTGGTGAGTGCGGCGAGCAATCGTGCGTAGACCTTCTGCGCCGTGGTAAACCGCGTAGAAAGACGCCATGTTTGCTAGTAGAGCTTGAGCCGTACAGATGTTTGAGGTCGCTTTCTCGCGGCGGATGTGTTGCTCACGAGTTTGCATTGCCATACGCAGTGCTTGGTTACCCTTGGTATCGATAGATACACCGATAACGCGGCCTGGCATAGTGCGCTTGTGCTTGTCACGCGTCGCCATGAATGCGGCGTGTGGACCACCGTAGCCCATAGGTACACCAAAGCGTTGGGCAGAACCGATTACAACGTCTGCGCCCATTTCACCTGCTGGCTTAAGTAGAGCCGATGCGAGTAGGTCTGTAGCAACTGTTACTAGTGTCTTGTTTGCTTGCGCCTTAGCGATGACGTCAGTTAGGTCACGTACTTCACCGGTCGTACCTGGGTACTGAACTAGCGCGCCGAATACGTCTTGTTCAGGTAGAGACTCTAAAGAACCAACTTGTACATCAAAGCCGATGTATTTTGCACGAGTCTTAACCACTTCTAGTGTTTGTGGATGAACATCGTCAGCCACAAAGAAGACCTTGCTCTTACTCTTACCTGCACGCTTACAAAGTGTCATTGCTTCGCCAGCAGCGGTTGCTTCATCCAGTAGTGACGCGTTAGCAATATCCATTGCCGTTAGGTCCATCACCATCTGTTGATAGTTAAGCAGTGCTTCTAGGCGGCCTTGAGAGATTTCTGGTTGGTAAGGTGTGTACGCTGTGTACCAACCTGGATTTTCAAGCACGTTACGTAGGATGACGTTTGGCGTGAAGGTATTGTAGTAACCTTGGCCGATGAACGTGCGTTTTACTTGGTTTTGGTCGGCGAATTCGCGCATTGCAACCAACATATCTGCTTCGCTTTTCGCTTCCGCAAGTGTCATTGGCTGTTCTAGGCGAATTTGCGCAGGAACGGTTTCGTCGATCAATGCGTCAAGGTTTGCAACGTTGATCGCGTCCAACATTTTCTGTTGGTCAGATTTATTTGGGCCGTTGTGGCGTGCAACGAACTCATTTTGTGTGCTGAGGCTTTGAAGTAATTCAGTCATTGTCCTTTACCTACTCCGGAGTTCGGGTAATGGGTACCATTACTGATACATTTAATTATATGCCCGAACTTAGAAAAAAAGCTGCCATCCGAGGCGGAGGCAGCTTCTTAATGTGTCCTAATTACTCGTCTTCGACTGAGTTTTCGTACTCTTCTGCATCTTTCAGATTTTCTAGCTCTGACGCGTCAGACATTTTCACTTTCACGATCCAACCGCCTTCGTACGGTTCTTCGTTGATAAGCTCTGGGCTGTCTTCTAGGTCTTCGTTGATTTCAACGATTTCACCAGTGATAGGCGCGTAGATATCAGACGCTGCTTTTACAGACTCAACAAGAGAGAAAGATTCACCTGCTTCGATTTCAGCTTCTACTTCTGGTAGGTCTACGAATACTACGTCACCTAGCAAACCTTGTGCGTGGTCAGAAATACCGATAGTTACTGTACCGTCACCGTTGTCACGTACCCATTCGTGGCTCTCTGCAAACTTCAGTGTCTTGTCCATTGCTTAATCTCCAAATATGAATTTGATAAAAATTGTTTATTGGTAAAGAGGGAAACGGCCACAAAGTGCTTTCACTTCTTTGCGTACACGTTGTTCCACTTCAGCGTTACCTTCTGGGTTTTCAACCAACCCGTCTAGTACATCGCCGATCCAATTACCGATGAGTTTGAATTCTTCTGCGCCAAAGCCGCGGCTTGTCCCCGCAGGGGTTCCCAAACGGATGCCCGATGTAATCATAGGCTTCTCTGAATCGAATGGGATGCCGTTTTTGTTACATGTGATGCCGGCACGTTCTAGAGCTTCTTCAGCTTTGTTACCTTTCAAGCCCTTAGGACGAAGGTCAACCAGCATTAGGTGCGTATCTGTACCACCAGTCACAATGTCACAACCGCGAGTTTGCAATACTTCTGCTAGAACTTTTGCGTTATCGATCACTGAATCGATATAAGTTGAAAATTCTGGGCCTAAAGCTTCACCAAATGCTACCGCTTTCGCAGCGATGACGTGCATCAGTGGACCACCTTGTAGACCAGGGAATACCGCTGAGTTAATCTTTTTGATGATGTCTTCGTGGTTGGTCAGGATCATACCGCCACGTGGGCCACGCAGTGTTTTGTGCGTTGTTGTTGTTACAACATGTGCATGTGGAAGCGGGCTAGGGTGCGCGCCCGTTGCGATAAGGCCAGCAATGTGCGCCATGTCGACCATTAGGATTGCGTCTACTTCATCAGCGATTGCACGGAATTTCGCGAAGTCGATAGTACGTGGAATAGCACTACCGCCAGCGATGATCATTTTAGGCTTATGTTCTAACGCAAGCTCACGAACGTCGTCGTAGTTGATTTCGAGTGTTTCACGATCAACGCCATATTGAACTGCGTTGAACCATTTACCAGAAAGAGCTGGGCGAGCACCGTGTGTTAGGTGACCACCTGCGTCAAGAGACATACCAAGAATCGTGTCACCAGGCTGAAGAAGTGCCAGCTTAACTGCACCGTTAGCCTGAGCGCCAGAATGAGGTTGAACGTTTGCGTATTCGCACTTAAACAATTGTTTCGCGCGCTCGATAGCAATCGCCTCTACCGTGTCGACATGCTCACAACCACCGTAGTAACGGCGACCTGGATAGCCTTCTGCATACTTGTTGGTTAGGCATGTGCCTTGTGCCTGCATTACCGCTTTAGAAACGATGTTCTCAGAAGCGATAAGCTCAATTTGTTCATTTTGACGTGTATTTTCCGCTTGGATTCCAGCAAATACGGCGTCGTCTGTAGCAGCAAGGTTAGTAGAGAAAAAGTTCTCTAGGCTGTGGTTTTGAAACGGTTTGTTCATGGTAGATGACCTTCCATTCGTGCCGACGAGATTTTTAGTAGGGTAATTGTTCTCATCAGTTCTAATTTATTACTGCTCTTCTCTTAGTAAGAACAGGGCGAATTTCCAACCCCTAAACAGTGGGGAAAAACGAATTCAATTGTTAAATCTATCAATCGTTGAATTCGGAAATAACATCTCTACAACTAACAAGCTGGTAACATAGCGGTTGTCGAAGGAACAATCAACCAAAAATTTCCTATTGGAAACAAGGTTTCTATTTTTGTTAACAAGAGCACGGTTTATTTCTTGTTCGCACCTTTCCTCTATTAAATGCTTCGGGCACAATGAAAATGACACAGGAAGTAGTAAACGCATTAAGAGGGAAGCATGCCCGAAGATATCTATGATGAGTATCCATCACTGACATTATCTAAAGAGTCAGTCGATGAAAATATTGAGCCACTTAAGCTAGGCGAGCGGATTAAAACCATTCGTGGCAAGCTGGGGATCACACTTGAGGAAGCGAGTCAGCGTACCGGCTTAGCGCGTTCAACCCTGAGTAAAATAGAGAACGAACAGATCTCTCCAACCTTCCAAGCAATGCAAAAATTGGCGATGGGTCTTCAAATAGATATGCCGCAACTGTTTGAACCGCCTAGAAAAAAGGTAGCGACAGGGCGTCGTGATATCACTAAAGCCAATCAAGGTAAACCGCACCCAACGCCAACTTATGAACATGAGCTTTTAGCGACTCAGCTTTCCAATAAGAAAATGATGCCGTTCAAGAGTCAAGTTCATGCGCGCAACTTTGAAGAGTATGGAGATTGGGTGCGCCATGACGGTGAGGAGTTCTTATTGATACTTTCTGGCTCGGTCATGTTCTATTCTGAGTTCTATGAACCGGTTGAATTGAGTGAAGGCGATAGCGTTTACTATGATGCCAATATGGGCCATATGCTTATCTCAACCAGTGAACAAGACGCTCATATTCTTTGGGTTACGGCCAAATAAAGTAATAATGATGTAAATTTCTTATAGTAAAGGCAAACGTTTGCTTTTGGTTTTTAGAAGAGTACAATAGCGCCATCTTGACGATTAACTGTTCAAGATGGCGCTTTTATTTTATCTGTCCGATGTGAATATGATGTTAAATGTCACATTTTGAACTGTTCCCTCCTTGTTAATAGTGCAAAATCTCTCCACTCGTGTTTATTATTGGAAATAAGGTTTCCTGTATGGAAAACGAACCTGATTAAACGGAGACAATGATGACTCAAGAATTACTGAAAACACCTTTACATGCTCTTCATGTAGAGGCAGGCGCAAAGATGGTTCCATTTGCAGGCTATGATATGCCTGTTCAATACAAACTCGGCGTGAAGAAAGAGCACTTGCATACGCGTGATGCAGCAGGTCTTTTCGATGTATCTCACATGGGCCAACTTCGTCTACACGGTGAAGGTGCGGCTGCGTTTCTTGAATCATTAGTTCCTGTAGACATTATTGATCTACCAAAAGGCAACCAGCGTTATGCGTTCTTCACTAATGAAGAGGGCGGCATCATGGATGATTTGATGGTGGCTAATCTTGATGATCACTTGTTTGTGGTGGTTAACGCAGCATGTAAAGAGCAAGACATCAATCATTTAGAAGCTCACCTACCTTCAGGTGTCGAGCTAGAAATCATTGATGATCGCGCTCTACTTGCACTGCAAGGCCCTAAAGCGGTAGATGTACTTAAACGTTTTAATGCTCAAGTCGCTGACATGGTCTTTATGGATGTGAAGAAGCTTAATATTCTTGGCGTTGAATGTATTGTTAGCCGCAGTGGTTACACGGGTGAAGACGGTTATGAAATCTCAGTACCAAACACGCATGCTGAAGAACTAGCGCAAAAGTTAACTGCGGAAGAAGAAGTTGAGTGGATTGGTTTAGGTGCACGTGACTCTTTGCGTCTAGAATGTGGTCTGTGTCTATACGGTCACGATCTAGATACGACGACAACGCCAGTAGAAGCGAGCCTTCTTTGGGGTATTCAAAAGATTCGTCGTACTGGCGGTGAGCGCGAAGGTGGCTTCCCTGGTGCTGATATCATTCTTAAGCAGATTGAAACCAAAGATGTTTCTCGTAAGCGTGTTGGTCTAGTAGGCCAAACTAAAGCACCAGTGCGTGAAGGTGCTGAGCTGTTCGATGCTGACGATAACAAAATTGGTGTTGTAACCAGTGGTACTGCTGGCCCGAATGCAGGCAAGCCAGTTTCAATGGCTTATGTTCGTGCAGATCTAGCGGCAATTGGTACTGAAGTATTCGCCGATGTACGTGGTAAAAAGCTCGCAATGACGGTTGAGAAAATGCCATTTGTGCCACAGAGATACTTCCGCGGTTAATCAAATGTGACGAAGCATAGCTTTGTGTGCTAAAACCTCTCTTAGGAGAGGTTTTTTTGTATGAGTTTTCTCGTACAATAAAACGGATTTTGTAAAAGGTAGTAATTATGAGAAGTATTTCTGTTTTAGCTTCTTCTTTATTGGCATTTAGTGCTCATAGTGCAGAAGTAAACCCATATATCGTTAACGGAACGGATATCAGTGCGTCGACACACCCTAGCTTTGTAAGCCTTTTTTATGACCGCATTGATTATGACGGGGTGTATGGCCAAGGACCATATTGTGGTGGCACTCTACTTTCCGCAAACTACATTTTGACCGCTGCTCACTGTATCTACGGTGATTCAAATTATCAGTTGTTTACCTCTGTAGTGCCTCAACTACAAAACGAGAGCGACTTTCCTAATTCAGTGTTACAGCGTGTTATGGTTAGTGAGTATTACTATCCGAGTACTTACAATAACTCGACACTTTATGATGATATCGCGATTTTGAAATTGGCCAGCCCGATCACTGCTGTAAATACTTATGTTGATCTTGCTGACAATAGTGAGCGCTCTACATACCGCCAGACGTCTGAAGTCTTTTATGCGGTAGGGCATGGCAATACCCAAAGTAACGTTGATTCAACGGAAGAGTTACAGCGAACCCAGCTAAAATGGGTTGATAATACGACGTGTAATTCAATTTACACTACAGATACCAGTGAAAACCTGTGTATGGATGGTGCCGCGACAGTCACTTATGACAATGGTACATGCCAAGGTGATTCTGGTGGCCCACTTTATTGGAATGGCAAGCAGGTAGGGATTACAAGCTTTGGACCTGAAACATGTGGAGACCCAGCTGTGGCTGCTAACTCTGTGTTCACAGAAGTTGCACTTACAAAGCATAGTGACTGGATCAACTCAGTCTTAAATGGCAATGAAACACCTAAAGTGACGGTATCTGACAGCCAGCGTAATGCTACTCTTAATCCTAGCTCTGGCGGTGGTGGCGGTGGTTCATTGGGCGTATTGGTTTTATCAGCGCTAGGTTTGCTTGGCTGGAGACGCAAACGTAATTAGCCATTTGTTACATATTTAGTGCTATAGATGAGGAGTTATCAACTAAACTAAAGATCGGTTCATCAGGGATTCGATGTTATGCCTAAGCTGTATTGGTCTTTATGGTTGTTGATATACTCCTCTTGCAATTATGCTGTTGAAATTCAGCCATATATTGTCAATGGTTCCAATGCGAACATCGTAAATTACCCCTCATTTGCCAGTCTCTTTTATCGCTCTGATAGTCTTTACAGCACTTCGTCATATTGCGGCGCGACTATGATCAATTCTCGGTATGTTTTGACTGCGGCCCACTGTATCTACGGTGATGACAATCTAATGCTACATACTGTAGTTGCTCCTCAACTGGAAGATGAGAGCAATTTTCTTTCCTCACAACAAGCAAAGGCCAAAGCTTTTTATTACCCTGATAGCTACGTTGATTCTGCAAGCGCTTTATGGCGAGATGATATCGCGATCATCGAATTAGAAACGGCGTTGGCAGTGTCTGATTACACCTCGATACTAAACAGCTCAATCAATAACGCATTCTCTGATAGTGATGAGTACAAGGCGGTTGGTCATGGCTATATCGAAGGTAATGTAGCGGGTGGCACACAGCTACTTCAGACCGACCTCACCTACATCAGCACACAATCTTGTCAGTCCATTTATGGCAGTGCCTTAACGTCTAGCCACTTATGTTTTACTGGACCGATTCAGGGAGGATATCGTAACTCTACCTGTAACGGTGACTCTGGTGGCCCTGTGTATTGGTATAACGGTAGTCAATACATTCAAATAGGTATAACCAGTTTTGGTCCAGCGACTTGTGGTGATACCAGTGTGGATGTGACCTCTGTTTTTACTGATATACATGATTATCAAGCGTGGATCGGCAGAGTGATCAATGGCCAAGAAGTACCAAAGGCTTATGTCGTAACCTCCGGTGACATACGAACGTTGATCAATAATGATTCCAACTCAAGAGTTGAAACGGAGAGCTCTCCACCGGAAGTCAGTGAGTCAAGTGGAGGGGGGATTGAGCTATGGATTCTGTCTATCTTATCACTACTACTTTTAGTCAAGCATCCAGTCGCATTAGCCCGAAATGAGACTAGTTAACATCTTTCTCACAAATAAGAATTGCAGTACAACTATATGAATATTATGAATGTTTCATGGTTTATCTATAAACCTTAGTAGATCGACATGTTGACTATTTGTGTCTAAACGATAGTTTTAAGTCACCGATAGAGATGCGCTGAGGTTTCCGCTATGACGAACAATGATGTTTACCAAATCACCCTTATTTCTGATATCAGTATGCAGTCGAAGCTGCTTAAAGATTCATTAGAGAAAGGCCTTCCTATACAGGTTAATATTGTTTCTTCTGATGCGTTGAGGGCTTTTGACTCCAATGGTGGAAAAATCGATGAGTTGGTTTTGATTGACTTCCATTATTTAGACGATGAAAAGTTCGAGTACTACAACAATGCTAAGACTCAAAGCAAATCGACGATCAAAGAGATTGTGTTTAACTGTCCAGCCGAAGCGCCTTCAAGTCAGCTCTTTAAGTGGCGCAACTTAGTCGGCGTGTTTTATATCGATGATGATGTTTCATTGCTATTGAAAGGCATGGATAAGATCATGAATGACGAAATGTGGTTATCACGTAAGGTTGCTCAAGACTATATCGAGCATTTCCGCTGTGCTAATACGGTGACCACGTCACAAGCTTATGCCAACCTGACTAAACGCGAGAAGGAAATTATGCGTCTACTTGGTCATGGGGCATCTAACGTGCAAATTGCTGATGAGTTGTTTGTCAGCGAAAATACTGTGAAAACGCACTTGCACAACATCTTCAAGAAAATTAATGCCAAGAACCGTCTTCAAGCACTACTGTGGGCCAATAATAATATTGCCTTGGAAGAGCGCGTGTAGCGGCAGTATTCAAAGTCTCTATTTAAATAGGTTTGATATCGCTATCAGACCTTTTCTATTTAGAATACACAGTGCTTGGTATAGCTAGCAGCGTCATTGGCGCTCCAGTCACCTTTAGGGGTATCTTCAAGATCATTACACCAAGCTTCGCTACCAACAGCATCTTGTAATACGCAGTGTTTCGCGTAATCCACTGCGCCTTGAGCGTTCCATTCACTTTTTGGCGTCTCTGCCATGTTATCGCACCATGCTTGCGTGCCGACTTCGTCTTTACATGCGCTTAGGGCTAATAATGTAAATAAAGCTAACGTAATTTTCTTCATCTCTATATTCCTAATTCTGTTCGGCGCAACTATACCTAAAAAGCAAAAAATGTGTGTAAGTAAAAGATTAAAACAGCGAAAAATGGCCCATCGAAACGTTTCGATGGGTGAGGCAGGTCACTTTGCTTAGCTGATCTCAGGCGCCAAAGAGGATCAAATTCACACTCTATAAATTGCACTCTCGTAATTCTTTAATGAGCGATTAATATTCTATCGAAACGTTTCGATGAGTTTTCTCTCAATAACAAGAGCGATAAAAACGACGAAACTCACGCTGGTTTGAACGTGTATTCGATAGGTCGATGAAATGAAAAAAAGTACCCTAATAAATTCTGAGCTTTCCTACTTAGTGGCTACGCTGGGCCACACCGATGAAATCACTATTTGTGATGCTGGTTTGCCTATTCCCGATGAAGTTCAGCGTATTGATTTAGCGCTTACTCATGGTGTCCCTTCTTTTCTCGAAACAGTTAAAGTGATCATGAGTGAGTCCCAAGTTGAGGGCGTGGTTATTGCTGAAGAGTTTGTCACAGTCAGCCCTAAGCACCATGACGCGCTAGTTAAACAGATCAAAGCGGAAAGCGAAGCGACCGGAAAGTCAATTTCAGTGACTTATGTTTCCCATGAAGAGTTTAAGTGTCGTACGGTGAATAGCCGTGCGGTGGTTCGTACGGGTGAATGCACGCCTTATGCGAACGTGATATTTCAAGCTGGTGTGGTTTTTTAGCGCCCGTAACGGAAAGGAATAATTATGACTCAAGCCATCTTACAGCTGAGTTCGATTGAAAAGGCTTTTCCGGGCGTGAAAGCGCTCGATAAGGCGAGCCTGAATGTTTACCCAGGGCGCGTAATGGCGCTAATGGGAGAAAACGGCGCAGGTAAATCGACCTTAATGAAAGTGCTAACTGGTATCTACTCAATGGATGCTGGGTCAATTCACTATCAGGGTGAACCCGCGGCATTCAAAGGTCCGCGAGACTCGCAACAGGCGGGGATTAGCATCATCCACCAAGAGCTCAATTTAATCCCTGAACTGACCATCGCAGAGAACATTTTCCTTGGTCGCGAGTTCACTAGCGCCTTTGGTGGTATTCAGTGGGGCAAGATGTATGACGAAGCTGACAAATTACTAGCGCGTCTTAACGTCAAACACAGATCAAAAACCTTGCTCGGTGATTTGAGTTTGGGCGAACAACAAATGGTAGAGATTGCCAAAGCGCTATCATTTGAGTCCAAAGTCATCATTATGGATGAGCCGACAGATGCGCTGACGGACACTGAAACGGAATCTCTGTTTAAAGTGATTAATGAGCTGCGTGAACAAGGCTGCGGCATCGTTTATATCTCTCACCGATTAAAAGAGATCTTTGAAATCTGTGACGATATTACTGTGCTACGTGACGGTAAGTTTATCGGCCAATGCCAAGTTTCAGAAACCGATGAAGATGGTCTGATTGAGATGATGGTGGGCCGTAAGCTTGATGAGCAATACCCTCGTATTGATGTGACTCATGGCGAGACCTGCCTTGAAGTCATTGGTCTCACTGGCTCTGGTGTCAACGATGTGAGCTTTACCCTTAAGCGTGGCGAGATCTTAGGTATTTCGGGCTTAATGGGAGCCGGTCGCACTGAGCTGATGAAAGTGATCTACGGCGCGTTACCTAGTGAGCGTGGTGTTATCAATCTTGATAACAAAACCATCAATCCGGTCAGCCCTCAAGACGGCTTAATCAATGGTATTGCGTATATCTCAGAAGATCGTAAAGGCGATGGCTTGGTACTGGGACTTTCAGTTAAAGAGAACATGTCTTTATGTGCGCTAGATAAATTGACCAAAGGTGGCCGCATTCAACATGGTGACGAAGTAGTGGCAGTTGAAGACTTCATCAAACTCTTCAACATCAAAACCCCAACTCGAGACCAAATCATTGGCAACCTATCAGGCGGTAACCAACAAAAAGTCGCCATTGCCAAAGGCCTAATGACCAAACCTAAAGTATTGATCCTTGACGAGCCAACCCGCGGTGTCGATGTTGGCGCGAAGAAAGAGATCTACCAACTGATCAACAAATTTAAAGCCGACGGTATGAGCATCATCTTAGTCTCTTCGGAGATGCCAGAAGTGTTAGGCATGAGTGACCGAATTTTGGTGATGCACGAAGGTCGCATTAGTGGCGAGTTTGATGCCAAAGACGCCGATCAAGAAAAATTACTCGCCTGTGCCGTAGGCAAAAAGATTAATGAGGAAGCAGCATGAGTACCAATACCATGAGCAAACCAACCGCTACACACAGCAAAAAGCTGCTGAGCAAAGAATGGCTGATTGAGCAAAAGTCTCTGATCGCACTATTGTTTTTAATCGTCGTGGTGTCGTTTTTAAACCCTAACTTTTTCACCGTCGACAATATTCTAAATATATTACGCCAAACTTCGGTGAACGCGATTATTGCGGTAGGTATGACGCTGGTTATCTTAACCGCTGGTATCGACTTAAGTGTTGGTTCCGTCTTAGCTCTTTGTGGTGCATTTGCCGCGAGCTTGATCGCAATGGAAGTGCCGGTACTTATCGCAGTACCAACGGCTCTATTTGCTGGTGCGGCGCTGGGGGCGATTAGCGGCGTGATCATTGCCAAAGGTAAAGTTCAGGCCTTTATCGCTACGCTAGTAACAATGACGCTGCTACGTGGTGTCACCATGGTTTACACCGACGGTCGACCAATCTCTACTGGCTTTACAGATACGGCTGACGCATTTGCTTGGTTTGGTACAGGCTACGCACTGGGCATCCCTGTCCCTGTATGGCTGATGGTGATTGTATTTGCTTCTGTTTGGTATGTGCTTAACCACACTCGTTTTGGACGCTATGTTTACGCTCTAGGCGGTAACGAATCGGCGACTCGTCTATCTGGCATTAACGTTGACCGAGTGAAGATTGGTGTATACGCAATCTGTGGTCTTCTTGCAGCGCTTGCCGGCATTATCGTTACGTCTCGTCTTTCTTCTGCGCAGCCGACCGCTGGTATGGGCTACGAGCTCGATGCGATTGCTGCAGTTGTACTAGGCGGTACCAGTTTGATGGGTGGTAAAGGCCGCATCATGGGCACATTGATTGGTGCACTGATCATCGGTTTCTTGAACAACGCTCTGAACCTACTTGATGTTTCTTCTTACTACCAAATGATCGCAAAAGCCGTGGTAATCCTACTTGCGGTACTGGTGGATAACAAAAATAAGTAACTCATAAATACCTAATTCATAACAGGTTCGGAGGAAAGGACTCCGGGCCACCCTACACAAGGACTAACACAATGAAAAAACTCGCAACTCTTATTTCTGCTGCACTTCTTTCATCAACCGTTTCTGTTTCAGCGCAGGCACAAGACACGATGGCAATCGTTCTGTCTACACTGAACAACCCATTTTTTGTCACCATGAAAGATAAAAAGGTATGTTTGTAGATCTCTACTCTTCAACCTTGTATAGTCCACGTCCTTATTGGATTTGTAACGGCTATTACATTGAAAAAGTACCTCATTAGATACAGTCGTGTCTCTACAACTATTCAAGCTAAAGCTGGTGGTTTAACTCAGCAAGCTTTAGAACAAGAACAAGCAATTCAATCTCTCATTGAGAACCATGGATTAACTGAGTACTCAGAATCATTCGTAGATGCTGGTGTGTCGGCTTTTAAGGTTTCCTCAACTGACAGACCCAACCTAAAGAAACTATTCGATCTGCTCGATTCTGGAGCTATTCATGAGGATAGTATCTTAGTCATTTCTAACCTTGACCGTGTTAGTCGTGAGTTGCCTATGGTAGCAGTTCACACACTTCTATCATTGCTAATGAAATGTAGAATCTATATCACCCAGACAGGGAAGCTCTACGATGCAACTAAAGATCCTGATAGCCAAACATTTGCCCTAATGGAAGCAGTGATAGTAGCAGGTCGATCTCATGAGGAATCAGCCACTAAATCAAAACGTAAACATAATAATATTATGGAACGTATTAATGATTTTATGACTGGTAAACGTGGTGCAACTGGTAAGCCATTGGTTATTCCAACGGGTAAGAAACCTATCTGGTGCAATCAGACTAGTGTCGATCATGAAGTAACTAACGACCCTATCAAAGTAGCTATTATCCGAGACATTGCAAAGAGACTGACCCAAGGAAATAACGTCACAGAAGTTCATGAATGGGTAGCTCAAAGTCATCCTGACTTTAAGATTTCTGAGCAATCAATCAGACGATTGTCGAACCAACGATCTCTAATTGGTGAATTGTCGGTGACTGTTCAAGGGACTACTCATGTACTGGAAAACTACTTCGAACCTGTACTAACTGAATCTGAGTTTTATCAGTTGGTGAATGCCCGTAACCGTAGAAATGCAAAGCCATTAACTAAGTCGGGGAATGTCTCTATCTTCACTGGTTATAAAAAGTCTCATTGTCGATCGTGTGGTGAGGTACTAGTAACCGTGTCAGAGCGTCACCAGACGGTTATTCGTTGTAGAGGTAGCAGAGGTCTAGTTAAGTGTCAGAACCCTGTTTCCATTCGATCTAGCTATGTTGTAGATGCACTCTCAAATCTTAACTTATCTCGACTTGAATCTGTTGAAGAGACTGCACCAAATAAAGTACTGGTAGAGCTGGAAAGTAAGCTGCTATCTGAGCAAGTGAAGTACGACAAAATCAAAGCTATGTTTGATGAAGACCCAGATCCAGACGTTAAACTGGCAATGGTAAGTAAACGTAATCTAGTCGAATCACTTAAGAATGAAATTGAATCATTAAAGATTCAAAATTTAAGGTCTGAGATTAGTATTCTAGAGAGTTTCCCGACTGACCCAATAGAACTACGGGATTATCTCAAACAAGTGTTGGAATCGTTCAAGCTTCATAAGATTAAACGTGGTCATGTGTTGGTTAGTCTGACTTTGGTAAATGGATTCCAGACCAATCTTTATGTGAAGAATGGGGAACTGGTAAAAGTCGGATTGCTTACCGGTAGCAATAAACGAGAAAAGCTACTTAAGCATGATCGTGTGTTTAAGAAGTTCATCACCACATCTAAGTTTAAGAAGTGGATAGAACTTTAAATTAGTTTTATCAGACACACTTCACTAAGACAGAACCTCAAGTTATTAACCCTTTCCGGCTTATCGTTCCTCACTGACGTTCGTCACTTGCCGAGGGTTAAAACTTGAGAACCTGCTTAGTTAACGTGTGTAAACAGGATAGAGAGTAGACGGACGAATGTCCGTCTACTCTAAAACCTCTAAGCCAAGTGGAAGGGATAGATTTGCTAGTGTCGGTAGAGAATGAACGGAGTGAATGAACGTTAACCGTAAACACTAGAATCTATCTCTGACACCTTGGCAATTAATCATAACTCTCTATAAGGATAGGTGAGACTATTCCTAACTCTTTAATTTAAAAGAGATCGTACACTTTTGGGGTATATCACCAACTTCAAAAGAGTCTAATAAGTCTTATAGACAATTTCCCTAGTCAGTGATTGATCTACTGATTTCATAAGCTACCTGATAGATATTTTAGTAAAAGTATATCAGTGTTAATTTAAACGCCTGTTTTAAACATTAAGAGCAAGCCATGGACTTTAAAACTTATGACGAGTTAGAAAAGCATCAACTCACATTAGCAGAAAAGATTATGTACTTTCTGATCGGTAGATGTGGATCAGGTAAAACTCAAACTGTCCTAAGATCTCTAGCTAAGACATCAGTAGAGCAACCCCGTTTCACTGTTTGGGCTGCTAAAGGTATTGAGTTAGCCGATCAGACATTCCGAGACTTTCAAAAGTACAAAGGTGAAAACGGGATCTGTCTGCATAGTAAGAATTGTAAGAGCTTTGACGGTACAGACGGAAAGCTAGTTGATGAAGTCCGAACGGTACTACAGAAAGCTAAACATGGTCTGTTTGATGGTGTGTTATTCACTACTCACTCAACACTGATCAATATAGCTACCACTTACAATATGGAAGATTACCTCAAACATGCTGACATATTTATAGATGAGATTCCTAAACAAGCTGTAGAGGCTGTTTCGGTCATTCAATACGATGAGACAGTAGATAACATTCTACAGTTCTGTGAAGTGTCGAAAGATAAACTAGGGACTTCTGACAGCTATCAATATGTGAAGTTGAAAGAAAACTTATCCGAAGAATTGAGCCATAAGCTATTCATGCTGATTGAGAACCATAGCCTAGCTGACAAGCACGTTAGAGATAAGACGTTCACCAAGGATATGATCACCATTCTCAAGCTGCTTAGAGATGGTAAAGAGATCACCTACTACTGTAATGCCAATAAGGACGACCCAGAAAAGAAAACAGTTCATAAGTTTCAAGCTGTCGTCAGATCTGCAATGGATGCGATCATTGATAATGTTGGATCGGATAAAACCTTAGCTGTGCTTGCTGCTAACTGGAAATCATCATTGTTTGGACAACTGGCAAACCATAGACCAGATGTAACAGTCAAAGAATCTTCGACTGTTAGAGGAATGTCGTTAGAAGTGAAATATAAGCAAAGATGTAGAATTAAGCCGATCTTAAAAGATGGTCATTGGTCATTAGCACTTAAAGATAAACGAGTTTGTGACGGTCTAGCCTATCAAACAGATGAAGAATTGATTCGAGTCTTTGCACAACGTTTCATCATGGATCAGTTCAAAGATGGATTCCTACTTTGTAAGAATGAAGATGATGACAAACACCTGTTACCACACCTAGTAGCACTGTCGAACCTAGACGATAAAGACCCAAGAAAAGTAGACATTAAATCTAGTGAATTGCATGGATTGAACAACCTTTCACACCATACAAAAGTAGCTATCATGTTTGCTCTTAATCCGTCCGGTGATCAAGTCCAGACCTTGAATATTGCCAATGATGAAATGGGACTTCCTAAAGGTACATTGAGAAATGCTGTCTTAACGGAACGATTCAAGGAAGCTGTACACCAATGCATTGCCAGATGTGGAATCAGACTTTCATTCGACCCAACAAAAGAAGACATAGAATATCAATTCATTGTCCCTGACATGAGATCAGCAGAATATCTAGCTGAATGGTTCGAGGACGGTAGAGCAATTATAGACACCTCATTATCTTACTCGACTAAAAGAACTGAATCTGTAGACGCTACGGCTGCTAGAAATGCACAGATCCGAGAAGAGAAAGAATTGAAGAAGATGGAAAAGCAAACTAAAGCTAGAAACCTAAGACTAGCTACTGTTCAAGCTATCCTGACTGATATGAAAGCTAATGTTGCACCTGTGAAAGACTTGCTATTGAAGTACGGGATCACTCGACCAACTTATGACCGTTACAGAAAGGAATTTAAGACCCAACTACAGGAACTAGGATTGCTATGAGAAAGTCATTTTCCAAGACATTGCAGACCCAAGGAATAGCACTTCCTGATGTTAAGATTGAAGCTATCAAAGATTATGCTTATCGAGATCTCAAGCTTATGAGAAGTAACTTTCAAGCTAGAGGAATGACAGTAGATCTAGATGATGAAGCAGCTATTCGAATGGCAGAGGCTGATAAACTAGTTAAGGTGTTCGAGATAGATAGAAGTGAAGCCATGCTTCTATTGGATCTGAACCAAGATGATTATGACCTGTTCAAAGAGTTGAACCCTGACGGTTATCAGAAATATGTTTCTACATTCTTGAGCCTACCATCACTTAGATAGATTGGATTAGGCAGGACACAATCTGTCACTTTTCAACTCTGACCTAGACAAGCTCTTTTATGTTGTCAAATTACATACTCTACACAATTCCTAGGGAGTATGTTTGTCCTACCATAACTTATTGATTGTCAGTTTAATTGATATGAAATAGACTGCATTTCTGAAGGATGAAAGACGACAATTTGTCGTCTAATAAGCGTTAGTTTGCTCCGAAAAAATCTAGAATTCAGTATTAAAGGAGAGTGCATATGGAAGAGTCAGTTTTGGCACTTTTTCGAATGTTAGGTTCCTTATTAAAGACAATTGTCCAGTTAATCATTGTTGAGCGTCTTGGTTACGGTGTA
>NZ_SATR01000390.1 GCF_004551525.1 Vibrio ouci | reverse complement strand
AACGACGTGCTCTCACGGGTGACGCGTGGATTCCACAGCCGACACATCCCCTAGGGACTGAGAAATCACCAACGACGTGCTCTCACGGGTGACGCGTGGATTCCACAGCCGACACAGCCCCTAGGTACTGAGAAATCATCAACGACTTGCTCTCACGAGACACGCGTGGATTCCACAGCCGACACAGCCCCTAGGGACTGAGAAATCAGCAACGAGGTGCTCTCACGGGTGACGCGTGGATTCCACAGCCGACACATCCCTAGGGACTGAGAAATCACCAACGAGGTGCTCTCACGGGTGACGCGTGGATTCCACAGCCGACACATCCCCTAGGGACTGAGAAATCACCAACGACGTGCTCTCACGGGTGACGCGTGGATTCCACAGCCGACACAGCCCCTAGGTAC
>NZ_SATR01000389.1 GCF_004551525.1 Vibrio ouci | reverse complement strand
ATCATCTCCATATCGGTCAGCATCGCGAGCATTCTTGACACCGCAAACACGCTTGCTAGCAAACCGGACGCCGTCGCAACGACTGCGAGCAGCACAGTCAGATAAAATCCGATGGGCCCCAATGCTGGCTGTGCAGCTTGGGCGAGGGCATAGTCTTTGGCTTGTATCAGTTCATTCAACCCAAGACTTGAGCCAACAGCGAGCGCCACGAGAATATATACGACAACGCAAATCAGGATTGAGAACGTAATCGCACGACCTACATTCTTATGAGGGTTCACGATTTCAGCACCACTGTTTGTGATCGTTGTGAACCCTTTGAAGGCCAGAATTGAAAGAGCAATTGATGCGACAAAACCGGCCAATGGAAAGCTCGCGCCGTCGGGTGATGAGGGCTCGAATGAATATC
>NZ_SATR01000388.1 GCF_004551525.1 Vibrio ouci | reverse complement strand
ATTCCTGCTTCACTTAATCTTTCAATCATTGCCTATAGAAAAACCCGATTCGGGATCGATAGCACTGTGAACAGTGAAAATTGTCTTCGCGGACGGAGACTGCCTTACTTGACTGGCTCACTACTTACTATCTAAAAAAAAAACCATAAAGAGAAAGCATTGGTACCGTCTTTTAAAGTAAAGCTTGCCCGGAATGCAAGGACTGATTGGAATGACTCACTGATTGGCTTGCTTGCTTTCCCGCACCGACCGAATTGCTTTCCTTGGACTGCTACTGCTTCGCTTGGAATGAACCCTTACTGCATTGCTAGCGTTGGAGAGCTTGAAAGCGGCTTGGCTTCATACTCACACGGATTGGACTTCAACCGTGCTACTAGGCCTAAAAGCTTTCCCTCTTCCTTCGGGTGTACTA
>NZ_SATR01000387.1 GCF_004551525.1 Vibrio ouci | reverse complement strand
GGCGCCGCAAGGTGTGAGAGTTCAAGTCTCTCCTTCCGCACCATTATTTAAGTCTTTCTCATGAAAGCACTGCAGGTCTATCGCCAAGCGGTAAGGCAGCGGCTTTTGATGCCGCCATCCCCTGGTTCGAATCCAGGTAGACCTGCCACTATTTATAGGTTCAGTGGATAACATCTTTTGATGCCTCGTCTATTGTCCCTGGCTCGGCTCTAAGTAGCCTGCCATATACAACGTCGAGTTGATTCTCCAATTATCAACTATGACTACAAATTGATGCGGAAGTGGCGGAATTGGTAGACGCACCAGATTTAGGTTCTGGCGCCGCAAGGTGTGAGAGTTCAAGTCTCTCCTTCCGCACCATTTGGCTACGTAGCTCAGCTGGTTAGAGCACATCACTCATAATGATGGGGTCACA
>NZ_SATR01000047.1 GCF_004551525.1 Vibrio ouci | reverse complement strand
AACCTCAAACACTTTCAATCCCAACTGGATGGGGACTTTGATGTCGTCAATCACATCCACCTCTACAAAGGCATGGCATTAGATTATCAAGGAGTTAGAGAGCTAAAGGACTTCATGGAACGTGATTTCTAGACATGTAAAGTGGCGATAAGATGCCCTAAAGTATCTTTAGGTATCCGAGAAAATACGAACCATCGCCACTTTGTCGCCATTCAAAGACGAACACCAGCCTAATCAGCTGATAAAAAACAATTTAAATTAGCGCCTCACAAAATACTCTGTTTTACGATTCACGTATCATACATCATATGCAACCCAGCTAAATAACTAATACGGGTACAAAATGTGAGCACAAATAGACAGGTGTGATGTTTTTAGACCATGGATAGTTATGCTTCTAAGGTCTTAAGATCGATAAACATCGCTGGGTGTTCGGTTTCATGGTTCTCTGGTGTATCTAAAAAGCTGAAACCATTTTTATAATAGAAATCGACCGCTTCTGTCTTCACATCTGCAGTCAAAAAGCGACAACCTATCGCCGGAGCAATTTCATCCAAAGCAATCGCGATCGCCATATCGACCAATACAGAACCAAGGCCGCTTCCGCGCTGGTTGGCATCGACCGCTAAACGCGTGATTTTTAAAGCGGGTAGAGTGGCATATCGGTTAGCCTTTGGGCAGTCATCTACAGCATACGCATCGCCAAGATCTATCTCACTGCTTGTCAGCGTCATATAGGCTAATGCTTTGCCTGTCTCTTCATTGTTATCATTACGCTCAATACAGACATAACTAATGCCAATCATTGACTCTTGAAAGTTAGAAGCTTGTTTTTGTAGGAAGGTCTTTAAAGGTGCGAAGGCTTGATCGCCAGAACGAAACTTTTTGCAGTTATCAGAAGGGGAAAGTTTTCGAATCGAATAGTTAGTAGTTCCCATATGGCTGGGAACTACTATGCTTGCGCAGCGCGCATTTTAGCTAAGGCTTCACGACCACGTGCTAGCGCTTTCTTTGCATGTGGGTTAACTTTTGCTTCGCGAACCTGCTTTGCAAACTGCTTAGCATCTTCACCTGAAAGCTCTAGTCGGCCAAATGTACTACTCTTTATTGCCATTATCGATGCCCTTGCGGTTAAAATGGTAACTCTCGTGTCTGCTTGATCTAACTTCATATCAATGAGTCTTACAGACGCCTTAATTTTCTTTGATCCTGACGAAGCTGTCAACTTTACTGGCTATTTATTGAACTGACTACAACCGACATAAGCCGACTATAACCAATTGACACCTCTCAACAACCTACGCTAACCTACTCACGCACTGGCAAAATCCAGTGCCGGGCGTAGGAACCCGTTTTGTTTTCTCTCGGCGCATAGACGCCAGCTTTTTGCTGGTTTTTTTATGTGCAGCTTTGGCACACCTAAACATGGTGGCTTTGCTTATCTATTAGGCAAAATACATCTGAATTATGGTGGGCTGGGCAGGGCAGCTTCGGCTGGCCGTGTTCCGAGAGAGCGGTATTCCTACCCCTGTTCAGTTCACCACCCAAAGCGTAGGAACTCTGAGTGGTGATTTAACCAAATTGCTCTCGGAGGCCATCATGCCGAATCTAATCATTCTATCCAAAGACATCCGCGCACTTGATCATCTGTACTCACTCAATGACCTACACAAAGCAAGTGGTAGAGCACCTAAACACCAGCCAGCTCTGTTTATGCAGAACCAACAAACAAAAGCACTCATCAACGAAATTGAAGGTGATCTAGGAATTCCTAGATCAGTAGTAACACAACGGGGCGGAGCAAACCGAGGAACTTGGGTCTGCAAAGAACTGGTCTACTCATACGCGATGTGGATTAGCGCCAAATTCCATCTGCAGGTGATTCGCGCATTTGATGCCATGATGACTCCCCCGCTCCAGGGCGTGACCCTCAGCGAGAAACAAGCCCGTTTCGTCCAATGCACCTTCAACCGAATGGACAAACTCCAGGCACGCTATCAGCTCACCAGACAACAGCATCAAGCAATGATGGAACAAGTCGCTACAATGCGCACTTTCTGCGACCAGATGGAACAAAACCTCAAGCACTTTCAATCTCATCTGGATGGCGACTTTGATATCGTCAATCACATCCACCTCTACAAAGACATGGCGCTAGATTATCAAGGTGCGAGAGAGCTAAAGGACTTTATGGAGCATGATCATTAGCCCTTAGATGCGGCTACAGGCTTAAAAGTCGTCGCCATTTTGTCGCCACTTTTCAATTGGCAACTTTGTAACCTCTTGATATTTAAAAGTTAAAAACAACCAGCTATAAAACTGGAGGCTTCATCGGCGAGGACCAAAGCGACCAAAAACAAAGCGCTTAGGTAGCAAGTCTATAAAATAGTTAGGGAGGTTATGTCCTCCCTGACAATTTTAGCGAAAGGAAACTCAAAATATATCTTTACATCACACGGTAATCAGGTAATATTTAGATCGCTCTGCAAGACAGGGTTATTTGTGAAACTGCAAGTAAAAGTAAATCCTTAGAATTCTGCGTTACCGTTGTTATCCTCAGTGTTTCCCTTAGCTTCATTGTTTACACATTAAATAGTTCGATTTTTCAGCGCACTACAATTTAATTTTTTATATAAGGGACACATCATGTCTAACAAAACTACTGGTATCGTAAAATGGTTTAACGAAGAGAAAGGCTTCGGTTTCATCACTCCAGAAAACGGCGGTGCTGACGTATTCGTTCACTTCCGTGCTATCACTTCAGACGGTTTCAAAACTCTGAAAGAAGGCCAACAGGTTTCTTTCGAAGTTGAACAAGGCCAAAAAGGCCCACAAGCTGCTAACGTAGTACCAGCTTAATTTTAGATTGACCTTAGCGTCGATTATCTAAAATTCGAAAAACCAGCCCTAGTGGCTGGTTTTTTTATGCTTATAGCTCACCACTGTAACCAGTTTTCCTGCTACAAAAAAAGCCCTACCGTAAGTAGAGCTCTTTCTAAGTCACTTAATGCGTAATTACCACATCAAATCATCTGGTACGACGAAGTCCGCGTATGGGTCGTCTTCTGCCGAGATATCTTCTGCTGGTGCATTTTGTTCGATGATCACGCTCTCATCACGCATCGCAATCTTGTTCGCTACGCTGCTTGGGATAATCACGTAAGTTTCATCAGTACGCGCAATAGAAAGAATACCTTTTGCTAACTGATCGCGAATCAGCTGCTCAACATACAGTGATTTTACAAGCGTACCATCAGTGAAGTTGTATTTAATATCGCCATCTTTTTGGTCGATTCTATTCATTTCGATCAGTTGCTTGATTTGCGCTTTGATCTCTTTCGATAGACGCTGCTCTTTTTGCTCGTCGCTTAACGCTTTATCACGCTCTTGCTGCTGGCGTTTATTCTCTTCAACCGCCGCTTTTACTTCACGTGCTTGCACGCGAGATTTCTTTGAGCCCTTTTTGGCTTTCTTTAATTTTTTCTCGTTTACCAAGCCCGCTTTCAGCATTTGCTCTTGAAGTGTCAGTTTTGCCATCGTAGTTCCAAAGGTAATCAATTTTCCCTCATTTTAACGGTTCAAACCAAGCAAATAAAGGCTACAAACAAGATAAAATCGTCAGCGAAACTGCATAGAAAATCATCCCAAACAAAGTCTTTAAAACCTTGTCGTGACGACAAATCTATTTTGTTAGACTCCGCTGCCTTTTTATCCGTTAATGCGCTCGACGCGGAAGCTTAGAGAGCCGAATTCAGACCCGTGTCAGGTATGACTCAGCTCCACTGGGTCATGTATTTCTCTCCCTATCTTTGTGAGATTTGAAGTGGAAAACAATTCCAAACTTGATCGTGTTCGTGCTGATTACAATGTTCATTACTGGAGCCAAGGCTTCTACGGTATCGATAACCAAGGTGAAGTGTATGTATCACCTCGTAGCGATAACGCACATCAGGTGCCTCTGAGTAATATCGTCTCTAAGCTAGAACAAAAGCAGCTTAATTTACCGGTACTGGTTCGCTTTCCACAGATCCTGCACCAACGCGTGCACGGCATTTGCCAAGCGTTCAACCAAGCGATTGAAGAATACCAATACCAAAACAACTACCTACTGGTTTACCCAATTAAAGTTAACCAGCAAAAAGAAGTGGTTGATGAAATTCTAGAAAGCCAAGCGCAGCTAGAAACAAAACAACTAGGCCTAGAAGCGGGCAGTAAGCCTGAACTACTAGCGGTACTAGCACTGGCGCAAAAAGCGAGTTCTGTGATTGTATGTAACGGCTACAAAGACCGTGAATACGTACGCCTGGCACTAATCGGTGAAAAGCTAGGTCATAAAGTATTTATTGTATTAGAGAAGCTTTCTGAGCTTGATCTCGTACTGAAAGAAGCAAAAAGCTTAGGCGTAAAACCTCGCTTAGGTATCCGTATTCGCCTTGCATCACAAGGTGCGGGTAAGTGGCAATCAAGCGGCGGTGAGAAATCGAAGTTTGGTTTATCAGCGTCACAAGTTCTAACGGTTATCGAACGCCTGAAACAAGAAGAGCAGCTAGACGCAATGCAGCTAGTGCACTTCCACCTTGGCTCACAGATGGCGAACATTCGTGATATCCGTAATGGTGTTAATGAGTCTGCGCGTTTCTACTGTGAACTGCGTGAAATGGGCGCGGACATTAAGTACTTCGATATCGGTGGTGGTCTTGCAGTCGACTACGACGGCACACGTAGCCAATCTTCAAACTCAATGAACTACGGTTTGATTGAGTACGCACGCAATATCGTTAGCACTGTCGGTGATGTTTGCCAACAATACGAACAGCCAGTTCCTGTGATTATCTCGGAATCAGGTCGTTCATTGACGGCGCACCACGCTGTGTTGATCACTAACGTGATTGGTACTGAAGCTTACCATCCAGAAGCGGTGGTTGAGCCAAGTGCTGAAGACCCAACGCTACTACAAAACATGTGGCGTAACTGGGAGAACTTACAAGACGGTAGCGATGCACGTGCATTGATTGAGATTTACAACGATACACAAAGCGATTTGGCGGAAGTGCACTCGCAGTTTGCAACAGGGGTATTAAACCTGCAGCAACGCGCGTGGGCTGAGCAGCTTTCTCTGCGAATTTACTTCGAACTAAGCCGCCAAATGAGCAACAAGAACCGCTTCCACCGTCCTATTTTGGATGAGTTGAATGAGCGTCTAGCGGACAAGTTCTTCGTTAACTTCTCGCTATTCCAGTCTCTACCAGATGCATGGGGTATTGATCAGGTGTTTCCTGTCCTACCGCTATCTGGTTTGGAAGAAGTAGAAGAGCGTCGTGCTGTGATGCTGGACATCACTTGTGACTCAGACGGTGCCATCGAGCAGTATGTTGAAGGTCAAGGCATCGAAACGACGCTGCCAGTACCTGCGTGGAATAAAGACAAGCCATACCTAATGGGTTTCTTCCTCGTTGGCGCATACCAAGAAATCCTTGGTGATATGCATAACTTATTTGGTGATACGCACAGCGCGGTCGTCACTGTTGATGAAAATGGCGAAGCGATCATTGAACGTATCGATGAAGGTGATAGCGTGGAAGATATGATGCGCTATGTACACATCGATGTAGATAAGATTCGTAGCAACTATCGTGAACTGGTCGCTGAACGCGTAGCTTCTAGCGAGCAGCAAACTGTACTACAAGAATTAGAAGGTGGCCTAACCGGTTACACCTACTTAGAGGATTTCTAAATGAATGATTTGTTTACGAAAACTGATTATTCGCTTTACTCGAATTCAATGAGCTTTATGCGCAGACCTTACCTGCGCAACCCTGTCTCAGCGGACGCTGACCTAGTGGTACTTGGTGTACCGCTAGATATGGCAACCTCAGGCAGACCAGGCGCGCGAATGGGCCCAGATGCGATTCGCCGTGCGTCAGTGAACCTTGCGTGGGAAGGTAAAAAATTCCCTTGGGATTTCAATGTCTTTGACCGCGCAAAAGTCATTGACGCTGGTGACCTAGTCTTTGATTGTGGTGACGCTGAAGACTTTACCTACCGACTAGAAGCCGCGACCAGCGAGATTCTAAAAAGTGGTAAAACCATGCTGGCTTTGGGTGGTGACCATTTCATTACTCTGCCAATTCTGCGCGCATACGCGAAGCACCACGGTGAAATGGCATTGATTCACTTCGATGCCCACACTGACACCTATGCGAATGGCAGTAACTACGATCACGGCACCATGTTCTATCATGCGCCAAATGAAGGTCTAATTTCTGCTAAGCACTCGGTGCAGATCGGTATTCGTACTGAGTATGAGAAAGACAATCATGGCTTTAACGTGATTAATGCTATGGAAGCGAACGATCTTTCAGCGGAAAGCATCGTTGCACGTATCCGTGACATTATCGGTGACAAGCCAGTTTACGTAACGTTTGATATCGACTGTCTTGACCCAGCATTTGCGCCGGGAACAGGCACACCGGTTTGCGGCGGATTGAACTCAGACAAAGTTCTGAAGATTCTACGCGGACTTGCGGGTGTAAATATTGTTGGTATGGACGTTGTGGAAGTATCACCCCCATACGACCACAGCGACCTTACCGCCCTAGCAGGGGCAACGGTGGCACTTGAGCTTATGTACGCATGGGCATCAAACCGCAGCAATGACTAACTAAATAGCCATTCAAAACCAAAGCTGACCTAATTAGGTCAGCTTTTTTTATGTTTGTTATAGGGTCAAAGCAGAGGTATTTCACATCGAGATGGTTGTTTGATCGTAACTAAGCGCTTATCACCACTAGGCGCAGGAATCGTTTCGCCGTAAGTTCGCTTGGCTTCCTCGGCAAACCATTCAACAAAGCTCGCACCATACGTCACTTCACCTAGGGCTTCGGCCAGTGGTTTGCCTTGCTCAAGAGTCATCAACCGAGCCAAGTCGTCTTTGTTTTCAATTAATAGCTGATACCAGTGATTGAGTAGTTGAGCGCGAATTTTAGCAGGCTGAGCCACCCACTCTTTTTGCGCTAAATGCGCTTGCTCGACTCGGTCTCTGATCGCCTGTTCAGAATAGATAGGCGCATAACCTAGTACCTCTCCCGTCGCAGGGTTGGTCACTTCGATACCAGGTTCTTTTTCTGACACCATAAATGAGACAAGGCTTTGATTATTAATGTGTTGCATGGTGGTTCCCCTTGGTATCAATTTCAGCACCCAATATTAGGTGATAATCATGTACAGTCTACGGAAACTGACTAGCAATGAATATAGAAAAAGCGACCCTATATAAGGTCGCTTTGTTGAGTTTAATTAATAGTCTATTTACATTGATTATGCTGACTGCTATTCACTTTACGCCAAACGCCCCACTGACCATCAGAACCAGGCTCGTTACCTTGTGTCCACCACTGGTTGTCCCACTCAGCCCCTTGCCACGTCACTCGTTGGCATGGAGTAGCGTAAGTTTTACCCGCTTGCCATAGAGGAGATTGAGTCACCTCTGGAGTTGGTGTCTGCACGACTGAAACTTCGGCACTATCGGATAACTCACCATCACTAATAGTTAGAGAAAATCGATAGGTCATTTTAGCGTTAGTGTCGGCTAAACGAACGACCGTATTCGCTTCGGTTGGTGTCTCTAGTACCGCTAACGGGAATGTCGGTGCAATCTGTTGCCATTGGTAAACCAAGCTATCACCATCAGGGTCCGCTGATTTATCACCGCTTAACAGTAAAGAGCCCGCACCTTCCAATGTGGTTTTGTCGGTTGTCACAATCGCATTTGGTGCTTGGTTTGTTTCTGTCGACTCCTGAATTAGGATTTGTTTTTCCTTAGTCGAAGCATCGAAAGACCCCGAAACCACTGGTGAAGACCACTGTTCAGCACTGTTACTGACGTACAAACGGTAGTCTTTGATTGTGCCGTTAACATTGCCATCCTGTCGTGGAAGATAGTTGATCTGCGATAGTTCAACACGACCACCTAAATCAATCACCATTTCATGAGGTGGGTTCGCTAATGGTGATTCACTCCAACGACTATGCCAAAACGTTTTAGGATCACCATCAATCGCTTGGATAGCGTAACGAGGGTAGCGAGTCTCTTCACTTGAAACCGACACAATGGACAACTGTTCTGTTGGTACATAGGCCCCTTGGCTGTCTACAAAGCTCAGCTCCGCAGCGGATGCAAAGCTTTGATCTTTGATCTCTGAATCAGCGACTAATCGGACATAACGGAAACCTTCGCCTGTTTCGTCTGGGATCTGGTTATCTCCATCCGTGTTGCCTAACAAAGTTTCAATTGCCCGTTCAAGATCAGGTTGAGTACCGATATAACGTTGATCTCCCACGGGAGTTCCTGTCTCTACCAGCAACTGACGTAACTCTTTGGGAGCAATACTAATATCATAGGCTTTAGCTACACCAGACAACGCTGCAGTAGCTCCCGCTACAATCGGGTTGGCTGAAGATGTGCCTGCGTAGGTATCTGTATAGTTTGCATTGTAGTCACTTGATAACGAACTGTAGCCCGTAGTTACGACATCCCAACAGCCCCAGCTTGAATTATCTATCCGACTACCATAATTACTAAAGCCAGCAGTTTTACCAGACACTGCGCATACTGCTCCTACGATATTTGAGCCTGAATCCCTTACACTGCGATCATATTTTCCATTGAAGTCTGGATGGTCAAGGTTAAGGCCACCATTGCCTGCCGCCTGAATAACGTTTATACCTTTGTCCGTTAACTCTTTAATAAAATCAAACCATAACGCAGAACTTTCCATCGGTTGCCAACAATTCTTAGTACAGCCTGCAACATTCCCCATACCAACCTGAATACCTATCTGGATTACATCTCCAGGCTTAAGGTAAGAAATCATAGCCGGAAAATTATCCGACGTAGCCCCTGCTCGCCCGAAGCTAGCATTATGTGCAATGCCTGTAACACCATAACCATTATTTATTCCGCCCATAATTCCCATAGAAGCGGTACCGTGCTGGCCTACCTTGCTTCCCGAGAATTGCACAACAGATTGAGGCAGGTCTTCGTGCTGCTCATTCCATTGGTCAATCTCCTTCTGAATAACTGTGATCCCTGAGCCGTCTCCTCCTGCTATATCCCATGCATAATATGCATCTACACCACCAACGGCATAGTTGTTTCTCTTATCTTCCGGGGCGTTTAGGTAATCTTGAATCGGTTGGTAATCTGTACCATTGTAAGCGTTAGTGTAAGTACGCTGAGTTGGCAAGCCAAATGACTCGATAGGTACTGGCTTTACCTCTGGGAATATGTGTTCGATAGTATCTAAATTTTCGATGGAGCGAATGACACGGTTTATGAACTGATAGTCTTTCGATTTTCCATCAGGAAGCTTTATCTTAAAGTAACGGTTCAGTATCGTATCGATACCATCCGTTTTATCCTTATATGTGAAAAATAATTCTCCCCCTTCATCCGGAAAGAATTCCGACATGAGCTCATTTTCAATTTCTTGAGTTAACTGCTCATTGTCTTCATTGCTAAATTTTATAACTATCGACTCGTAATCAACACCAGTTTGTGCGTAGTCAATAATTCCCTCATTTGCGATTACCGAACAAGAAATAATCGTTGATAATGCGAAACTCAAAACTTTCATAAATTTCCTTACAGTCTCTTTGTTCTACACAGAGCGTTGTTACTAAATGTCTGCCCAATTGTGTTTAGTTGTTAATTGATTTGGTATTGTCACTACAAGTGCTGCTGACTTATTTCACGACGATGTTGATTGTTGAGTCTTGGTAGGGATTACTCAGCCCTGAGAAAAAGATATTGTTGCGCCACAGGACGTTCTCTCCTCGCTTTGCTTCCACTCGAACAAAGTACTTTGCATCTTCATCCAGTTGACTGGTGTTGTACTCCAAAACATAGTGAGCCAAAAAACCGTCTCGTAACTGGCTTTTGTTGTGGTGGTTGCGACGATTTTGGCCTCTCCACTCGAATTGAACTCTTCCAAAGCTACGTTCACAGGAACCTCAACAAACTCAAGATCAGGGCTACCTGGTTTGAGCCAACCTTGGATTGCAACGGGGCTATTTTGGGGCTTAGGCGCTGTCGCTTTTTGCTCTGTCACAGAGACTTGTGAAGTCACGGTCACTTGCTTGGTAGCATCCGAACTATCGCACCCTGTCAGCGCTAATAGCGGCAAGAATAAAGCGCATCGTTGGAGGATGGTGATCATGAAATTACTCCTGAAATAAGGGGGAAGAAACCTCCCCCTTTCTTTACGGCTTAAGTGAGCATTAGCTTACGTTGGTGAAAATACCGGAAACCGAGCTAGTATTTCCGCCATAAGGTACTGACGTCCCCATCGCTTGAGCTACGGTTGCCCAAATACGCTGTTGATCAACCTGACGCCCTGCCGCCCAGTGATTTCGGTCCCCTTGAGAAGTAATGTTCAAATAACGACCTTGACCATCACCACTCTTCAGTAGCCCTGATGCACCACCGACTAGCAACATCGGTTGGTTGTACTGGTGCTCTGGAGCGCCATCGGACATTTCAGAGGTAACAACCACTAAGGTGTGGTCCAGCAAGGTATCAGAAGGAACGTCTGGGTCCGCATGACGAGACAGCTCATCCAAGAACAACTTCGCCTGACGTGCATACCATTTACGGCTATCTTTCCACTCCTGCTCACTCTTATAGCGATGGGCTAGGTCATGTGGATTCGCATTCAAACTGGCATCTTTTATCACCACTTGGTCAGCCGAGCGACCGACTTGCACCGTTGCTACTCGAGACACTCCACAACTCAGTGCTGTCGCCACGACTTGGTGGTGGCTTGACTGAACTTGGTTGCGGAAATCAGCCGACATCATCGGGTGATTACTTGGCATGACAGGAGAACACTCCGCCGTTATTGGCAAGGTTGCGTCCATATCAGCAACCACTTGCTCCATCGAATCCAAATGGGTATCCAGTTTTTGTCGCTCACTGCCTGATAACTTCGAGCGCAGCGTTTGAATATCTTGGTTGATTGGATCAAATAAGTGCTGACCGCTGTTATTTTGAGCCGTACGTGCTTTTGCGCCGCTGTAGTTTGTGCCGAAAATGTTTTCGAACAACAGTGTTGGGTTACCTTGAGGCGTGCGCTTGTTCTTACCATCCCAAGAGACGTACCAGTTCACACTGTCAGTCGCATGGGGACCCGCAAAAATCGAACGCTGAGAAGGGTCCGTTCCCTGCATAGATCGCCCTAGCAGGACATCAATCGAAGATTGGCTTTTGTTTTTATCACGCAGCACTTCTGTCCAACCGTTATGTCCCGCGTTGCCTTGACCTAAGATGATTCCTTGCAGGTATAGAGAGCGGTTTTTGTACGCCGCAAGCTCTTGGCTCACTTCATTAAGCGTAAACTGCGTGGTATCTGCCGCGTTAGCTTGCGCTGTCTGTGGAAACCATAAGCCCTCATTGAATCGACCGTTAAAGCCATCTGTAGCTAGGCCATCAGGTACCACGAAAAACACCACTTTAGTTTTTGCTTGGCCCGTTGTGCCTGCATGAGCGATACGGGTAAGCCCTGGCAATGACATTGGAGCTAAAACACCTGCCCCTGCCGCGGCTTTTAGAAAACGTCTACGACTTTTTAGAAAAGACATTAGTTACTCTCCTTTTTGAATTTGAACATTTGCGACGTGGCTAGGGTTTCCAACATTTCTGTAATCGAGCCACTCTTCTCAAGCTGCTTGGTCATGTCTTGAATGCCAGCATTCGAGTTAGCATTCGCTTCTTGTCCCATCGCATAACGGAAATAGCTGTCTGCTAAGCACTGAAGGACAGTGGCATTGGTAGGGAAGTGAGCAGAAATATCGCGCACATTGTTGAACTCAAGCATCACTTGAGAACCCGAGTTATCCACCAAAGGACCTGACGCATCAATTGGCAAAGTAACACTTGGATCGTTGTATGCAGGTTCCGTCGTTCTCCATTCACCTGTCTGGCTGTAGTTCTCCATAGAAGCGCCGGTGTCATTCATAAACTCATGACACTGCCAACACTGTCCAGCCGAAGCATCTTGACCATTAATGGTGTCCCAACGTTCGCGTGTAGTAATCGGTGACTCCGGTAGCTCGATTGAGTCAGGGTCAACATCCACAGGTACACCAATGGTGCGACACATCAGATTCTGACGAATCATCAGGCCACGTTTCACCAAAGAGGTTGCCGCATAATCTGAGTTCACAACGTGTGTCAGACCTTGTTGCAACAGACCACCACGCTGTCCATTATCGACAGTGACTTTTTGGAACTCTTCGCCCGTAACACCACTAATTCCGTAGTGTTGAGCCAGTGCTCCGTTAACAAACGTGAAGTTCGGGTTAAACAGCTCTGCGACCGTGCCTTCCCCTTCGGTTAGGAAGTAGCGAACAAACTCAGCCTGTTCCTGCACCATAGCGTTAACCACTTCGGTCGTTAGGCCTGGTTTTTCAGGCAGCTCTTGAACTTGGGTATGAATGTAGTAACCAATAAAGTCGGTAAATCGCGCAATGCCTCTCGCACTCGTCAGCATGCTTGCCACTTCGGCGGCGACTTGTTCGTTGGTCTCTAGTTCGCCACGGGATGCTTTCACTAGCAAAGATTCACTAGGCGTTGTACCAAGGAAACTGTATGAAAGCGCGGTGGCAACTTCGTACTGACTTAGCTCATAAACGTGAGCCTCATCCGTCAACGCACCTAACTCTGAGCGATACAAGAAATTCGGCGACAACAGCATCGACGCAACCAAATCTCTCGCTCCATACTGACCAAGGAAAGTGTTAAACCTTGATTGCTCGTCAGTGGTTAATGGTCGACGATAGATTTTCTGACCGAGTTTAGAAATGAACTGCGCCTTGTTGACATTGTCACTGTAGCCAATTGCCGCTAAATCAAGACGGCTCGCGATATCAACCGCCATCGCGTGATACTGCTTCATGTCCTCAGTTAGGATGATGCCCTGACTAGATTGGCCAGCGAATTTAAATTCACGTTCATATTTGTCTTTCGGCAGTTTTTGCTTATCAACTGTGATGGCAAATAGATCTTGAATGGTATTGGCATACTCAAGGTTGGTAAGTAGCCTAACTTGTCGATCCCCATACGATTCCGTTTGTCCGAGGTACTCGCTCCACACTTCATCGAATAGGTAATCCGCAATTTCTTCTGCACAGGTTAGATCACAGTGACCCGCCACTGGCATAGACATGATTTTGTCGAGCAGTGCATCATATCCTGCGTTGTTCCATGCGTTTGCCTTATTCGCATTGTCGAAGAACTCTGTTGAGTGACACGCATTACAGTTCTGCGCCATAAGATCTTCGCCAGAGTTAAAGCCAATAAACTCCACATCTAAGTTGTGCTCTAGACTGGATTCATTAATCGCTACATTGAGCTTAGATGGCTGAGGGAAGTAGTTCTTTAGATATGGGAAACGAACTTCGTATGCACCGTAATCTAAAGTCTCTTCTAATGACGCTCCCCAAGCGACTTCACGCTCAAACGTTTTGTCTTGCGCTTTATCAATGAAGGTAAGGCGTAAGCTAGATTCAATGGCATTGGCAGGTTTCGCTGGAGCAGTAAACTTAACGACACCAACCAAATCTTTCGGTTTTTCAACATACTTCAGCTCAATTGTAGCCGTTGGAGCGCTGTTCGAGATCGTGATCGAGTGAATACGTTGCTCTGGGATGAACTCACCAACATCATTTAAACGAACTTGATAAGTTCCATTTTCTAGGCCATCGATGTTCATTGAAGGCGCATTCCACGCAACATGGAACTTACTTTCGTGGCCGTTAGGATGAATCAGAGCGCCACTGACCAACTCATCACTTAGACTGCTATCGGGTGCTTCAGTGGTCGTGAACGTGATCTGTTTCTGGTTTGCTCCTGCTGCATCATAAGAGACGCGGTAAACTACGCTCGCCTTATCATCAGACACCAGCATTGAGCCATCGTCTAATTCGAGGAACTCGACTGGGCGACCAATACATGCATCGGTTAAACACGCGTAAGATTCGACCGCTTGGCGATCTCTCATCCAACCTGTCACCAATGGACGCTCATGAATCACATCGGTACCATTTTGAATGGTCACCATGCGAAGCTCTAAGCCCGGGTGTTCTGGTTTACTGTTACCGTGAGTCGCATAAACAAGGTGCTGGATATTGTCTGACTGTGAGTAAGCGTTCCAGAACTTAACACCTAAAGGCGCGCTGTTGGTGAACACATCAAACTCAGCGCCAGCGTAGTCTGTTGGTTTAACCACGTCATAATCGATCTGAGGCAAAATAGCTTTTGGCGGGATAATTGGATAGCCATCGCTGCCTTCACCACCAAGGAGTAGGTCTTGCCAGTTCGCCATCTCATGATCTGTCAGACCACGCGTGTCTTTACCGAAGAAAATTGGTGCACCAAAGTTTTGATTACCAGGGCTTGAGATACGGTTGATCTCATCTGGGTTATCAAACTGCTGGCGGTTGTTGTCACTGAACCAGATCTCACCCGTTTTAGGGTGCCAGTCGAAGCCTACTGAGTTACGAATACCATTGGCTTGGATTTCGTACTCACCCGTTTCCAAGTCAATCGCAAAGATTGTCCCGTAAAGCTCTTCTTCTGGTGTGGTACAAATGTTACATGGTAGACCAGCCGCGGTATAAAGCTTCTTGTCTGTCGGGTCGACAGTATTGAACTTCAATGGATGTTTTTGGTGCTGCATCCGAGTCCACCACTGCGTTGTTGGGATCGGCGTTTTGGTACCGTCAGCAGGATAGGTGAAGATCTTTTCAGCTACAGGGCGTGACTTAAAGGTCTCATTGATGTTCTCAATCTTGTATAGAGCACCTACTGTACTGTAGTAGAGATTACCATCGCGATACGCGACACCATGAGGCTCTTCGCCTTCCGCCACGACATAAGTACCGATTGGCTGTTTTGTTTGCGGATCAAGCTGAACGGCGTAAATAGTGCCACCTAAAGGTTCGCTATCTAGCATGATTGAAGAGGAACCAACGAAGATCATGTTGTCACCCATCGCCATAGAGCGAGGTTGATAGATCCCTTCTAAATAGGTTTCAACTTTTACTCCACCTAATGGGAAAAGTGCTTCTGTGGCAATAGGCGCTCGATACAGAGCATTGATATCAATTTGTCGCTCTTCAGACTTAGCAAAATTCACTACCCAAGGTGAGAATCGGGCAACGTAGCCACTGAAACCATCAAGGTTCAGTTGATACAAACAGTCTTCTCCTAAACCATCAATATTGACGGTTTCGCCCCATATCCCTTCAATTTGAGTGGTCGTGCCATCTGCTGGACAATAAAGCGTGCCAGTCAAAACCTGGTCTTGCAGTTCAGCAGGAGGGTTCAAGAGATCTTTATGGTCAAAGCTTGGAAAAGTGATAGCTAAACGATTGCCTTCAAAGGCTTGCTCAACATTGAGTGCCACATTTTCTGAACGTGTTTGTGCACCTTTATCATCAGTAGCAACGGCGAATAGTTGATAATCACCTTCACTCAGCCCTTGGTGAGTTAGCGTAAATGGAGCCTGACTCGAAGTACCCGCTAAAATGCCATCAATGTAGTACTCTACCTTTGCGACTTGACCATCTTCATCGTTGATATTGGCATTCAACTCAAAAGTTGAGTTCGCTGTTACATTAGGCTGTACGACTGAGATAGAAGGCGCGACGTTTGGCTGAGCATCACAAGCCCCTTCAACGTCCCATGCATCCTGCCAGAAATTACTGCCATTCCATGCAACACCTGACTCATAGGGAGCTTGCCCACACCAGCCAAACTGCTTACATACGTAGATGGAACCATTGTTCTGAACCTTGTCGCCAAGGGCATAATTACCACCATTCTGGTACTGAGGCACATCACAACTTCCACCTGAACTCTCTCCACCAGACAAGGATTTTGCAGTGATATTGATTTCTGACGTGCGTGTTGTATTGCCTGCGGCATCAATCGCTTCCGCTACGACAGCGGTTTTGCCTGCTTGGGCGATAACAACAGCGGTATATGGCGCACTTTTCTTTGTCGCAAGTAACTCACCATTGGCATAGAAGCGCACCTCAGTTAGGTCGCCGTCTACATCGGAAGCTTGGGCAGCCACCACGATTGATTCGCCTGATAGAGTGTTTACATGAGACTGTGGAGAAACAATGCTGATGACAGGTGGTGTCGTTTCAACAACTGGAGCCGTGACTTTAAATGCTTGAGGTGGAGATTCCGTTCGGTTTCCTGCGATATCATAAGCCGCTGTATGGAATGAATAGAGACCTTCGTTTACAGGAGTAAATTGGAAATTGAATGGTGGCTGTGTTTTAGTCGCTAGCTTTTGTCCATCCACATAAAACTCTACGCCAGCGAGATCGTCATCGACGTCACTAGCATTAGCAATGACATTCAAAGAATCGCCTAATTGCAGCTCGACTTGGCCCGTTGGTTGGGTAATGCCAATTTCAGGTGCAGTGCCTTTGTTTGGTTCAACAGTAACCGTTCGAGTAACACTTTGCGTGATATTCCCTTTCGAGTCGTACGCTTTTACGTAAACAGAGTGCGTACCTACCCCGAGCTCGGCAAGGTTAAATTCGTATGGGGACGCTTTATCATCAGAGACTTGGCGATCATTGACGAAGAACTTAACGCCTTCCAAATCACCATCAACATCAGAAGCCTGCGCAGTTAGCGTTAGCGATTGGCCTTCAACGATCGAGATATTTGAACTAGGACGAGAGAGAGTAACGCTAGGCGCATTGTTGGGCTCGACCACATTGTCATCACCCGCAAAGCGAAACGAAGCCTCAATCAACGCATTGTCCAAGGTTCCGCTATAGCCAAATGTCATCGAGACTGACTCACCAGGCTTAAGCAAACGAGAGGTACCGTTGTATGACGAAAATACCAACGTATTGGTGAACATGTCGCCATTCGCCTGTGAGGATTTCAGAGTCACACTAGCCCCGCTGACTCCCCATGGCGCGCTGTACATAGGCGATGGGGTATCAAAACGAAACTCGTTCTGATGTAATTCAATCGCACTACTTCCGTTGTTTTTGAGAGTAATCTGATAATTATTCCAATGAGATGAAGGTGACGCAGGTTGAACCAACTCCCCCACCATTCCGCCATTTAAATTCACACTAGCGACAACATCTGTCGCTAGAATTGACATAGGCAGTGTTAATAGAACACGGTTTTTCAACATTTTTCTCCTAGTTAGGTTTATGTTTTTTATTTTCTACCAGTGAAACACCTGGCTTATTAATTCTTATTGATTGTTCACCTATAAAAATGAACATCTTAAAAAGCCAGAAACACACGCAAAAAGTCAGGCAAATTGAAGCGATCAATTAGGTAATACAAAAATTAATTAATAACAGACATAACCATTTAAAAATGGAGAATGCCTATTGATTTAAAAGAACACTGTTATTGGCAGTTAATATTCACATAATTTCGTTATCGAAAGACATGGTTTATAAGTGAAGGCATGCTGGTGAGTAATGCCGTTCTCACTGGCGGGGCGTTACGCCATTGGTTTTTATAGATCCCTTCAACCTCCTTGTAGCATAAAGGGCAACAGTGTCTCTTTGCCGTAAAATGAGCCTTTGGAGTTTGACGAAATGTATGCTGATGCTTTCTACAAACAATTGTCACAGGCGTGCGGCAATTAATATATTCAACTTTGTTGTAATCGTATTTCAATCCCCAGCGCTTAGTCGCTTTGGCTATAAAACTTTTAGTATTATCTTTAGCAAATGGCATGTTAGCCCCTACCTATTATTGTTAAAAACAAAACAAAGCCGAATCACGCTTCCGTCTATTAATAATTATTATCAAAGATCATTTACGCGATTCATATACGATAAATCCCCACATAATGTAGTAAACGAACACCTTTCGATGTAAGGACCCTCCTACAAATTGACGTGGGTTATATATGAACTAAAAACTAGATATATTTATAAGTAAAAAAAGACCAAAACCCACCAAATATTAGAGTGAATACTCAATCCTTTACACAATCGCAACAAACAGGCTGAGGTCATCCCTATCTCGATAGGAGTAATGACTTACGATAAGAACTTATTTAATTAATGAGAAATAATGGAATCAGTATCAACATGCAGTAGGAACCATCACATGTAGATACAGGGTTAATAATTGCGTGATTAGTTCCAATTCAACATTCGAAACTCGAGCCAAATCAAAACTATGAGAAAAAACAGGAGATAAATTACTTACAGTATGTTTGCAATGCGATAATGGCAATTCATTAGAGGTTATTACATGATGCTAAATCTAAGTGAGTAGCAACATCCTGATTTCACTACACTTAATTATTATTTATTAACAGGTCACTTTGATGTCTAAGAGTACACAAAAGCAGATAGACAACGTAATCAATAATCTTCTTCGCTTTAATAAAGAACCATCCTCAGCCTGTGTTCGAAAGCGGCTTAAGTTTTTGGACCTAACAAAAATAGACATAGAGCATCATATCGACGTGCTCTACCAACAAGGAAAAATAAACGATCGCCCGAATATAGAAAAAGATGCACTCAAGTGCTTACGCGCATTCTACGGCCGTCAAAGAGCAAAAGAAAAACTGAAAGATAGCCAATATAACGCGATGCAAATAGAACAAGTTCTCGACTCTGTTTATAAAGATGTCGATGAGTACCAACTAGCAAAAAAATGTAAAAAGGAAAAGTTTGGTCTAGGACAACCGGAAAATGATGAACACCACTCACAAATCGTGTTCTATTTACAAAAGCTAGGACATAAGATGCCAACTATTATGAAGCTGCTTCAGGAAAGGTAAATAATAATTAAGTGAGATTATCGTTTATGGTTTTCTTTCCACATTGTTCACAAATACTATGGCGGGAAAACTCATCCATGTTAGCCTCAAATGCACCAACCGCTGCACCTTTTATAAAGCCGCCAAAAAAGTCCTGCAAACCATTTTGTTTAGGTTCATCTCGCACTAAAACGACAATATGACTAGTTTCTGAATCACATTGAAAACAGTGGTGTACTTCTTTCGTTGTCAGCATAAGGCTTCCTACAATTCTGATTTAAGTCCTAAACCCAAAACTCCGGACACCTCAACGCTACCTTAGCCGCCTAAGAAATACATTGAGGCAAAGCGCGTTTTGAATAGCTTTTGATACTTAGGATCTTAGACTACCCCTACAGCAACTGTTATGTTATAACATTTCAATTTGACAATTCGTGTTTAGCGTAAACACATCCAGATACACCGATACGTAAGTAACACCGGAGGTTACATATGACAGCTCTAGCAGAATTCTTTGACGTCGAGACAGGTAATCAAGCTTGCTTTAGTATCAGTGACAACCCAAGCGTGCTGACCGATATCTACCAAGATGGAATTAACATCGCGGTCTGGCAACGTCGTTTTGACCAAGCTACCCAAAGCGATATCACTCAGTTTATTGAACGTCACCCTACTCTAAGTAAGTCACTCAACCTGTCACCTGAAAACGCCTATGAGTCACTCGACTTTGCATTAGATGGACAAGCGCCTAAAGCACTGCTTGAAAGCATCGCCGAACTGGTGGATATGTTTTGTTGCTTATTCGAGCTTGAGCATGCTGGGCTTAGACTCGCAACACTAAACAATGCAATGTGTCCTCGATTTCATGTTGATCATGTGCCCTGTCGATTGGTCACTACCTACCAAGGCATAGCGACCCAGTGGCTGCCAAACGAAGCGGTAAACCGCTCAAAACTTGGCAAAGGGAGTAATGGCCTTGCAGATGAAGAGTCTGGGTTATATCAGCATCCTTCAGATATTGAACAACTCACGAGTGGTGATGTGGCATTACTGAAAGGAACACGCTGGGAGGGGAATGAAGAGACAGGTTTGGTTCATCGCTCACCAAATACGGTGAACAATGAACCGAGATTACTACTGACCTTAGACTTCGCATAATTCAATAAGCCACTCGTAATAGAAAGCACGACTTTAACGGCCTGACTTATTTTGCGAAATATTGCTGCGCTAACTCGTTGCACCAGCCTAAGATGCGTTGTGAGATTTCACTTGAATTGGCAGAGAACGGGTAATAAACACTAAACGGCATTTGAATATCATTAGCGAGCGCCGAACTGTTTAGCTTGCAGATTCTCCCTAGTTTGACCGGCGTTTCCGCGACATGGGTAGGCAAGATTGCCCAGCCTAGTTTTGGCAATATTTCGAGGAGTAATGTATTACAACCAATCACTTTAGTATCAACAGCGTAGGCGTGTACGACGGTACCTGCCTTATTGGTATGCTCACAAATCAATTGGGTTTCAGCCTGAGCGTCGAGCAAGGAGAAGTCCTCTTTATCTAGTAGTGGTGACCCCGCTCCAACGAACACATTATAGGCGACATATCCTAAGCTCTTGTACAAGATATTCTGCTTAGGCTGAATGTCCATTAATGCAGGACAAATGGCAAAATCGAGCTCTCCAGATTCAACAGCATTTAACGCATATTCTCTTTCTCTCTGAAGCCAATGCGTTCTTATATGAGGAAGCTCGTCATGAATACGCTTATCGAGATCAGCAATAAACTGTTTTGGAAAATCACCATCATAGCCAATTGTGAGTTCCGCTAGGGGCTGGTCCAGTTGAGCTGCACTTAATTGATGAAGCAGTGAACTTTGACGGATAACATGAGTAGCAGGAGAATAAAGCCGACTCGCTTCATCTGTTGCGATGGCTTGCCTGCCCTGAATAGAAAAAAGTTTGTAACCTAAGATGTCTTCATAAGCTTTAACGAGCTCACGCACCGTGGTTCTATCTTTGCCTAATCGCCTGCCAGCAGCACTATAAGAACCGCAGTCAAACACGGTCACAAACGCCGATAATTGATCTAATGTATGCATCTATCCCAATCCAGTTTGAACGTAATTGCCCCGCATAAGTGGTTTGTTATGTTTATAGCCTAAGTCCATAATCGCAACATCTTTATCTGTCCAAGTTGAAAATATGCGTACTGGTTCAATATCTTCAAAACCTTCAGAACATCTCTTTCCCTTCGACAAGGCGCAGCTATCCACCATAGCGGCAATTGCAATCCCAGTTACGCTACAAACCATACTGTTTGCTTCAAAAGGGCTGACGGATATTTTGATGATTGGCCAGCTGTCTGAAAATAATATTGCAGCAGCAGGGGTGGCCAGCCGAGCTCTGTTTGTGGCAATGATCTTGCTCTCGGGATTTTCTGCAGCCGGATCTGTCCTCATTGCTCAATACTTTGGCGCAAATAAAACCCGAGCGATACGCAGAACCGCCGTACTCACTTGGTTCATCTCTTCTCTATTTGCGCTCATTCCCGCACTGATATTTTGGCAAGCGGGCGATAAAATCATGGCGCTGTCCACATCGTCAGCCGATATTCAATCACTAGGGCATGAATATCTCACCTATACAGCCATAAGCTTATTTTTCGCCTCATTCAGCGGCGCTATTGCAGCAGGTTTACGTTCGACCCGCCAAGCGAGCACCAGCACTTGGCTAAGTGGACTGGGTATTCTGTTCAACTTAATACTCAATTGGCTGTTGATTTTCGGCCACATGGGCTTACCTGCTCTTGGGCTAAAAGGGGCAGCCATCGCCACTACATTAAGCTGCATGCTAGAAGTAGTTGTTACTGTTATTTATTTGTACGTTAAGCAACACACGCTGACTCCAACTTATCGGGCAATGAAACAAGCCTGCCGCATAAAGCATATCCGTCAATTTTTAGCCTTGGCGATACCAACAACCTCCAACTTCTTACTTTGGGCTGCAGGTCTATTTACCTATACTGCCATCATGGGGCAAACAGGCGAACAAGGCTTAGTCGCGCTTTCAGTTATTTCTCCAATCGAAGCCTTCTCACTTAGCTTTCTAACCGGCATTGCCAATGCTTCTGCTGTCATCGTCGGCAATCACCTAGGCGCCAAAGACTCAGACCAAGCGTATCAGCAAGCGATAGGGTTTGTTGTGCTTGCGATACTAGTCACTATCTTGGTCGCGGTGATGCTATTTCTGCTCAGAGAGCCAGTGCTCAACCTATTTAGTGCCTTAGACGGTGAGAGCAGACAGCTCGCTGATCAATTCTATTTAGTGCTATGTTTCGGCATTGTGTTGCGTTCCCTACCAACCACTATGGTCATTGGAATTCTGCGAGCAGGTGGGGACGTTAAATTCTGTCTTTACCAAGATATGACCACCCAATGGTTGTTTGGCATCCCGCTCACTGCACTTGGCGCACTCTTTTTAGGCCTATCGCCAGTCTTGGTTTTTGCCTGCTTCTTTCTGGAAACGTTGTTCAAGTGGGTAGCATGTATTTACCGATTTAGGTCCAAACGCTGGATTAAGTTTTTAGCATCGTAACTTTCAAAATTTATAAGGTCTTTCTATGAATATTCTTAGCTTATATGAAGCGTACGGCGTCACTGCTGCGCTGGTTTTATTCTGCGCCCTCTACCTGTTCATTCATATTAAATACATCCGTCACCACGCCGCACATAAGCGTTTTCTCGCCGCGTTATGGCGAGCCATGCAAAACACCATTCATGGCCAACACATTCGCACCTTGGGCTATGATCATGAAAAAGAGCAACGCGAGAAAAAGTGACGATTTGACGTTGTTTTTTATCGAAAATATCTAACACAACCACCAGAAAACAATTTAATCATCACGACAAAATACTCGATTAGTCCAATTGCATCATTGCTGTTTTAATCCGCGCCGAGAGATTTTTTATAATCGAATAATTAACTTCAAGGTGTTCCCATGTTTGCAATTGATGATGTAGTTGTAGCAAGTAAAGGCGTTGATTTAGGTCAGATGGTTGTTGTTGGTCTAAGCAGCGGCGGTTACTACGTTCGTGTTACTGTAGACGGCATGATGCTAACTTACCCAGCACAAGACCTGAAGAAAGCTTAATCGCCCAAACAGTCACAAAAAAGGCAGCTATATCGCCTGTCTCTTATACACAAATCCCCAAGCCACAGCTTGGGGATTTTTTTTGAACTAATTGCATGTTCCATGATCTGATCATCTAAGCAATGACAAGGATGATTACCATGACTTATATAGAGCCAACTCTTTGGGCGCAAAAGCAATTC
>NZ_SATR01000386.1 GCF_004551525.1 Vibrio ouci | reverse complement strand
ACTTATGTTAAGAGAATTCTGATCTTTGAAATTAACAAGGTCAAATGTCACTTCTCTACAATGACCACAAGAGAAAGAGAGTTGATGAATAGTTGATGTTGATCCTAGGTCTTTGAAACCCTCAAGCACTTTTTGAGCTTGTGAAATCCCTTTCTTTCATAGCCATGAACCATAGCCTGCATTACGTGCTTTTAAAAGCCCTTTTTGATCAAGTAAGCAATCTGAACCGATAAATGGCGATCTCAAAACTTGAAGAGTCTTTTCCATAAGGGTCGTGACTTCATGAATCAAGCTACGGATTATTATGCATGCTGATAAAATTGGTGCTGAAAAAGAAAATAATCTTTCTTGATGAATCCTCAAGTTTTGACTTGAGCCTTTTGTTTTCCTTGAAATTCACAAAAATGTCACCTCATCA
>NZ_SATR01000385.1 GCF_004551525.1 Vibrio ouci | reverse complement strand
ACTTATGTTAAGAGAATTCTGATMTTTGAARTTAACAAGGTYAWATGTCACTTCTCTACAAWGACMACAAGAGAAAGAGARTTGATGAATAGTTGATGTTGATCCTARGTCTTTGAAACCCTCAAGCACTTTTTGAGCYTGTGAAWTYCCTTTCTTTCATAGCCATGRACCATAGCCTGCATTACGTGCTTTTAAAAGCCCTTTTYGATCAAGTAAGCAATCTGAACCGATAAATGGCGMTCTCAAAACTKGAAGAGTCTTTTCCATAAGGGTCGTGACTTCATGAATCAAGCTACGGATTATTATGCATGCTGATAAAATTGGTGCTGAAAAAGAAAACAATCTCAAAGTGAAGCATTTTGGTCTCGTTTTTTTAGCCCATTTTATGCTATTCTATTTTGGTAGTTCGATCGTGGAA
>NZ_SATR01000384.1 GCF_004551525.1 Vibrio ouci | reverse complement strand
GTGGTTTCCAGTTGATTAATAAAAAGAGTTTATACTATACTTATTTCTGATACTATTAAGGAATCCTTTAACCTTGACAATTGCTTTTATCTTTGATTAAAAATCACATCAATATTACATCTCAAAAGTTCTCTTCAACTCCTTTTCATTTATTGTTTATAATTTTATATAGTTCACCTCCCTATAGTTCGACCCTGGTCTTATCGGGTTATTTATTACTTCGACACTCCTGCACTTGGGAGAAGACATCAATCTTTTGGTCGTGTCAAGTTTTTGGCGCCGTTGCCGGGGAGGTAAATTCTTGTACAAATTATAGTATTTATTTTATTTTCTCTTTTCTCTTTTCTTGTATCTAACTTTGTTTCTTTTGTTTTGTTTCTCTTTCTTTTGTTTTCTTCTTCCTTTTATTCTCCTACACGTGC
>NZ_SATR01000383.1 GCF_004551525.1 Vibrio ouci | reverse complement strand
ACCTCCCTGTGGTTCGACCCCGGTCTTGCCGGGTTATTTMTTACTTCGACACTCCTGCASTTGGGARAAGACATCAATCTTTTGGTCGTGTCAAGTTTTTGGCGCCGTTGCCGGGGAGGTAAATTCTTGTACAAATTATAGTATTTATTTTRTTTTCTCTTTTCWCTTTTCTTGTATCTAACTTTGTTTCTTTTGTTTTGTTTCTYTTTCTTTTGTKTTCTTCTTCCTTTTATTCTCYTACACGTGCGAGTAACGAGTCGAAAGGGCTATAACTTTTGATTCGACCATTGGATCGCGATCAAACTTTTACTGGAGTTTCGGGATGCTCTTCTCCATGGAGTGCATGTGGAATCCATACTCGATGAGGTGGAGGTCTGGTAGCGCCAGGCTAGAGTAACGGTTCGAAAGGGCCATAACTTTTG
>NZ_SATR01000381.1 GCF_004551525.1 Vibrio ouci | reverse complement strand
TTGTGAAAAATTTAGAAATGTCATTATTTGCTGATTATATCAAATTTGATCCTCAAACTTTTGATTGCTATATATAATTTGTTTTGAATATTTATTTTTCAATTTCTTCTCTTAAAATTTAATTTTTATATTAATTTTGGTCCTTATTTTTATAATTGTTATTTGCTTTTCCTTATCATTTTTTAATTGAACTTTTTTATCTATCAAATTTGGTCCTCATTCTTTTGATTGTTATTTATTTTATTTGAAATAATTTTTGAAATGGTAATTATTATTATTTAGGTTTCATCATCTTTTATTTTTAATTTTTATTTTTTATTTTTTAGATTTGATCTTTATTATTGTGATTATTATTTATTTTATTTGGGATAATTTATGAAATTATATTTTTTTTCAATTTCATTCTTATTCAACTTTTTAATT
>NZ_SATR01000046.1 GCF_004551525.1 Vibrio ouci | reverse complement strand
CGATTAGGTGGTTGGAAGAATACTAAGCGAACGGATCGCGCTTCCATAAAGACGTTATGGCAAGGATGGTTTAGGCTGCAAACCATCCTTGAAGGGTATGAACTGGCTAAGTCTCTTGATTCACTAGACTTGTGATCAAGAGACAGGCCTAATCGCTGCGTTTTTTCTTTTAATTGGCTATAATCATCGCCCTTTCAAGCTTGTAGAGACAGAACCTTGCACCAGAACGTATATCTCCCAGCCGAATTCCTCAGCGAAATTGAAGCGATTCTTCCATCTCAACTGAACATGGAAGACTTTATCGCCGCTTGCCAACGTCCATTACGTAAAAGCATTCGTGTTAACACGTTAAAAATTTCGATTGAGGCATTCTTAGCACGCGCTAAAAGCAAAGGTTGGCAATTGGAACCCGTTCCTTGGTGTGAAGAAGGCTTTTGGATTGAAGCAGATGAGTCAGAAGTGCCATTAGGTAACACAGCAGAGCACATGTCGGGACTATTCTATATTCAAGAAGCCAGCTCGATGATGCCTGTTTCCGCTCTATTTAATGACAAAGATGAAGAGTTTAGCGCTGTACTTGATATGGCGGCGGCACCGGGTTCTAAAACCACTCAAATCGCCGCGCAAATGGGTAACGCTGGCGTGTTGGTCGCGAATGAGTTTTCTGCTAGCCGCGTAAAAGTACTACATGCAAATATTGAACGTTGTGGCGTTCGAAATGCTGCCCTATCTAATTACGATGGCCGCGTATTTGGTGGTTGGTTACCGGAACAGTTTGATGCGGTATTGATTGATGCACCTTGCTCTGGTGAAGGCACTGTTCGTAAAGACGCTGATGCAATGAAAAATTGGACGAAAGAGTCCGTTATCTCTATTTCTGAAACGCAGAAAGATCTTATCGAAAGTGCTTTCCATGCACTAAAACCAAACGGCGTGATGGTGTATTCGACCTGTACTCTTAGCATCGAAGAAAACCAACAGGTTTGTCTTCACCTAAAAGAAACTTTCGGTGATTTAGTTGAGTTTGAAAGCCTAGCTGACCTGTTTACTGACGCGGATAAATCGCTAACGGAAGAAGGCTTCTTGCACATTTTCCCACAGGTCTACGATTGTGAAGGTTTCTTTGTCGCAAGAATACGTAAAACAGGGGCAGTTGAAGCGCCAAAAGTTAAAAAACGTTTAGGTAAGTTTCCATTTGAAAAAGCAAGCGCGAAGGTACAAAGCGACATCGCTAAGCAGCTTAAACAGGCACTGGATATTTCATTACCCGCTGACGCATCTGTGTGGCTGCGTGACAATGATGTTTGGCTGTTCCCGAATGCTTTAGAGCCTATGCTTGGAGAGTTCCGCTTTTCACGTATGGGAATCAAAATCGCAGAAGCTCATAAGAAAGGTTACCGTTGGCAGCACCAAGTCGCCACTGCCCTTGCTACGGGTGAAGAAGCTATGTGTGTAGCACTTTCTATTGAGGATGCTCGTGAATGGTTTATGGGACGCGATATTCGCCCAACTGACCTTTCTGGTAAAGGTGAAGTGTTCGTAAAATTTGATAACGATGTGATTGGCTTAGGAAAATGGGTGGGAAATCGAATTAAGAATGGTTTACCAAGAGAACTGGTAAGAGATAAAAACCTATTCTAAACCGTAAACATTAGTATGAAATTCTACATTGGCTGCGCGAACTCCAGATATTGTACTAGAATTAAATTATTGATTTGAAATATCAACCAATTAGCGCAGGCTCAATGTGAGCCCTTCCCCAGGCCCATAGCAGGATCAGCTTTGGGCCACTTTTTTTAAGCCGCACAACTCGGCGGCTTAAAAGTGTCGAGATAACCGTTAAGCTAAACGAATTCCTTCTTTATCGATAACAATCTTACCTTGCTTGTAGAGGCCACCGATGGTCTTTTTGAATGTGCCTTTACTGGTTCTAAATGCAGCAAAGATCGCTTCAGGTGAAGACTTATCATTTAGTGGAAGGAAGCCACCTTTTTTCTCTAGCAGATCCATCACTTTTTGGCTCAAGTCGTCCATCTTCTCTACACCAATCTTTTGTAGCGACAGGTCGATTTTGCCATCTTCACGAATGCTCTTGATATAGCCTTTCAGTTGCTTACCAATGAACAGCTTACCAAACACATCTGACTTAAAGATCATGCCCCAATGTTCGCCTTCAACAATCGCCTTAAAGCCTAAGTCGCTGCGTTCAGCAATGATAAGGTCAACTTGTTGATTACGAGTGTAATTTGCCGGTGTTTTGTCTAATAGCTTATTAAACTTAGTGGTACCAACGATACGTCCAGACGCTTTGTCTGTATACACGTAGACCAATACATTTTGGCCTTCAGAGAAACGAGCACGCTGCTCACTGAATGGAATAAGAAGGTCTTTACCTTTAATACCCCAGTCCGCAAATGCACCTGTCGCATTTACGCCTTCGATCTTCATAAGACCCCATTCGCCCACTTGAGCAATTGGAGTTTCAGTTGTGGCGACTAACTGACTGTCAGAATCGAAGTATAAAAACGCGTCAACGAAACCACCCACTTCGGTACCTTCTGGAACAAAACGGTTTGGTAATAAGGTTGTGCCGTAATCCCCTGCATCAAGGAATACGCCAAAATCGGCTGTTTTTACTACTTCTAAGTGGTTAATCTGACCAACTTTAATCATTTCAACTGTCTCTTGTTAAATTTGCGGTGATTATAGCGAATCTCTGTTATGCTTGCGCCAGATATTTAGTACTTTTTTTAGGAGCTTTATTTGTTAACCGTTGATAAGCAGGACGGCATAACTCTCAAAATTTCACATGCAATGGCAGCAACCAAAAAGTCTGACTTAGACTTGTATTTTTTCGTCCCTGGCGAACTTGGGCTGTCCCCTGACGTTATCAAAGAGAGTGAGTTCTACTACGAGTCTATTACTCAAAAACGCGCTTACTACAGTGACAAAACGCTCTTGCCTTTGGTACACAGTCGACTCGCTAAACGAGGCCGACTTTCTACAACTCAATACCGCGTAAGTTTGAGTCTCTTCGCCTATCAATACGTCATCGCGTTAGATAAAGCGGTTAACGAGCTCAACAAGCACAATAAAGAAACTGTCACGACCGACGAAGTCGACGAAGTCATTAAGCTCTCACTCGATATCCTTAAAAAGCTACGCCGTGGTATCCCTTACGAAGAAAGCTTAAAGCGTTACTACGCCAATATCGATAACTACTTGTCTTGGTATACCGGCCAGCGCCTGATGTCGCTGGTGGCACACATGCCTCGTGACAGCGAATATAAAAGCTTGAAAGAGAGCTTGTTGGCGATCGTCGAAAAAGAAGCCGCCCATCGTAAGCTAAATAACTACAACTCGAAGAGTGTACGTGACGACGTAACGCGATTAAGCAACAAAATGCGCTTGCTACGCCGATTGATTGAGCACCCTGTTGTTCTACAGGAAAAAACGCAATCTCTGGGTAAAAACATGAAGCGTGTTGTCAAAGGCGGTGCTACTGGATTCGTCATGGTGTTCGTTACCATCACCGCAATTCTTGCGCGTGACTATTGGGGTGAAATCACCGCTTCGTTTATTGTTTTAATGTCATTCGTTTACGCATTGCGTGAGATCTTTAAAGATGACCTTCGTGACGTTATGTGGCGATGGATTCGTAAAGGCCGCCCTAAATGGCGCAAATTGTACTTAGACCCAACAACCAAAAAAGCCGTTGGACAAAAGCTTGAATGGCTAGATTACAAGGTTCTCGATAAGTTACCTGACCGTATTAAGTCAATCCGCAAAAAACGTGTGGTGCAAAGAGAGGAACAAATCCTTCACTACAGCTCAAAGACTGAGATGTCGACGTCAAAGTTTATGAGTGGTTATGAGGAAACAAGAGAATCAATACTGGTCAGCATGCGTGAGCTTACCCGCTTGATGGACAAAGGCTCGAACAAAGTCTACACCCATAACAACGGTCAGGTTAGCCGCGAGTCTGTAGAGAAACGCCACCTAATCAATCTCATTGCCAAAGAAAACAATCACAACGGCCAAGTAAAATACTACCGTTGGAAAATTGTTTTAAATCGAAGCAAAATCGTTGCTGTCGAGCAAATGGAAGTCGAAGAGGTTAATCACCCTTTCGCTTCAGTGACAGAGTAAGATAGAACTCCGCCATTGGTTCATCACCATGAAGTGATGGGCAGATGGCGGTGATTTTTACCGCTTCATTCACCCTCTCCCCAGTATCAAACGTTCGCTTAAGCATTTGATCGATCTGTTTGCCGTCTTCACATATGAAATGAACGTCCGCTTCAGGGCGCTTTAAAAACTGTCCTTCAACGGCTTTAAACGCTAATGATACTTTTCGACCACTGTCTTGAGCTTTGCTCATGGCCATAAAACCACCAGCAACATCAGCCCCAACCGCTAAAACACCAAAATACATGCTGTTTAAATGGTTCTTTGTGCGCCTTCTAATCGGAATCTTAACTTCGACTCGCTCGTCATCAAGATGCAGAATTTTAGGTCTTGCTAACCATATGAAGGGAACTTTGAAAAAACCAAAGTAGTTTAGGTATAGGTTTGCTTTAGTAAGCGGAGATAACATGCGACTAGTCCGACCAGTGAATATGTGACTAGTTGATAATGAAAAAAGGCCAATGTCAACAATTTGTTAACATTGGCCTTGTAAAATAGTGACCATCTTAGATATGCAGCGTTACGGTGTCACTACGATATCTACGTTGTCATACTCTGCCATCGACTCTTGAATACGAGCATATTGTTCCAGCGCATTACTGCAAAGAACAACGGGTTTATTGCTGTTATGAGCGGACTTAACCACTTGTTCTATCAGTTGGATAACCGCATCACTTTGAGGATCAAAGAGGTATTCAAGCTCTTCACTTAGGCGGTCGATACCAAGTGTAAATTGTGCGAGATTTTCTAGGTTGATTGCGACACCATCAAAGTAATGCAGCAATTTTTCTGAAAGTAGCGCTCCTGCTGGCACATCAACGGTATACAGCACCTTAAACCCATTCAAACCACGAGGAAGTCCCTGCTCGGCAAGTAAATCAATGATTTTCGCTGCATCAGAAAGCCCACGTACAAAAGGAACCACGACCTCTACATTGCAATCTTGTGCCTGCAACGCCTTGATAACTTTACATTCAAGCGCAAACTGATGATTAAATGGTTGGGCAGCAAATCGTGAAACACCTCTAACACCAAGTGCTGGGTTAGTTTCATGCAGCTCTACTTTGCCACCAAGCAGTGAACTAAAGCTGTAGCTATCTGCACCACTTAAACTCACACGGACGGTTGTATGACTAGGCTTGACTGCTGAAAGGATCTGGTCTGTTAGCGTTGATACAAAGTGCGTTTCAACGTCTAGGTCACCTAAAATAGCCTTGATTGAGGCGATTTCAATCTCATCCAATGGTTCTTTCGATTCACCATAATTTGGATGATAAAAAACATGTTCTAGAATCAATTCAGATAAAGATACAAACAAATGAGAGCCCTCAAATTCCGTATCTAGTTTTGGTAGTGACTCACCAATGTTTAAGGAAGGATGCAAACTGCTCGAACTATTTTGACTCATTACTGCTCCGTGCAAACATTTTGTTGTGTTTATAGCTTTCAACATACCGCTCGACTTACTCTAACACAAGGGTAGATCAGCATTTTTACTTTACGTAAGTGCATAATTTTTCAGATTTACACACCGATAGAGATAAGATTGACGATAAGTGGTTTATTCCTAGGTTCGTTTCCGCTATCTTTACCGCTTCGCAATAGAAATACAGGCTGTGGTATGCCACTTAAAACCGATGAATTAAGAACCCAACCACTGGGTCCAATGCCAACTCCGGCAGAACTAGGAAGCGCGCATCCGATTACGGACGAAGTCGCAGAGCGCATTGCACAGTCACGTCGTCAAATTGAAAACATTCTTTCAGGGGAAGACCAACGCCTATTGGTGATCGTCGGCCCTTGTTCAGTGCATGATACGGAAGCTGCTATTGATTACGCTGAGCGCCTAGCGGCAATTCAAGAGCAATACAAAGATGAACTTTTCGTCGTTATGCGTACGTACTTTGAAAAGCCACGTACTGTTGTTGGTTGGAAAGGTCTAATTACCGACCCTAACCTTGATGGTTCATACGCTCTTGAAGCTGGCTTAAACAAAGCGCGCAAATTGCTTTTAGATATCAACAAACTTGGCCTTGCGACTGCGACCGAGTTCCTAGATATGATTACGGGTCAGTACATCGCTGATCTAATCACTTGGGGCGCGATTGGCGCTCGTACTACAGAATCACAAATCCACCGTGAGATGGCGTCTGCGTTATCTTGCCCTGTTGGATTTAAAAACGGTACGAACGGCAACATTAAAATCGCAATTGATGCAATTCGCGCATCTCAGGCATCTCACTACTTCTACTCACCAGATAAAAATGGTCGTATGACTGTTTATCGCACCAGTGGAAACCCATTTGGTCACGTGATTCTACGTGGTGGTGAAACAGGCCCTAACTTTGATGCAGAGTCTGTTAACGCGGCATGTAAGCAACTTGGCGAATTCGGTTTACCTGAGCGCTTAGTTGTTGATTTCAGCCACGCTAACTGCCAAAAGCAGCACCGTAAGCAATTGGATGTAGCAAAAGACATCTGTGAGCAAATCAAGTCAGGTAAGAATCAAGTCGCTGGTATCATGGCAGAGAGCTTCATTCTTGAAGGCAATCAGCCAATGAATGACCTAGACAACCTTACTTACGGACAGTCTATTACCGACCCATGTTTAGGTTGGGAAGATACAAGTACCATGCTTGAAATGTTAGCTAACGCAGTTAAAGCCCGTTCATAATTAAAAGGATTCCAACATGCCATCATTTGATATTGTATCTGAAGTCGATTCAGTAGAACTTCGTAATGCAGTCGATAATGCTTCACGTGAACTTTCAACTCGTTTTGATTTCCGTGGTGTTGAAGCATCTTTTGAAATGCAGAAAGACGAGTCAGTTAGATTAAACGCTGAAGGTGACTTCCAGCTTAAGCAAATGCGTGACATTTTACGCGGTAACTTAGCGAAGCGCGGTGTTGATGCAAATTCAATGGATGCGAAAAGCGAAGAAGCAACCGGCAAAAACTGGCATCAAATTGTTCTCTTTAAACAAGGCATCGAAACGCCAATGGCGAAAAAGATCGTTAAGTTAATTAAAGATAACAAAATGAAAGTTCAGGCTTCTATTCAAGGCGAGAAAGTTCGCGTAACGGGTAAAAAACGTGATGACCTACAAGCGGTTATCGCCCTTATTCGCGATGCGGAGCTTGGTCAACCGTTCCAATACGAGAACTTCCGTGACTAACTCAAGCTAGTTCAGAGAAAAAGGCCAGATACGATTTCGTATCTGGCCTTTTCTTATTTTTGACTTCCTAGTGAGATGATTGTGTCCGAACCTTGTATAAAGGTGACGTTCGTCGAGTGAGGAGCCAACAACACCACTACCCGCTTATCTTCATTCTTAGCGGTTTCTATCTGGGTGGATAAGTCCGCTTGATTGGCAAATTCTAGACGCTCTGCATCCCGCCTAACTAAATCCACAAACGCAAACGGGCATTGACTATCGAATAGCACGATTTCTGCTTGCTGCATCAATCGTAACGCTTTTAACGTCAGTAGCTCTACATCATTACCATGTTCAATCCAGGTCACCGACCCTTTACGGCTAAAGCCTATCTCTAGTGCATCTTTATACGCCACTTCTAGCGCGGTGTTGCTGCTCGCACTATCGACATCTGGACGCGCAAAAAACATTTCCCAAAACTTGCGACGCTCATCGACGGTCGGCAATTTTTCTTTTATGTCATTACGCTTGGACGCGGCAAAATCGGCCTGCAACGATAAGTTTTGCGGTAGTACCGCTTCTATCTTCTCGCGCATATTACGTATCAGCACAGGAGCAGCACCACCACTGGAAATAGCGAGCTGAATGCGGCCTCGATTAATCATCGAAGGGGTAATGAAGTCACAATAGGGTAAATCGTCAACGACATTGACTAAAATCCCCTTTCGCTTCGCGTCACGGTGTACCTGATGATTCAAACTAGGGTTATCTGTTGTCGCCCAAACCTGTACATATGACGTATCCAGCAATTCTTCAGAATAGAAGCCCTGAATCCACTGGCACTCACCTTTGTCGATCAATTGACTCAAATACTCTTCTACTTGAGGGGAGACGATCGTTACACTCGCGCCTGCCCTCACTAGGCTATCCACTTTGCGACTCGCGACTTCGCCACCGCCAACAACTAAGACGGGTTTATGGTTCAAATTCACGAATAGAGGAAAATACTGCATTTCATTCCTTGATGTGTATAAGGGGCTGTTCTACTGATACTACCAAAAACAAGCGATAACGTAGATGCCCTTTCTTGCACCTGACCAACATATAACCAAATTTTCATCGATCTTTAGTTAGATATTCCAGATCTCTAGGGTTTGTATAATTTTCAAATCTAAAATCATTGATAATTTTATCACACCAGTCTGTCGTTTCTATTTTGTGAACTTATACACTGTTTACATTGTCATAACATTTCGCCATTCTAATGTCTGTCAGGAAATGTGAGTTCATTCAAAAATCTTTTTAAATTATAGAGTTGTGAAAACACAATTCCTTTCCTACGCTTATAACTGGTTGATTTAACAAAGACTCAATAAAGAGCACTGCAACCAAACAAATAATGAAACACAACAGAGCTTAATCGTTGCATCGAGAAATCTCGATTTAACACGGATCATACAGGAAGGATACAAATGGCACATAAACTAACACTTCTTGCTTCAGTTGTAGCAGCATCTACTGCACTGATGTCTACTAGCGCTTCTGCAGCAGATAGCACGCTTGATAAAGTAACTAAACAAGGCTTCTTAACTTGTGGTGTAAGTACTGGCTTGCCAGGCTTCTCTAACCCGAACTCTAAAGGCGAATGGGAAGGCATCGACGTAGAATACTGTCAAGGTCTTGCAGCTGCCGTTTTGGGCGATAAGACAAAAGTTAAATACGTACCGCTAACAGCAAAAGAGCGCTTCACTGCCCTACAATCTGGTGAAATCGACGTTCTTTCTCGTAACACAACATGGACGCTACACCGTGATACAGCACTTGGTCTTAACTTCGTTGGTGTGAACTACTACGATGGTCAAGGCTTCATGGTTAAGAAAGATCTTGGCCTTACTAGTGCTAAAGAGCTAGATGGCGCTTCTGTTTGTGTTCAGTCTGGTACAACGACTGAGCTTAACCTAGCAGACTACTTCCGTAATAGCGGTATGTCTTACAAGCCAGTTGTATTTGATACAGCAGCTCAAACATCTAAAGGTTTCGATGCTGGCCGTTGTGACGTACTAACAACTGACCAATCAGGTCTTTACGCTCTTCGTCTAAACCTTCAGGACCCTTCTTCAGCACAAGTACTACCAGAAATCATTTCTAAAGAGCCGCTAGGCCCAGTAGTTCGTCAAGGTGATGACCAGTGGTTTAACATTGCTAAGTGGACACTAGCTGCAATGGTGAACGCAGAAGAGTACGGTATTTCATCTAAGAATGCTGACGAAATGCTTAAGTCTAAAGATCCAAACATCAAACGTATCCTAGGTGTCGATGGCCCTAAAGGTAAAGGCCTAGGTATTCGTGATGACTGGGGTTACCAAGTAATTAAACAAGTAGGTAACTACGGTGAGAGCTTCGAGCGTACAGTTGGTGAAGGTTCACCTCTGCAAATCTCTCGTGGCGTGAACGCTCTGTGGAATGCAGGCGGCTTCATGTACGCTCCACCAATCCGTTAACTTTTAAAGTTACAACACAAAATGGGCGGTTTTGGCCGCCCTTTTTAATAAAAAATGGATTTGAGGTTATAGTTGTATGAAACCTACTAATACGGCGTCGAGCGCGGATAACGGACCGGCTAAGAACGCTAACCTTATATACAATCCCACCTTTCGAGCAGTTGTATTCCAGATCATTGCGATTGCAGCGCTTGTTTTTTTCTTTTACACGATTGTCAATAATGCACTCACCAACTTAGAAGCTCGCGGCATCGCCACGGGTTTTGATTTCCTCGATCAAGAAGCCGGCTTTGGGATTGGCCTAACGCTGATTGAATACGATGAAACCTACTCTTATGGCCGAACTTTCATCATCGGTCTACTAAACACCGCTTTAGTTTCCTTTTTCGGTATTATTCTCGCCACTGTGATTGGTTTTATCATGGGTATCGCACGTTTATCATCTAACTGGTTAGTTAGCCGATTAGCTGCGGTTTACATCGAGATATTCCGTAACGTTCCGCTACTACTGCAAATTTTCTTTTGGTACTTTGCAGTACTACAAGCTCTACCATCAGCGAGGCAAAGTCTAAGCTTAGGAGAGGCAATCTTCCTCAATGTACGAGGCCTGTACTTCCCTGCTCCGATTTTTGAAGAAGGCTCATCGTTCGTTGTCGCTACGTTTATCGCGGGTGTCATCGCATCGATTGTCATCGGTATTTGGGCTAAGAACAAACAGAAGTTAACAGGTCAACAAACGCCTATGGGTCGTATTGCACTCGGGCTTTGTATTGTACTTCCTACCATTGTTTACTTTTTGATGGGTTCTCCTATTTCAGCGGAACTTCCTGAGTTAAAAGGGTTCAACTTCCGCGGCGGTATCAGCATCATTCCTGAGCTCGCGGCACTGTTACTCGCACTAAGTATCTATACGGCTTCTTTCATCGCAGAAATTGTTCGTTCTGGTATCAATGCGGTTAACCATGGTCAAACGGAAGCCGCGATGTCACTTGGATTACCGCGCTCACGTACCTTAAAGCTTGTTGTCATTCCTCAGGCGTTAAGAATTATCATCCCACCACTAACAAGTCAGTACTTGAACTTGACCAAGAACTCATCCCTTGCGATGGCAATTGGCTATCCTGACTTAGTTTCGGTTTTCGCGGGGACAACACTCAACCAAACAGGTCAAGCGATCGAAATCATCGCCATGACAATGGGTGTCTACCTGACTCTCAGCTTGCTGACATCAGCGCTGATGAACATTTATAACCGTAAAGTAGCGCTAGTGGAGAGATAGCATGAGTATTCATCAATTTCAGCCTGACCTTCCGCCACCAGCTAACACTGTAGGCGCTGTGGGCTGGCTGCGTAAAAATCTATTTAACGGTCCAGTTAACTCTGTCGTTACTGTTATCCTTGGTTACCTTGCTTTCATGCTGCTTTGGAACATCTTTGACTGGGCATTTTTGAACGCAGACTGGGTTGGTACAACGCGTGATGCATGTAGCAAAGATGGGGCCTGTTGGGTATTTATCAGCGTGCGCTGGGAACAGTTCATGTATGGTTTCTACCCACAAGAAGAGTTATGGCGCCCTCGCCTATTTTACATCACTTTGGCGATTTTCACGGCTCTACTTGCTTATGAAAAAACACCGAAACGCTTATGGATTTGGCTGTTCTTCGTCAACGTCTATCCATTCATCATTGCAGCTTTGCTATATGGTGGTGTATTTGGCTTAGAGGTTGTAGACACACACAAATGGGGTGGCTTACTTGTTACACTCATTATTGCATTAGTAGGTATTGTTGTTTCACTACCTATTGGCGTTGCCCTCGCACTTGGCCGTCGTTCTGAAATGCCAATTATTCGCAGTATGTGTACCGTGTATATTGAGGTATGGCGTGGCGTTCCTCTTATCACTGTTCTATTCATGGCATCAGTAATGCTTCCGCTATTCTTAGCCGAAGGTTCTGAAACAGACAAGCTGATTCGTGCTTTGGTTGGTGTGGTGATGTTCAGTGCAGCCTACATGGCCGAGGTAGTTCGTGGTGGTCTACAGGCAATCCCTAAAGGTCAATATGAAGCTGCTGATGCACTAGGTCTAACTTACTGGAAGAAGATGGGGCTGATCATTTTGCCACAGGCACTTAAGATCACCATTCCTTCAATTGTGAACACCTTCATCGGTCTATTTAAAGATACCAGTCTTGTACTTATCATCGGTATGTTTGATGTACTCGGTATCGGTCAGGCAGCAAACACTGACCCTGAGTGGTTAGGCTTTGCAACTGAAAGTTATGTATTTGTCGCGTTAGTGTTCTGGGTATTTTGTTTCGGCATGTCGAGATATTCGATTTGGCTTGAAAACAAACTTCACACCGGTCACAAACGATAATTAGCTCAAGGACGTATTATGACGCAACAACAAGATTACATGATCCAGCTAAAGGATATGAACAAGTGGTACGGTGAGTTTCACGTACTTAAGAACATCAATCTTGACGTTAAGAAAGGCGAAAAGATTGTTATTTGTGGCCCATCAGGTTCAGGTAAATCAACGATGATTCGTTGTATTAACCGCCTTGAAGAGCACCAGAAAGGTCACATCTTCGTTTCTGGTAACGAACTGACTGAAGATTTGAAAAACATAGAAGCTGTTAGACGTGAAGTCGGTATGTGTTTTCAGCACTTTAACCTCTTCCCTCACCTAACGGTGTTAGAGAACTGTACTCTAGCGCCTATTTGGGTGAAGAAAATGCCTAAGCAAGAAGCTGAAGCGATTGCGATGAAATACCTCGAGCGCGTTAAGATCCCTGATCAAGCAGAGAAATACCCAGGTCAGCTATCAGGTGGTCAGCAACAGCGTGTAGCTATCGCCCGCTCTCTATGTATGAATCCGCAAGTTATGCTGTTTGACGAACCAACATCAGCGCTTGACCCAGAGATGGTACGTGAAGTACTTGACGTTATGGTCGAGCTTGCCGAAGAAGGCATGACGATGCTTTGTGTAACTCACGAGATGGGTTTTGCAAAAGAGGTCGCAGATCGGGTTATCTTTATGGATGCTGGTGAGATAATTGAAGAAAACAACCCTGTTGATTTCTTTGAAAACCCTCAGTCAGACCGTACTCAAAACTTCTTGGCGCAGATTCTGCACCATTAATTGTCGATAAACGATGTAACAAAGGGTGGCTTCGGCCACCCTTTTTCGTTGTTAAAGCTTGTTCAAACCACTATATCTAGCGCCGTAAACAGTTCTAAATCTTTTGTTATGTTGTTGCGCTACAGGTACAATCGCGACGCTTTCAATACGGACAAACTGCGATGCTATTTAATAACGATATCGACGAAATGATTAACTATTTAGAACGTTTCTGCAAAGAGCCGCATATGAGAGCGCTCGATAACGTTTCAGACGACCAAATTAACCTGCTTCTCGACTTTTTGACGCTCGCCCACCAATTGAATTGTGATATCTACGCGACAAGAAATCTGAAAAGTTCGCACTTTATCGGCGTAGGAGCGTTCGCGTTAACCCAAGACAGAGCGCCGCAAGGAAACCTATTTCTAAAGATGGAATGCAATCGTATTTACCTAACATTCGAATTAGATGATTGTAACGAAGATAACTTGTTAACCCCTATTCGTGTCATTGACGCCCTCGTCTACCTAACGGAATACACTGGCCACGCGCTCTTGCCAGGAAACTATAAGTAAGACAGCCTCGTTACTTCAACAAGCACTATTGCAACCTAGCTCTAGACTACCTGTCATTTGGTTAATCTAATGTTCCACATTTAACAGGTGCGCAACGACAACAAACTTACTAATGTTAGTAGCACGTCTAACTCACCGGAGAGTGAACCTATGAAAGTACTCATTCAGTACACCCAAGCAGGAAAATATAAAGATCAAGCGTGGGAAGCGTTAGTAAGCAGAGAAAAAGGTGAAATTCAAACCGTGACGCCATCTTATGCTGCACAGCTCATTGAGCAAGGTAAGGCTAGCCTTCTAACGACAGAAGATGGACAACTCATTACCCATCCTTAAGTTAACTTTATGAGCTCTGAAACATGAGCTCACTCTTTGCTTCACAAACAGCCAAATGTTAACAAGCACAAGAATGCACCGCTAAAGGGCATTATCCTATTGTTGGATACAAACTTTTCTTGGTTTACACCCTTATACCTGAGACAATCGGACTGCAATTTACACTAGGCAAAATATTATGAAACTTTTAGTCCGCAATCTAGCTCGTACTACAACAGAACACGAAGTTCGAGTTCTTTTCTCTGCTCATGGCACTGTTACCCAATGTGATTTAGTTCTAGATCAGGAAACAGGTCAATCTAAGGGCTTTGCTTTCCTTGAAATGCCTGATGAAACTGAAGCAAAAACAGCTTTGAATAGCTTAAACATGACTGATGTAGCTAAGAGCAAGATTCGAGTTAAATTTGCTCAAAACTAAACACCTAAATTGGGAGCTAAGCTATCTAAGCTCCCTTTCATCCCAACCTTGCTAATTCCTAACGTTCATAGAGTATAAGCGCGAACAATTAAGGGCTCTTTAAAGCACTTGATTGGTTGCCTAGAAAGACAGACCCAATGCTTTCAGCTCTTCTTCACATTGAGCCGCGTTCTCAAATTGGATCCCTGCAATACCAACTGCCCTAGCACCGTCCACATTGTGTGGCATATCATCGATAAATACAGTTTCTGACGCAGCTAACTTATGTTGAGTAAGTAATGAATGATATATTTCAGCTTGCGGTTTTAGCAGGCCTAGTTCTGCCGATACAGTCGCACCATCAAATAACGGCCAGAATGAATATTCTGATTTTAGGTAGGCTACAATCTCGTGGACATTATCTGTTAGCGCATAAACCTTGTAGCCTGATGACTTAACGCGTTTAAGAAGATCTATTGAACCATAAATCAGGATCTGAGTTTGCTTAACGTAATAAAATAGACGCTCGCAGTCTAAGTCAGACAAGTCTAACCGTTGCTTGTACTGCGCCTTAGCATCGTCTTCAGAAATGAAACCTTTATTGAGGTCTAACCAAGTTTCAGACTGAAAGATGCGTTTTGCCAGTTCCTCCGGAGATTGGATTTCACCGAATGTCAGCTTCACTATTTCCAACGGTGCCCAACGTACCATTACATTACCGATATCAAAGACTACATTTTTAATACTTTCTGAACTCATCATTTCCCCTATTTACATAACGTCCAATGCTCAAAGCTTTTCGCTGGGCATTGTAAAGTTGAGATCTTCGACGTTGATGAACCCATTTGTCGCGTAGGCACTTCCACTCGCCTTACGACATAATGAACAATGGCAGTGAATAATATCCGTGATACTACCATCCAGTGAAAATTGGATTGAACCACACAAACAACTTCCTTTGTACATTGGTATTCCTTAGTTAACTGTTACTTGTTCGCCCTTCAGGATAGGCTATTATTTCTGGCTGTAATTCACACCAATTGGCTTTGTAGTCGGTGTAAATCTGAGCGTCGATATTGACAGGAATATTGTCATCAAAGGTGGATATGGCCAACTCTATATTTTCTAGAGGCTCACCTTTCACTCTAAACCCTATGCTTGAGCCGCAATGAGAGCAGAATGTGCGCGTTGTTCCGTTTGAAGCGACAAACTCTTTAAGCTCATCTTTACCAGAAAGCCAGCGTAGACCTTGAACCCCAACTAAAGTCCCGAAAGCTGCACCGTGAAACTTGCGACACATGGAGCAATGGCAATTCGCGGCCTTATTGTGGAATCCATGAACGGAAAATCGGACGTTTCCGCATAAACACGAACCTTTAAATTCTTCACTCATCCTAAGTACTTATCCTTATTTTTAACGCCATATTCACGGTTCACTCTAGCTTAGAGCTCCCCTCACTCACATTCCATCTAGCGCAAAGCGATTAGAAACAAAAAGCACTAAGCCTTAGTGCATCCAACAAACACTTGTTATGACTTCAACCAAGACTGATAGACGGGATTCCAGTCTTTTACATCGCTATATAGCCACACCATTCTGTCTACAAACCACACTTTGGTAATCATTAGCCACAAGGTGCTTAAAAGCATTAAGGGATAACTCATTGAATAAAGACTATATAACCAAAATGGCAAGCCCAAAAATTGAAGGCCAATTATCCACCTACACATACGTAAATGGTGACTAGGGATAAGATTTTCGCCGCCACGATTAAGATAAATGCGCTCGCCAAAAGTCCCCATCGACGCCCAATTATTGGTCGTGTCTGGAGCTGAAAATAACCTAGGGTTCAACCATGTCCATAGTGACACGAGTAACACAGCCGCCAGAGTCCACCAACCCAAATACTCTCTTACTGCTATGGCCACAGTAAATAGCGGTAGAATTGAAAACCGCGAATAGACGCTCAAAGGGTTTGAGTGCCGTTGCCATGAACTTTCGTCCATCGACATTAATCTTTCGGATACTTTCAAAATGTCCATTTAGTTCTCCAAGATTCAAACTTCGTATAGCTGAAATGGAAACGCTCCGGTTACTCAATGCGCGCTATTTAGTTTGTGTTAAAACAAAATCATTCAATTCAGATACTGTTTTGATGACATAGACTTCTTTACTGCTCTTGTGTTCCATCAACTTAGACAAAAAGTCATCGTTCCAAAACTTCGGGCATAATTTGAGCGTCTTATAGCTATTTAGCGTACCTTTTAGTATTGAACTTCCATCCGGCCAACCTTCTGGTTTTACCAAGAGTCCTTTCAAAAGTCGCTTGGTCACAAACCAATAACTGACTGAGTATGACAAGTCGATGTAAATAAGAGTATCCGCGGCCGCTAAACGCTCATTAAAGGAAGTGATGGGGCCCAGACCATCGATCACCCACGTATCTGAGCGCAGAATATCATTGTGGATAGCATCAAACTCTTTTCGCGCGACAAACTCACCATTGGGTTTGTAAACGATTGAGTCTAGTTGATGAAGCGGTAAGCCTAACGCTGACGCTAATGCTTTACTTACTGTTGACTTCCCGCTACCCGGCTTGCCAAAAACAGCTACTTTTTTCATTTAAACACCTTCTAAAGACAAATTCCCAAAAGGCAGAAAAAGAAAACCCACCTTCTAGGGTGGGATCGATTTATTCCAAGCATACCAAAAGCCCACCATTCCTAAGGAATGATGATAATTCGCTGGTTAAGTTGCTCTAGATTAAATTTCATACAGTCACTCTGATATAAATACGGCCAACTGTCAATTTGTCTTTGTATAAAGGTTAGCATTCAATTGTCGTTACGAATTAACCTCATGTACTGGTCAAAGCCGCTTTTCCATTAACAAAAGATCCCAAGCTTCACCATCAAAAGAACGCGTACCAGATTGATGTGAGGTCACCTGAAAACCCAACGATTCATAACAATTCTTCGCCACCGTATTACGCTCAAAAACCGCCAGCGATAGAACTTGAGCATTGTGCTCTATTTGCGCCAATTCGATTAATTGCTCAAGCATCCGTTTTGCAATGCCCTGACCACGAAACTCATTCGATATAAATACACGGCAAACCCGTAACTTTGACTCCGAGAGCCTGAATAACTCGACGTAGCCAGCGCTACTTCCCTCATGCACAAAAACAAAGGAAATGACCTCCGGCTTAGCACAATGTTTATCGAGCTGATTACTATCTAAAGGGAAGTCGAAATTTGGTCCACCCCATTGATAATTGAGTTCTTCAGAATCAATCCAACGGATTAGCAAGTCGTAGTCTGTTTTTTCAAACGCTCTAAGTGCCATTTATCCTTCCCTATAAAGCTCTATTCCACATATCAATACAAATAACGCGGCACCCAGCCGAATTCAAGCACCCTGTACCCGCACATCAGAAAAACACCGAGTGTTACAAAACGGATTCGCAATGTGCTTAGTAGCTGAGTCTTATTAATCCGGAACGACGATTATTCCTAATTGCTCTAACAATTGTTCTTGTTGCCAAGAGCATATTTTTACTCCTGTCAGGTCTACTTTTCGAGGGTTTAATCCATATAGCTCTGAATGGCTTAAGTCGCTACCCTGCACTTTGAACTGATCCCAGCAATCTTCAGAGAAAACACCACGACTGAGATCTGAGCCTTTAAATGAAGCACCTCTGAGATTAGCGCCAATCCATCGATTCTCAAATAAGTCACATTTTTCAATTAGTTGCTTTTCAAAATTGGCATACGATAAATTACATCCTGTAATAAATGCGGAGCAAAAATAAACCTGATGAGATACGTGATTGACGAAACTCGCTTGAGAAAAGTTGCCACCTTTTAGATCACACTCTCTTAATTCAAGGCCGAAGCAGTTTGCCCCACTGAAAAACGACATAGACAGCTTACATCTCTTGAATGAAGCATCCCGGAGATCGGAGTAAGAGAAATCACAGCCTTCCAACTCTCCTTGTTCAATAAAAGTACAATCAATAAATTGCGCATCTCTTAGGTTTGAACGCTTAAAACTGCAACAGTAGAACTTGCAGTTAGAAAAGATGAAGCTACTCAAATCCTGCTTAGAGAAGTCTTCTTGGACGAAAGATTGATCAGTTTTATTCATTTTATAGTCTCTTTAACCTTTTGAGTTGAAGACTATCATTTACGATGAACTTCTCAAGAAAAACAAAATCAATAAAAACAACAAGTTAAAACAATGCCAGATCGCAAAAATAAGGTGCCAAACAAGCATTATAAGGTCATCATTTTCTGATCATCGAACGCAAGCGGCTAGAAAAAAGTTTTGCTGCGCCATGGCCATTACAGAGAAAAATCACATAACGTCTATAAGAACTTCTCAATAAGGACTTCGTCTACATATTCTCCGCGAACTTTCGCATGTTTTTTCGCAGTACCCACCACTTCAAAACCTTGTTTAAGATAGGCAGCTAAAGCACGCTCGTTGTCGCTTCGTACGTATGCAAATAGCTTTTCATAGCCTTTTTGCTTTGCTACGTCGAATGTCGAATTGAAGAGCTGTTTAGCGACACCTTTTCCGCGAGCACTTTCACACACGAACGTACCGATTATACCTACATGGTCAAAGGCTTTGGTGTATTGTGCGAACGGCTCGATATTTTGGAAACCAATGACCTTTGAGTCTTTCTCGGATAAAGCGACAGTAAACACACCGCGCTCAGGAAAATGAGCAATGAACTGTTTTTCTTCTTCAGGCGTGAAGGTGGTGTCTAAGACAGTGTATAAACCTTCCACAATGATTGGGTTGAGGACATTGGTAATGCCTTCAGCATCCTCTAAAACCACCTGACGTACAACTAAACTCATGCAACTTAACTCCTATTCTATTTAGAGCTGTTTTGTACATGAGTTCAAGATTTTCAGCAACTACTGACTTCCAATACAGTAATGTGCCATGTGACTATCTAACTTACTCTCTGGTACCGGCATTACTAAAGCTGATTGTTAAGTAAACGCGCGGAGGCTTACGGGTTCTTTTAACAAATTAGTTAGAGGCAAGAACAGCGGCTCAGGGAGTTCATCTAGTTCGAACCATTTCCACTGTTTACATTTATGTGGTTCAGTTACCTTAGGCTCACCACGAGAACAAGAGGCGACAACGAATAACGTCACATAGTGCTTGCCTTCTTTTTCGAAGATATCGTTAGTGAAGCCAAATTTCTCAAACGAGTCTACGACTAAGCCTGTCTCTTCCAGTGTTTCCCGCGTTGCGCATTCTTCAATACTTTCACCCAATTCAAGATGCCCACCAGGAGTCGCCCAAGTATGCGCACCATGGGAGCCAATACGCTCTCCAAGTAAAATTCGTCCTTCACGTAGAATGACTGCTGCCACGCCCACTCGCACTTCCTTACTCATTCTTTACTCCTTTTCACACGCCGATTCGCCAAACGTTGCAAACCTGACGAGTTTAATTGTTAGCTGGATTTGTAAGCCTTTATGACATTCAAGAGTTATATGAATAACTCACTAATCAAAACAACGAGATAATGTGCACAAAATTTGCCTCAACACATTATCCCAAGCCACACACATTAAGCCCCTAATTGTCACTATGAATACCTAAATATTTCTTGCCATTACCATAAATCTCTCAAATCAAATGCGCAATTGATCTCATACAAATAGATAGCTATTTTAGTTACAGCTCCCTAAATGAAGGTAAATTGCCATGGATAAATTATTTAAGTCAGCTATTAAAAGCAGTAAAAGAACACCTGTCACAACTCTATTCGTACAGAATGGCTTTAAGATCGCTATGACGGACTTTGATGATGTCGTATTCGAGAAGGATGATATAAAGGTCAATGCCCATTTTGACTTAAACTCGAACTTAAAGTCAGTGATGGTTTTACCAAAATAGAATTGGTAAAACATTGATATAGCTGGCTTCTAAGTCGTAAGCCAGCTAGCAATTAGGGAATAAGCAACACCCACCACCTCGCTTAAACCATTGTGTCGTCGCTACTAAAGCTGATTCAAACTCAAAATACCAAGCATCAGACCACTCTCAATGCTCGTTACGTGCGAAGCTTAACTGCCGTACCAAACACGAGTATTTCTGATGCCCCATCAGTAACAGAGCTAGTTGTAAATCGTATTCCCACTATTGCATCTGCATTTAACTTTTGAGCGTCTTCTATTAATCGTTCAACTGCTATATTACGAGCTTCCATCAACATCTCGGTATAACCTTTAAGCTCACCACCGACAATACCTTTCAAGCCAGCCATGATATCTCGGCCAACATGTTTAGACTGGACCACATTTCCATTAACAATGCCCAATACCGCTTCAATTTCCTTACCAGGAACGGTTTCTGTTGTCGTATAAATCATAATTTCCCCTTAGAAGATAACTCTCATCATAGAGTGGACAAAATGGCTACCCTACCTAAAGCATTGTACGGCAAACACAAAACCAAACTAGAATTGATGGGCCAAACATTGAGAACGTCTCTTAAACGTCGGTTATCTAACACCTTCAAAGCCATTTTAGGAATCAAAAACCATGCTACTATACGGCGTTCTATACCGACAAAATAAATAAGAGAATATTGATGTCAGCTCAAAAACCGCTGCTTGATGAAGTCATGCTAGCCTTTCAAGTCATTCCTCGTGTGAAAGAAGGAAACAATTTCGAAGTCGTCGATAAAGCCATTGAAGTCGTAAAAGCTTCAGGCGTACCTTTCCAGGTTAGCGCGATGGAAACAACGCTGAAAGGTGAACTAAACACGTTACTCGAGATTGTGAAAGACGCTCAACAGGCTTGTTATGACGCCGGTGCTGTAGAAGTCATTACTAATATTAAGATTCACAGCAAGACAGAAGCTGCAACTGATACCTTTTGCACTTATGACCGCGGCGTAACCAAAGCGAACCACATGTTCGTAAACAGCTAGATTCCATGCCGTCGCTGATAGTTCGCCGCGACGGCTATTTACCCTTTCAGGGCTTGTTATGATTGAGGTCGGAAAATCGCATACTCATAGAAAACCACACCGTTATCAGTAACAGCGTGCTCTACAAAACCTAACTTTTCAAGTAGCTTGGCAGATGCAACATTGGAGCGGTCAACGCCGCCAACGAGTTTTACCCATGGTTCGGATTTCACGACTTCGTTAACAAAACCTTGTAGCAATTCACTAGCCAACCCTTGCCCCCAGTATTCTTCAGCGAGTAAATAACCAATATGGGCGCTGTTCTCGCTCTCTACGTAGGCGAATAAAAATCCTATTAGTTTATGACTGTTGTTTTCCACCTGAAGCAAACGGCTCTCCAACAACATTCGCTCAAGCCAGATCCTAGCCTGCTCACTAGACGCTATACCATGAAAATATGGAGGGAGATTTACTACGACAGCTGGTGTGAGAATTTGAGGTATGCGCTCTAGCAAATAGGAGTGATTAGACAAATCAAACTCTCCAGAGACCTCATATACTGTCAGTCTCTGACTCTTAAACGACATTGCCATACAATCTCCCTATTTCGATAAAAATCATAATGCACTGTTAAGTGGCTTTAAACGGTTTGATATCCCTTCGTGTAAAAATCAGTTCGAATTAGGGAAACTATTTAGTACATTACCCCGACAATACGCTTATTACATCATTTAGGGATACATTATGTCTAAAGTTGCCATAATCACTGGCGCTAGTCGCGGGATTGGAAAAACTATTTCTCATTACTTTGCTCAGGAAGGATACTCTCTATTGTTACTTGCCTTGAATACAGAAAACCTTGAGCAGGCTAAAGCAGAGCTAACGTCCCAGTATCCCTCATGCCTCGTGGACACAATGTCCGTCGATTTCAACAATCCATCACAAGTTGACATCGCAATCAAATCAATCATAAGAGAGCGAGGAGACATTGATGTTATGGTTAACAGCGCTGGTATCTTAGCCGCTGGTAATACTAACCTTTCCCTAGCTAACCTTTCTGAATTGGTAAATGTAAACCTATTATCTACAATCACTGCTTGTAATTTGGTTGCTGAGAAGATGAAACAGCAAGGCTACGGTGAAATATACAACCTAGGCTCGACTGCTGGTTTAGCACCAGTCCCTAAGATTGCGGCATATTCAGCTACAAAAGCTGCAATTGTTAGCTACAGCCAATCGCTTTATCACGAGCTTCTTCCTTTTGGGGTAAAGGTCTGCTGTTTATGCCCTAGTGTTGTAGATACTGATATGACGAATGATGGGCGCATTGATAATAATTTAAAAATTGAAACACAAGATCTAGCAAAAGCACTTCAGTTTATTAGAAGTCTATCTGCTGGGGCCGCTGTAAGCACACTCTCTATACGGTGCAGTGTCATTGACTTAGAGTAACTTGAAATTCTCAAAGAAGGCATAACACCCCGTTAAGGTGCAAATAACGCTAACACCTTGCCTAACGTATTGCGTTGTGGACTTACACCTATAGCGTTAGCTATGTGCGGACCAAAGACATTGTTACGAAGCGGATTGCGTTTAGATCCGCCTCTAAACCCTTGCTATAGAGCCGCGTAAAGTTCACTCAGTGTGGGAAACTGAGAATACTCCCAATCACTTGGTAGTTTTATTTCCTCACACGAGGAAACCAATTTAAGCGCCATTGAGCTATCTGAAGAGTTACTCACCTCGGCTAATTCATCGAGGAGACTCAGCTCATCTTCCCCCGCGATAGGGCTGATGAAATGAGGCAAGATCCCCCAACCAGTATCCCATGTGTGCATTTCATATTTAGACAGTGCAAACAGATCTCGGATAAGACTCCCCTTAATAAAAGGTAACCCGTTAAATTGCCTAAAACCAAAGCTCTTAGGCAACTCTACATTGTCACGACATAGCTTCCAAGCTTGACCTGCTCTGATGAAGCTTGATGATGGTACGTCACAAGGATCAAAATCAAACTTCAAGACAGATTGATGTACTTGGTCAAGCTGAGCATCAACGGCTACCCACCTATTATTAGTTCCATCCCAATATTCGCAGATCCAATGGTCTTCAAAATGATTTTGAGCTAAATAAGTGGCGAATCTACTCCTTAGACGCGCAGGTATTCCTTTTAACCTCAATACCGAACAAACGAGTAATGAGAAATCTCGGCAGATGCTTACGACCCTATGTTTAGGTTCCTTAACTACATGAGCAACCTCTCCTGATTTCGACATCGCTAAAGACACTAAATCTTGAGCAGGGCGCGAGCATACTTTGTTCAATTTATAGCCCAAAGAATACTCGTGCTCTGTAATCGTCGCACCAACCCGCTTTTTTCAGCTTTTGCCTTTGACTTGGAGCACCACACTCACATTGCTTGAGCATGTTCATGACGAAGCGTCTAA
>NZ_SATR01000380.1 GCF_004551525.1 Vibrio ouci | reverse complement strand
TCCTTCCTTCCTTTGCAGCCGACCCTCTCTTTACTTTCTCTACATGGATTCTACTGCTGCCGCTGGCTTCTCCCTCTCCACAGGTGGTGCAACACAGCCGGCCAACCCTCCCCAAGCTGCTGCCGCTGGTGCCCTTTCTTCTCCACAGCAGCCTCCACTTGCAGAGCTTGTCTCTGATTCTTCCTCCCAAGTCTCTGCCGTTCCTTTACCTCTCATGGGAACTCACACTACAGCTATTGTTCCTTTAGCGAACACTCACCAAGTTGTTTCGCTAAAACTTACAAACACAAATTATCTCTATTGGAGAATGCCATATCTCCTTGGTCAAGGTGTTTTTCACTTCGTTGATAGCTTAGTGTCGTGTCCTCCATCTCATATTTTTGACAGCTCTGCTGGTTCTTCCTCTACCATCAGCCCTTCTTTTCT
>NZ_SATR01000379.1 GCF_004551525.1 Vibrio ouci | reverse complement strand
TTACAAGCAGGGGGTCACTGGTTCGAGCCCGGTATCGCCCACCATTCTCTAAGTATTTTTGGATAGGAATTCCAAACCACTTCAGTAAATCGTATGTGGTTGGATTTTTTGACGCCGAAAGTCTTTAGAAAATGACCTTCTTCGGAAGAATCATGCTCTTTAACAATTTGGAAAGCTGACAAATCAACAATTTATTTGTTGATTGTAAAGTTCTCAATGTTTGTCTTTAAGACAAACACCAATACAACACATTCAAGTGTTCTTGGGAATGTCACTTTTAGTGACTATTCAAAATTGAGTCCGGCAAAATCGAGTCTGCACATGTATAAAAATGCAGACAACTTTGGTTGTTTGACGTAAAGACCCTTTGGGGTTGTATGGTTAAGTGACTAAGCGTACACGGTGGATGCCTTGGCAGTCAGAGGCG
>NZ_SATR01000378.1 GCF_004551525.1 Vibrio ouci | reverse complement strand
TTACAAGCAGGGGGTCACTGGTTCGAGCCCGGTATCGCCCACCATTCTCTAAGTATTTTTGGATAGGAATTCCAAACCACTTCAGTAAATCGTATGTGGTTGGATTTTTTGACGCCGAAAGTCTTTAGAAAATGACCTTCTTCGGAAGTGATTAGCTCTTTAACAATTTGGAAAGCTGACAAATCAACAATTTATTTGTTGATTGTAAAGTTCTCAATGTTTGTCTTTATGACAAACACCAAAAAACACATTCAAGTGTTCTTGGGAATGTCACTTTTACAGTGACTATTCAAAATTGAGTCCGGCAAAATCGAGTCTGCACATGTATAAAAATGCAGACAACTTTGGTTGTTTGACGTAAAGACCCTTTGGGGTTGTATGGTTAAGTGACTAAGCGTACACGGTGGATGCCTTGGCAGTCAGAGGCG
>NZ_SATR01000377.1 GCF_004551525.1 Vibrio ouci | reverse complement strand
TTACAAGCAGGGGGTCACTGGTTCGAGCCCGGTATCGCCCACCATTCTCTAAGTATTTTTGGATAGGAATTCCAAACCACTTCAGTAAATCGTATGTGGTTGGATTTTTTGACGCCGAAAGTCTTTAGAAAATGACCTTCTTCGGAAGTGATTAGCTCTTTAACAATTTGGAAAGCTGACAAATCAACAATTTATTTGTTGATTGTAAAGTTCTCAATGTTTGTCTTTAWGACAAACACCAAAAAACACATTCAAGTGTTCTTGGGAATGTCACTTTTACAGTGACTATTCAAAATTGAGTCCGGCAAAATCGAGTCTGCACATGTATAAAAATGCAGACAACTTTGGTTGTTTGACGTAAAGACCCTTTGGGGTTGTATGGTTAAGTGACTAAGCGTACACGGTGGATGCCTTGGCAGTCAGAGGCG
>NZ_SATR01000376.1 GCF_004551525.1 Vibrio ouci | reverse complement strand
GGCGTTAGGCAAAGGGCAGAAAAGTTCTTTGTTCTAATCTTTTTTGTTCCCTCTGGCAGTTCGCTTTTCTTATTCGGCAATTCCGTATTGTCGGCTCAAATCCTTGAATCTCTTCAACCGTAAAACATGCCAAATTCGTGGGTTGCCTCATTGGGTTTCAGTGTTGGTTGGTGTTGAGCTTCACTGGCTTAAAGTGTGGAAAGGCCAAGTTAGTCGAAGATTTCGTTATTGCTGTCATTTCGCAGCTTTTAGTTTCTCAGGTTTAAAAGCTACTTTGCCGTTGAACATCTGCGTTTCGTGGTTGTTGAAACCTCGGCTGTAACATAGCAACTTCAGTAGTCCTTGAATCACAAAAAGTCAGTGGGTGATTGGTTGCTTATCGTGTTTAAGGTATTCTGTTTTCAAACAAAGTTAGTGAGTACGTAGAAA
>NZ_SATR01000375.1 GCF_004551525.1 Vibrio ouci | reverse complement strand
AATAACGAGCCTTTGGTTCAAGGTCAGATCCGTGAGGTGATCACGCATTTTGATGACATTGATGTCCACGGCAACTTTACCGATGGGGTTCAGCTTTTTTGGGGGCCCATTGCGTCGGCGGGATACACCGAGGATAAGCGACTTTGGCTCAATTCCTCGATGCGCAGGAATGACGTCAGCGTGGTCTTGTATAACGATATCGTGGAAGCGTTTCTTGCCCGGTTTGAGGTGGAAGATATCGAAGACCTGATGGGGGCCAATGTGTTAGTGGCGGGGAATGGCTCAGGGCGCGAGCATACTTTGTTCAATTTATAGCCCAAAGAATACTCGTGCTCTGTAATCGTCGCACCAACCCGCTTTTTTCAGCTTTTGCCTTTGACTTGGAGCACCACACTCACATTGCTTGAGCATGTTCATGACGAAGCGTCTAA
>NZ_SATR01000374.1 GCF_004551525.1 Vibrio ouci | reverse complement strand
CGCTTTTGTTTTATGTCATTGGCTYGACATGTKGCATGCTYATTCTTCATAGATTGGTTCAGCTAAYTCYRYAGAAGCGRTGAGTTYTGYCRTCCAACCTTYATAGAAAGGTTTCAARYGATGCCCATTGACCTTRAGTACTTTGTTGGTTTCTAAACTTGTAATTTCAACTGCACCATAAGRAAAAACATTAGAAACAACAAAKGRTCCAATCCAACGAGAGCGYAAYTTTCCAGGAAAAAGTTTCAAACGCGAATGATAAAGAAGGACTTTGTCTCCAACATTAAACTCTTTTCTTGTAATCATTCGGTCATGGAGACTCTTAGTCTTTTCTTTGTAAATCCTAACATTCGAAAAAGTGCCAAAACTGACTCTTCCATATGCACTCTCCTTTAATACTGAATTCTAGATTTTTTCGGAGCAAACTAACGC
>NZ_SATR01000045.1 GCF_004551525.1 Vibrio ouci | reverse complement strand
AACTCTTGGATTGAACCAGTTCTCACTGCTTTATAAGTTGCTGGGTATCATTTGATGCCTTTGTAGAGGCTTGAGCCGTATGCAGTGAAAGTTGCACGTACGGTTCTTAGGGAGTCGGCACTTGGTAACAAGTGTCGTCCACCCGACATTAATGGTTTAGAGTGAGCGCTCCACTCCAAACCGCAATCAAATCACCTTCGATTAGTAGATGCCACGATCAACGCGGAATAACACTTTCCTGTGGCTTCAACGTCCTGACGATACGCTCTAGCTGACTATCGGTCAGCGAAAACCAACGGTTCTTCTGGATCTGCGGCTCGGACAACACCTCGAGCAGCGCCTCTGGGCTCAGTTTCGCCCTCCCATACGCGACCAACTCAATCGGCTGTTCACACAAAGACCGCAGACAACAAATGCATTGGTCAACATCGTGGGTAAAGCACAAGTTAAATGCATTTTTGCCCTGAATCCTGACTAGGCAAAGCACGGGAGCGTCACCCGATTGCGTACACTGCTCTGTGAATCGATTGAGTTGCGCCTGTCTGATGAACGCTTCGAGCCAGCAATACTTCGACGTTTGTTTAGGGTCGTACGCATTTAACAGCGTAGAAAGCTCACTCATATGTAAGCGCATAGACGCAGGCTCTGTATGAATGCGGTAACAAATAGAATTGAGGGTATTTAGGACATGACTATCATTAGGCTTCGGCATGACAACCTCCAGCAGGATGAATAAATCCATCACCACACAGAGACCCCATAACAAAGGGTGGTGAACTGAACAAGGTTAGTACTACCGCGCACTCGGAACGGCCAGCCGAAGCTGCCTCGCCCAGCTCACCGTAATACCGAATGAACTGCTCAATAATGAGCAGTTTCATTATCGACAGGTGTGCCGAGTCTCACATAGGGGAAACCAGAATTTGGTTACCGACTATGTGTCGAGTGCATGAGGCGGGGTACTAATCCCGACACTGGATTTTGCCAGTGCCATTGCAGAATATCGCTGGGGCTGCGAAGAGTCAACGGTTTCATATCGCTGACCGATTTATTGGTGGGAACTGCATTCAATGCCATAAAAACCACGACAAGACATCACTACGACTAAAGATATGTAGCTACCTAGACTAACATAAACTTATGTTATAGAAAGGTTTCTTTGGTACTGACCTTTAGTTATGGGGATAGTCGTCTCATTTGGTCATTTAGTGTGATACAGCAGTCATGCTGATACGTTGTTCTCAGGAGACAAGGCCCCGATAGTCGGAGCCCTGCTGAATGGAAGGTTAAAAATTATCGAGAAAATCTACCTCATGAAGTAGCTTTTGCATCTGTTCGTTGGTCCGTATCTCTTCGGAAGGTTTTGGCATGCCTTTGACAGGTCTTCTTCTTCGCTTAGCGGACGATATCGTCTTTTTAGGTTTGGATTCGGTGACTGTTCGGCGTTTGGGAGGCGCCTCACTCTGCTCTGAGACTATTCCTCGAATGACCTCCCCTATTGCCTCAACAGATTGTGTCACTTGCGCATCATTCACATGCGCATAGCGAAGCGTTGATGACATACGCTTATGACCTAACAACTTTGACACCATTGGGATCGGATACCCTTCCAGCACTGCGTAACTGGCAAACGTATGGCGCAAGTCGTGAATGCGAACGTCCTCGACGTTCGCTAAGGCTCTCACCTGCTGTTATATCATTCCAACCTTGCTGGGCTTGCTGACAAAGCGACTTACGGACAAAAAAGAATCCGCCTGACTGACTTTTTAGAATGAAGAGATATTCTCTCCAACAAGGACTTTGAGTTTCTGTGGCAGATACAAAAGCGTGAATAGCTCTCAACGCTTGTAGGCATTGGAAGGCGGGAGTGATGAGATTCTCAGGTATGTTGCTCAATGTATCTGATCATGGCGTATTGACGTTCATGTAAATTGTCTGAATGTCCAAAATTATCTACTGTAACAGTATGATTTGTATTGTTTTGTTCAAGCACTCTACGAATGCTATTTTTGTGGCAGATCACTTCATCATTTCGACCAAAAATGAATTGGATTTTAGACTCTCTGATTGAATCAAAAAACTTGGCACCGTTTGTTGCAATGGCTCTGTCTCTAGCGCCAAATTTGTTAGCGAAGAAAGAGGTGTCATTAGTAAGTCGTTGGACTCTGTCGATATGCTCATTCATATCAATTAGAGGACAAACCGCAATGGTGACGGTTTGATGCTTAATCGTTCCTGCCAACTGCAACGCTAATGTTCCTCCGTAACTTCCCCCCACCAAAAGAATTAAATGCTCGCCTAACTGGTTTATCCACGATTCTATTGGTAACAAACTACTACGGATCAAGTCACCGTCATATTTGCATCTAAAATTTCGGCCAAAGTTGGTAGAACCGATATAATTAACAATGTATACATTAAATCCCCTGCGAAAGAGCTCATCACGTAATATCGGATAGCGAATTTCATCAAATTCAACAGATTCTGGGCCTCCATGAAAGAAAATGGCGGCCTTTGTGAATTTAGGGTTTGTCAATGCAATTACATTTAAATCATCGTAGTTAATATACTGTCGATTGTAATGCCAAGTCGCCGAATCAATAACAATAGCGTCATTATTTCCATTAAAGACCTGATAACCTTCCGTGGTGCCGAACGTAGAGTAATGTATTTTATTTCCATCGGAGAATAAATTTATAACTCCAGCTGAAGCTACATGCTCCAATGTACTCTGTGATTGATCCAAATCTAATTTGACATATTTCTGCAATCCATTCTTATGACATATCAGGTGCATAACATTGTCTTTAGATATCGTTCCAGACATAGCCGACAGGCCATCTATATCAATAGGCCTACATACTAAAGAATCCAAGTCGATTACCATAAAACGGTCGTCATTTAATTCCTCCACCTTGACTAACACGGCAGTAGGGCTAAATGACAACATCTCACACTCCAGCTCAAATAATGGTTCGTTTGATTCAATATCTTTTATTTGAATTCCATCATCGACTAATGTTAATTCATTCCTGATGTATGAGAGCTTAAAATCGAATTCTTGGTCTAAAGTATGGAGAGTGTACTTCATCTTTTCGCCATCCGATTCAATACTAATCGAATCTGTTGCATAGCTATGTTCTGATATTTTTTCACCCGTTAACTCAAATGTTATCCCTCCTGACGAATAGATTAATGTATTGGCGTCACTATACAAAAACGAATATGGAATACAATCTAAGCGAGCCGACACATGATTGAACTTAATAAGCTCCTCACTATTACAAAAATAGAGATCGTGACGATCAGCAAAGATTAATTCCAATTCATAAAAATTCATAAGTTCTACTTTTTATTTTGTACGAGTGATATTGAATACTCTTTCTTAACGCATGCTGATAGCAATAGTATCAGGACAAAATACACACTTGGAATAACCATTGAGTTATCTAACAGATAGTCACTGTTTTTAACGTATGGTAATAACAGACCACCAATAATATCACCAGACAAGAATGCACTCTGAATAATACCAATCAGGACGATTGTGTCTGTTTTGCTAACCATTTGGTACTCAATAACGCCTATCAAAAATGACACCAGGCTACGTAAGGTCATAAATAGAAAACCAAATATCGTAATGGTTAATACAACATCTTCACCTTTTAATGTACTCAAAAATACCGCTAAGAGAATGGTAATTATTGCGCATATGGTTATCAGACCGTATTTCGCGTATTCTTTAGCGAATATTTTCGCATATAAGTTTTGTACCAATAGTCCACATACCGTTGATGCCGCTAATATTGTACTAATTGTCTGTATCTCGACGCCACGCTCATTCATAAATATTGGTATCAACGGCAACAAGAAACCTTGTATGACACCGATACCAAAGAATGACGCAACAACCACTAATGTAATAGAACGATTGTTTGAAAAGAATTTCATATAGTCGACATCGGAGTGCTTACCCAACTCATCACTATTGCCTTGCCCGAATAGCTTGTATGAAAAAATGCCTGTTAGCGCAAGTACAGCAAAGATCAGAGACGCGTACAAATAGGGTTCAGCAGTAACAAACGCAAATAGATACACTATCCAACCTGAAAAGAGAATTCCGACGCCCTGACAAATGGTATACGAATTGTTCGACCATAAAATGGCTTTCTGTTGTGTATCACCTTCAATGTTGTTTATTAACGCCTTAATACACAAGCCGATAAGGCAGGCTCCAACTCCGGCCAAAATTCCCGAACCAACGGATAAAAAAGTAGAAAGTGGATACGCTCGCAACATTAATCCAGCGGCGTAAAAAACAAACCCGGCGATTAAACTGGCTTTACCGCCAATGGATGCCAGTACTTTGGGGTAGATAAAGGCCAGAGAACCAATAAAGGCCATCGCGGCATACGAATAGGAGAAGTAATCGAGTTTGCCAAGCTCTTCCCAATAGATAGGGTGAATGGTCTTCGAGCTCCACATTGGAAAGTAGAACACACATGAGATCACGATAATCTTATTGACGATGTTCACTGATGGGCCTCCACTGCCTTTATGTTGACTTTCAGCAGTTCTGCGGTGAAATCGAGAGAATGCTTATTGTACGCCTCTTCGGCGCATGCGATGAGGTAGTCTTCAATATTGTCATCACTAACACTTGCTTGAGGAATATTGCTGAGCGCATCATGGATGGTTAAGGAATACAGGTAGTTGTATCGTGTTGTTTCGTTTTCATCTAATACCCAAGCTTTTTTCGCCATGGCAATGTATTGGCTGATCTCGTTTCTATCCAGCAGCTCAATGCTATGAAGGTATACGCTGTCACTATGATAAGGGTCGATATCATTTATTTTGCTAAAATATTGTATCTTCTCATCGCTATCAGAAGTAATGGAGATTTTTTCTAGCCAGTACTCTGGAAACATTGGATCAATATCTAAAACCATATCCATGTACTCGTGCGCTTTTTCGATGTCACCAGACTGCTTATAACACTGATAAATATTGTATAGAATTACCGATTTATGCATGTGAAACTTACCGCCTTTCTCACCCAGAACCGACAACCCCCATTTTAATAAATCCACAGACTCTTCAACTTTTCCGTCTTTAAATAGGATGAGAGCGTATCCGTTGCGATTAAATACTCGATGAAAATCAAGCTCATCACTTGACAGTACCGCCGATATTTCCGTTTGTTGTAGTTGTTTGAAACTCTGTTCAAGTAGCTGACTCGCTACCTTTGGATCTTGAAAAATTTTAGGATGATGTCTTAGATGTAACATTGACGTTGGATAGGCAGATTTAATTTGGCTCAGTAAAGTACCATCATGATTATTGTAAAAATATTCGGCTTCACTAGACTTACCTAAGCAATTCTTAACTGTTCCGATTATATTGGATTTTCTAATAGAGAATCCGTCAAAACACTTACAACAGTGCTCCAAGATTGATTCAGCCGTAAAGATATCGCCACTGTTGATTATTTTTCTCACCGAGTCAAAAATTATGGCTTCATCGCCTTTATCCTTCAATGCAATCTGATTCAATAGCGCTTTTTCATTTTCTGTTATTGCTACATTGTCATTGATAGTCATTAAATTTAAATGAAATCGTCCACCTCTCAACAAAGTGGCGGAAAAGTTCGTCAATTGTTCACTCGAAAATGAAGGAACCTTAATTTCGACGCTACCTTTTTTACTCATGATAAAGGCAATGGCTGAAGACAACGCAATGGCTCTAGATTTCATTGGGTAGCGAATTTGTTCCTCGTAACTTAATCCATCGGTCAATGACAAAGAATTTGAATCATGCTGCTCAAGAGGATATAAGAATTTTTTTAATCTTGGACTAAGCGCATCAAAGGAACACACATTTAAATAATTATGCCTAATAACGGCAAACTCTAATATACTACAAGGTAAAATATTCATATTACACCAAGTTTAAAAATAATTGCCCTAACACATAATGTTAGGGCAAAAGAAGAGATTTAAATTAACTAAAATTTAACCTATCTACGGCTTGTTATACATAACACCGTAATTTACTTTTTTCTCTGATGGTTTTTTCTTTTGAAGTTTCATAAACTTTTCCTTATATAGTTTGATTATATTGAGATTACTCATATCTCGAGAAAAAGAATACTAATATTAAATCAAGCAATGCAAACCCATTATTAGTTAATGTGAAAACCTCTTCAGATTAAATATTAATAATTCATAATAATTATTGGACAGACAAATAAAACTGAACTAACGCAAGTACCTAATTTAGTTCTTAGGAGTGACGCAGCAAAGCGCTTATTTCCTCGAATCTATCAGCTGTAAATCACACGATGTATTCTCGACTGTATTGTTCAGGGATCAGAAGGATTGAGTGCCGAATGCTCAGAGTGGAAGACCTTGATTTGAATAACTTATCGTTAACTGTGAGAGATGGAAAAGGGCAAAAAGAGTCAGAGCCCATGTTCTGATCCCTTGGAATAAAGGCAATGAGATTGAAGGGAGAAGGAAAAGATACAGTGATCCGTTACCGCCGCTTATTACTTAGGCTCATGGCCCGTCCTATTTGCGAGTTCTTGCCTCGCCTCGGCGAATGTTGTTGTTGCGCCTTTCGGTTTAACTTGCGCGACTTCGTACCCCATTTTTTCTAGCGCTCGGCCAAAACGTCGTTGTCGATGTGCGACTGCCTTAGACAGAGTGATGTATATCTCCCCCCTCAATGGTCTCTCTTCAACCAATTGACGGCTCTTCAACGTATTGACGTCAACATTCCAAGTTGGACTTTTAGCCTAAATGACGTTGACTGCGCAGCCAGGAACTCACAATACATGGGCTTCACTTCAAATGCCTACCGCCATCGAGGTGCAACGTTCTTCCGGTCATGTAGTGACTGCCCAATAGAAACTTAACGCCATCAATCACTTCTTCAAAGCCAGCCTCTGTAGGGATCAAGGCTTTTTGCAGCGCTTTAGTCTTATACGCCTCGTCGTCATGATCATTAAATTTAAGCAAGGCTGGAGAGACAGTGTTGACCTTCACCTTGGGAGCCAGCATCGCTGAAAACGAAAGCGTCAAGTTGTTGAGTGCCGCTTTACTTGCAGCATAAGCGATGTGTTTTTTACTGCCTTTTTCGGCAACGTAATCACTAATGTGTATGATGTCCGAGGTTGTATCGCCAGATGTCAGTTGGTCTTTAAGTGTTAGATTGAACAGGTAAGGTACGGTCGCGTGAACCGTCATCATCTGATTCATGATTTGTGGTGCGTTTTCACTCGGGTTGTTCTTGTTCTCCGGCTTCCAGTCGGAAGCATTGTGTATGATGGCTCGAAGTGTCTTATATTCTTGACCCACGTAATGAAGAAACCCCTCTAGACTGCTCTGTTGATAAAAGTCTACCTGTTGCAAGTCTGCCCCGCTCTCACGCAGCAGTTGAAGCTGAGGATAATCGCTTCGGTAGGTGCCCACCACTTGGTATCCGTCCGATAAAAGTCGCTGTGCTAGTGCGAAACCTAATCTCTTTCCCACACCGGTTATTAAAATCGTTTCACTCATCGTAAAAACTCTGCTCTAGTTTGCGGGTTAGTTTTAAAAATACCACCGAGAGCGGTTGTTGAGGTTTCAGAGTTTGCATCCATGACACCTCTGGATTTAACGCAGTAATGAGTGGCTTTAATTGTCACGGCGACATTATCGGTTTCGACTAGAGTTTGTATCGCGACCAGGATTTGCTGAGTCAGGCGTTCTTGGACTTGGGGACGCTGAGCAAAGAATCGGACAATACGATTTATCTTAGAAAGCCCGAGAATTTTGGATTCAGGGATATAGGCCACTTGGGCTAAACCATCAATAGTAATGAAGTGGTGTTCGCACGTCGATGTTAAGTCGATGTCCGATACTTTAACCATCTCATCAACCGACATTTTATTGTCTATCACACTGATTTTTGGGAAGTTGTTGTAATCAAGCCCCGAAAATATCTCATGAACGTACATCTTTGCAATGCGATGAGGTGTTTCAGCGAGACTGTCATCGGTTAAATCCAATCCAAGCGTACTGACAACTTCCGTTAACAATCCTTTGATGCGGTTGTACTTCTGTTCACTATTCATTTCGCTCGATTTCATCGGGGTTTCAAGCCCTCTTGCGAGCAAGGCTTCTCTTACTTTTTCGGCTTCTATGGTTAGCATTGACTCGCTCCTTATGAATTATTGTCTTGGTCTGCTTCGTAGCTCAGGGTGAGCGAGACGGAATCGGCGAAACGTAGAGCATGAGGCTTATCAATTCTCACTTGAGCGTATCTTACCCATGAGTGATCGATACAAATGCCGAGTACGTCGCTGGTCAACTTTTCTAAAAGCAAAAATCGACCGGATTCGACGTGTTGAATAATTTTTTTGCAGATGTTTTTGTAGTTGAGTGCGTTGTCCACGTCATCAGAAAGGCAAAGGTTGTTAGCGGGGTAATGAATTTCCGCGTTTATCACGATGTCTTGTTGCTTAGTTTTTTCTTCTTCGTTGAAGCCGATGAAGGTTCTTAGTCTGAGATTCGTAATGGTAATAATGGCGTTGTGATTCATAACAATTTCCGATCCTTAGAAGGTAATGTCCGTTACGTGCCTGTTAGAAGAAAAGATCAATCAAACTTAGACGATTAAGAGGCTGGGTATTCTTTTCATAGCCGCTGCCGAGGTTAAGCCAAACTGAACTTAAGACATTAGCTCGATTTTCTGACTCGTCTGATCGAAGTCATTCCAGATTTGCTGGAACGATATGTTTAGAGTGGGGTGAAGCTCCTGCGCGGCAAGATCGACTAACGGTCGAAGCACAAAGGCGTACTCGGTGATTTCACCTCTGGGCAGTTCAACTCCGTCGATAATGCCTACTTGATCACCATAAAGAAGGATATCGATATCCATCGTACGTGAGGCGTATTCTTTGGTCTCACGTTGGCGATCATTTTCAAATTCTATTTGATGTAGAACCTTAACCAGTTCGGCGACTGGGAGCTCACATTCGAATCCAACGACTAAGTTTAAGAAATTGTCTCCTTCAAAACCCACAGGCTCGCAATCGTAGATATTAGAAATGTGCAGAGGTGCAAAGCGATGATTCAATGCTTTGAGAGATTCTGAGATGTGATGTTCGCGATTGATGTTACTGCCGATGCTTACATAGACGGTGACCATATTATTTGTTTCCTTTTTTAGTAGCCTATACGTCTAACTCGTCATGAAGATCAGCCATATATCACGTTAATATTAGGAAGCAAAAAGAGTCAGCCTGACGGTCTGACTCTTTTGAATGAAGGCAAAGGATATTGTGGGAGAGAGTGGGAAGCTCTGGCAGATCACTACTGCGAATTACTTGGGCTGATGCCCCGTCTTCTTCGCGAGTTCTTGCATGGCCTCGGCGAACGTTGTTGTCCCGCCTTTCGGTTTAACTTGTACTACCTTATAGCCCATTTTTTCTAGCGCTTGGCGCTCTGCCAACACTTCTTTGTCGTCTTGCTGACTACCTTGGGCAGGTTGGTGAATGTAACACCCGTCTAGTTGACCATCTTCGACCAGTTGGTGGTGTTTCAGTGCATCGATATCAAGATTCATACTACGTCTTTTTATTAGGAACTTTCAGCGGCAATGGCCGAGAATGACTATAACTTTATCGTTTGTGCCACAGGCATTTTAACCATAACAAGTGAATGCTAACACAGTCATTCAATAGTATGTAACCGTGAATCGTTGACTTCTCAACTCAAAAAAGAGCCGACCCGAAGGTCTGACTCTTTTGAATTAAGATAAGCTTTATCGTAGAAAAACTTAAGTAGCAGTAGCCGATAGTATTCGCTTATTAGCGTTACTGAAAATTTCTCATTGGAGCAAAGCGCTCTTCAATAGGTGTTCCCTCATACAGAATACTTGATGCGGTTTTCCCTTCTAGACCTTCTCTTGGCCCGTAGTAGCGCACTACAAAGTAGTATTGCTCGCCCTCAACAACTGGCATCCAATAAGTGCCGTCATTAGGGTCTTCTGCGCTAAAGGTAATCGTCACATTGCCATTCTCATCTGGCGTTGTATTACCGCCCGCAAAAACTTGACGATTGCTACCGCCGATCGTGTCTGGGTCTAGTGGCAAACGCGTTTCTGACTTATAGCGAGTGACTGACCAAAAGTAATCTAAATCCAGGTCATGCTCCATCGTAAAGACAAAAGGCTCTGAGCCATTCAGCGGTTTGCCCTCTGATGTCACTGGGATATTTTCATAGTAAGCATGGTATGCAGGGAAACCTAAGTGACCGATAAGCGTTATCGCTGCGCGTGTTTTGTTATCTCCATTCGCACTTGGGTGATCCGGGGTTTCAAAGCCAAATTCATTGTTGGTCAAAATGCCTTGAGTGAGCTGCTCTGTCATATACTCAACTGTTTTTTCAAAGCGCTCATACGTGTATGTTTGAGCCGCATCAGCAACATACGGCGCGGTGTCTGCCCAGCCATCATTAACGCGTTGTGCAAATTGGATCACTTCTCTTGGGTCTTTTCTGTCTGGCAACACATATTCGCTGGCCGCGACAGTCGGTGTTAACTTTAATTGGCGACGGTTTTCATCTGCGTAACCGGTATCACGATACTCAAATGTTTGCGTTCGTACAAACAAGAAAGGCAGATCGTCATTCACTTCAATCACTTCCGTAAAGTCGCCGCTTGGTAAGTCATAATCCGCACCTTTACGGGTAATCAAGTATCGACCGCCCTCTTGCGGTGAGGTTTCTGCGTACAGAGTAAAGTGCTCTGAATCTATAATCTGAATCGAAGCATAACGGTCATCACGGGGTGGCGTTTCAAGAATGACCGGCCCATTTTTCACATCGAGAGCCGCTTTAGAGTACAAGTGATCAAGTGCAGGAGTGATCACAAAGTATGTATGGTCAGCAATGCCAGGGTGCTCAAACTTGTTGATGCCATTTTGTTGAATATGCTCAACAATATTCTCCATATGGTGATAGATACGGTACCCGTTATAATCTACGTCGGTCAAACCTGTCTCTGCATTAACACTCAATGCTGCCAGCGCTACCACGGCACTTAATAATGTCTTGTTCATTTTAGTGTTCCTTATTCGTTCTTAGAACTGGTAGTTCATTTCAATGCGGTGGTCGCCATTTGCGTAGTTGATATTCTCGGTCCAATTGGCGAAATAGCGGATATTGGTTCTTTCATTAATCTGGTAGCTGACAGCCGCTTCGTGTATCAATACGCTATCATCGCCTTCCATACCGGCGTGATTAAATGGGTCTGATCCAGACAGAGTTCCCGTATACATTGGGTTATAGTTGAGCCATATGTTGTCGGTAATTTCGAGCTTGCCGTACATACCTGCTAAGTAGAAGATACCGTGTAGATCCCAACGGTCTTGTGCTTGCAGAGCACCGTCATTAGTAGTGTCAAACGATTCACCAAACGCCGCACCCAAACCAGCAAGCGGGTATAAGTTCAGTGGCCCCATTTGAGGCAGCGCTTGGATCAGGCTATAAGAAGCGGTACCCTGAGTGCCGATGTCGGTGAAATTCACGTCCACGTCAACCTGAGCACCGCGGCCGTTTTCCATGTCTACGTTGAAGTTTCGGTAACGAAGTGAATCAATGCTGTCATCTGAGTCACGATTGCTCCAACCCAGCTCGTCACCGGCAAACCCTTTAATCTCAAGAACATTCATACCCATTGTGTTTGGATTACCCGTGTCGTAACTCTGACCGATTTTAAGGTTCAGCCCTTTGTCTGTGTAACCAATCCCGGCCTGGGTGTAGACCGCCATAGGGTCTGACATGTCTTGAAGCTGTGATTCTGCGTGAACGAGTGAAGTTGAAAGTGCCACTGCTAGGCTTACTGCGATTGCCGCTTTATTGATTTTCATAATGTTGTCTTCTTAAGTTTTCATCAAAATATTGATTGTCTTAGAAGCGCATCCATATGCTTATTGGGAGTCTTTATGAAGAACGGTTAGGGTTGACTTAACACCTATTCATCCGCCTCATCCCTTGACGCAGACAAATATAAACAAACCATCTTTTTTACCAAATGGAATTGTGGTACTTTCATTTATTCCAATTTTTCATCAACTTTGGTTATGGGTTGCGCACATGAAAGATGAAGACTTGTTTAGAATCGACTTAAACACGTTGAAAGTACTCAAAGTACTCGGTCATGAAAAAAGCACTAAACGTGCGGCCGAAAGGTTGGGCATTGGACAACCAGCGGTCAGTAAGGCGCTAAAAAAACTCAGAGAACAGTTTAATGATCCTCTATTCAACAAGACCTTACACGGATTAGAACCCACACCTATGTGTGAATTGGTTATGAGTTTGCTCCCGCGCGTAATGGGGCAAATCAATGATCTTTTTAGTGATCACAAAAGCTTCGACCCAAGCACATATGAAGGGAATATATCAATCCACATTAATCCTTCCCTTTGTCACCCCTTTTCCATGATGCTCATCAATGCGCTTCACTCCGCAGCTCCAAACGCGTCTTTAATACTTGATGATTGGACAACCACAAGCGACCAACAAATCAAAAATGGCGCCATCGATCTTGGCATCAACTTTTATCCGTTAAAAACGGTCCCTGGATTAAAACAAACCATTATTTGCCAGCCAACGTTCAAATTCTGCTGTCGAAAAGGCCATCCACTGACCCAAAAAGAGGCCATCACCGTTGAAGACATTGCCAACTCCCCCCTCGTACTTGTCTCCATGGCTGGCTATTCCGGCAGTGAAAGCATTACCGAAAGCTATCTAAAGCGTCTTGGTTACTTGCCTAATGTACTGTTTCGTTCAGACAAACTAGACGCATGCGCTGACGTAATAAGATCAACCGATGCCATCATCCCCGTCAGCGAAATTGTACAACCTGTGATTGATAACGAGGGCATCGCTGTTTTAGAACTTCAGGGCTTTGGCGATATTCGGAATCACTCAATTGCCTATTTCGTTTCAGCTCAAACTGAAGACAGCCAATTCCTGACATGGCTAACGAGTATCGTTGAAAAGCAAGCCAATGACTTGATTGATTTATATAGCGATAAAAATCAAAGCTATAACTATGCGCAACTTTCAAACAGCGGCTGAATGAGGTGAGTGAATGACGAATAATGAACTCGAAAACATCGACTTCAATAGCTTGAAACTTCTCAAGATTTTAGGTGAGGAACGAAGCACAAAGCGCGCGTCTGAGCGACTCTACCTCACTCAATCGGGGGTAAGTAAATCTTTAAAGAAGCTCAGAGCTCAGGTTAACGATCCCCTCTTTATCAGAGAAGGTAACTTTCTTATTCCGACAGAGAAGTGCGACCGATTGCTAGCAAAGTTACCCGCGATCATGGAGGCACTCGACGAGTTGTACAACAAGAGCAATACGTTCATACCGAGCGAACACACCGGCGATATTACCATTCATATCAATGCTGCATTATCGCGGCCATTAATGTCTTTGCTGTTTACCAAGCTTAACGAAGCGGCTCCAAAAGCGACCATTACTCTTCATAGTTGGACCACAGATAGCGAGTATAAGCTCAAACAAGGTATCGTCGATCTCGGCATTAACTTCTACCCTTTGGACGTGTCTAAAGAGATCACTCAAACACAAATCGCAAACCCTAAGTATTTCCTATGTTGCCACGAAAGCCTGCCATTGCTTTCAAACCCAAAACCTAGCATTAACGACATCACTCAATACCCTTTTGTCTTGACGCAAATGCCGGATTTTAATCGCGAACAGAACCTACTGTTTAACGCTTTTAGCGAGGCTGACCGCGCGCCTAGAATCATCGTTCGTTCAGATAAAATCGATGTGTGTATTGATACAACTCGTCAAATCCCAAGTTTATTGATCATCAATCAAATGACGAAACCTGCCCTCACCGATGACCTTCGTATTATTGATATTTCACACATAGACGAGATACACCCTAGCTCGGTCGGAATATTAAGATCTTACAGAACCGTCGAATCACCATACTATCAATGGCTTAACCAAGTAGTGATTGATTGTATAAAGCAATTGGTGCGGTAAGCGGTTGTTTAAACTTAGATAGGAGCAAAAAGAGTCAACCTGATTGGCTGACTCTTCAAAAAAAGGGGATGGTGAAATACCGATGATTTGCTGTGGCTGGTTACATACGCTTTAGCGGCTTAACAACCGTGTCTAAGCCTTCAATTTTTAGCGCGAGGCAGAGTTTTAGCAGTTCACCTAACTCCCCTTCTGGGAAGCCTTTTTTATCAAACCACAGCAAATACTCTTCAGGGAGGTCAATGAGTACTCGTCCTGCGTATTTACCAAAAGGCATCTGCATTCTTGCCAGTTTGATTAGGTTCTCTTTTTCTAGCATGGGTTCGCTCTACAATCTTTGTGAGCTGTTTAGAGTAACACCTAATCTTTCAACCCAATAGTTAATTGCGTCTTTCGCATCATCGAGTGAATCGATCATGGTTGAAAAGTCTTTGTTACCCGCTTCGCGGTCGATGGCTGCAAACAATGGCGTACCGTCTTGCGCGTCACTGACTAGAAGTTCCACACTCGCACTGCCTACATTTGTGTGCTCGCCCGTCGCCACTTTAGAAATGGTCGACATCGCTAAACCAAATGGGAGTACACTACTGGTTACCGCCAAGATAGGATTCGGCGTTTCTACATTGCTTAACGCGATACTAAGGCGCAGACTACGCCCGCTTGGCTCATCAACAATCGCTTTGTGGAGAGAAATCTTTTGTTCTAAACGAGCGACCATGTAATCCGACAGTTCTTGGATTTCATCTTGTTCAAGCGTGCCCTCTTCTGCGAGTACGAACACTTGATCAATCACCACTGAGTCATATTCATCCAGTTTTGATTGCAGTCGATCTGCATCTCGTAGGCCTAGGCGCGCCCATACCAAATCTACCCCGCCTTTTGGACCGGGTTGAAAATCTTCATAGGTGGTGAACTTGGTCGCGCGTTGAATAGGTCCACCAGCACAACCGGCGACGATAAGCGCTGTTAATAAGAGGAAAAAGGATTTTAGAAATGTCATGGATAGCACTCTACTGGACAAAATTTCAATTTAAGAATGCTATACCATATGTGTAATTTATGTCGAATTCATACCGACAATTAAGAGCTAAGTCTAATTTAAGAAGGCTGGACGCGGTGAGCGTACTCTACAATGACTTGATTCCCTTCTATATAAGCATTTTGGATTTCGCCATCAACCGTCATTCGGCTTTGTAAATAGACGACTTTTGGTGCGCCACTGTGATGACTTTCTTTTAGGGAAGGAACAACATTATGTGGCTCAAGCTGAAGTAAACGACAAAAATTGGTGACAAACTGCATCGTTAGTTCAGCCTCGCCTCTCAATACTTGAGAAAACGCCAACTGGTTCATGCCGAGTTTCTTAGCGAACTCCATTTGGGTCAGGCGCATTTTCGACTTTTGCGACATCCAAGTTTGATAGAGAACCTCTCTATCCTTTTCAGTAAATTCCATGATAGATCCTTGTGTAAATCGACGGGCTGAATTGTCGAGGTTTTAAGGCACCACGTTGTCAAATCTGAGTCAGTCAAAGTCAGCAGCCTGTAGAGAAGTTACACATCCAGTTGCAAACAAACCAAGATTAATAAACAGCCAAAACCATTCACCACACCGATCATTTAATGCAATAAAGCGCGCCCATTCAATAGGTTACACAGTTCTACTTTTCCATTTTCGCAAGATAATTTTGCACAAAAATACGAAATCGAGAATGCCCTTCCACATTCGAATTATTCAAATCGATTTTATGTAAGCCTTTGACTACATTTCGCCTGCCTATACATCTCGGCACTTTGGGCAAACTATTCGAAAGGATAGGACGCAAAGCTTCCGGTCTGTCGGTACGTTTCGTACCTATGATAGCGGGGTTGCCACTTAGTCTCAGGCTAAGTGTACAGATATGCCTTAGTGTCATCTTTTTTGTCAGAGAACCAATAAAGGACAAATGATGAACAAACTTCCAAATAAATCTCTTATCGCGTTAGCACTATTGAGTGTGAGTGGCGCAAGCTTCGGTCACGGCTACGTTTCAGCTTACGAAAACGGCGTGGCAGAAGGTCGTGTCGCTTTATGTAAGTTCCCAGCCAACGATACTAATGAGAAAAACACCAACTGTGGTGCAATTCAATATGAACCACAAAGTGTCGAAGGCCCAGATGGCTTCCCTGCGACAGGCCCACGCGATGGTAAAATTGCCAGCGCAGAATCGGCTTTAGCTGCAGCGTTAGATGAGCAAACCGCGGATCGCTGGGTTAAGCGCCCGATTCAGTCTGGTAGTCAGTACTTTGAATGGACGTTTACTGCTAACCACGTGACCAAAGACTGGAAATACTACATCACTAAAGCAGATTGGAACCCTAATCAGCCACTGGCGCGTGACGCTTTTGATCTCACCCCTTTCTGTACCGTTGACGGCGGTATGGTTCAACCACCAAAGCGTGTTAGCCATCTATGTAATGTTCCTGAGCGCGAAGGCTACCAAGTTATCCTAGCGGTATGGGATGTGGGTGATACGGCGGCTTCTTTCTACAACGTAATTGATGTTAAATTTGACGGTGACGGCCCGGTATTACCTGATTGGAACCAAGGCGGGCAGATCTACCCTAGCCAAGAGCTCAATGTGGGTGATTCGGTCTACACACGTGTCTTCGACCAAAATGGCGAGAATGTGTCGTACAGCACTGAACTGGTGATCGACTCTGAAGAACTAGGGTCTGCTAACAACTGGTCACACGCGCTCGCAACGAAAATCAACCAAGAGCAAACGATGCTTCAATCAGGTTATTTAAGCGATGAAGGCACGTTCACTCCAATCTACGGTACGAACCCAATCTACCTAAAGCAAGGTTCTGGCCTCAAGAGCGTTGAGATTGGCTACAAGATCGACTCTACTGCACCTGAGTACAACTTAGAAGTTTACGGCTTAGAGTCTGAATACATCATTAGTGATAGCGCGACACAGCTTGATTTAACACTTGAAGCAACAGGTGATATTCAAACTGAAATGACGGTCTACAACCATCACCGTGAACCGCTTTCTTCGCACTCTGCAGAGCTAAGCGACGGTCAAGTTGAAGCTGCAACAATGACACTATCTAAGTCAGAGCCGGGCCACCATATGTTGGTTGTTGTGGTTAAAGATCAGCAAGGTAACGTAATTGAGCAAAACACGCTCGATTTTCACCTTGTTGAAGATCAGACTACACCACCTTCTGATGAATATGATTTTGTGTTCCCTGAAGGCTTAAAGACGTATACCGCTGGTACTAAAGTGCTCGCGTCAGACGGTGCTGTCTACCAATGTAAAGAGTTCCCTTACTCAGGTTACTGTATCCAATGGTCTCCGACAGCGACTCAATTCGAACCAGGAACTGGCTCTCATTGGAGCGATGCTTGGAACAAAGTGAACTAATCACGTAATTAGAAGTAATCACTTTAAAAAACGAATAACAGCGGATGCCAATGCATCCGCTGTTTTGTTTGCAGCCCTGTACAATTTATTGGAATCGGTCACTCACTCTCACAAAAGCTCACACTTTTCATATGCACACGTCAACGTAACACCTATATATTCATTTGCTTTCACAACTAACGAAAAAGGTCTAAATCCGCGTATGAATAAGGTTTTACTATTGTCTTCTTTTCTTGCGATTGCTCCGCAAGCCGTACAAGCCGAAAACAGCCATGATGTTGCCGACAGTGTTATCGCTCAGCAGCGCGCTGCACTTGCTGAAAATACTCAAGGAAAAGGGTTTGGTCCTCAGTCTCCACGTGATATCGACAATCTAGCAAGCAACAATACTCGTTTCTTTGGTCAGGCGCCTGAATACTCACAAATGAACTTGTGTAATATTCACTTCCATAAAAATGCTGAACACAAAGGCGGTGAATTCACGGCCTACGCAGGTAATGGTGACGGCGAAGGCTACAATACCGGTTATGTCTACAACGGTAAGTTAAGTAATGCAGAACTAAAACCGTTTGAAGGGAAGGTCGGTGCTAAAGGTCATGGGCAACTAGAGCCCGGTGATACTATCGAACTGCACTATGTTCATTCAACGGCGCAGGTTAAACCAGGACCAACGCTCGGCTCATGTCTAAGTGAATCAATCTCTAATCCACAATTACGCGTAGAGACACAAGTGTTTGTACTGGTTAATGACACGAATGCACTTAACTTCGTTGATCTAACCAAATTCGAGGTTAAAAATGGCGTCTATCAAGCGCTAAACATCCCAACCAACACGGGTAAACCGATTCAATATGCAGGCTCAACTACTGGCCCTGGCTACAATGAACAAGCCTCACCACTGCAAGTCACTTGGAGCGTGTGACCAAAAGTAGCGAAAGTAGATATTGCATCAGTTGCACAATGGTTAGAGAGCAATGAGTTCGATGAAGACCACGCGCACGGCGTTCGTAACCTTGTGACTAACCCAGATTTGTTATCTTCGGGTCATTAATCTTACTTTGCTAAACATATAGCGCCTAAAGATGTGGTGTTCTAACAAAAAAGGCGAGGTATTAACCTCGCCTTTCACTAACTTTTCAGATTAGAACCAGCTCGAAACCAAGCGTTTCAACCAGTCCATCAGCTTTTTGAAGATACCGCCTTCTTCTACATCTTGCTGCGCAACTAAGGTAGCACTTGTTACTTCGTTACCTTCAACGCTGTAAATCACTTTACCGATTGGGTCACCTTTACGAATCGGCGCTGTCAGTTCACCAGCAAACTCCACTTCTGCGATAAGCTTGTTAGCGTCTCCTTTAGGAAGAGTGATCAGTACTGTTTCATCAACGCCGGCCGCAACGTGATCGACTGCGCCCATCCACACTCTTGCTTCTGCTAGTGTGTCTGTCGGTTTGGTCGGTGCGACGGTGTCAAAGAATCGGAAACCATAGCTTAATAGCTGCTTGCTTTCTGATTCACGACTCTTGGCGCTGTTTGAGCCCATCACAACCGAAATCAGTCGCATGTCTCCGCTGGTTGCAGAGGTAGCTAAGCTGTAACCTGCGCCACTGGTGTAGCCCGTTTTCATGCCATCTACATTTAGGCTGCGGTCACGCAATAGCCCATTACGGTTGTACTGAGTAATGCCGTTGTAGGTGTATGCTGTCTCGCTATATAACGGGTAAATATCAGGTAAGTCACGAATGATCGCCTGACTCAACAGGGCGATATCATGCGGGGTTGAATATAAGCCGTCACTGTCTAAGCCGTGCGGGTTCGTATAAGAGGTGTTCACTAGCCCTAGCTTTTGCGACCAGCTATTCATCAAGCTAACGAAAGCATCTTCACTGCCTGCGACATGCTCAGCAATAGCGACACTGGCATCATTACCAGATTGAACAATCAAGCCGCGATAAAGATCCATCAGTTGGACATCAGTGCCCACTTCAATGAACATTTTTGAAGAGTCAGGGAAGTTTTTTGCCCAAGCATTACGGCTAATGCGAACCTGATCATCGAGGGCGATGTTACCGCTGTTTACCTCTTGTCCTGCAACATAGGCGGTCATCAATTTCGTTAAGCTGGCAGGGTTAAGCTTTTTATCGGAATTCTTTTGTACCAATACTTCGCCAGTATTGTAATCCATCAATATATACCCTTTCGCACCCAGTGCCGGCGGATCAGGAATAATCGTTGGCGCTGCGGTCACAGCAAAAGAGAGAGAAATAGTCGAAAGAAGCGCTGTTGCTGTTAGAAAACGCGTTGTCATGATATGCGACGTCTCACTGTGGGTCGTTTATAGTCCACTTCAGTATAGACAAGACGGCGTGAGTTTCAGCGGCTCTGAAACCAATCGTTACCATTCCATAAGAATTATCGACATTCTTATGCTCTGATCCCAAATTCAGGCACAAAAAAACCAGCGAATTAACCGCTGGTTTTCAGAAAATTTACTTTCGTTACGCTGCTTTAAGAAGCGCGTCTTTCTTTGCCATCAGTTTTTCTCGGTAAGCAAACCATACGTAAGTCGCTACAATTGAGAAGAACAAGTAAGACAGTGAGAATATAAATGGTGAGCTGATTAAATCTTGCGACAATCCCCATGTTACACCAGCAACGGTCACCGCGATTTTAGCGAAGAAACCGCACAGCAGTAAAACCAGTGCTAATTGTGGGAAACGAGTGCTTCTAAAAGCAAGCCAGTAACAGCTACCGACCGCAAGAGTCGAAACGTACAAACCAAGCAAGAATGAATGAAGGTGATCTGCTGATGCAACACCTGCGGAAATCGACACCATAAAAATTAGAAATAGCTTCATACATCGCCTCGTACTTCAAAGTTAGGAAAAGCTTCCTTTCATTTTTGCAAACTCATTTTGCGGTTATTTTCGCCTTTTTTGTGCCGATTACAAGTGTTAATTTTGTCTAATTATTAATCAAAATCTCCGAACAACCCGAATGTAAATATATTGTTAAGGGCCTAATTTATTTAGCATCTTTTCATCAGGGGTTTAGAGTAAAAGACCAATACCCTTAGTTCTTAACGTTACAATTAGGTAACAATAGTTACATTTAAAAATAAGTTTAAATTTGTGATAATTGTCGCCTAATGTGTGCAGTTTTATATGATCTACCGCCCTGCAAACAGAGTTTCCATAATTGCGATGATAGGTAAATATTGCGTCAATCAATTAGTGTGAGCTCGACCACTGTTCACCCTATTATTGCTCGAATCACACCCTACGGTTTGATACCTTTGCGCCACAATTTTTTACGTACTACATACCATGCCTTCAGAGTACCGAATTCGTAAGATCGTTGAGATTGGCGACACCTTACACCGATGTGGCTGTGCGCCTTACAAGCTTGAGAAATACACGCAGTTTTATGCTCGAAAGCATGGTGTTGATCTGATGATTCAAGCGACGCCAACCACTGTCAATTATCAGTTTCCTGATGATAACAATGCCGTGGTGATGAAGCGCCACCAGCCCGCATCGATTAACCTCAGTTTGTTGGCCAATACCATTATTCGCATCAACCAACCTAGCTCTGAGCCAGTCCCAGAGCCTGCAGGTTATCCAAAGTGGGTCATCGCTCTTGCAAACATGGGCATTCCTCCTGCTTATCTCATGCTGGTCGGTTCGACAATGGACGCCATCTTCATATCGATATTTCTTGGCTTTATTGTATGGGGAACCCAGCAAGTATGCCGCGCTCGGCGCTCTATCGCAGCTGAGTTCATCGCAGCTCTACTCACGGGTATTCTTGTTGCTTTCTTCGCTAGCACCAGCGCAGAGATCCCTGTCTGGGCACTGTGTATTGCCGCCATCGTTTTATTTGTTCCCGGATTATCTATCGCCAACTCATTGGAATGTTTAGCATTTAATGACCTGGTTTCGGGTACCAGCCTGCTTGGGCAAAGCGCCTTATCGCTGATTAAGCTGTTTGTCGGTATCGTGATGGGTTTGAATATTGGTGAGTCGATATGGGGCCAAGCAGAACCTTTCAGTTACACCAACGAAGTGCCTATTTGGCTGCACATCTCTGGACTATTTTTGATCTCAATTTCATTGGGGATCATCTTCAACGCTAGACCGAAAGATATCCTACTTGGCCTTCCGGTTGCGATTCTTGGTATGTGGGGACCGTTCTATTTAGGGTTTGAGAGTGGTTGGGTTGTTGGCACTTGGGTAACGACAGTGCTAATTACTTTGTATGGAACCTGGGTAGCGAAGAAGATGGACTTAACTGGTTCTATCTACATTGTTCAGGGGATCATTATTCTGGTACCCGGGAGCCGCGTACTCGTCAGCGCAAGCCAATCGGTATTCGAGCAATCGATTCTTCCTATCCCAAGTATTGGTCTGTCTGCGCTATTTATGTTTTCCGCTATCGTCGCTGGGCAAATTACCGCGTACTCAATTTACTCGCCGAAGATCGAACGTTAATTCTTGAGCAGATAAAGAAAGAGCCCTATTCAAATATCGCTATTTAAGCGGCTTTTGAATAGGGCTCTTTGCCTCTATGTTTTAGGTTGCGTTGATAGCTTCCTTTGCCTTTTTTCGCTTTCTCTACTCTTACCTTAAACAGTTTGCTTGTTACCACCGCCTTTAGGGCATTATCGTTTATTTGACCTCGACCAAATTCGGTTTCGGTCACCGGTTTGTCGTCACTGAGCTCGGCAGGACGTTTCTTTTTTGCCATATGGCCTCCATTGTCTATTTGATGCCAGTTTCTTCTTTCATACGATTGAAAGTTTCCCTTAAATCGCCCTATCACAAACCAGCTTGGCAAATGTTACACTACTTATAGATAAATCATCAAAATTTTCGAAAGTGTACCTAGCGCAAATTTCTAATGAAAACCCATGATTCTCGAGTCAAAAGCCCCCTATTCTTATTGACTTAGTTGAACGTGTCTTTAGACTAATTGTCAGCTTGAAAACGGTACTTGTTTACTTTCGCCGTTCCGTTAGATGTGTTGATGTCTGTCGTAACGTCGTGCGCAATAGCAATCTCCTTTTCCACGCTATCGATGCCGTATGGCTTTTACATGATCTATCAAGGATATACATTATGTCTAACACTGTAACTGGTACAGTAAAATGGTTTAACGAAACTAAAGGTTTCGGCTTCATTCAACAAGAAAACGGCCCAGACGTTTTTGCTCACTTCTCTGCTATCACTGGTGACGGTTTCCGTACTCTAGTTGAAGGTCAAAAAGTTGAGTTCGTTGTAACTACTGGCCAAAAAGGTCCTCAAGCTGAGAACATCAAAGTACTTTAATTCTTAAGTACTAAAGTTTTACAATAGCCAGCATTACGCTGGCTATTTTTTTATATACAAGAAGTTTTATGGCTCTTAAACCTACGATTTATAAGTTCCGCATTTCGCTTTCTGATACCAATCGCGACCTGTACGATTCTACGCAACTGACTGTTGCACAACACCCGTCGGAGACTGTACCTCGCATGATGGCGCGTGTTTTGGCTTTCTGCGTTAAATGGCAACCAGAATTGGCGTTAACGAAAGGACTATCCACCACTGAAGAGCCTGATCTATGGGTCAAATCTTTGGATGACCAAATTCAGCTTTGGGTTGATATTGGTGAACCGTCACTGGACCGCATTAAGAAAGCGTGTCGCCTCGCACCAAGTGTTGATGTGTTCTCTTTCAACAGTAAGTCAGACGTTTGGTGGCAACAGACCAAAAACAAGGTTCATCAGTATAAAGCCAATATCTACCGTTTTGATCCTGAAAGCATTGAAGCATTCTCTGAAACTGTAGAGCGCAGTATGGATCTTTCAGTGATGATTACTGGCGAGAGTCTGTTCGTCGACTCTGATAAAGGTTCGTTTGAAATTACGTTAGAGCAACTGCAATCTAATGACTGAGCTAGAGCAGCAGCTTAACCAGATTCAAGCTGACGCTATTACCGTTATTGAGTCCGTTCGAAAGTCGTTCGAGATGTTTATTGATAAGCATAATGCTCTCTTTAAGCGCGCTTGTGGCAGAAAACCAGATATCGATCCTGTTCAGCACCTATTAGGTGTTCTTACCAAAGCTCATATTGAAGAAGCAAGTCACATCGAATCTCAAGCTGAATCAGCAGCAGCGATGCGTAAGGTCTTTGATGAGAATCTGGGTAATGAACATGCTCAAAAGTTTGAAGAGCTTGGTAGCCGCCAGTTCGCTTTGGTGACGCATTTGTGGCTTTACTGCCAAGGCTATTTAAGGATGGACTTTAGCTTAGCCAATGACCATGCATTCAATTCTGCCACGCTACTTTCAGCAACAACGTTCTCATCAACGCAAGAGCTTCGTACCCAGTTCTTAGAAAGCTTTTATCTAGGCAGCGAACGTTCACCTCTTGCAGCAAAAAAGCCGTCTAAGCTCATACTGTGGCTCAAGTCGTTATTTAGCTAGTTCAATAAAAGCGTATTAAAAAGGCCCTTCATAAAGGTAATGCCGATCGGTTTAGAGACTTGAATGATCTTCGGGACGTATGATAATCCCCACTAACAAAGTTAGTGGGGATTTTTTATGTTGGCTCAAGAATTAGTACTGGCTCATGAAACGATTGAAGATGCTACAGACTATGAGTCTGTC
>NZ_SATR01000373.1 GCF_004551525.1 Vibrio ouci | reverse complement strand
TCAAAGCGTCTTGCACCTCATCTGTGGTAGCGTTTGCAGAGTCAGCTTCAGGTTTTTTCGGTTTTGTGCAATTCCTCATGAAATGACCAGGTTTGCCACAATTCCAACATTCAACCTGCTTTCTGGGTCCGGACTTGCTTTTACTTCTGTATCTTGATTTGGATCTGCCTCTGGATAAGCCTCTATCCTGTCTCCTCCCTCGAGTGTTAATGTTGAGAGCTGATCCTGAACTTGAACTTTCACTTGAGTCTTTCCTTCGCACTTCTTCAGCTAAAATCAAGTCTCGGATGTCATCATATTTCAGTTTGGATTCTCCAGCTGAATTGCTCACGGCTGTCCTCATACCTTCCCAACTGCTTGGAAGTGAAGCTAGCAAAATGAGTGCACGGATCTCATCATCAAACTCAATCTCAACAAATGACAATTGATTTGTA
>NZ_SATR01000372.1 GCF_004551525.1 Vibrio ouci | reverse complement strand
TTTCTACGTACTCACTAACTTTGTTTGAAAACAGAATACCTTAAACACGATAAGCAACCAATCACCCACTGACTTTTTGTGATTCAAGGACTACTGAAGTTGCTATGTTACAGCCGAGGTTTCAACAACCACGAAACGCAGATGTTCAGCGGCAAAGTAGCTTTTAAACCTGAGAAACTAAAAGCTGCGAAATGACAGCAATAACGAAATCTTCGACTAACTTGCCCTTTCCACACTTTGCGCCAGTGAAATTCACCACCAACCAATTCTTAAATCCAATGAGGCAACCCACGAAATTTGGCATGTTTTACGGTTGGAGTTATTCAAGAACTTGAGCCGACAATACGGAATTGCCGACCGAGAAAAACGATGGGCAAAGGAAGCAAGAAGATTAGAACAAAGAACTTTTCTGCCCTTTGCCTAACGCCAAATTAAG
>NZ_SATR01000371.1 GCF_004551525.1 Vibrio ouci | reverse complement strand
TTTCTACGTACTCACTAACTTTGTTTGAAAACAGAATACCTTAAACACGATAAGCAACCAATCACCCACTGACTTTTTGTGATTCAAGGACTACTGAAGTTGCTATGTTACAGCCGAGGTTTCAACAACCACGAAACGCAGATGTTCAGCGGCAAAGTAGCTTTTAAACCTGAGAAACTAAAAGCTGCGAAATGACAGCAATAACGAAATCTTCGACTAACTTGCCCTTTCCACACTTTGCGCCAGTGAAATTCACCACCAACCAATTCTTAAATCCAATGAGGCAACCCACGAAATTTGGCATGTTTTACGGTTGGAGTTATTCAAGAACTTGAGCCGACAATACGGAATTGCCGACCGAGAAAAACGATGGGCAAAGGAAGCAAGAAGATTAGAACAAAGAACTTTTCTGCCCTTTGCCTAACGCCMAATTAAG
>NZ_SATR01000369.1 GCF_004551525.1 Vibrio ouci | reverse complement strand
TGATGGGCGCGCAGCATCATGCAACTGTTGGCATGGACATCGACAAGTGCAAGCCCCATGATTTCAAGCCCATGCTTCATGGAACTTGCACAACCGGACCAGAAAGTACCGATATGCGGAGTCTTCTTACCCGACTTGCTGATGTAGCTCGGATCGATGGCTATAGCCAATAGACCATCCATATTCAAGTAACGTCGGCATAGGGCAAGGTTGAACTTCACCCAGTCTATGCATTTAGCACGACCACGGTTGAAGTTCGTTCTGTAGGTCTGCTCACAATGGGTGCCGTAACGCTCCATTTGAGTGAAATTTATCTTTCTTTGTATCGTCATGTACAATAAAAGTATTTCCAAGAGTAGACTCTCGAAAGTTTTGCTTAACTTTGCAGATGAACTTTTGATAGCATCTCTGCATATTTCCGTATATTGGTTGAGTGGT
>NZ_SATR01000368.1 GCF_004551525.1 Vibrio ouci | reverse complement strand
AGCACATAGCCAACCATTTCACCCTTATCATCAATGAAATAGCTGGGCGGATATTGTGGGTCATAGACCGCCACGATGCCGTCCTTATACGCCTCTGGAACTTGCGCGTGAAGGGCGGCATCCGCCCCGGCTGGCAAATCCTGCGCAAATGTCGCCTGTGAGGACAGGATCAGGCCCGCTGCGATTGCAACAATCTTTGGGAAACGATGGAACTGTGATGGATGTGTATGCATCATGTTACCTCACTTCTGGTCTAAACCATTAAGTTAAAGGGGATATTCCCTGATCAGAGAATACGATCCACCAATCTGGCCCAGCCATTTTCTTCTGTGGCATGCCAGTCCGACGTGGTGAAGGTCGCCGAAACGATCTCTTTGATTTCCAGGTCCGCAAGGTCGCAATAGTCCAACTCATACTGTGGCCATTTATTGAATTTGAC
>NZ_SATR01000367.1 GCF_004551525.1 Vibrio ouci | reverse complement strand
CCTCACCGTGAGTTACACCGACAGTAACGGCCCTCAATCCTTCCCGATCAGTAACGGTGGTAACCTCGATATTCCGGGTGATGCGACGGGCATGACGGTGACTGTTGGCACCTACAACGATGAGATCTTTGAGGGTGTGGAAAGTTTTGAGCTCGATGTTACCGTAACGGGTAGCATCGGTGATAACAATGAAGCCTTGAATCTCAGTGACAGTGGCGGTGCAACCATCATAGACGATGGCGGCGAAGTCAATAACGACACGCCGGTACTCACCGTGAGCGATGCAGGCCAAATCGTTGAAGGCAATCCAGCTCAGTTTGATGTGTCACTCGATAAAGAAGTCGATGGTACTTTGAATTATGTGTTTACGCTCGATGTCGATGAACCGTTGACGGCAGAGGTGGCGGACTTTTTAGCGAATGGTAACCTCACCGTGAGTTACAC
>NZ_SATR01000044.1 GCF_004551525.1 Vibrio ouci | reverse complement strand
GAATTGCTTTTGCGCCCAAAGAGTTGGCTCTATATAAGTCATGGTAATCATCCTTGTCATTGCTTAGATGATCAGATCATGGAACATGCAATTAGTTCAAAAAAAATCCCCAAGCTGTGGCTTGGGGAATTGTGTATAAGAGACAGGCCATTGGCAGCCCTTTGTTGTATCGACGGATTGGAATGTTAAGCGACTTCATCCATTGCAGGTGTCAGTGTTGGCTGAGGCTTTGCCGCCAAGTCCTTTGGGTCGAAATCATCAACATTAATGACATACAGACGATGCTGCTCGGCTTCGCGCAACAAGTTAGCTTCATTGCTATCAATTATGCCTTGCTCTAGACCGATATCAGCCACGAGATCTAAGCGTAGGAATGGGCGGCGTTTATTCGTCGCTTTACATACCTTATCGAACACAGGCTCCGCTTCTAGAATGATATGCAGTGCCTGTTCAATTTTACCGACTGGGTTAAATTCACTCGCTTCAAAGTATTGGTTACGGCCAATTCGAGAACGAGTCGCGCTTGGCGTTTGAAGAATTTGCGCTACTTGGCTATCAAGCTTATCACTTGGCGCTTTACGAATACGGCCAAATGGCAGAATGATCACTCTGAGTGCTTTTCCTAGCCACTTGTTCGGGAAGTTCGCCAAGAACTCATCAATCGCATGCTCTGTCTGTTTTAAGCTGTCTTGCAGACCCCAGTGAACCAGAGGCAGATCATCGGCAATACGGCCTTCACTTTCATAGCGCTTCAGCGTTGCAGAGCTTAAGTACAGCTGACTCAAAATATCACCAAGGCGTGCAGATAGGCGCTCTTTACGCTTCAAAGAACCGCCTAATACAGCCATGGAAATATCTGATAAGAAGGCAATATTGGCACTGTAGCGATTAAGCTGTTGGTAGTAGCGGGTTGTTTGGTCTTTAACTGGGGCATTGGAGAAACGACCATCAGTTAGACCTAACCACAAGCTTCGAACAAAGTTACTCATGGTAAAGCTGACGTGGCCAGCTAGAGCGCTGTCAAACTTATCCAGAGCGTCTGATGAATCTGAATAGGCGGCATTCATTTCTGCTAAAACATAAGGATGGCAACGGATCGCGCCTTGACCATAGATGATCATTGAGCGAGTCAGAATGTTCGCGCCTTCCACGGTGACTGCGATAGGTGCACCTTGATAGCCACGCGCTAAGAAGTTTGATGGCCCCATACATATGCCTTTACCACCAACAATATCCATTGCATCAATCACGCTATGTTGCATACGGTGAGTACAGTGGTATTTAACGATAGCTGAAATGACCGATGGCTTTTCACCTAGGTCGATACCGGCAACCGTTAATGCGCTTGCTGCATCCATCACATAGGCATTACCACCTAGGCGTGCCAATGGCTCTTCGACCCCTTCCATATGGCCAATTGGCTGTTTGAACTGGCGGCGAATACGTGCGTAAGCGCCAGTTGCAAGCGCGGCAGTTTTAATACCACCGGTTGAGTTGGAAGGTAGGGTAATACCGCGACCAACCGATAGGCATTCAACCAGCATACGCCAGCCTTGGCCTGCCATTTTCGGCCCACCAATGATGAAATCTAGTGGCACAAACAGATCGTCACCGCGAGTAGGGCCGTTTTGGAATGGTACATTTAGTGGGAAGTGGCGGTTACCAATTTCAACGCCTTTTAGGTGAGTTGGGATTAGGGCACAAGTGATGCCAAGGTCTTGTTGTTCACCAAGTAGGCCTTCTGGATCACGCAGTTTAAATGCTAAACCTAGTACCGTCGCAACAGGAGCAAGCGTAATGTAACGCTTGTTCCAAGTCAGGCGCATCCCTAGTACTTCTTTGCCTTCCCACTTGCCTTTACATACCACACCGAAATCTGGGATAGAGCCAGCATCTGAGCCAGCTTCAGGGCTAGTCAGGGCAAAACAAGGGATCTCTTTACCTTCGGCTAGGCGAGGTAAGTAGTAATCTTTCTGGTCGTTAGTACCATAGTGTTGCAGTAGTTCACCTGGGCCTAAAGAGTTTGGTACGCCTACCGTTGATGACAGAACGCTGGATACGCCAGTCAGTTTCTGCAGCACCAAAGATTGCGCATAAGCTGAGAACTCAAGACCGCCGTATTTCTTTTTGATGATCATGGCGAAGAACTTGTGATCTTTTAAGTACTGCCATACTTCAGGTGGTAAGTCAGCCAGTTCGTGCGTTACTTGGTAATCGTTAACCATGGCGCACACTTCGCTTACTGGCCCGTCAAGGAATGCCTGCTCTTCAGCGCTTAGCTTAGGATCTTTAATCTCATGTAGTTTGTTCCAGTTCGGTTTACCTTTGAAAAGCTCGGCCTCCCACCAAACTGTACCCGCATCAAGTGCCTCTTTTTCCGTTTGCGACATAGCAGGAAGCACTTTCTTAAATAGAGTCAGTGCTTTTTTGCTGATCAGAGATTGGCGCACCGGCGGGATAGCTAATGTCACAACCGCTGCGATAAATAGAATCCAACTCAGTGAGCCCGCACTACCAAAGATAGACAGAGCTACCATGGTTGCGGTCAGAGCCGAGATAGAGAGTAGCAGCGAGCTGCGATGGTATAAGCAAACCGCCAGTACAGCGGTAAAACCTAAGATAGAGAGCAAGATGTCCATATTATTGTTCCTTTTACGGCGGCCTTATATGTGTTGTACGCCTTTAAAGTAGTGAGAGGTCTAACCAGTTAAGTGTAATCAAAATATTAATAAAATGTAAAATGGCAATTTGTTCAAAAAGTGATCTAAGTAGAGTGAAAGGTTTAAAAATGATGAGTCATGCAGATTTTGTGAGGAGAGATTTGTAATAAAGGTGCAATTGTTAACGGTGGGCTATCGACAGTGAGAATTGTTTGAGTAAACTCTGTAGGTAATGCTTTCTGTAATTGATACAGAACTATTTATTACAAAAATTAGAGATAAACCTATGTACCAGGACCTAATTAAAAACGAATTGACCGAAGCTGCCGATGTACTGAATAAGTTTTTGAGTGATGATAATAATATTGCTCAGATTGAAGCGGCGGCGAAGATGATTGCTGATTCATTTAAGCAAGGTGGTAAAGTTCTGTCTTGTGGTAATGGCGGTTCACACTGTGATTCGATGCATTTTGCTGAAGAGCTAACAGGTCGTTACCGCGAAAACCGTCCTGGTTTACCGGGTATCGCGATTTCAGATCCGAGCCACCTATCATGTGTGAGCAACGATTTCGGCTACGATTTTGTTTTTTCACGTTATGTTGAAGCGGTAGGTAGCAAAGGCGACGTGCTGTTTGGTCTATCGACGTCAGGCAACTCAGGTAACATCCTAAAGGCGATTGAAGTCGCTCAAGCTAAAGGGATGAAAACCATCGCGTTGACAGGTAAAGATGGCGGTAAAATGGCTGGTCTAGCGGATATTGAAATCCGTGTACCGCATTTTGGTTACGCTGACCGTATCCAAGAGATCCACATCAAAATCATCCACATCGTGATTCAGCTGATTGAAAAGGAAATGGAGCAGGCTTAATAGCTGTTACCGTTTTCTATCTTATAACTATAAGCGCTAGCAATCTTGCTGGCGCTTATGTTATTAAATAAGTATGACACGCAAGGAAGAATGGAGTTTGCTAGACCATGTGTGAATTGCTCGGAATGAGCGCTAACGTTCCAACCGATATCTGTTTTAGTTTTACTGGTTTGATGCAGCGAGGCGGTAATACTGGCCCGCATCGTGATGGCTGGGGGATTACTTTCTATGAAGGTAAGGGCTTTCGTACCTTTAAAGATCCCAACCCGAGTTGCGATTCAAAAATAGCGGAGCTAGTTCAAAACTACCCGATAAAGAGTCGTGCGGTGATAAGTCATATCAGACAAGCCAACCGCGGTGGCGTCAACCTAGAAAATACTCACCCATTTACTCGCGAATTGTGGGGACGTTATTGGACATTTGCACATAATGGCCAGCTTTGTGATTATCAAGACTTCCATACAGGTCGACATCGCCCAGTAGGTCAGACGGACAGTGAATTAGCGTTTTGCTGGTTACTTAAGCAGATGGAAGACCGATACCCTGAGCCACCACAAGATATGGTTGGCGTGTTCCGTTTCGTTGCTGAGTGCTGTGACAAACTGCGTGAGAAAGGAGTATTTAATATGCTGCTTTCTGATGGTGAATATGTCGTAACCTACTGTACTAATCATTTGTATTGGATCACACGTCGCGCCCCATTCGGTAAAGCATCACTGATTGATGAAGACGTTGAGATTAACTTCCAAGAAGAGACAACACCGAATGATATTGTTTCAGTGATTGCGACTCAGCCGCTGACAGACAATGAGAAGTGGCATCGTATGAAGCCGGGAGAATTTGGTATTTTCCACTTTGGTGAGTTGATTGATGGCAATGCTGACGAACTTGTTGATGTGCCATACGCGCCGAAGAAGGTGGCAAGCCAAGCGCCAACAGAGCCGTTGGATTAGCGAGCGCGGTATAGATACTGTCATTCCATAGACTGACGAAGGAAGGAGTAGGGAATCTCATAGAGCATTCGACTTACTTCAAGAGATCCCCAACTCATTCGTTCCTCATTCTTGAGGATGACGGCAAAAACAAAAAAGGCCGATGTTTCCATCGGCCTTTTGTATTCCTAAGCGTTAAACAACTTAAGCAAGTTGCGCTTTAACGTGCTCAACAATGTCAGCCATCGCTACTGCAGTCTTCTCACCGTTACGGCGGTTCTTGTACTCGAAGTTGCCTTCTTTCATTGAACGATCACCGATCACGATAGTGTGAGGAACACCGATAAGCTCCATATCAGAGAACATAACGCCTGGGCGCTCTTTACGGTCATCGAAAAGAACTTCGATACCCATAGCAGTCAGTTCAGCGTACAGCTTCTCAGCCGCTTCTTTCACTTCTTCTGACTTGTGCATGTTCATTGGCACGATAGCTACTTGGAAAGGCGCTAGTGCGTCTGGCCAGATGATGCCGTATTTATCGTGGTTCTGCTCGATTGCAGAAGCAACAACACGTGATACACCGATACCGTAACAACCCATCTCTAGGATTACGTTTTTACCGTCAGGACCAAGAACACCACAGTTCATCGCTTGAGAGTAAACATTGCCTAGCTGGAAGATGTGACCGACTTCGATACCACGCTTAAGCATTAGCGTACCTTGGCCACATGGGCTTGGATCGCCTTCCACTACGTTACGTAGATCTTCAATTTGGCCTAGCTCAACGTCACGACCCCAGTTGATACCGAAGTAGTGTTTGTCATCAACGTTAGCACCCGCGCCAAAGTCGCTCATCATAGCCACTGTGCGGTCTACAATGAATGGCAGCTCAAGACCAACAGGACCTAGCGAACCAGGGCCAGCGCCGATCAGTGCGCGAATCTCTTCTTCGGTTGCCATCTCTAGAGGAGCAGCTACTTGAGGAAGGTTTTCTGCTTTTACTTCGTTTAGCTCGTGGTCACCGCGAACGATAAGCGCGATGATATCGGCATCAACTTCATCAGATGCTTTAACGAATAGAGTCTTAACAGTTTTCTCGATTGGTAGATCGAACTGCTCTACGAGTTCAGCGATTGTTTTCGCGTTTGGCGTATCAACAAGAGTCATCTCTTGAGTTGGCTGTGCGCGATCGCCAGTAGGAGCTGCTGCTTCTGCTTTTTCGATGTTCGCAGCGTAATCAGACTCAGTAGAGAACGCGATTAGGTCTTCGCCGCTTTCTGCTAGTACGTGGAACTCTTGAGAGCCACTACCGCCGATAGCGCCAGAGTCAGCCAGTACTGGACGGTACTCAAGACCCATACGATCGAATGCTTTACAGTAAGCATCGTGCATCGCTTGGTAAGATTTCTCTAGACCTGCTTTATCGATGTCAAAGCTGTATGCATCCATCATGCAGAATTCACGTGCACGCATTACGCCAAAACGTGGGCGGCGCTCATCACGGAACTTAGTCTGGATTTGGTATAGGTTAAGAGGAAGCTGTTTGTACGAGCTTACTTCGTTGCGAACAAGGCTAGTGATAACCTCTTCAGCAGTTGGGCTAAGAACAAACGGACGAGTATGGCGGTCAGTAAAGCGAAGTAGCTCAGGGCCCATCTTTTCAGAACGACCTGTCTCTTCCCATAGTTCAAACGGCTGAACAACGGGCATCAGAGTTTCGACAGCACCTGCATTGTCGATCTCTTGACGAACGATGTTTTCGACTTTACGCAATACACGTAGACCAGTAGGTAGCCAGGTGTAAAGACCTGAAGCTAGCTTACGGATCATACCTGCACGTAGCATAAGCTGGTGGCTTACTACTTCTGCGTCGTTTGGAGTCTCCTTCAGAGTAGAAAGAAGATAATTACTGGTACGCATTAAATTTATCCGTTTATTAAAGTTGAATACTCAAGCCAGAATGGACAGGAGTATGAAGTCCCCATACAGGGAAATTTGCTAAGCCGTCTATAATATCAGCCAATTGGCTTTGTCAAAAGCATTCGATCGACGTAACCGTGACGAAATTGCCCTCAACAGTGAATTTTACGTTTAAGTCGAACAAGTTGACCGCATACTCTTTGTTATCAGTTTTGTTTTTCTTATAGGCCGGGCGAGGGTCTTGGGCTAAGACTTGCTCAATCACCTGGCTCTCCATCATCCCTTCCTTACGCTTTGTAAGCACCGCTTTAGCCTGTTCAGTGAAGATGACCTGCGCTGTTTCGGGCTCAAGCTCTGCGTATCCACCAAGTGCGCCTGTTACCGAATCTGAATAAGGAATATAAGGCTTAATATCCACGATAGGGGTTTGATCAACAAGATCGACGTTACCCAGTTCAAGGTAGATTTGATCGCCTTGCTGTGTGACGCCTTTTAACTCAACCGCTGACATGCCAATACCATTGGGTCTGAATGTCGAGCGCGACGCCAACACTCCGATGCGCTCATTGCCACCTAAGCGTGGAGGTCTAACCGTAGGCTTCCACCCCGCCTCAAGGTTTTGATCAAATAGAAATAGCAGCCACACATGACTGAATTGTTCGATCCCGCGCACAGCTTCAAGGCAATTTATGGCGCCACAAAGGCGTACCCTAGAGGTCGCTGCGGTGACCAGTCTTGGTTGACGAGGTACGGCAAACTTCTCTTTATATGGAGATTCAACGAAACCGATCGGTTCTATGGAGTACATATTTGTCTCTCTTCACTATCACTCTGAAAAGAAAATATCACAAAAACCTCTTGCATCTTTTGTTGATAATAATTATTAATTGCAATGTTATAACGTAACAATGTAAATGTAGGAGACAGAAATGAAGCAGAACATTCACCCTGAATATCGCCAAGTGGTGTTTCACGGTACCAGCGTCGATGAGTATTTTGTGATTGGTTCAACGTTACAAACAGACCGAACCATAGAATGGAAAGATGGCAAGACCTACCCATACTTCACCGTTGAAGTTTCGGCTAAGTCCCACCCTTACTACACAGGTAAACAGCGAGTGATTCAAAAAGAAGGACGTGTGGCTAACTTTAACCGTCGTTTTGCCCAGTTTTCAAAAGGAGAAGAGTAAATGAAGGTCGTTAAATCATTAAGAAGTGCAAAGAACCGTCATCCCGACTGCCAAATTGTAAAGCGAAGAGGGCGACTGTATGTCATTTGCAAAACCAACCCGAGATTTAAAGCGGTGCAAAAGTAAGCACCTATTCGGTGTGATCATTGTGCAAAGTTGAACAAAAAGCTCCCTCCTAAGTGGTTAAAGAACAAATTGAACGTGAAGAGTCATGAAATTCTGCGTTAAACGTAGTTTCAAACAAGGTTTGCTATTTTTACGGTCGTTGAATCAGTAAGTTACAGTTCTAGCTATAAACAGAATGAATGTATTCATACAAATTATAAATCTAACTTAAGTTTGTAATTTGGTGTTATTTGCTAAGTTTTTGTTCAAATGGCGTTAAATAGTATGATTCGTTACACGCTTTGTAACATTTTGCGTTTCTAATTGACTCTTTTGTCGAGTACTCTGCGCTGGCATTTGGAACATTTTTGTCACAATTGCGCAGGAATAACTACAAGGAGGGAACAGATGAGTTCATCTGCTTCAATTAAAAATAATTCGCCAAAGAAACCTTTATTTACTCGTTTTCTCGATGGCGTTGAGTATTTGGGGAACCTATTACCCCATCCGATCACACTATTTGCAATCTTCTGTGTTGCGATTCTAGTCACTTCAGGCATCGCTGGTTACTTCGAAGTATCTGTTATGGATCCTCGCCCAGAAGGTGCTAAAGGTCGTGCTGCTGACGGCATGATCCACGTTGTGAGCCTATTAAATGCTGAAGGCTTACAGCTTATCGTAACTAACCTAGTTAAAAACTTTGTTGGCTTTGCACCGCTAGGTACAGTTTTAGTAGCAATGCTTGGTGTTGCTATTGCTGAGCACTCTGGTCTTCTATCTGCAGCAATGCGTGGCATGGTAATGGGCGCTTCTAAGCGTATGGTTACTGTGACGGTTGTATTTGCTGGTATCATTTCAAATACCGCATCAGAGCTTGGTTACGTTGTTCTAATCCCATTAGCAGCAATGCTATTCCACTCGTTAGGTCGTCACCCTCTTGCAGGTCTTGCGGCGGCATTTGCGGGTGTATCTGGTGGTTACTCTGCAAACCTTCTAATCGGTACCGTTGACCCACTGCTTTCTGGTATCACAGAAACTGCAGCTCAGATGATTGACCCATCTTACACGGTAGGTCCTGAAGTTAACTGGTACTTCATGTTTGTATCAACCTTCTTCATCGCCATTACGGGTGCGTTCGTAACTGAGAAAATCGTTGAGCCAAAACTTGGCAAATACAACGATGAAGAAGCGTCTGAAGACCTATCTAATGACTCAATGGGCAAACTAACTGACATTGAGAAGAAAGGTCTAAAACTAGCAGGCCTAGCGGTTGTTGCTGTATCAGCACTTCTTGCTTGGACAATCGTTCCTGAAGACGGTGTTCTACGTTCAGCGACAGGTACAGTGGCAGGTTCGCCATTCCTGAAAAGTATCGTAGCGTTTATCTTCGTATTCTTTGCAATCCCAGGTTTCGTTTACGGTAAAGTAACAGGCTCTATGAAGACTGACCGTGACGTGATTGATGCAATGGCGAAGTCGATGTCTTCTATGGGTATGTACATCGTACTTGTATTCTTCGCTGCTCAGTTTGTTGCGTTCTTCAAGTGGACTAACTTTGGTCAAGTATTCGCAGTTGCGGGTGCAAGCTTCCTACAGGAAATCGGTCTAACTGGCCCAATGCTGTTCTTCGCATTCATCCTAATGTGTGGCTTCATCAACCTAATGATCGGCTCAGCGTCAGCTCAGTGGGCTGTTACAGCGCCAATCTTCGTTCCAATGCTAATGCTAGTTGGCTACGCGCCAGAAACAATTCAGGCGGCTTACCGTATCGGTGATTCAACGACTAACATCATTACTCCAATGATGAGCTACTTCGGTCTAATCCTAGCGGTAGCAACTCGTTACATGAAGAACCTAGGTATCGGTACGCTAATCGCAACCATGCTACCTTACTCAATCTGCTTCATCGTAGGTTGGAGTCTACTGTTCTACATTTGGGTATTCGTTCTAGGTCTACCAGTAGGTCCAGGTGCAGCAACGTACTACACGCCTTAATCTATGTAGATAGACTAAATTTAAAAGCCAGAGCACTTGCTCTGGCTTTTTTGGTTTAGGCGCGCCGTTATGCGAGTTGACAAGTGATAGCGGTGAACTTTACTTATTTTTATGGGGTGAGCTCTCGGGGGGATGAGGAAGTGATAAGAGTACTATTCTGTCTAACACTGTGGCGTATGACCTAGCGCTTTAGCTTAAGCTCAGGAACATTATGACTAGGCGTTGCACTTTATTTACATTGGTTTGCCTGTTTTCTTTCAATGCGTGGAGCATGCCCCCTATACAGTTAGTCACGCTTGACTACCCTCCTTATATCGTCACTGAGGAAGGGGAGGTGTCAGGAGTGGCGATAGAGTTAGTCGAGGCGGTATTTGAAGAGCTAGAGGTGCCAATTTCAATAGAAGTCCTGCCTTGGGCGAGAGCACTGAGTAATGTTCAGTTTGGTCGCGCCGATGCTATCTTCACCGCCTTTAAAAATCCCACCCGTGAACAATTTGCTGATTACAGTAATCAAGTGCTGTTTACCCAAAACATCAGCTTAGTGGTTAAAACGCAGAGCAATATTAAGAGTGATACCTTTCTCACCAGTAATCTTTCCGATGTCTCAATCTGTGTCGTTAATCGTGTCAGTTATGGCAAGCAAATGGATACACTGTTGGCAGAGAGGCACTTTCGAATGGTGTTTAGACGTAATAACACCGCCGACTGTGCGCACTTAGTTAGGACTGGGCGTGCTGATGTCTGGGTTAACAATGATTTTGGCGCTCGGAGCATTTTGGCCAGCGAACAGCTAGAGGATGTGCTTGAAATTCTCTCTCCGCCGATTGAGGCAACGTCTAGCTATATAGCCTTTTCGAAGCTGCGTGAAAGGGATTCGTTAAGAGACCGATTTGATCAAGTATTGCGTGATATGAAAGGCGATGGCCGCTATGAAGCGATTATTGATAACTACTTCAATCGCTTAAGAATGATGGCTCCAAAAGAAAAGGGCTAACGTATTAAAGTTAGCCCTTAGTGTTCATGCAAGCTAGTAAGTGATTACCAACCTTTAACTACGCCACCTTGGAAGATGTCAGATGCCGCAGAGTAAACTTCTTCAGTTTGGTAAGCTTTAACGAAGTTAACCACGTTTTCAGCTTGCGCGTTGTCTTCACGTGCAACGATTAGGTTTACGTACGGAGACTCTTTATCTTCAACAAAAACACCATCTTTTTGTGGAGTTAGGTTGATAGAGCTAGCGTAAGTTGTGTTGATTACAGAAAGTGCAACGTCATCTAGAGAACGTGGAAGCTGAGCAGCGTCTAGTTCAACAATAGTGATGTTCTTAGGGTTTTCAACGATGTCACGAACTGTTGCTAGAAGACCAGCGCCTTCACGTAGCTTAAGTAGACCTTGTTGCTCAAGAAGTAGTAAAGAACGACCTAGGTTAGTTGGATCGTTTGGTACCGCGATACGCGCGCCATCTTGGATCTCATCAACCGATTTAACTTGCTTAGAGTAACCAGCAATTGGGTATACAAACGTGTTACCCGCGATAGTTAGCTTGTAACCACGGTCAGTCACTTGCTGATCTAGGTATGGCTTATGCTGGAATGCGTTGATGTCGATAGAACCATCATCCAGTGCAGCGTTAGGCGTTACATAGTCAGTAAAGGTAACAAGCTCTACCTCTAGGCCGAACTTCTCTTTAGCGACTTTAGCGGCTACTTCTGCAACTTGTGCTTCGGCACCTGCCATTACACCCACTTTTACTTTGCTTGTGTCGACGTCTTTTTCGCCACAACCTGCTAGAACTAGTGCAGACGCTGCTGCTGCGATAGTCAAAAGACCTTTAAGACTGAATTTCATCACTATCTCCTTATGAATAAATCTGTGAATTGGTTATATTTTTAGCGGTGATCAACGCGACGAACAATCGCATCACCAATAGATTGAATAATTTGTACTAGCACGATTAGCATCACAACGGTCACGGCCATAATCACCACATCGTAGCGGTGGAAGCCGTAGCGAATTGCGACATCACCTAGACCGCCACCGCCTACCGTACCAGCCATGGCTGAGTAGCTGACAAGTGTTACTAGGGTAATCGTTACTGAGTTAACAATCGTAGGCATTGCTTCAGGAAGCAGTACCTTAGAAATAATTTGCATTGGTGTTGCGCCCATAGATTGCGCCGCTTCAACCAAGCCAGTCGGTACTTCAAGTAGCGCGCCTTCAATCAGGCGAGCAACAAATGGGATTGCGCCAATTGTGAGTGGTACGATGGCCGCCGTTGTGCCGATAAAGGTGCCAACTAATAGCTTAGTCACTGGAATGATTGCCACCATCAAGACTAAGAATGGTACTGAGCGGCCTACGTTGACCACAGCGCCGAGAATGCCATTTAGCTTAGTATTCTCTAGCAGTCCGCCTTTCTTGGTTGTATGAAGAATAACGCCGAGTGGAATACCCACGGCAAAGCCAACGATACCCGCAACTGCTACCATGTAGAGTGTTTCCCACGTTGCACCAAGCAATAGGTTGCTGTTGAGGCTCAGCCACTGTGAAATTTCATTAAAGGACATAACCTAGCACCTCTACTTTTACATTGTGCTCACGCAGGAACTCAATCGCTGCATTGTCATCTTGTTCATTACCAAATAGTTCAGCCACCATCATGCCGAACTTAACACCGCCAGCGTAATCAAGATCCGAGCTTAGGATGCTGACATCAATATTGAACTTGCGCGCAATCTGCGTCATTAGTGGGGCATCAACGGTTGCACCAGTAAACTCTAAGCGAACAAGCGGGTAGCTTCCTTCAACGCGAGTCTCTTGCAGGCGAGCTTGATAGTCCTCTGGAATCGACAGGTCGAGCGTCGAGCGAATAAATTGGTGTGCCAACTCTGTTTTAGGGTGAGCGAAAATCTCGCCAACCGTACCTTTCTCAACCAATTCACCACCACCAATGATTGCCACTTCATGACAGATGCTTTTCACCACATCCATTTCATGGGTGATAAGTAGGATAGTGATATTGAGTTTACGGTTGATCTCTTTCAGCAGCTCTAGAATCGATTGAGTCGTCGCTGGATCAAGTGCGCTGGTCGCTTCATCACACAGAAGAACTTTAGGATCGGATGCTAGGGCACGAGCAATCGCCACACGCTGCTTTTGACCACCACTTAAGTTTGCTGGGTAGCTTTCATGCTTATCCGCTAAGCCAACCAGTTTTAGTAACTCGGTCACTTTTGCTGAAATATGACCTTTATCTTTACCTGCTAGCTCTAAAGGTAGTGCGACGTTGTCAAACACGGTACGTGAAGAGAGCAAGTTAAAGTGCTGGAAAATCATACCGATGTTACGGCGAGCTTCACACAGCTCAGATTTAGATAGCTTAGTGAGGTCCACACCATCAACAACAATAGAGCCTGTGGTTGGTGCCTCTAGCATGTTTACACAACGGATAAGTGTGCTTTTACCTGCTCCTGACGAGCCAATAACACCAAAGATATTTCCCTGTGGGATCTGTAGGTTAATCTCTTTCAAGGCATGGATTTCCTTAGTACCTTGATAGAACACCTTATTTACTTGATTAATTTCAATCATCGAGAAACTCGTTTCAGCTTAGGAGCAGTAGATTATTTTGAACTATATCTCATTTACTAGAGGATGCTATGGCTTTGCGCGAAAAGTGTCAATAGATATTTTTACGTCTAGACGTCTAAACGTATTTTGAGCCAAATCAATTTGTCATTAGATAGAGATTAAGGCAATAAGCGCTATGCTTGACCGCCAGAATATCGCTAAATTTACCAACCCTTGCCTCTCTATGACAGAGGAGGGGCCGCTCTTGATAAGATGGCATATTGCAACGACTTGGGTATAATCTTCTTTATATAAAGCAAATAACGAGAAGCATATTTTGGCAAAACCAGCAGTCTTTTTAGATCGTGATGGCGTGATTAACGTAGATCATGGCTATGTACACGATGAGCACGATTTTGAATTTATTGAAGGCGTGTTTGAGGCGACAAAAAAACTGAAAGAGATGGGCTACCTGCTTGTCTTAGTGACCAACCAGTCTGGTATTGCACGTGGTAAATTCAGTGAAGACCGCTTCCTAGATTTAACTCAGTGGATGGACTGGAACTTTGTCGACAATGGCGTTGAGTTCGATGGTTTTTACTACTGCCCGCATCATGCTGAACATGGCCAAGGCAAATATAAAGAAGGTTGCGATTGTCGTAAGCCAAAGCCAGGTATGTTTATCTCTGCTCGCGATTTCTTAAAAATCGATATGGCTAACTCTGTTATGGTTGGTGATAAAGCTGAAGACATGATGGCAGCAGAAGCCGCTGGCGTAGGAACCAAGATTTTAGTTCGTACCGGGAAGCCAGTGACAGAAAAGGGTGAGGAGATAGCGTCCGTTGTGCTCGATAGCATAAAAGATGTTCCTGCATACCTAACTAAATAAACTCTAATAGGTCGCCACGTGCGGCCTTTATTTTCTCTGGAGGTTTTGATGAAGTATCGTGCACTATTAATCGCTCTTGTTGGCGTGGGTCTTATTGGGTGTTCATATAACGCAGTGGAACCAAAGAGCGCATATCAAGGTGAGTTTAAGAGCTATGCTTGCCAAGATGATAAAAGCTTTAAGGTGGCTTATATGCCAAATGAACCTAAAGCTTTGTTACGTCTTCCTGAAAATGATTACCGTCTAGTGCGAGTACGTTCAGGCTCAGGAGTGAAGTATATTCTTGATGACGGTACTTCTGAGACGCTAAATCCAGTGACGCTTTTCACAAAAGGCAATCAAGCTCGCTTAGAGTTGGGTCGCGTCGTTTACAAGAACTGTGTAACCGAAGAATAATAGCCCATCATGACTAGGAGGCAGAATGTTTGCCTCCTTCACTTCATTTAAGCACCCAAAAGAATCTATGAGCAGAAAACTAACCATTCTTGATATCGCCAAACTGTCTGGCGTTGGCAAATCGACCGTATCGCGCGTACTGACCAATGATCCTAAAGTAAAGCCAGCGACACGCGAAAAAGTCGAACGTGTGATTCAAGAATCCGGTTATGTGCCTTCTAAATCTGCACAATCAATGCGCGGTGGTAGCCAGAAAGTCGTCGGGGTGATTATCTCTCGTTTGGACTCGCCATCAGAGAATAAAGCGGTCGGCAGTATGCTCAACACTCTTTATGCTGCAGGCTATGACGTGGTTATTATGGAAAGCCAATTCGATCGCGATAAAACCAATGACCACCTTGATGTGCTCAAGAAGCGCAATGTCGATGGTGTGATCGTATTTGGCTTTAGCGATTTTGATATCGACAAGCTCTCCAGCTGGCAAAATCGTAGTGTTGTTATCGCCATGGATACTGATAAAGTCTCTTCGATTAACTACGATAACGCTCTAGTCATTACCAAAGCGCTGGAATACCTACAAGAAAAGGATGTCGACAATATTGGCTTTATTGGTGTCGATCCTAGCGATAAAACCACCGGTAAGTTACGTCTCGACGCTTACCTAAATTGGTGTCAGCGCCATTCGGTGGAGGCTCATTATCAAACCGGGCAGCTCAACCACGAAAGCGCTTATTTGCTGGTGGATAATGTCTTGACCGAGCAGACTGAAGCGATTGTGTGTGCCAGTGATACCTTAGCCTTAGGTGTGATCAAGCGTTTGCAAGAGCTCAACCGAGAAGATGTGGTGGTGACGGGCGTCGGTGGAAATGAGCTACTTTCTTTTCTTTTCCCCAAAGTATTCAGCATAGACCCAGGTTATTCTTTAGCTGGTGAAAAAGCGGCTAACCTGTTGATCTATCATATAAATGGCGAGAAAGAACAGGTTCATATTACTCAAGAACCGCTCGCTCTATAAGCCATTATTTCTAAAGTGATTTAAAATTATACTGTGATCTCATTCAATTAATGGGACTGTTCCCATTTTTATTCTAAATCAGATCTGACAATATAATAACCACGAATGGGAATGTTCCCATTAATATAAAACCAAGAATATCAAGTCAGTTTGAATTGAACAGAATGAGAATCCAATTAGGGTGGACATGGATATGAGTAAGATAGCGAAACAAGAAGTTGAGCGTCTAATTGATTTAGTCGGTGGGCGTGACAATATTGCGAGCGTAAGCCACTGCCTAACTCGCCTTCGCTTCGTACTAAACGATACAAGCAAAGCCGATGAGAAAGCACTAGAAGCCCTGCCGTTAGTTAAGGGCTGCTTTACTAACGCAGGTCAGTTCCAAGTGGTGATTGGTACTGAAGTTGATGAAGTGTACAAGGTACTTATCGAGCTAGCAGGTAAGAGCGAAGCGTCAAAAGACGAAGCCAAACAAGCCGCTCGCCAGAACATGAACATCTTGGAACGCGGTATTTCCCATCTTGCTGAAATTTTTGTACCGCTGCTTCCTGCCATCATTACTGGTGGTCTAATTCTTGGTTTCCGTAACGTGATTGGCGACATCAAAATGTTTGATGGTCAGTCGCTGACTGAAATCAGCCAATTTTGGGCAACAGTACATAGCTTCCTATGGTTGATTGGTGAAGCGATCTTCTTCTTCCTTCCTGTCGGTGTGTGTTGGTCTACGGTTAAGAAACTCGGTGGTACGCCAATTCTTGGTATTACTTTAGGTGTCACGCTGGTATCACCACAGTTAATGAACGCTTATTTGATTGGTAAGCAAGTTCCAGAAGTGTGGGACTTTGGCTTATTTGTGATTGAAAAAGTCGGTTATCAGGCTCAGGTCATTCCAGCGATGCTGGCTGGTGTCGCGCTGGCGTTTATTGAAACTAACCTAAAGCGAATCGTCCCATCATACTTGTATCTAGTAGTGGTTCCGTTTGTATCTATCATTGTTTCTGTTGTGCTTGCTCACTCGCTAATCGGTCCGTTTGGTCGCGTATTAGGTGATGGTGTTGCGTTTGCTGCCAAAGCTGCGATGACAGGTGACTTCGCTATGATTGGTTCAATGATATTCGGTTTCCTTTATGCGCCATTGGTGATTACTGGTATTCACCACACCACCAATGCGGTTGACCTGCAGCTAATGCAAGAGCTTGGCGGTACACCAATCTGGCCATTGATTGCCCTATCAAACATTGCTCAAGCATCAGCGGTTGTCGGCATCATTCTTATCAGTAAAAAGCATGGCGAACGCGATATCTCAGTACCAGCGGCTATCTCTGCTTACCTAGGTGTAACAGAGCCTGCTATGTACGGCATCAACTTGAAATACAAGTTCCCAATGTTGAGCGCGATGATTGGTAGTGCGATTGCTGCGGCAATTTGTGGTAGCGCAGGTGTAATGGCGAATGGTATCGGTGTTGGTGGCCTACCTGGCATTCTATCGATTCAACCACAATTCTGGGGCATCTTCGCTATCGCTATGCTAGTGGCTATTGCAGTTCCAGCTGCATTAACTCTGTTCTTCTACAAGCGTGCGCAAATGAAAGGTGAGCTAGAGCCTGCTAACGCTTAATTACTCTTCCTAATTTGGAGCGGTGGTTTGCCGCTCCGTTTTCAATGATTTTTATTTTTGGTAAGTGAGTTTAGTCATGACAACGAAGGTTAATGATGCAAATTGGTGGAAAACAGCGTCTATCTACCAAATCTATCCAAAGAGCTTTTGTGATAGCGGCAGTAAAGGGACGGGGGATATTCAAGGCATTATCTCTAAGCTCGATTACCTCAAGCTATTAGGTATCGATGCGATCTGGTTAACCCCGGTCTACCAATCTCCGATGATTGATAATGGCTACGACATTTCTGATTACTACGCGATTAACCCTGACTTTGGCAGCATGGAAGACTTCGACCAGCTGCTGTCTGAAGCTCATCAGCGTGGTATTCGTATCATTATGGATATCGTGGTTAACCACACCTCTACCGAGCATCACTGGTTCCAATCGGCTTTGGCTGACAAGAATAGCCCTTATCGTGATTACTACATTTGGAAAGATCCGGTTGACGGTCAAGCGCCAAACAATTGGCAATCAAAATTTGGTGGCAGTGCTTGGGAATTTGATGGGACAAGTGGTCAATACTTCCTGCACTTATTTGCTAAAGAGCAAGCGGATCTCAACTGGGAGAACCCAACCGTGCGCGCTGAAGTGAAAGAAGTGATCAGCTACTGGGCTGAGAAGGGCGTTGATGGTTTCCGTTTAGACGTGATTAACCTTATTTCTAAACAGCAAGACTTCCCAAGTGATGATATTGGTGATGGCCGTCGTTTCTATACTGATGGACCACGTGTGCATGAGTACTTGCAAGAGATCAGTGAAGCGGTATTCCAGAAATATGGCAGCGTGACGGTGGGAGAGATGTCTTCGACTACGCTAGAGCACTGCCAGCAATACTCTTCTCTAGACAATAAAGAACTGTCGATGGTATTTAACTTCCATCACCTGAAAGCCGACTACCCAAATGGTGAGAAGTGGACCAAAGCGCCATTTGATTTTCTACAGCTAAAACAGATTTTCAATCATTGGCAAACTGGCTTAAATGGTAAAGGTTGGGGCGCGTTATTTTGGTGTAACCACGATCAGCCGCGTGTTGTGAGCCGCTTAGGTAATGATCAACAGTATCGAGTTGAATCAGCAAAAATGCTTGGTGCGTCAGTCCATATGATGCAAGGCACGCCGTATATCTATCAAGGTGAAGAGATCGGCATGACCAACCCTGGTTACACCTCGATTGAGCAATATCGTGATGTTGAAAGCACCAATATGTACGACATCATGGTCAATCAACAAGGTGTTAGCCATGATGAGATGATCGCTATCTTAGCGCAGAAATCCCGTGATAATTCTCGTACCCCAATGCAGTGGAACAGCGAAGTGTATGCTGGATTTTCTAAAGGCCAACCATGGCTTGAGGTTGCGAAAAACTACCCAGATATTAATGCTGAAAAAGCAGTCGCTGATGACGACTCTGTATTTTACTTCTATCAGCAACTGATTAAGCTGCGTAAAGAGATTGAAGTGATCACCACAGGTAGCTATTTGGATCTCTATCCACAACACGACGCTATTTTTGGTTACCAGCGTAAGTCTGAAAGCCAGACGTTAATCTGTTTGAATAACTACTATGGTGAAGAAGCAGAGTGTGTATTACCTGACGAGTTTGATTGTGATAAGGCTGAGTATGTTTTAGCTAACTATGATCTTCAGGCTGATAGAGTGTCTCAACATCAGGTGCTTAGACCTTACGAAACACGCATCTTAGTTCTGAATAACTAACTCCCCCTATGACGTTAGTTATCGCCTCGGCTTAGGTCGGGGCTTTTTTATATCTAGGGTTTTCTGGATGACTATTGTGGATGAGGTTGTTTGTGGACAGCAGAAACGAAAAAAGCCAACTCAGTGAGTTGGCTTTCTTGAATATGGTGGAGGGGGACGGATTCGAACCATCGAAGGCAGTGCCAGCAGATTTACAGTCTGATCCCTTTGGCCACTCGGGAACCCCTCCAGGGTATTTTTATACTTAACTAATGTTTTCCCAACACGTTAATCAAGTGTTTCCCACAATTAACTCATAGGTTAATCACAAGAAGAAATATGGTGGAGGGGGACGGATTCGAACCATCGAAGGCAGTGCCAGCAGATTTACAGTCTGATCCCTTTGGCCACTCGGGAACCCCTCCAGGGTATTTTTATACTTAGATAATGTTTTCCCAACACGTTGTCCAAGTGTTTCCCACAATTAACTCATAGGTTAATCACAGAAAAATATGGTGGAGGGGGACGGATTCGAACCATCGAAGGCAGTGCCAGCAGATTTACAGTCTGATCCCTTTGGCCACTCGGGAACCCCTCCAGGGTATTTTTATACTTAACTAAGGTTTTCCCAACACGTTAATCAAGTGTTTCTCACAACTTATCTACAAAGGCTATTTACCTTGAAGAAAGCACAAGAAGAAATATGGTGGAGGGGGACGGATTCGAACCATCGAAGGCAGTGCCAGCAGATTTACAGTCTGATCCCTTTGGCCACTCGGGAACCCCTCCAGGGTGTTTTATACTTAGACAATGTTTTCCCAACACATTGCTCAAGTTCGGAGCGAATCATAGCAAACTCGCTCAAGCTGTAAAGCGTTTTCTTGGAATTTTGAATTGAATGGTGCCTTTTTGGGCAAAGATGGCAGTAATTGACCATAAAGCTTAAACAATCAACGGTTTTACTTACACATTATTTCGCCCTCTTTACATTACTTGACGTTTAAATTGAGCATAAAGGGATACAATACGGGTAATTACTCTATACAGAACTTCACTATGAAAAATAAAATTGTTTTGAGTTTGCTGTCATTGTCTATTATTGCAGCAGTACCAACAGCTTACGCTAAAAGGCAAGGGCCATCTTCAGTGACGGTTGTGACCGAACAAGTGCAGACACATGAAGTGTCTCAGTCGCTTGAATTGGTCGGTAAACTCGACGCAGAGCAATCGGTGACCATTTCTCCTGAGGTCACAGGTAAAGTTGACGTTATTGCAGTTAAAGCCAATCAAGTTGTGCGTAAAGGTCAGCTTTTAGTTCAGTTAAATGATGATAAAGCGCGTGCCGCGGTCACTGAAGCTAATGCTTACCTAAAAGATGAACAACGCAAACTCAAAGAGTTTCAGCGTCTAGTGAAGCGCAATGCGATAACCCAGACCGAGATTGATGCTCAACAGGCGAGCGTCGATATTGCTAAAGCCCGCCTTGATGCAGCCAATGCTAATTTGAAAGATCTCCATATCAGTGCGCCTTTTGATGGCACGGTTGGCTTTGTTGACTTTAGCCGCGGCAAAATGGTCAGTGCGGGTGCAGAACTTCTCAATCTAGATAACCTTTCCGTTATGCAGCTCGACCTACAAGTACCAGAGCGTTACCTCTCTCAGCTATCGCAAGGTATGAAAGTAAAAGCCACCACTGCTGCATGGCCTAGTCAACAGTTTGAAGGTGAAGTGGTGGGCATAGACTCACGCATTAACTCTGAAACTTTAAACTTACGTGTACGTATCCACTTCGCTAACGCAGAACAATATCTAAAGCCTGGCATGCTAGTGTCTGCGGATATGGACTTCCCTGCTATTGAAGCGCCAATCATCCCAGTTCAAGCACTTGAGTATTCTGGCACTAAGCGTTTTGTTTATGTGGTTGGTGAGGACAGCAAAGCCCAACGCACTGAAGTCACTTTAGGTGCGCGAGTCGATAATCTAGTCGTGATTGAGCAAGGGTTAGAGATTGGTGAAAAGATTGTCGTGCAAGGCATCGTCAATATGCGCGATGGCATTGCGGTGACTGAGCTAGGCAGCGACGCTCGTCCGAAAGTGGCGAATAACAGCCAAGAAGGGGCGAACTAATGCTGTTATCTGACGTTTCTGTAAAGAGACCAGTTGCCGCCGTGGTACTCAGCTTACTGCTGTGCGTATTCGGTATTGTCTCTTTTAACAAGTTAGCGGTTCGTGAAATGCCAGACATTGAAAGTCCGGTTGTTTCGATCAGTACGCGTTATGAAGGCGCTTCAGCCACTATTATTGAAAGCCAAATAACCTCCAATCTTGAAGACCAGTTGTCAGGGATAAGTGGTATTGATGAAATTTCGTCAACCACGCGTAATGGTATGTCGCGCATCACCATTACCTTTGGACTAGGTTATGACCTCAATACCGGGGTCAGTGATGTGCGTGATGCGGTTGCTCGTGCGCAGCGCTCACTGCCAGATGAAGCCGATGATCCGATCGTATTTAAAAACAACGGCTCCGGTGAGGCCTCACTCTATATCAACCTTAGTTCGTCTGAAATGGACCGAACTCAACTGACCGACTATGTTGAGCGGGTGTTGATGGACCGTTTCAGCTTGATTTCAGGGGTGAGCTCGGTCGATGTTTCAGGTGGTTTGTACAAAGTCATGTACGTAAAACTCAAACCTGAACAAATGGCCGGCCGCGGCGTGACGACCTCCGATATTACTTCGGCACTACGCAGCGAAAATATTGAAAGCCCAGGTGGTGAGGTGCGAAACGACCAGATCGTTATGTCGGTACGTACTGCGCGCAGCTATAACCAAGCTGAAGACTTTGAATACTTGGTGGTAAAACGTGCCAGCGACAATACGCCAATTTATCTGCGTGATGTGGCGGATGTCTACATAGGTGCAGAGAACGAAAACTCGACCTTTAAGAGTGATGGCGTAGTGAACGTTAGTATGGGGATTGTGCCTCAGTCGGACGCAAACCCATTGGAAGTGGCGACATTAGTTCATAAGCAAGTTGAAGATATTCAGCAGTTCTTACCAGATGGCACTCGCCTTGCGATTGATTATGACTCGACAGTGTTTATCGAACGCTCGATCGCTGAGGTGTACAGCACACTATTTATTACTGGCGGTCTTGTTGTACTGGTCTTGTACATCTTTATTGGTCAAGCGCGTGCAACCTTAATCCCAGCGGTGACGGTGCCTGTATCACTGATTTCCTCTTTCATTGCCGCTTATTACTTTGGCTTTTCGATTAACTTGATCACTTTGATGGCGCTGATCTTGTCGATTGGTTTGGTGGTTGATGATGCGATTGTGGTGGTAGAAAACATTTTCCACCATATCGAAAGGGGTGAAAAACCACTGCTTGCCGCTTATAAGGGTACTCGAGAAGTTGGCTTTGCTGTGGTTGCAACCACGCTAGTGTTGGTGATGGTTTTCCTGCCAATTTCCTTTATGGATGGCATGGTTGGTCTGCTATTTACTGAGTTCTCAGTGTTACTTGCGATGTCAGTGATCTTCTCATCACTGATTGCTCTGACACTGACGCCTGTTCTTGGCAGCAAGTTGCTTAAAGCGAATGTAAAACCAAACCGCTTCAATATCTTCATTGATGGTATGTTTGGCCGTTTAGAGTCAGGATACCGAAAGGTGCTCAAAGGCGCATTGAAATGGAAATGGGCGGCTCCGCTTATCATTATGTCTTGTATTGGTGGCAGTTGGGGGCTAATGCAGAAAGTGCCTGCTCAGCTAACACCGTCTGAAGACCGCGGCGTGATCTTTGCCTTTGTACGTGGCGCCGATGCAACCAGTTACAACCGTATGTCAGCCAATATGGACATTGTCGAAGAGCGCCTAATGCCATTGCTTGGCCAAGGTTTCTTAAAGTCCTTCAGTATCCAATCACCGGCATTTGGTGGTAATGCTGGTGACCAGACCGGCTTTGTTATCATGATTCTTGATGACTGGAATGATCGTGATGTCACTGCGCAGCAAGCGTTAGGGCAAGTACGTAAAGCGCTCGCGGGTATTCCTGATGTGCGTGTATTCCCATTCATGCCGGGTTTCCGTGGTGGTTCGAGCGAGCCTGTTCAGTTTGTGCTTGGGGGCTCTGACTACCCTGAACTCAAAGTATGGGCAGAGAAGTTAGAGCAGTTAGCGGAAGAGTCGCCGTTTATGGAAGGCGCAGATATTAACTACTCTGAGAAAACTCCTGAGCTGGTTGTTTCTGTCGATAAACAGCGCGCGGCTGAGCTAGGCATCAGTGTCCAAGATATCTCTGAAACGCTCGAGATTATGCTCGGTGGTAAGAGTGAAACGACCTTTGTTGAGCGCGGCGAAGAGTATGACGTTTATTTACGTGGCGATGAGAACAGCTTTAACAACGCTTCCGATTTAAGCCAAATCTATATGCGCACCGCTTCTGGAGAGCTAGTGACTTTGGATGCGGTAACTAAGATTGAAGAAGTTGCATCATCAATCCGTCTTTCGCACTACAACAAGCAAAAAGCGATTACCGTAACGGCAAACCTGTCGGATGGTTATACGCTTGGTGAGGCATTAGACTTCCTTGATCAGCAAGCGATTGAGTTGCTACCAGGTGATATCTCAGTCAGCTACTCTGGCGAGTCTAAAGACTATAAAGAGAACCAATCGAGTATTCTGATTGTATTCGCGCTCGCATTGCTGGTGGCCTACTTAGTACTGGCTGCTCAGTTTGAAAGCTTTATCAACCCATTAGTCGTGATGTTCACCGTTCCTATGGGGGTATTTGGTGGCTTCCTTGGTTTGTTCTTGATGAATCAAGGTCTCAATATCTACAGCCAAATTGGTATGATCATGTTGATTGGTATGGTAACCAAGAATGGTATTTTGATTGTTGAGTTTGCTAACCAACTACGTGACCGTGGTATTGAATTTGAAAAAGCGATTGTTGATGCGTCTGCTCGTCGTCTTCGTCCAATTATGATGACAGCGTTTACCACATTGGCAGGTGCGATTCCGTTGATTATGTCGACAGGTGCTGGTTATGAAAGCCGAGTCGCTGTTGGTACGGTAATCTTCTTCGGCATGGGCTTTGCGACGTTGGTGACCTTGTTCGTAATCCCTGCGATGTATCGTTTGATTTCTGCATCTACCCAATCACCGGGTCATGTGGAAGCAGAACTAAACAAAGAGCTTAGCCATGATGTGAAGGCGCGTGCTTCACATGGTGAATTGAACTAATCGCGTTGTTTAACTAGTCATTCCATTGAGCGACGAAGGAGAGAGTAGGGAATCTCATCGAGTATTCGATTAACTTCAAGAGCTCCCCAACTCACGAGTTCCTCGTTCTTGGGGATGACAGTGTAAAGTGTTGAAAAAATAAAGAGGGTTGACGTTTTCACGTCAACCCTCTTTTTTGTTCTGCAGCTCGTTAACCGTAATTCACGCTATAGCGGGTCGGCTTATGGTTCATCGCTAGTACTAGGTTTAGAGCGATAGCGCCAAGGATAGATAAGCCAATCACTTCTGGTGAAACGAAGAAGAATGACGCAACCAAAATAACAAAATCGATCGCCAGTTGAGATTTGCCCACCGAAATTCCAAATTTGTCTTGAATAAACAGACATAAGACATTGAAACCACCCAAGCTTGAACGGTGGCGGAATAGGATCAACATACCTAAGCCCATCAGTAATCCGCCAGCGACGGCACAATAAACGGCGTTGATGCTGTCTAAACTGATGACTAAATAAAGGTGATCGGTAAAGATTGACACTAAAGCGCCTGAAATTGCACTGTTAAATGCAAAGCGAGAACCAAAGCGTTTCCATGCTAAAAGGTAAAAAGGGCAGTTAGCAGCAAAATAAAGTACACCGAAAGAGAGAGGTACGAATTGACTCGCCAATAGCGCTAAGCCCGTAGTACCGCCAGTCAGGAGCGATGCTGATTGTAAAAAGAAGACGCCCTGAGCAACTAAGAAGGTGCCAGTTAAAATTGCGATCCAATCTTCTTTTCTTGAGTGTTTTTCCATCAATTTGAAATTTAACTAGTAAATAATGGCGAGCATACTATTTAAAAATGAAGGATTTCGGTAGCTTGAGAGCGAAATTTAAGGTAAACCTATGTAATTATCGTTTTACGGAGTGTAAAGGACGAAATTGACACTTTGCTAAGTAAACACTTGCTGAAAGGGTCATCATGATATTCTTCGTAAAGCATTATGAAAAAACTGCATGAGAAAAAATGAATTTTTCTCTTTATGACCTAGATCAAATTATGTAGAATGCGCGTCATTAGCTTAATGCAAACGTTTGCGTCAGGTAAAAACGTCGGTATTGAGGTCAAAAATCAGTTTTTTTGCAATTTTTAAGTCTTAATCTGAGTCAGGAGATACAGATGCTAAAGCGTGATATGAACATCGCAGATTACGATGCGGAACTGTTCGCAGCAATCCAAGAAGAAACTCTTCGCCAGGAAGAACACATTGAACTTATCGCTTCTGAAAACTACACAAGCCCACGTGTAATGGAAGCTCAAGGTTCTCAGCTAACAAACAAGTACGCTGAAGGTTACCCAGGCAAGCGCTACTATGGTGGTTGTGAGTACGTTGATAAAGCAGAAGCTCTGGCTATCGACCGTGCATGTCAGCTATTTGGTTGTGAGTACGCAAACGTACAGCCACACTCTGGTTCTCAAGCAAACAGTGCTGTTTACATGGCGCTACTTAACCCAGGCGATACGGTTCTAGGTATGAGCCTAGCGCACGGTGGTCACCTGACTCACGGCTCTCCAGTAAACTTCTCTGGTAAGCACTACAATGTTATCCCTTACGGTATCGACGAAGCAGGCCAAATCAACTACGACGAGATGGAGCAACTTGCGCTTGAGCACAAGCCTAAGATGATCATCGGTGGTTTCTCAGCTTACTCGCAAATCGTTGACTGGGCTCGCATGCGTGAGATCGCAGACAAAGCAGGCGCTTGGTTATTTGTTGATATGGCTCACGTAGCGGGTCTAATCGCTGCAGGCGAATACCCAACGCCAGTACCACATGCTCACGTTGTAACCACAACGACTCACAAAACGCTAGCAGGCCCGCGTGGTGGTCTAATCCTGTCTAACGCGGGTGAAGAGATGTACAAGAAGCTGAACTCAGCTGTCTTCCCTGGTGGTCAAGGTGGCCCTCTAATGCACGTTATCGCGGGTAAAGCAGTAGCGTTCAAAGAAGCAATGGAGCCTGAATTCAAAGCTTACCAAGCACGCGTAGTGAAAAACGCAAAAGCGATGGTTGCTCAGTTCCAAGAGCGCGGTTACAAAATCGTTTCTAACGGTACAGAAAACCACCTGTTCCTAGTTGACCTAATCGACAAAGACATTACAGGTAAAGATGCAGATGCAGCACTAGGTGCAGCAAACATCACGGTAAACAAGAACTCAGTACCAAACGACCCACGCAGCCCATTCGTAACGTCTGGTATCCGTGTAGGTTCTCCAGCTATCACTCGTCGTGGCTTTACAGAAGAAGACGCGAAAGAGCTAGCGAACTGGATGTGTGACGTGCTAGATAACATCGGCAACGAGGAAGTTATCGAAGCAACGAAAGCAAAAGTGCTCGAAATCTGTAAGCGTCTACCTGTTTACGCGTAATTTTCGTCATAGTTGACTGAACTTCGTTGTCGGGCATGCTCATTTACACTTGTAAACTCCGCGTGCCCTCCTAGAATTTCAGCCAACTATTTTGAAAATTTTAGTAGATAGTATTTGAGAGCGAACGACCTGTGAGCTCCTCGAATTTCTTCCATCTACTTTGAAAATGAATTGAAGCCTCATCATTTGATGGGGCTTTTTTGTATCTGTAAGAAGTGAATGCTATCAGTGATGATAGAACAGGGCAGTTGTCATTCCATAGAGCGACGAAGGAGAGAGTGGGGAATCTCCAAACATTGTCTAATCGCTGGAAGAGATTCCCAACTCACTCGTGCCTCGTTCTCGGGAATGACGGAGAGGGAATACTGTCATTCCATAGAGCGACGAGGGAGAGAGTAGGGAATCTCCAAACGCTGTCTAATCGCTGGAAGAGATCCCCAACTCATTCGTGCCTCATTCTTGAGGATGACAGATTTGCTTATTCAAACTAAAAAGGGTTGACGTTTTTAAGCGTCAACCCTTTATGCGTTCGTAACTAGACTACTTAGGTAGGCTGATTAATGTGCCTGACTTACATTTGAATGAGTAGTACTTAGTGCTCTCGCTAAACTTACCTAAGCCTTCACCATCACAGTAGTCGAAGTTAATATCGCGCATGGTTTCCAAAGTCTTTTCACTGTTGAGAGAAAACTTAGACCCGTCGGCGCACACAATGCGTACACGCTCATCGTCACTTACTGAATAAAGAGAAACGTCAGTATTACAAAGCTCAAAAGAGGCTTCACGAAAGTTGTCTTGCTTTGTATTTGAAGCGCAGCCAGCAGTAAGTGTCGCCAGCGCCACTGCGACTAATCCTAATCTCTTCATAATAAATCCTTAGGTGATTTTATCTTGTACTTATAACTAGTTAGCTAAGCCTATATAAGAGTAGTTGTTCATTCAATAGAAATTAAAAAAGGCTGACATATTTAGCCTAATGCCGATCGGTTTAGAGACTTGAATGATCTTCGGGACGTATGATAATCCCCACTAACAAAGTTAGTGGGGATTTTTTATGTTGGCTCAAGAATTAGTACTGGCTCATGAAACGATTGAAGATGCKACAGACTAYGAGTCTGTCGTTAATGCCATCCAACTTGAATGGATAGAGCAAGCTTTACATGACACATCTAAAGCAAGTATCAGAAGGCGACGCTTGCCAGCACAACAAGCCGTTTGGCTTGTTATTTGGATGGGG
>NZ_SATR01000365.1 GCF_004551525.1 Vibrio ouci | reverse complement strand
ACCTTGAACTACGTCTTTACGCTCGATGTCGACGAACCACTCACGGCAGAGATGGCGGACTTCTTAGCCAATGGTAACCTCACCGTGAGTTACACCGACAGTAACGGCCCTCAATCCTTCCCGATCAGTAACGGTGGTAACCTCGATATTCCGGGTGATGCGACGGGCATGACGGTGACCGTTGGCACCTACAACGATGAGATCTTTGARGGWGTRGAAAGYTTTGARCTCGATGTSACSGTAACSGGTAGYATYGGTGAYAACAATGAAGCACTCAAYCTCAGTGACAGCGGCGACGCAACCATCATAGACGATGGTGGTGAGGTCAATAACGACACACCAGTRCTCACCGTGAGCGATGCCGGCCAAGTGGTCGAAGGTAATGACGCTCAGTTTGATGTRTCCCTCGATAAAGAAGTCGATGGCACCTTGAACTACGTCTTTACGCTYGATGTCGACGAMCCRYTSACGGCAGAGATGGCGGACTTCTTAGCCAATGGTAACCTCACCGTGAGTTACACCGACAGTAACGGCCCTCAATCCTTCCCGATCAGTAACGGTGGTAACCTCGATATTCCGGGTGATGCGACGGGCATGACGGTGACYGTTGGCACCTACAACGATGAGATCTTTGAGGGTGTGGAAAGTTTT
>NZ_SATR01000364.1 GCF_004551525.1 Vibrio ouci | reverse complement strand
GCGCAGGGAAATCCGGCAGGAATAGACATCGAAGCTGGGCATCTTGTCCAACCCGCGGATTTTAACCATATCGTCAGGCAGGCTGTCTGCATCCGACTCCTGGAAAAAATCCGGCAAGTCCTGCACATTAAGCTGTCCGCTGACCCCCGCCTTGTCCCGGAACAATTCTACGGCAGTTTCCAGCCGACTGTTCTTAACCAGGCACGCACGGCGCAAAGCAGGCGTTTTGATGGGAATCATACATAAAGGCAGGATATGCCCCGCCTTGTCCCGGAACAATTCTACGGCAGTTTCCAGCCGACTGTTCTTAACCAGGCACGCACGGCGCAAAGCAGGCGTTTTGATGGGAATCATACATAAAGGCAGGATATGCAAGCTATCCTGTTGTTCAGTTGTCGGCTTTAGCGCCTCTTCCACTGTTTACTGTCCTTTGTCCGCGCCCATCGC
>NZ_SATR01000363.1 GCF_004551525.1 Vibrio ouci | reverse complement strand
CCTATTTAACTGTGATGAGCTKAGACCTTYTATTAAGTAAGTRGATGTTCGACTTAAACTTTGTCAAGAGTGTACTATTTATGTTTTGTGATACCATACACTCATATAMTTTGGAACAACCTTGCAGGCAACATCKACGATACTTACTGTCCAATAACTCACAGCTGACCGAATCYCAGATCTTTCAATTAYAAGATGAACAATTTGCCACATGGTTTAGAACACATGTAAGTCCTATCACAAACTMATTATCTCTTGCAATGTAATTAATTGTAGTCAATGTTACATAATATTTGTTTATTGATTATTGTTGTATTTAATTTACAAGCTAGGTTTATCAAA
>NZ_SATR01000362.1 GCF_004551525.1 Vibrio ouci | reverse complement strand
GGCAGCGCAGATTGTCTGACGAGCATGGGCTGGACGCTGGACTGTCCAGGCCAGGCAGGAAAAKTCGTSGAGGGGACACGCTGACGAAACAGCGCTGGTTCAGGCAYGGCGGGCAGTGCTGGAATCGGCAGCGCCGACGAAATCGGCAAAGTCGGCAGAATCGGCAGCGGGTGCTGGCGATGGGTCTGGACGGGCTGGATAGTCCAAGGCTCGACGAGAAAGACCRCAGGTTGAGACACTGGGGCAGTGGCAGCCCGCGGGACAGTGTTGGCAGATTCGGCAGCGCAGATTTGTGCGGCTGCAGGTTCGTCGGGGAAAATCGGCAGCGCAGATTGTCTGACGAGCATGGGCTGGACGCTGGACTGTCCAGGCCAGGCAGGAAAAGTCGTCGAGGGGACACGCTGACGAAACAGCGCTGGTTCAGGCACGGCGGGCAGTGCTGGAATCGGCA
>NZ_SATR01000361.1 GCF_004551525.1 Vibrio ouci | reverse complement strand
ATTGGGGATCGACCCGCGGAGATCACTGATAATGCAAAATGGAATGAGATGGATGGCAATGCTATTGCTAACATACATTTAGCATTAGCYGATGAAGTATTATCAAGTGTGGCGGAGAAGAAAAYAGCTAAGGAGATATGGGAGACTCTAACAAAGCTATATGAGTCYAAGTCTTTGCAYAATAAGATTTTCTTAAAGCGGAGACTTTATACCCTTCGAATGGCAGAAACCAYGGCGGTGACTGACCACATCAACACAATAAGRACTCTATTTTCACAACTCAYTACGTTGGGTCAACAAATAGAGGAAAGTGAACGTGCAGAGCTTCTACTTCAAAGTCTTCCAGATTCGTATGATCAACTCATTATCAACTTGACCAATAATATCCTCACAGACTATTTAGGCTTTGCTGATGTTGCAGCCGCCATCTTGGAAGAAGAAAATAGGCGCA
>NZ_SATR01000360.1 GCF_004551525.1 Vibrio ouci | reverse complement strand
CGTTCAAGGAAGTAAGTGATTTCCGGACCCAGTTCACGGAAAGTTTCCAGCTTCAAAATTTTGTTTACCGGCATAGCTCCTCCGTAAATAACTACTCCATCGCCACCGGTGTTGATAACACCCAACTCGCGACGTTCGAGGAAGTAAGTGATTTCAGGACCCAACTCACGGAAAGTCTCCAGTTTCAATACTTTGTTTACAGGCATTGCACCTCCGTAAATCAAACGGTCATAGAGGGTGTAAGTAACATTGATTTCGTCCGGAGCCATTGCAATTGCTAATTTTTTCATGCTACGGAGACGTTGTGTGTCATAATGCTTTACGTCCAATGGATGGCAGGCTGTCTGCACAGTGTAATTTACTTGGGCGGAAGCCGTAACTGCGGCTGCACCCAACATCAGGGCAATTGCTAATTTTTTCATGTCTGATATAAACTTTAAATATTAATATGC
>NZ_SATR01000359.1 GCF_004551525.1 Vibrio ouci | reverse complement strand
AACGGCCAGCCGAGGCTGCCTCGCCCAGCTCACCGTAATACCGAATAGATTTGTGCAATAAGCAAACAAATCCATTTTCGACAGGTGTGCCGAAGCGCACACAGCGTTAGCGAATACTTCAGCTAACGGCTATGTGTCGAACGTAAGCAGGGTGCTAATCCTGGCACTGGATTTTGCCAGTGCATTTGCAGGATATCTCTGAGGATATGCAGAGTCAACGGTTTCATATGTCTGCCCCGTTGAGCGGTAAGCGTGTCTTGTATGTCATCTAAGTAAGGGAAAAATTTATTAATTCTAAAGACTTAGACAAGGATATATGAAAGGAAACTTAGAGTGTAGAAATAGTGGCGTTAATTAGACTTAAAGCATGAGAATTGGTGCGTTTGTGGGTCATGCCAGCTTTAAGGCTAGTAAAAGTACAGCTGGCACTTTGAGGACAAAATTGAGCTAGCC
>NZ_SATR01000043.1 GCF_004551525.1 Vibrio ouci | reverse complement strand
AAGAGAATTGGTTGCGAGGACTGATTTGAACCAGTGACCTTCGCGAGGTTTTATGAATAGCTGAGCCCGACGAGCTAGCGAATCACAATACCTTTTAAATTTGGTTGCGGGAGCCGGATTTGAACCGACGACCTTCGGGTTATGAGCCCCCGACGAGCTACCAAGCTGCTCCATCCCGCGTCCGTATTCATTGTTAAGCACAATGAGAGCTTTAAATTTGGAGCGACACACGAGGTTCGAACTCGTGACCTCAACCTTGGCAAGGTTGCGCTCTACCAACTGAGCTAGTGTCGCATTGGTTGCGGGGGCCGGATTTGAACCGACGACCTTCGGGTTATGAGCCCGACGAGCTACCAAGCTGCTCCACCCCGCGTCCGTATTCATTGTTAAGCACAATGAAAGCTTTCCTGTCCACTTAAGAAAAAGTGGAGCGACACACGAGGTTCGAACTCGTGACCTCAACCTTGGCAAGGTTGCGCTCTACCAACTGAGCTAGTGTCGCATCAACAACGTTTCCGTCATTCAGGGCTGCGAATTATAAGAGCATTTTTTTGTGATGCAAGTCCTTCATCGAAAAAATTATCTTTTTTTTTCTTATCGGATAAAAAGCACACACTTATCAATCAAAAAGCTTGAAAAATATACTAAATATCAATTAGGCCTTGCGAGGAAACACCAAAGTGCGAGATTCAGCGGTGTTTTGAAGGTTACTCATCGCGAATGTTTCCCGTTTCTTATATAACTGTTCAGTATAAATTTTGAACCCCTGAAGCTACTTAAGGATAAGAGGCGCATATGCAATTCAGCGCAAGATTATTTCAGCTCATCTGTACTGTATTACTTGTGGCATTAGTTGCCGGCTGCGGATCAATGCCTAAGCCGATGAGAAATCTAGGGAAAAGCGACGTAGATTTTGTCATGGATGTGCATGCCAAACAGCTTAAAGTTCAAATGGTCGAGTTAACGCGTAAGCTCTACGTCAGAAATCCTGTTCAATTAAGTAAGAATCCGTCAGCCACCATCGACAGTCGTATCGAGCAAATATTTGGCCCAGAAGAGAGTATTGCCCTGCCCCCTTTGGTGTTCGATGAGTTGGGTGGCGTCACTGGGATTGACGCGATATTACTGAGTTTTGATGAGAGCTTTGAGGGCGATCGCGTGTTTGCTGCGACCGTTGGGTTATCGGAAATGCTAAGGCGCTCTTACAACCACCAGCAAGAATTTTTTATTATCGACTCTTTGGATGAGCAATCTCTGTATAACAGCGCGAGAAATATCGAGATATTTGTTTGGCGGCTCTACCACCGTAAAGATGAATATGGGAATCCATTAATTTATACCAATGCAACAACAGACACTGGCGGTGATATCAGTTTCGATCGGTTATTTACCAAGATGGTGATGATTCAAGATATGATGGCACTGATTGTTGCGGATAAAACCAACCGCGGCATAACCAAGGTCGCACATGGTGTGGCACAATTTGTCTTTTTACCTGTCCCATAAAGCAGCATAAAAAAACCAGCATCGAGTGCTGGTTTTCATGATTAGATTGAGATAATCGTTTTGCGGTAATATTGCAGCTCTGCAATCGATTCGCGAATATCATCCAAGGCTAAATGGCTACCTTGCTTAGTAAAGCCATCCAGTACTTCTGGCTTCCAACGGCGTGTTAGCTCTTTCAAAGTACTCACATCGATATAACGGTAGTGGAAATATTCTTCCAGCTCAGCCATGTGCTTGTACAAGAAACGACGATCTTGGCCGACGCTGTTTCCACAAATCGGTGACTTACCTTTAGGTACCCATTTCTCTAAAAACTCAATGGTTTGACGAACCGCTTCTTGTTCATCAACTTTGCTTTCCTGTACGCGCTTGACCAAACCACTACCAGTATGAGTCGTGGTACACCACTCATCCATTTTTTGTAGTTCTTCTTCTGGCTGATGAATGGCAAGTACTGGTCCTTCAGCTAAAATATTCAATTCACTATCCGTGACAATGGTAGCAATTTCGATCACTTTGTGAGTTTCAGGGTCAAGTCCCGTCATCTCCAAATCAATCCAAATTAAATTTTGATCACTAAAGGACATAAATCGTTGCCTATTGGTTTTATGATAAAAGAGGTACTATACCCAAATTCCGATCCCCAAGATAGCGTGAGCTACTCACCTTCTTGCCGGTATCACTCGATAAATTAATGAACTGAAGTAGAGAAACGTGGCTAAAAAGAAAAAGCTAACCAAAGGTCAGGTGAGACGAGTTCGTCACAACCAGAAGCGAAAACTTAAGCAAGAAGATTCCGTTCAATGGGATGAGTCCATGCTAGGTAGCAGTAAAACCGGCCTGGTTATCACCCGCTTTGGACAGCACGCTGATATCGAAGACAGCGAAACTGGTGAAGTCCAGCGCTGTAACCTTCGTCGTGGCATTGAGACTCTCGTTTCTGGCGATAAAGTAATTTGGCGTCCAGGACTAGAATCAATGGAAGGCATCAGTGGCGTTGTTGAAGCGGTAGAGCCTCGCACTTCAATTCTTACTCGTCCTGACTACTATGACGGTTTAAAACCAGTCGCGGCGAACGTTGATCAAATGATCATTGTCTCTTCAGTACTGCCAGAATTGTCGCTCAATATTATTGATCGCTACTTGGTTGCCTCTGAAACCCTCAACATCGCACCACTACTGGTGTTGAACAAAATCGATCTCCTCGAACCAGAGCAATTGACGCAGTACCGCGAGTGGCTAAAAGAGTACGAGCGTATTGGTTATAAAGTGTTATTCGTCAGTAAGCAGACTGGTGAAGGCATTGCTGAGCTTGAGGCTGAGCTTAAAGACCGCATCAATATTTTCGTTGGTCAATCAGGGGTGGGTAAATCGAGCTTAGTTAACGCGCTGATGCCGCAGTTCAATGTTGAAGAAGGCGAGGTCTCTGAAAACTCAGGGCTTGGTCAACATACCACAACGGCTTCACGTCTTTACCATATCCCAACAGGTGGCGACTTGATTGATTCCCCTGGAGTGCGCGAGTTTGGTTTGTGGCACTTGGAAGCAGAAGAAGTCACCAAGGCGTTTGTCGAGTTTCAACCTTTCCTTGGCGGCTGTAAGTTCCGTGATTGTAAACACAATGACGACCCAGGCTGTGTACTACGCCAAGCGGTTGAAGACGGTGAGATCAACGAGATCCGCTTCGCGAACTATCACCGTATTCTAGAGAGCATGGCGGAAGTGAAAGCCAATCGCCAATACTCCCGCAGCAAAAAAGCAGATTTGTAGCCGCAAATTTGCAAGCAAACTTTAGGGTCTGTTGCTCTTTTGAGCTAATTTTTGCAGCATTTTGTGGGTTCTTTATGCAAGGCAGAGGTTTTGAATTGTAGTTTCCCTACCTGATAAGCCGATAACGCAGTAGAAAGGAGCCACAAACGCTGCCCGAAGGGTTCGGCTAAAAGCGTTTTACTCTTTGTTGAGAGGTGTTTTGCTTAGATGACTAGGCTGCAAACCTCTCTCCGCGATTAAAACGCTTTTATCTCGAACAAAATTTAACCGCAAAAGGGAAACAGACCCTAGTAACTACTGACTTTTGGGCGCAATTTGAGTAACATCTCGCGCCCAGAATATAGTCAATCATGAAAATAGCATTGGAATTGAACACCATGGATAAGATTAAAGTTGGACTGCAATATTGGATCCCACAGCATGGACTAACTCGCTTAGTGGGTAAGCTAGCTTCTGCAAAAGCTGGCGGTCTAACAACAGCAATCATTCGCTGGTTCATCAAACAATACAACGTCAATATGGATGAAGCGCTGCATTCAGACCCAAAACATTTCAAGACGTTTAACGAGTTCTTTGTACGTGAGCTAAAAGAAGGCGTACGTCCAATTACTGAAGAAGAAAGCGTGATCACTCACCCAGCTGACGCTTGTGTTAGCCAATTTGGTCCAATTGCCGACGGCAAGCTTATCCAAGCTAAAGGCCATGACTTCACAGCTCAAGAGCTACTTGGCGGTGATGCAGCACTTGCTGAAGAGTTCGCTGACGGTGAATTCGCTACGCTGTACTTGTCACCACGTGATTACCACCGCGTTCACATGCCATGCGACGGTACACTCCGTCAGATGATTTATGTACCGGGCGATCTATTCTCAGTAAACCCACTGACGGCTGAAAACGTGCCTAACCTTTTTGCACGTAACGAACGTGTGGTGTGTATTTTTGATACCGAGTTTGGCCCTATGGCACAAGTTCTTGTTGGTGCGACGATTGTCGGTAGTATCGAGCAAGTATGGGCAGGCACAGTAACGCCACCACGTGGCAACACAGTGTACAAGTGGGACTACCCTGCGGAAGGTGATAAAGCCGTAATCCTGAAAAAGGGTGAAGAGATGGGCCGCTTCAAGCTTGGCTCTACCGTAATCAACCTATTCGCTAAAGATGCAATCACCTTTGATGAGACAATGCAAAACGGTCAATCAACTGTGATGGGCACGCCGTACGCACATACAGCACAAGCGCAAGCGGAATCAGAACAAGCTTAATTACCAAGCCCTCTGTATAAGCCTCGATTCGTCGGGGCTTTTTTTGACCCAAAACAAACTCACTGCAACAATTTTAACTGTTTGTTAAAACTCCAGACTCGGTCTAAGACACTCATTTTATTGTAAATTAAGCTATGGCCTCAAACGTTGAAATTGAGGTTGATGTCAATATGCCAAAGATAGATCTTGGGGTAATAGTTAAGCTACTGATTAGCTTCGGCTTGCCAATTGGTGTGCTGTTTATGCCAATTGATTGGATCCCAATCGATGATCTGACACTCATTCAGCATCGATTATTGGCAATTTTTCTCCTCGCCGCTCTACTGTGGGTATTAGAGCCTGTCCCAGTCTTTGCCACCTCCGTTTTGATCATCGCCCTAGAGCTAGTCATGATCTCAGATAAAGGACTACACCTATTTCGAACGCCGCCCGCTGGCCATGACCTTGGCGAGTTGATGATATACACCGATATTTTTAGTGCCTTCTCTTCACCCATTATCATCCTGTTTATGGGCGGTTTTGCACTGGCAATTTCAGCCTCCAAATATGAGTTGGACAATAACCTTGCGCGAGTATTACTCAAACCATTTGGCCACCAGCCTAGATTCATCATGCTTGGCTTAATGTTGATCACAGCTGTGTTCTCAATGTTTATGTCTAATACCGCCACAACGGTAATGATGCTGGCTCTACTAGGTCCAATTGTTGCCTCAGCACCAAAAGGCGATCTCGGTATCAAAGCGCTAGTGTTGTGTATTCCTATTGCGGCCAATACCGGGGGCATCGCAACACCAATTGGTACACCTCCGAACGCCATTGCGCTGCAGTATTTAACTGGTGAGAACAGTATCGACTTTCTCAGCTGGATGATGATGGGCCTGCCTTTCGTCATCGTTCAGCTCACTATCGCTTGGTTCTTACTGCAAAAGCTTTTTCCATCCGCACAGAAAGAGATGAAGCTGAAACTGGATGGTAAGTTTCAAAGAAATTGGCGTGCCATCGTCGTCTATGCGACCTTTGCCTCAACCATCTTGCTATGGATGACGACCAAACTGCACGGAATGAATACCTATGTAGTCTCCATCATCCCGCTAGCGGTCTTTACGTTAACCGGAATTATGGGCAAAGCAGAGCTCAAACTGATTAACTGGGACGTTCTATGGCTGGTTGCCGGCGGTATCGCGATTGGTATTGGTTTAGATAAAACCGGACTCGCTTCAGCGCTTGCTCATGCGATCGACTATGAATCCCTCTCTCCGCTTGCTGTGATATTTACCTTGTCGATCGTCTGCTGGTTAATGGCCAACTTTATGTCTAACACCGCCACTGCCAATTTACTGATGCCAATTGCTGCCGCGATCGGCGCTTCAATGGAAAGTCTTGCCACGGTTGGTGGACTGCAAGGTTTACTTGTGGTCGTCGCCTTCTCAGCATCACTCGGTATGATCTTACCAGTATCAACCCCACCTAACTCGCTGGCCTACTCTACCGGCTTAATCGAAAGTAAAGACATGGCAAAAACCGGAGTTATCATTGGCGTGATTGGCTTACTGATTGTTTACGCCGCAACCTTGATTATCACCTAAGTAAAACAATGATATTGACCTCTAGCGCGCTGGGCTGGAGGTCACAAATTCTTACATGTGTGAAGGGGTTTTCTTAAAAGCAGCATATAGATCAACTATCTACATTCTCTCTGTCTATAAAATCACCTCGATATCACCATCAAAGCCCTTTTTACATTCACGTAAAGTCGTGGTGGTAGACCCTACTCTTCTCGTCCTATTGTCTGAAAAATAAGGAAAGGCAATGAGAAATACAATCAAACTAAAAATGCAAATTGCCATTGCAGTGGTCATTGCTGTCGTCAGCGGCGTGCAAGCATGGATCTCAGTCAATCAGCTGCAACAAGAAACGACTTCAGCACTGAATAGTGAAATGGCCAATATCAGCCACTCCACATCACGCTATATCAGTGATTGGCTAGCGATACGCAGCGATATGATGCTAGCCAATGAAAAAACCATCATTGAGTCAGACAACTCCGACCGCGAAATGCTTCTTACCAAACGAGCCGGGGATTTTCTGTCGGTATACGCAGGGTTTGAAGATGGCTCAATTGCCTATGGCGATAAAAGCGAAGATTGGCCTGCTGACTATGATCCGCGTACCCGCCCTTGGTATCAAGATGCGATGAACGCATCTGGATTGATCATTACTGAGCCGTATCAAGACTTCGATGGCAGCATCGTGGTCAGTTTCGCCAAAGCCTTTTCTGGTAATAAGAACGGGGTTCTCGCCGCTGACCTTACCGTCACCAATATCATTGATGAAGTGCTAAATATCACTTTAGATAACGACGGTTTTACCTTCCTGGTTGACGGCAATAACAACATTGTCGCTTATCAAGATGAATCGCTAAGCCAGCAGCCAATAACTCAGTTAAACCCTCAGCTCTCTGCGGCTAAAGTAAAAGAACTTGTCAGCAACTCATCAATTTCAACAATCAGTTGGCCACAGCAAGGAGACAAACTGATTTACGTTGCCAATATCCCATCAACAGATTGGTCGTTGGGTATTGTGGTGGATAAAGAGCTGGCGTTCGCTTCAGTCAGTGAGCAGATTCAATTTACTGCTATCGCTTCATTAGTGCTGTACCTGATCATTGCGACATTCAGCACCTACACCATTACTAAGCTGCTAAAACCGCTGCAAGATTTGTCATCTTCACTTTCTCAGCTGGCAAAAGGTGAAGGGGATTTAACTCAGCGAATCGAGATTAAACGCCGTGATGAAATCGGTGAGGTAGCTGAACACGTTAACCAGTTCCTCAGCCAGATGCAGCGCATGCTTGCTGATATTATCCATCGCAGTGAGCAGTTAGTACAGCAAGCCAGTCAAGCTAACGCCCTATCGATGCAGTCAGCGCAGCAAGTAGAAGTTCAGCAAAATGACGTCAACCAAATTGCGACTGCAATCCATGAAATGTCTGCAACAGCTGCAGAGGTCGCAAGCCATGCTGAAATGACAGCCGATGCTTCTCAGACTTCATCTAATGCCTGCCAAGACGGTCAAAAAGTCATTCAGAAAAACCGTGAATCGATTGTGGAGCTAGCAGAACAGGTCACTGCAGCCTCTGGCGTTATCTCTGAACTTGAGCACAACACCCAAAGCATCAATCAGATCCTATCGACCATTCAAGAAATTGCTGAACAAACCAACTTATTGGCACTTAACGCCGCGATTGAAGCGGCACGTGCAGGGGAACAAGGGCGTGGATTTGCAGTGGTCGCTGATGAGGTGCGCGTGCTCAGTCAACGTACTCATGGTTCAACCGAAGAAATTCGTCATATGATCGAAACGCTGCAAAACAATACCAAGCTTGCAGTGAATAGTATGAAAACAAGTACCTCGTTAGCTGACACCAGTGTCGACTACGCCCAGCAAGCAGCCCAGAGTCTGACCGACATTACCGATGCGATCGATAAGATCAACGATATGGCGCTGCAAATCGCCAGTGCCGCAGAAGAGCAACGTGCCGTGAGTGAGGATATCAGCCGTAATACCCAAGGTATTAAGGATGCTTCCGACGTACTCGCAGGGCAAGCACAGCAAAGTAGCGACAGCGCAGACAACATGAGAGAGTCCGCAGAGACTATGCGAATGGAGGTGACTCGCTTCAAGGTATAGCTTTGTTTTAAGAAAGATTTAATGCATATTGTCAGCCTGGATTATTCCACACTCACAAGGATAACGTGTCGATGGGTTATGAATGGCTGGCACTTGCTGCGGCATTTCTTTGGGCGGTAGCAAGCATACTTTCCGTCGTGCCTGCCCAACATTTAGGAACCTTTGCCTATAGCCGTTGGCGTATGGGTTGCACCTCGCTCATTTTAGGAACGATGGCCCTCTACACTGGCGGTTGGAGCAGTGTTGAAACGAGCGCCATTTCAGCCATGATGCTATCAGGCGTCATCGGTATTTTTATTGGTGATACCGCCCTATTTGCTTGCCTCAATCGTATGGGGCCAAGACAAGCGGGTTTACTCTTCTCATGTCACGCCGTTTTCTCAGCGGTACTTGGCTACTTTCTGTTTAGCGAAACCATGTCCTCCATGGAGCTATTAGGGTCACTGCTGGTCTTCTCTGGTGTATTAACTGCGATCTTCTTTGGCCGACGTGGGCAAACGAACAATCAACTTGAAGCTGTTAAAGGTAAAGTCTGGGTCGGAATCGGTTTAGGTTTACTCGCCGCACTTTGCCAAGCGTTAGGCGGCATCATCGCTAAACCGATTATGCAGACCAATATCGATCCTGTTGCTGCGTCAGCTATGCGGATGATGACCGCCTTCGCAGCTCACTGTTTGTTTTTCTTCACTGGAGCAAAACTGGCACGTGCGACTCAGCCTATGAACATTAAGATCTTTTCTATTACCGCTCTCAATAGCTTTTTGGCCATGGCGGTTGGCATGACATTGATTCTGTATGCGCTGCAAGAAGGCAATGTCGGCATGGTCGCTCTACTTTCTTCGACAACACCGATCATGCTGTTGCCTATACTATGGATTTATTCCGGAAAACGACCTAACCGCTTTGCTTGGATTGGCGCAATTGTCGCCGTTGTCGGGACCAGTATTTTGGTCAACTAAGCTATCACAGTAATTGGTATTTCCCGCTTTTCTTCTCTGTCTAATGGGCGAGAATAGAACAATAAATGAAGCCCATATAGACAGTTGAGTATTGCACTCACTGTTTGTAAGGTGAAAGATAACAACAATATTTCACAAACAATATTTGATCTTAACCTACAGTTTTGGTTAAAAAGTGTAGTAAAATTACGCTAATTTTGTTTCCAAAGTTACTTTGAAATTTGACGAGGTCATCACTATGTCAGCTAAGAAGCCTATGGCTCTAGTTATTCTTGACGGTTACGGTCACCGTGAAGATACAGCAAGCAACGCTATCGCGAATGCGAAAACTCCATTCCTAGACAGCCTGTTTGCCAATAAACCAAACACTCTAATCTCTGCTTCAGGCATGGATGTTGGCCTACCAGACGGTCAAATGGGTAACTCAGAAGTTGGTCACACAAACATCGGCGCTGGCCGTGTTGTATACCAAGACCTTACTCGCATCACTAAATCTATCGCAGACGGCGAGTTCACTGAAACACCTGCGCTAGTAGAAGCTATCGACTCTGCAGTAAAAGCAGACAAAGCAGTACACATCATGGGTCTTATGTCTCCAGGTGGCGTACACTCTCACGAAGACCACATCTACGCAGCCGTTGAAATGGCAGCAGCTCGTGGCGCAGAGAAGATTTACTTACACTGCTTCCTAGACGGTCGTGACACGCCACCACGTAGCGCAGAGAACTCTCTACAACGCTTCCAAGACCTATTCGCGACACTAGGTAAAGGCCGCGTGGCTTCTCTAGTAGGCCGTTACTACGCAATGGACCGTGATAACAACTGGGATCGCGTTCAAGTTGCTTATGATCTTCTAACTCAAGCTAAAGCTGAATTCACTTTCGATACAGCTGTTGCAGGTCTTGAAGCAGCATACGCTCGTGATGAGAACGACGAGTTCGTTAAAGCGACTGCAATCAAAGCAGAAGGTCAAGAAGATGCAATCATGCAAGATGGCGATGCTGTTATCTTCATGAACTACCGTGCTGACCGTGCTCGTCAAATTACACGTACTTTCGTACCTGCATTTGATGGCTTCGAGCGTGCGGTATTCCCTGCAATCAACTTCGTGATGCTAACGCAATACGCAGCCGACATCCCACTAGCAATCGGCTTCCCACCAGCATCGCTAGAGAACACATACGGTGAGTGGCTATCTAAGCAAGGTCAAACTCAGCTACGTATCTCTGAAACTGAGAAATACGCGCACGTAACTTTCTTCTTCAACGGTGGTGTTGAGAACGAATTCGAAGGCGAAGAGCGTCAGCTTGTTGCTTCTCCAAAAGTAGCAACTTACGACCTACAGCCAGAGATGAGCTCTGAAGAGCTAACTGAGAAAATGGTTGCTGCGATCAAGTCTGGTAAGTACGACACGATCATCTGTAACTACCCTAACCCAGATATGGTTGGTCACACTGGCGTTTACGAAGCAGCTGAGCAAGCGATCGAAGCAATCGACGGCTGTGTCGCTAAAATTGTTGCGGCAATCGAAGAAGTGGGTGGCCAAATGCTGATCACTGCTGACCACGGTAACGCAGAGATGATGGTAGACCCAGAAACAGGTGGCACTCACACTGCTCACACTAACCTACCAGTACCTCTAATCTACGTTGGTGACAAAGAAGTTGAGTTCAAAGAAGGCGGTAAACTGTCTGACCTAGCACCAACTATGTTATCTCTAACTGGTCTTGAGATCCCAGCTGAAATGACGGGTGACGTACTAGTTAAGTAATTAGCTTAAACACTCATAGTTAAAAGCCCGAGCACTTCCTTGCTTGGGCTTTTTTGTTTTCTCATCACCACCAGCAACTTTTGACATTCTCCTTTCTTCCAATCAAAAGGTTTGGGTATACTGGCTATCTCTCAAATAGTTAGGACAAATTTGAACAATGGCAATCACCCCATTAAGGACACTTCTCTCTCGCAAGTCTTGGTTTGCGCTCGGGTTGATACTTTCTGCCAACTCACTTTCCCCTAGCTATGCGGCAAGCAATGCTGAACTCAAAGGTGTCAGCGGTGAAATCTCACGTCAAAAGCAATCACTGTCCAGTCAGCAACAAAAGCTCGACACTTTACAGAAGTCGCTAAAAAACCAAGAAACGACCATCAACCGTCTTGAAAGAGAAATCAAAGAGACCAAAGCTTCGCTGGCAACCACCAATGCCAATATCGCCAACTTGGACAAAAAAGTTGACCAATTACTGGATCAAAAAAAGCAGCAAAGCGACAAGCTAGCAGAACTGATTCAGACCTACTACGTTACCCAGCGAGCTAAAAGCTCATCGAACATTCTCAACCAAGGCGTTGAAGAAGACCGTATTAGTCAGTACTTTCAGCACCTTGCTAAAGCGAGAGCCGAGACCATCAGTGAACTTGAGGCAACCGTCAGAGAACTAGACGACAGCCAAGAGCAGCTCAAATTAGAAAAAGAACAGCTTACTAGCTTATTGAACCAGCAGACTAAAAAGCGCGATCAGTTAGCTAAAACACAGTCTCAACGCAAAGGGACGGTGTCTAAAATTCGTAACAGCATCTCGAACGACAAAGTCTACCTATCTGAACTGCAGCGCAATGAAACCCGCTTAAAGGCAGAAATTGCCAAGGCCGCGAAACGTAATGCGGTGCCGATGGACGGGATTAGCCGCCAGAAAGGTAAGCTTCCTTGGCCAGTCAAGGGACGAGTGCTACACAACTACGGTTCTCGCCAAACAGGTCAAATCAATTGGAAAGGTGTCGTGATCGATGCGAACTACGGCCAGTCAGTCAAAGCGGTCTATTCTGGAACCGTTGTATTTGCCGACTACTTGCGTGGCTACGGTTTAGTGGTACTACTTGACCATGGTAAAGGCGATATGACTCTGTACGGCTTTAACCAGAGCCTATTGAAGAAAGAAGGCGATAAAGTGACAAAAGGCGAGACCATCGCGCTTGCCGGAGACACTGGTGGACAATCACAAGCGTCGCTCTACTTTGAGATTCGCCGCAACAGTAAAACACAAAACCCGAAAAGCTGGTTAACGCGATAATCAGCTGAACAGATACAAATAAGGCGTCTTTTCCTCGCGAAAAGACGCCTTATTTTTTATGCCTCGATACTGTAGTGTTTTTCTACCGCATTAATGAAGGCGGTTAGCTGCTCTTTCGGCAAGGCGTTAATTCCAGCCGCAGCAGCTCTACCTCCGCCCGATGGGAACTGTGAACAGATATCCCCCGCGCCTTGTTTATTATTCAGCGGCGCTCGCAGAGAAACAGTATAAGTGCCATCACTGTTTTCGGTTAATACCGCATGAGCAGAGTCTGGTGACTGATTAGCGAGTAAATTGCCGTAGACACCACTTATACGACGTGATGGTGCTTCATTAGGCAGCTCGAATAGCCCCAAGGTCGCGCTTTGATATTGAGGTTCTATTGCGAGAGCTTTGTCCATATCTTGCTGATAGGCTAATTGAAGAGTATGGAAAGGCGAGCCTTGATCAGCAATAACAGCAAAAGGATCATCATAGGCCAAAAGCTCTTTAAGCAGTAGCGCAGGGTCAAAATGAAGGTCTTCAAGTTTTGAGCCGTAGCCATTGTAGTTAATCAGGGTACCGAGCTCTTTTAGCTGCGCTTGCTGCTCTTCACTTAGCCCCGCTTTAGTTGCTAACTGATCCGCTTTGGCAATCAAGTTATCGCCGTATGCCGCGGTAATCGCCCAGGAGTGATAACGCCCAGCAAGCAACTCATCAACAATTAAAGCAGTACAGGTATTCGCATCCAAATCGATATGAGCGGTTAAGTTCTCATGCCGGGGAATATCACCGGATTTATGATGATCGGCGTAAAAAACCTGAGCCCCTGCACTCAATATCGTTTCAAGGCCCGCTTTGTTCTTCTCCATCGAGATATCAAGTGCCGTGACCGAATCCTCAGCACTGACAGATAGCTTCTCTAGTAGCTGAATATCGCGTTTGACGCCAGTGACCAGTGTGGACGACTTTGGCTGTGCAAGCCTAAGTTGAAGCAGTGCGATAATGCCATCCGCGTCACCATTAAAAACATCGTAGTGCATAAAAGAAAACCCATTAAAATATCTCTCGATACTCTAATGGGTTCTGCATGTTTTAACAATTTCAGTTAGTTATAACTAGGATCCACAACGGTTAGGCATGAATAGCTTTAACACCATCTTCTAATAACTGCAGTTGCTCTAAGCCTTGTGCGGTTGCCTTTGGTTTCACTACTGAAATCATCTGTAGCATGCCTTGATGAATCACTTGCTCCGTAATCTGAGTTCGTGGCGACATGGCCGCTTGATAGCCTAACCAGCTTGAGGCAATTAAGTGCAATGTGGTCACCAGCGACTTCATCTCACTGTCTTCTACTGAGACTAACTCTAGGTCGACAAACGCACGCATAATGTTGATCAAGTTTGCTTGAAGCTTCTCTTGAACTTGAATGTACTCTTCATGCAACTGTTCGTCACGCTGTAAGATCTCAGGCAGATTGGCGTAGAAGAAGCGATATTTCCACATCAGGGTAAAGATGGAGTCTAGATAATGCTTTAACAGTACAAGGCTTTCTTGCTGGCCTTGAATGGGCGTAAAACGTTCTAGCAATTCATTCGAATAGAGTGCGAAGATCTCGCGCACAATCTCTTGCTTATTGCGGAAATGGTAGTAGAGGTTACCAGGGCTGATATCGATATGAGCCGCAATATGATTGGTTGTGATATTGCGCTCACCGTGCTCATTGAATAACTCTAGTGCTGCAAGCACGATTTTATCGCGTGTTTTCATTCTTTCCCGAACCCTATTCCATTAATCTAAACAGTATAACTGAGTATATTAACCAATAACAAAAAAGCGCCTGATTAGACCAGACGCTTTCATGTGTTTCTTAGTTATTTGTGGTACGGCTTAGATAACTCGTGTACCGCATCAACAAATACGCCCGCATTTTCAGGCGGCACATCCAAGTGGATGCCATGGCCAAGGTTGAATACATGGCCTGTACCTGCATCGCCAAACCCTTCAAGGATAGTCGCGACTTCCTCACGAATGCGCTCAGGAGAAGCGTAAAGCATTGATGGGTCCATGTTACCTTGCAGTGCCACTTTATCGCCTACACGCTTCACAGCGTCTTGGATGTTGATCGTCCAGTCAAGACCAACGGCGTCACAGCCTGTCGCAGCGATCTGCTCTAACCACATACCGCCATTCTTAGTAAATAGTGTTACTGGTACACGACGACCATCGTTTTCACGGATTAGACCATCAACGATTTTGTGCATGTACTGTAGTGAGAACAGGTTGTAGTCACGTGGAGTCAGTACACCACCCCAAGTATCAAATACCATTACAGATTGAGCACCTGCTTTGATCTGTGCATTTAGGTATTCGATCACACTGTCTGCTAGCTTATCAAGCAGTAGGTGTAGCGTTTGTGGCTCTGCGTACATCATCTTTTTGATCTTAGTGAACGCCTTCGAGCTGCCACCTTCAACCATGTATGTCGCAAGAGTCCATGGACTACCAGAGAAGCCAATCAGTGGTACATCACCGTTAAGATCTTTGCGGATCTGGCGAACCGCGTTCATCACGTACTGAAGCTCACCTTCTGGATCTGGTAGACCAATCTTTTCTACGTCCGCTTTACATGTGATTGGCTTATCAAACACAGGGCCTTCACCGGCGGCAAAACGCAGTTCTAGACCCATTGCATCAGGGATGGTCAGAATGTCTGAGAATAGGATAGCGGCATCAAGAGGAAAACGGCGTAGTGGTTGAAGGGTTACTTCTGATGCAAGTTCTGCATTCTTACACAAAGACATGAAATCACCCGCTTCTGCGCGTGTCGCTTTGTATTCTGGAAGGTATCGACCTGCCTGACGCATCATCCATACTGGAGTGTAATCTACTGGCTCTTTTAGCAAGGCACGAAGATAGCGGTCATTCTTTAATTCAGTCATTCCGTTTTTCCGATTATTAGGCTTGTTTCTGTTGCGGCTATTCTAACACTGTTTGGCTCTCAAAAGCTGTGTGCTTTGCAACCTAGATCAAGTTATTAACTTTTAAATCAATGCTTAATTTGCACCCACCCAGTAACAGTGTTAAAAATTTGTTTGCTAGCGAAAACTACAATTATAAACCGAGCACTCAGTGCTTGGCATCTCATAACGACATCTTACTTACCCCCTCCTTCTGGAGGGTTTTTTTTGCTTATTTTTCAGCAAGATAATTAAAGATCGCCACAAGTATGCTCGATAAGTTCCCGCGCAATTGTTCCCTTCGGCGCCACATCGGGTAATGCGTTAAAGTCAAACCAACGTGCATCGCTTAGCTCGCTATAATCCGGTTTGAGTTGCCCGGAATGGTATTCCGCGACAAATCCCATCATTAAACTAGATGGGAATGCCCATGGCTGACTGCCGAAATACTCGATATTTTTCACGTTTATCCCGGTCTCTTCTTTGACTTCACGAGCAACGCATTGCTCCAATGTCTCACCCACTTCGACAAAACCCGCAATTACGGTGTACATACCGTTTCGGTGCCTTGGATGTTGAGCCAGTAATATTTGCCCCTGCTTACGGACGGCAACAATGATGCATGGGAAGATGCGCGGATAATGCAACGTTCGGCAATCACCGCACTGCACCGCAAGTTGATTGTGATTGAGATGGTTTCGACCGCCACACAGTGGGCAAAAACGCATGCTCTGAGTCATGTGACTGTATTGCACCGCTTTGCTAAGCAAAAGAAATAACTCTTGAGGAAAATGAAGGCATTCTCGCAGAGAAATCAGCTCAATGCCTTGCTCTACATCAGCCGCGTTAAGCCACAATACTGGCGCGTTATTGTAGCGACCAATTTCTATTGCAGAGCTTGTTGGCAGAGATAAGTCCTGTGCACTAGCGAAAGGAATCGCATTATCAACCAACCAAACGTCACTTCCTGATACAACGCACCAATAACAATTTTGCGTACGGTTTGTGTCACTTTTATTTAACATTCCACCCCCTCTTCACTTGCAGTTCGTCTATTTTACTGGCAATCTAAATTCATACCAGAGTTTGTAGTCCATCAATTTTGAGACTATAAATTCTAGTAAGGACAAGAGCTTGTATCTCTGCACACGCTTTAAGCTCAAAGCTTAATGGTCACCCAAGAAGTGACCCGATCATGAGGATATGGTCATGCTAAATAGATTCAAACAGACACAAGAACAATGGGGTGGCTCCAGCGAAGTCATCGATCACTGGCTTGAAACCCGCCAGTCACTTATCGTTGAATATTGTAAGCTAGGCTCCCTACAACCCGTCAATGGTCATGCGAACGTTGTCGAACTTCCTTCCCCGAAAGAGATCAGCTCATTCTGCGATCATGTTGTGGACTACATCTCCGAAGGCCACTTCAAGATCTACGATATGGTGATGGAAAAGTGGCAAGCAACCGGCTTTAAAACCAACGATGATATCGATGCCACTTATGCCAAGATCGTTTTAACCACCGAACCTCTACTTGAGTTTAATGACAAATACGTCAAGGTGAGCGCAGACGATGAGCTACCGAGTTTCGAAGTGGACATGTCAAAAGTGGGTGAGCTACTCGAAGTGCGTTTTGAGGTAGAAGATAACCTCATTCAGCTTATTGCCGACAGTTTAGCCATTCCGCCAGGCGCATAAGCGAGAAGCGAGAAGCGAGAAGCGAGAAGCGAGAAGCGAGAAGCGAGAAGCGAGAAGCGAGAAGCGAGAAGCGAGAAGCGAGATTTAATCTTGAGGGTTGACGTGTATACGTCAACCCTTTTGCGTTTTTAGAACGGTCATCAACTTAGGATTGCTCAACATGAGTCAAAAGCTAACCTTTGCTTTAATACTGTCATCCCCGAGAGGGAGGAGCGACCGAGTTGAGCATCTCTTAAAGCGAGTCGAAAATAAACAGAGATTCCCTACTCGCTCCTTCGTCACTCTATGAATGACACCTCCCACAATAACTATAATCATCACCCTTAAGAACAGTACTTTCTCTTTCACCATAAACAAAAAAGGCACCCGAAGGTGCCTTTTATCATTTCTTAGCTAGCGATTACTCGTCTGCAGAGAAGCCTGCGTTAAGTAGTGCTGCAAGGTTGTCAGTCGCTTGTTCAGCTGAAGGACCTTCTTGCTCTTCTGCACGCTTAGCTTGACGCTCTTGGTGGTAAGCGAAACCTGTACCTGCTGGGATTAGACGACCAACAATTACGTTTTCTTTCAGACCACGTAGCTCATCACGCTTACCAGAAACTGCTGCTTCTGTTAGTACGCGAGTTGTCTCCTGGAACGATGCCGCAGAGATGAACGATTCAGTTGCTAGAGACGCTTTAGTGATACCTAATAGGTCACGTTCGAAGCGCACAAGCTCTTTACCTTCAGCTTCTAGCTGACGGTTAGCAATCTTAACGTTCGCGTATTCAACCTGCTCACCCACTAGGAACTCTGTAGAGTCACCAGCGTGTGTGATTGTACACTTACGTAGCATCTGACGAACGATAGTCTCAATGTGCTTATCGTTAATCTTAACGCCTTGGAGACGGTATACTTCTTGAACTTCGTTCGCGATGTATTGAGTCACAGCGTGGATACCACGTAGACGTAGAATGTCATGTGGAGTTTCTGGACCATCTGCGATCACATCACCACGTTCAACTTTCTCGCCTTCGAATACGTTAAGCTGACGGTGCTTAGGAATCATCTCTTCGTAAGCGTCGCCGCCGTCACGAGTGATTACTAGACGACGTTTACCTTTCGTCTCTTTACCGAAGCTCACAGTACCTGTGTGCTCAGCAAGAATCGCAGGTTCTTTCGGCTTACGTGCTTCGAATAGGTCAGCTACGCGAGGTAGACCACCGGTGATATCTTTGTTACCGCCAGATTTCTGAGGGATACGTGAAAGTGTATCACCCACACCTACTTCAGCGCCGTCTTCGATGTTAACGATAGCTTTACCAGGTAGGAAGTAGTGAGCTGGCATTTCAGTACCAGGGATCATTACGTCGTTACCTTGCTCATCAACAAGTTTGATAGCTGGACGCATATCTTTACCTGCTGCTGGGCGAGCTGCCGCTTCAGTTACTTCGCTTGAAGATAGACCTGTTAGGTCATCTGTTTGACGAGAAACTGTTACACCGTCGATCATGTCTACGAACTGGATGCGACCTGCCACTTCAGTGATGATTGGCATAGTGTGCGCTTCCCAGTTAGCTACTGTATCACCAGCTTCAACTGAATCGTTGTCGCCTTTAGATAGTAGAGAACCGTAAGGCAGTTTGTGTTTCTCTTTCGTACGACCGAACTCATCAATGATAGTTAGTTCAGATGCACGAGAAGTGATAACAAGCTTGCCATCTTTGTTCGTTACATACTTAGCGTTGTGTAGCTTAACTGTACCAGTTGTCTTAGCTTGGATGCTGTTCTCTGCTGCTGCAGTAGATGCCGCACCACCGATGTGGAACGTACGCATCGTAAGCTGTGTACCCGGTTCACCGATAGACTGAGCAGCGATTACACCAACTGCTTCACCTTGGTTCACTAGGTGACCACGTGCTAGGTCACGACCGTAACACTGTGCACAACAACCGAAGTCTGCATCACAGGTAACAACTGAGCGCACTTTCATGCTATCTACTGAGTTGTCTTCCATGATCTGACACCACTTCTCATCAATCAGAGTATTACGTGGGATCAGAACTTCTTCAGTACCTGGCTTAAGAACGTCTTCAGCAACAACACGACCTAGTGCTAGCTCAGAAAGTGCAACTTTAACGTCACCACCTTCGATGTGCGGCATCATGTCAACACCTTCGTGGGTGCCACAGTCATGTTCATGTACTACAACGTCTTGAGCAACGTCTACTAGACGACGAGTTAGGTAACCCGAGTTCGCTGTTTTCAGTGCCGTATCCGCAAGACCCTTACGAGCACCGTGCGTTGAGATAAAGTACTGAAGTACGTTTAGACCTTCTTTAAAGTTCGCAGTGATCGGCGTTTCGATGATTGAGCCATCTGGACGTGCCATCAGACCACGCATACCTGCTAGCTGACGAATCTGAGCTGCAGAACCACGTGCGCCCGAGTCGGCCATCATGTAGATGCTGTTGAACGACTCTTGCTGCTCTTCTTCACCTTCACGGTTTACTACCGTTTCAGATGAAAGGTTTTCCATCATCGCTTTCGCTACGCGATCGTTGGTCGATGCCCAAATATCGATCACTTTGTTGTAGCGCTCACCCGCAGTTACAAGACCAGATTGGTACTGTTCTTGAATTTCGCGAACTTCTGCTTCCGCTTCTTCAATCTCAGTGTATTTAGCTGCAGGTACAACCATATCGTCGATACCAACAGATACACCAGAAAGTGCAGCGTAAGCGAAACCTGTGTACATGATTTGGTCAGCAAAGATTACCGTGTCTTTAAGACCTAGCTTACGGTACGCTTCGTTAAGTAGGTTAGAGATTTGCTTCTTACCTAGCTTTTGGTTAACGATGCTGTACGGTAGACCTTCCGGTACGATTTGCCATAGCATTGCACGACCGATAGTTGTATCAACCATCTTAGTCTCTGTAGTGCTATTACCATCTTCGTCTTTAACAGTCTCAGTGATACGAACTTTAACGCGAGCGTGTAGCTCAGCAGTCTTAGTGCGGTATGCCTTCTCAGCCTCAGCTGGGCTAGCAAGGTACATACCTTCGCCTTTCACGTTGATCTTGTCACGAGTCATGTAGTAAAGACCCAATACAACGTCCTGAGAAGGTACGATGATAGGATCACCTGACGCTGGCGACAGAATGTTGTTTGTCGACATCATCAGAGTACGAGCTTCAAGCTGTGCTTCTAGAGTTAGAGGCACGTGAACCGCCATTTGGTCACCATCGAAGTCGGCGTTGTATGCCGCACACACTAGTGGGTGAAGCTGAATCGCTTTACCTTCGATTAGTACTGGTTCGAACGCCTGGATACCTAGACGGTGAAGTGTAGGTGCACGGTTCAATAGTACTGGGTGTTCGCGGATTACTTCGTCTAGGATATCCCAAACGATCGCTTCTTCGCGCTCTACCATTTTCTTAGCAGCTTTGATTGTAGTCGCAAGACCACGAGTCTCTAGCTTGCTGTAGATGAATGGTTTGAATAGCTCAAGTGCCATCTTCTTAGGAAGACCACACTGGTGCAGACGAAGGTATGGACCTACTGTGATTACAGAACGGCCAGAGTAGTCTACACGCTTACCTAGAAGGTTCTGACGGAAACGACCTTGTTTACCCTTGATCATATCAGCAAGAGATTTCAGAGGACGCTTGTTCGAACCTGTGATCGCACGACCGCGACGACCGTTATCTAGAAGTGCATCAACAGACTCTTGCAGCATACGTTTTTCGTTACGTACGATGATGTCCGGAGCAGCTAGCTCTAGAAGACGCTTCAAACGGTTGTTACGGTTGATTACGCGACGGTATAGGTCGTTCAGATCAGAAGTCGCGAAGCGACCGCCGTCTAGTGGTACTAGAGGACGTAGATCTGGCGGAAGTACCGGAAGCACAGTTAGGATCATCCACTCTGGGTTGTTACCAGATTGAACGAACGCTTCAACTAGCTTAAGACGCTTAGTGATCTTCTTACGCTTAGTCTCTGAGTTAGTAGACTGAAGCTCTTCACGCATCTCTTCGATTTCAGCAGGCAGATCCATAGACGCAAGTAGGTCTTTGATCGCTTCTGCACCCATCTTAGCCGTGAACTCGTCACCCCACTCTTCTAGACGATCTAGATACTCTTCTTCAGTAAGCATCTGAGATTTCTCTAGATCAGTCATACCTGGTTCAGTTACTACGTACATTTCGAAGTAAAGAACACGTTCGATATCACGTAGAGGGATATCCATTAGTAGACCGATACGAGACGGTAGTGATTTTAGGAACCAGATGTGAGCAACTGGTGAAGCGAGCTCGATGTGACCCATACGGTCACGACGAACTTTAGTTTGTGTAACTTCAACGCCACACTTCTCACAGATAACACCACGGTGTTTCAGACGCTTATATTTGCCACAAAGACATTCGTAGTCTTTTACTGGACCAAAGATACGCGCACAGAACAGACCATCACGCTCAGGCTTGAACGTACGATAGTTGATCGTTTCAGGTTTCTTAACTTCACCGAAAGACCATGAACGAATCATGTCTGGTGAAGATAGACCGATTTTGATTGCATCAAATTCTTCGGTCTTATGCTGCGCTTTTAGAAAGTTTAATAAGTCTTTCACAATCAGCTCCTGTAAGGAGTTAAAAGGAGCTCACCCGCAAAAGTGAGCACCTTCTACCAAATAATCGTATTCTCTAAAGAGAAAGGATTACTCTTCGTCTTCTAGCTCGATGTTGATACCTAGCGAGCGGATCTCTTTCAACAATACGTTGAACGATTCTGGCATGCCAGGTTCCATGCTGTGGTTGCCATCTACGATGTTCTTATACATCTTAGTACGGCCGTTAACGTCATCCGACTTAACTGTTAGCATTTCTTGAAGCGTGTAAGCAGCACCGTATGCTTCTAGTGCCCATACTTCCATCTCACCGAAACGCTGACCACCGAACTGAGCTTTACCACCAAGTGGTTGCTGAGTTACTAGGCTGTACGAACCAGTTGAACGAGCGTGCATCTTGTCATCAACAAGGTGGTTCAGTTTCAGCATGTACATGTAACCAACAGTTACAGGACGCTCAAACGCATCACCTGTGCGACCATCAAATAGCGTTAGCTGACCAGATTCTGGTAGGTCACCTAGTTTTAGAAGCTCTTTGATTGAAGATTCGTTCGCACCGTCAAATACTGGAGTTGCGATCGGTAGACCACCACGTAGGTTCTTGATCAGCGTACGAACTTCATCATCAGATAGAGACGCAATGTCTACTTTCTGACGAGTTTCACCAAGATCGTAAACCTTCTGTAGGAAGTCACGGAACTTAGCTAGCTCTTGCTGCTCTTTCACCATCTGGTTGATCTTGTCACCGATACCTTTCGCTGCCAGACCTAAGTGTACTTCTAGGATCTGACCGATGTTCATACGCGATGGTACACCCAGTGGGTTTAGTACGATGTCAACTGGCTGACCTTTCTCATCGTAAGGCATGTCTTCAACAGGGTTGATCTTAGAGATTACACCCTTGTTACCGTGACGACCCGCCATCTTATCACCAGGCTGGATACGACGTTTAACCGCTAGGTAAACCTTAACGATTTTCAGTACGCCAGGTGCTAGATCATCACCTTGTGTGATCTTACGACGCTTAGTTTCAAACTTCTTATCGAAGTCAGCTTTTAGCTCATCCCACTGCTCAGCAAGTTGCTCAAGCTGTGACTGTTGCGCATCATCTTCAAGCGTTAGCTCTAGCCATTTCTTACGATCGATAGAGTCTAGCTTCGCTTCAGTGTAACCACCGTCGATTAGTACAGCTTTAACGCGGTTTAGAAGGCCACCCTCAAGAATCTGGAATTCTTCAGTTAGGTCTTTCTTCGCTTCTTTCAGCTGCATCTGTTCAATTTCAAGTGCACGTTTGTCTTTTTCAACACCGTCACGAGTAAATACTTGAACATCGATGATCGTACCTGACACTGAGTTTGGTACGCGTAGAGACGTATCTTTAACGTCTGACGCTTTCTCACCGAAGATAGCACGTAGTAGCTTCTCTTCAGGCGTTAGCTGAGTTTCACCTTTAGGCGTTACTTTACCTACAAGGATGTCACCGCCTTTCACTTCCGCACCGATGTAAACGATACCTGACTCGTCTAGTTTAGACAGAGCAGACTCACCTACGTTTGGAATGTCAGCTGTGATTTCTTCAGCACCAAGCTTAGTATCACGCGCCACACAAGATAGCTCTTGAATGTGGATCGTAGTGAAACGGTCTTCTTGAACTACGCGCTCAGATACTAAGATCGAGTCTTCGAAGTTGTAACCGTTCCAAGGCATGAATGCGATACGCATGTTCTGACCAAGCGCTAGCTCACCAAGGTCTGTTGAAGGACCATCAGCAAGAACATCGCCACGTGCTACTGGTTCACCCGGCATCACACATGGACGCTGGTTGATACACGTGTTTTGGTTCGAACGAGTGTATTTAGTTAGGTTGTAGATATCGATACCCGCTTCACCAGGGATCAGCTCGTCTTCGTTAACTTTAACAACGATACGAGAAGCATCTACAGACTGGATTACACCACCACGTTTCGCTACCGCTGTAACACCAGAGTCAACTGCGATGTTACGCTCGATACCAGTACCAACTAGAGGCTTATCAGCCTTAAGTGTTGGAACTGCCTGACGTTGCATGTTGGCACCCATCAATGCACGGTTCGCATCATCGTGTTCTAGGAACGGGATAAGCGATGCAGCGATAGATACAACCTGGTTAGTTGCAACGTCCATGTAGTCAACATGTTCGCGTGGGTGTAGGCCAGATTCACCTTTCTGACGAGCAGTGATTAGCTCTTCAGAGAATGTACCTTCTTCAGTAAGAACAGTGTTCGCCTGAGCGATAACGTACTGACCTTCCTGAATAGCAGATAGGTAATCTACTTCGTCTGTTACTACGCCACCTACAACACGACGGTATGGAGTCTCTAGGAAACCGTACTCGTTACAACGTGCAAACGCAGATAGAGAGTTGATCAGACCGATGTTTGGACCTTCCGGCGTTTCGATAGGACATAGACGGCCGTAGTGAGTTACGTGTACGTCTCGAACTTCGAAGCCAGCACGTTCACGAGTTAGACCGCCAGGACCCAATGCAGAAATACGACGCTTGTGCGTTACTTCTGATAACGGGTTGTTTTGGTCCATGAACTGTGAAAGCTGTGAAGAGCCAAAGAATTCTTTAACCGCAGCAGAGATCGGCTTAGCGTTGATAAGATCTTGAGGCATGATTGCATCAAGGTCACCAAGGCTTAGACGTTCTTTAACAGCACGTTCAACACGTACTAGACCAACGCGGAATTGGTTTTCTGCCATTTCGCCAACAGAACGGATACGACGGTTACCTAGGTGGTCGATATCGTCCACTTCACCGATGCCGTTACGGATAGCGATCAGCTTCTTCATCACTTCAACGATATCAGTTTCGTCAAGTGTGCCTTGCTCTTGAGCATCTTCACGTTCGATAGAGCTGTTGAACTTCATACGACCAACAGTCGATAGATCATAACGCTCTTCAGAGAAGAATAGGCTTTCGAATAGTGATTCTGCAGCTTCTTTCGTTGGCGGCTCGCCCGGGCGCATCATGCGGTAGATTTCTACCAGTGCAGAAATACGATCAACAGTGCTGTCGATGCGTAGTGTTTCTGACATGAATGGACCGTGGTCTAGATCGTTAGTAAATAACGTCTGTAGAGCTTTGTGGCCTGCCTGAGAAAGGTTAGCTAGTGCTTCAAGGCTGATTTCTTGGTTTGCACCAACAATGATCTCGCCAGTCGCTTCGTTGATGTAATCTTGCGATGCAACTTTGCCTACGATGTACTCAACTGGTACTTCGATATGCTCAACGCCATCTTTTTCAAGCTGACGGATGTGGCGTGCAGTTACACGACGACCTGTTTCAACGTAAGTCTTGCCGTTAGCTTCGATATCGAATGACGCAGTTTCACCACGTAGACGATCAGGAACAAGCTCCATAAGTAGAGTTTGATCTTTAACTTCGAAGTTCACCTTCTCAAAGAAGATGTCCAGGATCTCTTCTGTCGTCTTACCTAGTGCGCGAAGAATGATAGATGCTGGTAGCTTACGACGGCGGTCGATACGTACGTATAGGTTATCCTTAGGATCAAACTCGAAATCAAGCCATGAACCACGGTAAGGAATAACACGTGCGTTATAAAGAACTTTACCTGATGAGTGGGTCTTACCCTTATCGCTGTCGAAGAATACGCCAGGGCTTCTGTGCAGCTGGGATACGATAACCCTCTCGGTACCATTAATTACAAAAGTACCATTGTCTGTCATAAGCGGAATTTCGCCCATGTAGACTTCTTGTTCTTTGATATCTTTTACGGTGCCTGCCGGCGCGTCTCTATCAAAAATAACTAGGCGCAGTTTAACGCGTAGTGGCTTTGAGTACGTTACGCCGCGAATTTGACATTCTTTAACATCAAATACTGGCTCACCAAGACGGTAGCTAACGTATTGCAGCTCAGAGTTGCCGTTGTAGCTCTGAATCGGGAATACAGAACGGAAAGCAGCTTCAAGACCGTATTGACCCTCAGGATCCTGTTCGATGAATTTTTCGAACGAATCGAGCTGGATCGATAGCAGGTATGGAATGTCCAAAACTTGTGGACGAGTACCAAAGTCCTTACGGATGCGCTTTTTCTCGGTATAAGAGTAAACCATGGGGTTCCTCAGCTCGCTGATAAGTGACCCAAACTGTCTCCAATCGTTATGAGACAGTGACTGAAAATCTGTTTGATAGTAGTGACATACCATTAAGAGATAATGACATGTTTTTTGCTAGGAACTTGGGTGCTCAAACAGCGGAAAAATCACCCAACCCCTACAGCGCAAAAAGGCCGGTGGTTATAAAACCACCAGCCATTAGCCGTTAGGCTAAGAAGCTTAAGTAATAATTACTTAACAACAACAGTTGCGCCAGCTTCTTCTAGCTGAGCTTTAAGAGCTTCAGCTTCATCTTTCTCGATGCCTTCTTTTAGTGGAGCAGGAGCTGAGTCTACTAGACCCTTAGCTTCTTTAAGGCCTAGGCCAGTTGCGCCACGTACTGCTTTGATTACAGCAACTTTGTTGCCGCCAGCAGATTCTAGGATTACGTCGAATTCAGTTTGCTCAGCAGCAGCTTCGCCTGCAGCAGCGCCGCCAGCTACAACAGCAGCAGCAGCAGAAACACCGAATTTCTCTTCCATTGCTTCGATTAGTTCAACAACTTGCATTACAGACATTTCTGCAACTGCGTCTAGGATTTGCTCGTTAGTGATAGACATAACAATTCTCTTTTAAATCAACAATAAGTTTAAATAGCAACCAGTGAAAAGCAAGGCTTAAGCAGCAGCTTCTTCTTTTTGGTCGCGTAGTGCAGCGATAGTACGTACCAGCTTGCCTGCAGAAGCTTCTTTCATGCACATCATTAGGCGTGCGATAGCTTCGTCGTAAGTTGGTAGTGTCGCTAGTACTTCAGCGTCAGTTAGCGCGCCTTCAAATGCAGCAGCTTTGATCTCGAAGTCTTTGTTCTCTTTAGCGAAGTCTTTGAAAAGACGCGCTGCAGCACCTGGGTGCTCGTTAGAGAATGCGATTAGAGTAGGACCAGTGAAAGTGTCAGTTAGACACTCGTAGTCAGTACCTTCAACCGCACGACGCATAAGCGTGTTACGAACAACACGTACATAAACACCAGCTTCACGAGCTTGTTTACGTAGTGAAGTCATAGCACCAACTTCAACGCCACGAGAATCAGCTACAACTGCAGAAAGTGCACCACTGGCAGCTTCGTTGACTTCAGCAACAATTGCTTTTTTGTCTTGAAGGTTTAAAGCCATCTTGGATTTACTCCTGGTTGTCGTTACACCACTCACTATCATCACGACAGTGAGAGTTATTTAGGTGCTTCCCAGAAGAAAGTAACTATTTGCATAGAGCTTTCTGTCAGTTCGGGCACCATCTACGTAGGAAAATTAAGTTTACAAAAGCAAACACCTACGGTCTTGGACGGAGACTGGGTCATAATTCAGACTAAATTCTTGCGAATTTAATGAACCAAAGTTCAGCCCCAACCACAAATATTAGGCGCAAAATTATACATAAACTTTGCGCCTAAGTAAATAAGTGTGTCGTAAAATTAATTACGCAACTGTGTTCAGGCTACCCTGATCAACAGCAACACCAGCACCCATAGTAGTAGAGATGCTTACCTTCTGAAGGAATGTACCCTTAGCAGAAGACGGCTTAGCTTTCTTCAGAGCAACTAGAAGAGCTTCTAGGTTCTCTTTGATCTGCTCTGCAGAGAAGTTTGCTTTACCGATAGTAGTGTGGATGATGCCGTTCTTGTCGTTACGGTAACGAACCTGACCAGCTTTAGCGTTCTTAACAGCTTCAGCAACGTTAGGAGTTACAGTACCAACTTTAGGGTTTGGCATTAGACCGCGAGGACCTAGGATAGTACCTAGTTGACCTACAACGCGCATTGCATCTGGAGAAGCAACAACTACGTCAAAGTTCATTTCGCCTTTCTTCACTTGCTCAGCAAGATCTTCCATACCAACGATGTCTGCGCCAGCTTCTTTAGCTGCTTCAGCGTTTGCACCTTGAGTGAACACTGCAACGCGGATTTCGCGGCCAGTACCGTGAGGTAGTACAGTTGCACCACGTACGTTCTGGTCAGATTTACGAGCATCAATGCCTAGGTTAACAGCAACGTCTACAGACTCAACAAATTTAGCAGTAGCTAGTTCTTGAAGAAGAGCAACAGCTTCGTTGATTTCGTATTCTTTAGTTACGTCAACTTTTTCGCGGATTACGCGCATGCGCTTAGTTAGTTTAGCCATCTTATTAACCCTCTACCACTAGGCCCATTGAACGAGCAGTACCAGCGATTGAACGCTTCATTGCTTCGATGTCAGCACCAGTCATATCAGCAGCTTTAGCTTCTGCGATTTCTTGGATTTGAGCGTCAGTTACAGTACCCACTTTTTCAGTGTTTGGACGACCTGAACCAGACTTAACGCCAGCAGCTTTCTTAAGAAGAACAGCAGCAGGTGGAGTCTTAGTTACGAACGTGAAAGAACGGTCGTTGTATACTGTGATAACAACTGGAGTTGGTAGACCTTTCTCTAGAGATTCTGTTTTTGCGTTAAACGCTTTACAGAATTCCATGATGTTAACACCGTGTTGACCTAGTGCAGGACCAACTGGTGGACTTGGGTTTGCCATACCAGCAGCAACTTGTAGCTTGATGTAAGCTTCAACTTTCTTAGCCATGATTATTCCTAATTTTGGGTACAAACGCTAATCGGCTGATCAGCTCCCCGTTGATATAAATACTTTTTACTTCAGCTGTCACTTTCGTTTCAGCCAAAATAATAAGGCGCGAAATTATAGTCATAATTCGCGCCCTAAACAACCCTGTTAAGGTGTTTTTTTAATCAAGTTTTTCAACCTGACCAAACTCAAGCTCAACTGGTGTCGCACGACCAAAGATCGATACAGACACTTTTACGCGGCTCTTGTCATAATCCACTTCTTCAACAGTACCGTTGAAGTCTGCGAATGGACCGTCAGTAACACGTACAACTTCACCCGCTTCGTACATAGTACGTGGACGAGGAGCTTCACTTGCTTTCTCTAGACGGTTAAGAATCGCATCAGCTTCTTTATCAGTGATAGGAGCTGGACGATCAGAGGTACCACCAATGAAGCCCATGACACGCGGCACACTGCGTACTAAGTGCCATGATTCATCGTTCATGATCATCTGAACAAGGACGTAACCAGGGAAGAACTTGCGTTCAGATTTACGACGCTGACCAGCGCGCATTTCAACTACTTCTTCAGTAGGAACTAGTACTTCACCAAACAGCTCTTCCATGCTGTGCATTTTGATATGCTCGCGAAGAGATTGGGCTACACGGCCTTCAAATCCAGAGAAGGCTTGAACCACATACCAGCGTTTTTTTGGAGCTTCACTCATGAATTAAAACCCTCTATACCCCAGTTGCTAGAGCTACAAGACGAACCATAATGCCGTCAATACCCCATAGCACTAGAGCCATTACAATACTTACAGCTAAAACGATCAGTGTTGTTTGCATAGTTTCTTGGCGTGTAGGCCAAACAACTTTACGTACTTCCATACGAGATTCTTTTGCAAACTCGATCGCAGCTTTACCTTTAGTTGTTGTAGCAGCAACACCAAGTGCCGCAGCAATTAGTACAACAACACCTGCAGCGCGAATAACTACAGACATCTCACCGTACAGGTAATTACCCACAACAGCGGCAGCTAACAGAGCAAAAGTGACAATCCACTTAAAGATATCTGCGCCATTTGAGCTCTCAGGAGTTTCAGCATTATTTGCTTTCATAAAACCAACCTGTCTAAGTCTTAATATAGACGACAACAACCCCGCTGTTGCAGGGCAAATCCATGAAACGACAATCTTAATGAATTGACGTACTCTTTTTATTGATCAAGACGCAACACCTCGACCAAAAAATTCCTGCTAAACACCTATTTGGATAAGAAACCAACAGGCATTTTATTTAGTGCAGAAAAAGGGCATCAAATGATGCCCTTTTTGCTACTGGTTCGTCAAATCTAATTAATAGATTTTCCGAAGTCTTTAGCTAATTCGTAAGAATTAGTCGAAGATCTTAGCAACAACACCAGCACCTACAGTACGGCCACCTTCACGGATAGCGAAACGTAGGCCTTCATCCATTGCGATTGGAGCGATTAGCTCTACTTGCATTTGGATGTTGTCGCCAGGCATTACCATTTCTACGCCTTCTGGTAGAGAGATATCACCAGTTACGTCAGTTGTACGGAAGTAGAACTGTGGACGGTAGCCTTTGAAGAACGGAGTATGACGGCCGCCTTCGT
>NZ_SATR01000357.1 GCF_004551525.1 Vibrio ouci | reverse complement strand
TATTACTCGCTGCAAAACAGCGAAAACCTGAACGATGGACTGGTGATATCAGGAACTGTAAGCCAGTTGGCGAAGTCCACCTAAATCCAGAAAGAGAAGCTGCTTAATAAGCGAGCAAATGATGGCAACTATCTTGAAAAACACCGATGCAATCAGGTTCTATGAAAAACTTGGATTCAAAGCAACACATGAAGGGTTTAAACTCGCGTTGTAAGTTGCTGCTAACAAAGCATTTAAGAGTGATTCGCAACGCTTGGCGGTTTCGCTTCGCTCAAGTATAGCCAAGCGCCGCTCACACCTTAATGCGGCGTTAACTGGATAAGGAGTTTCAGTGGGAGATTTACCAATTGGTGTTCGTGTTTATAGAAGCCGCTGGAGTTTGGTGGTTGCTCTTGTCGTTGCTCTTTATTTTCTAACTCCTACGGAAAACGTTGGTGAAGTAGTTGTAGTTTTG
>NZ_SATR01000356.1 GCF_004551525.1 Vibrio ouci | reverse complement strand
ATCAGTAGAGATATCATATTTGCAGAAGATAAAATGCAAATGAAAAAACATAATAGCATTTTAAACGAGACTACAACAGTCTAAATGGAAAATACTCAGAATCATACTTCTTCTGAAGTTGCACCAGAGCATGAAGAACAAGAACAAATAGAGTCTGAAACTCCTGAAGTTTGACGGTCAATTCATGAAAGAAGACCACCGGCTTGGCACTCAGAATATGTYACTGAGAGCAACATTGCATAYTGTCTTCTAACAGAGGATGGAGAGCCATCAACTTTCCATGAGGCTATCAAAAGCACAGATGTATCTATGTGGATGACAGCAATGCAAGAGGAGATTGAAGCTCTACACAAGAATAAGACTTGGGATCTTGTTCCGCTACCACAAGGAAGAAAGGCCATTGGCAACAAATGGGTTTACAAGATAAAGCGTGATGGCAATGATCAAGTGGAGCGGTA
>NZ_SATR01000355.1 GCF_004551525.1 Vibrio ouci | reverse complement strand
TTGGCATGTTTTACGGGCTGAGAGATTCAAGAACTTAGACCGACAATGCGGATTTGCTGAGTCTACTAGGGACGAATTGCCAAAGGAACAAAGAACTATATATAGCCTAAGACCTTTAAGCCTTTGAAATACAAGTAAACATAACGCCAAATTAAGGTGTGAACAACGCTAACACCTTGCCTAAAGCATTGTGCCATAAACACTAAACTGGCTTGAAGTGAAAGCGCCGAGCGTTGTGAATCACTCTTAAATTTATTGTTAGGTGAACTTACTTCTAACCAGCGTCAACCCAGTCAGAAACTATAGATTTAGCGTCTAAAAAACTAACTGGCATTTTCAATTTAGCCATGTTTTCTTTTGCTAATTCAAAAGATACTTTTTGAAATTTACAACGATTGAAATACGCTTGAAGCTTTTTATCATGCCGTTTAATTGGTCGTTCAGATCCTGCCAAAACCC
>NZ_SATR01000353.1 GCF_004551525.1 Vibrio ouci | reverse complement strand
ACCATGCACCACCAACCCTTTGCAAAGTACGTAGTGAGATGAATAACAGGATAAATCCTACACGTTGAAAACCTTGTGCTCACGCTGGCTTTTAAAGTCGATAAGGTGATTAGGACTTCGTGTTCGACTGCCTCATCTTGGCCAAGGCGCTAGCCGCTCAAACAGGCCGTATATATGGTAGTTAACCTGCACTTTTAATCACACTGCTGACTTGCAAAACAGGGGGAGACCATATAGGTGAGCGACGCTTGGCTATACTTGAGCGAAGCGAAAATGCCAAGCGTTGCGAATCACTCTTAAATGCTTTGTTATAAGCCTTGGATTCAAGTACGAAGTGCGACACCTCTGAACATAAAAACAGTGAGATGCGATAATCATGAAGTTTGCTCCCGCCAAGAAGTAAAAAACATGAAATACACGCACCTCACTGAGAACGAAAGGTATATGATTTCTGCGCTCAGAA
>NZ_SATR01000042.1 GCF_004551525.1 Vibrio ouci | reverse complement strand
AGAGCCTCTATTGATAAGTGATTGATTGTATTGTGGCCAGTTTTTCGTTTTGTACTTGGGCTTAGGCATGTTGTGAGCGAGGCAGTGGACTTCCCAGATCAGATCCCAGAGTTAACGTTTAGTTCCATTGAATTAGGAAACAAAGCCCACTGAGCTCAGAACACTAAGAGCTATGTTTAACAAGCTCATAAAATACAACCAGTGGGATTTACCGAATCCTCTAGCGGGAATTGAACTGGTAGCCAGCAGTGAGCGAGAGCTGGCGTTTTTAGCCAATGACCAGATTAATCCATTTCTAGCGCGAATACGCCAAGATAGCAGCCCTTCAGCTGAGCAAGTTTATGTGGCTTGCAAAGTATGCTTAGCGACAGGGGCCCGGATAGGGGAAGCACTTAGCTTAAAAAGGTCTCAGGTCAGTCAGTACAAATTGCTATTTACGGAAACAAAAGGGAAGAAGAACCGCTCAGTCCCGATATCTCCGGCTTTGTATAGTGCGCTACTGGATGCCGCGGTTAGTGAGTATTCGGTGTTTAACGTGAGTTATCATTCTGTTTGGGAGTGTGTAAAGCGTGCTTTGCCTGAGTATGTTCCGTCTGGGCAAGCAACCCATATATTGAGGCATACGTTCGCCAGTCATTTTATGATGAATGGCGGTGATATACTGGTACTGCAGCGTATTTTAGGCCATAGAAAAATCGAACAAACGATGGCTTATGCTCACTTTTCTCCAGACCATCTCATGCAGGCTGTTCATCTGAATCCACTAGAAAATTAGTGGCGACAAAGTGGCGACAAATTTCAATTAACCTCGGTTTTTGTCGGTTATAGCCAGTGTATCGCCACTATTTAGTTTTATCAGTTTGCACATAATAGTAACGCTGCCAACTGGCCATACCTAATCACTATTGATCAGCTGACTATGCAGCCAACTCAGTGCCGGATCGTTTAAGCTTGCCTGATTCCAAACCAGGCTATAGGCGACTTTGCCATACTCGAATGGAAGAGGTTTACTTACTAAGCTCTGCGCCTGCAGGGCTTGCTCTGCCCACATCTTAGAACATGTCAGCAAGTAATCTGTGTTGTGACAAAGTACCGCTGCTGCCCCAAAATCAGCCACTGAAACTGCAACCTTACGTGAGCCATGTTGTTGAGTCAGATTCTGTTCAAAGTAGGGTTCGGATAAGTCTTTATCTAAGATACCAATATGCTGATAGGAGAGATAACCCTCAATAGAAAGTGGAGTTTTAGCCAGTGCGTGATCGGCATCCATTAAACAGATTAAGGCTTGAGCTTAAGGACCTTATCAATATCTTCAGCGCTGTGGCGCTCTGGAACTTGCTCCCATTCTTCTCCCCACGCTCTGTTCACGATGCGGCCACGTTGTACCGCTTCACGCGCTTCAATTTGCTCTGCCCAACGCTTAACGTTCGTGTAGCTGTCGGTATCTAAGAACTCCGCCGCGTCATACGCTTTACCTAGCACTAAGTTGCCATACCAAGGCCATGTCGCGATGTCAGCGATCGAGTACTCGTCACCACCAAGATAAGTTGTTTTAGCAAGTTGCTTATCAAGTACATCTAACTGGCGTTTTGCTTCCATTGCAAAACGGTTAATTGGATACTCAAACTTCTCCGGTGCGTAGGCATAGAAGTGACCGAAACCACCGCCAAGGTAAGGCGCTGAGCCTTGCAGCCAGAACAACCAGTTCATGACTTGGGTTTTCGCTTTCATGTCTTGTGGTAAGAAGTGACCAAACTTCTCTGCAAGGTAAAGTAAGATGTGACCAGACTCAAACACATTGATTGGCTCATCACCTGATTGGTCAACCAGTGCAGGGATCTTAGAGTTCGGGTTAATTTCTACAAAACCTGATCCAAACTGATCGCCTTCGCCAATGCGGATAAGATAAGCGTCATATTCCGCTTCTTTCACACCAAGCGCTAGAAGCTCTTCAAGCATAATGGTTACTTTCTGGCCGTTCGGGGTACCCATAGAATGCAACTGAATAGGGTGTTCACCAACGGGAAGCGCTTGCTCATGACGAGCGCCAGAGTCTGGTCTATTGATACTTGCCCACTGGCCGCCATTCTCGTCTTCCATTTTCCATACTTTAGGTGGTACGTATTGGTTAGTCATTGTTATTCCTTATTCCGATTGATATCAGGCTAGGTTGAGCATTTAACAAGCAAGCTTAAACTTAACTCAACATACACTTATTACAGTTGGGATAAAATAATCGGTTAAAAGGGGGGTAAGGATTTTTTGTATAGAACGCTTGGTTATTGAAAATGGAGATTGGATATAAGTAAGTTCTAATGTAAGGGAAAGAAGCTTGGGGTGACCAAGCTTCTGATCCGATCAGCGACGGGTTTGCTTTAGGTGCTCTAACACTGCGCTAAGAGAAGGAAGAATAGCGTGGCCGAGTTGAATCACTTCAGGACTAGGTTCAACCAAGTCTGGAATTTGGAAGGTCATCATGTTGGCGCCAACAGCACTAATAACGCCGTTATTTGAATCTTCAAAAGCGAGGCATTTGCTTGGGTCAACCGCGAGTCTTTTCGCCGCTAAAAGGTAAATCTCTGGATCGGGTTTTCCGTTTGAGACTTCGCAACCGCAAGTGACTGAATCGAAATAGCCAGACAAGTTGGCCAACTGGAGCTTTTTCTCAGCAATGTCTTTATGTGTCGACGTTGCGACAGCAGTCGGAATGTTATTCGCTTTGAGCCAAGAGAGCATGTCGATAACCCCATCTTTTACCGGGATCGCTTGATGTTTGACGATGGCTTGGTAGTTCTCTTTCCATTCGTTGTGCAGTCGTTCAAGGTCGTCACCGTAGGCGTCGCGAAAAATCTTCTCAATGCCTGCTGAGTTTCTACCAATAATAGACAGATAAACGTCTTCATAGAAAGGCAGTTCTTGAGTGAGGCAGGCTTCTTTAAACACTCTCATACAGACTCTTTCTGTATCGAGTAAAAGGCCATCCATATCGAATATCGCGGCTTGATAGTTCATAGTTACAACTTGAATAGAATGAAAGAGCACCGATTTTGTCATACTTTTTCCAAAGCTAATAGAGACAAATTTATACAAATCAATAATCTATAATTATTACCAATCGCCTGAGTGAATGGGTACATATTCATTTACATACTTACGCTCAATGTAGGTTAAAAAATGATCTGGATTAATAAATTATAGCCCCATGTCCTTATAGTGCTTTCAAAGTCAATTCCTCAAAAGGATTATTACAATGAAAAAACTATTAGCACTGGGTATCACAGCAGCCATTTCAGCACCGGTAATGGCAGAGCATTCAACCATCGATGGTATGGATTTCGGTCCTCTTGCTCCGTTAGTTGGCACTTGGAAATCGGTGGAAACGGGTGGGGTGGATATGTCTCCGGGGCAAACGGACTCAGCAGTGGGTAAAGGTGGGCCGGCCGTCACGCCTTTTTATGAAGTGATGACGTTTGAAGTGGCAGCCGATGCGACCAATGCGAGTGATCAATATCTGGTCGCGCTTTACTACAAACAAGAAGTGTTCCGTAAGGCGGACGATTCTAAATTCCATGATCAGCGCGGTTACTTGATTTACGATCAAGAGAATCAGATTGTTTACAACTCATTTTGTGTACCGAGAACAACCTGTGTGACAGCAGAAGGCCCTGCAGGAGAAACGATGATCCTAAAGGCATCGACTCGCGGCATTGCTGAGTCTGAATACATGACGGCTAATGCGAAGACGACGGACTTTATTATGAACATCAGTATTTCTGATGACACGTTGACCTATTCACAAACCACGAGTTTGGATATTTACGGTAAGCCTTTTGCTCACACTGATACGAGTACGTTGGAAAAAGTGAAATAACCTCTTCACGCCACAAATAGATGCGATACAAAGCCCCTTTATGGGGCTTTGTTGTTTATTGCTGCCTACGCATATTAATTTGTCGTCCAATGTTTAGTACACTCCTGTGAAAACGAGAAGAAATAAACTCTGAGGGGAAGAAAGTGCAGGATAAAAAGGTAGCGTTTGTTGGTTTAGGTGTCATGGGTTACCCAATGGCGGGCTTTTTAAGCAAAGCAGGGTACGAGACGAAGGTTTTCAATCGCACTAAAGCGAAAGCTGACAAATGGGCAACAGAATACGCGGGGCAGGCTTGTGAAACGCCAAGCCAAGCAGCCCAAGACGCCGATGTCGTATTTGTTTGTGTGGGTAATGATGATGACGTACGTAGCGTAGTGTATGGCGAAGAAGGCATTCTAGCCACTTTGAAGCCGGGCGCAGTACTCGTTGATCATACAACGACGTCAGCGGAGTTAGCTGTTGAGTTAGCGCAAGCTGCAAAAGAGAATGGCAATACCTTTATTGATGCACCTGTATCTGGTGGTCAAGCGGGCGCAGAAAATGGCGTATTAACCATCATGTGTGGTGGCGAGCCAGCGATCTTCGATGCGGTTTCTCCAATCATGGATGTGTACGCGAAGCAAATGACACTGCTGGGTGAAAATGGTCAGGGTCAACGCTGTAAGATGGTTAACCAAATCTGTATTGGCGGCATTTTACAAGGTCTCAGCGAAGCCTTGTTACTGGCGCAAAAGTCGGGGTTAGACGTTGAACAGGTAGTCGAGACATTAAAACATGGCGCTGCCGGCTCATGGCAGATGGAAAATCGCGCTGTCACTATGTCTCAAGACAAATTCGACTTTGGTTTTGCCATTGATTGGATGCGTAAAGACTTAGGGTTCTGTTTAAAAGAAGCAGAGCGTGTAGGCCTAGAGCTTCCATTAACCAAAAAAGTGGACGAGCAGTACGCGGAGCTACAAGAAGATGGCTTTGGCCGCATGGACACGTCCGTACTCATGAAAGCGGTTGCGAAAAGTCAGCAGTAAGCCAACTAGTAAAAAATAAATAGTTCTTTGGTATCAAATAGCTTAAAGAAGTTAAAGTTATCCATATCTAACTCTCCTTGAACTGAGGTTTAAATAAAGAGGTGCTCATATGCACCTCTTTTCTCATTTAAGTGCTACATAGTTAACCCTAGTTGATGATTGTCCTCTTTACCAACTCCAACTAAAGATTGACTTGCGACTAGTTCAAATCGAAACGGTCAGCGTTCATTACTTTGGTCCATGCTGACACAAAGTCCTTCACGAATTTCTCTTTGTTGTCATCTTGAGCATAAACTTCAGCATACGCGCGCAGAATCGAGTTTGAACCGAAGACAAGGTCTGCGCGAGTCGCTGTCCATTTCTCTTCACCTGAACGACGCTCAATGATTGAGTAAGAGTTACGGCCGGTTGGCTTCCACAAGTAACGCATGTCAGTCAGGTTGATAAAGAAATCATTGGTTAATGCGCCTACTTGGTCGGTAAACACACCGTGCGCAGTGTTCGCGTGGTTAGTACCTAGCACTCGCATACCGCCCACAAGAACCGTCATTTCAGGTGCAGTTAGTCCCAATAGCTGAGCATGGTTGAGCATCAACTCTTCTGGTGTCGCAGAGTAGTGCTGTTTTTGCCAGTTACGGAAGCCATCAGCGATTGGCTCTAACACTGCAAATGAGTCAACATCAGTTTGCTCAAGAGTTGCATCGCCACGACCTGGCACGAACGGTACGCTAACCTCAACTCCTGCCGCTTTCGCCGCTTGTTCAATACCAAGGTTACCTGCAAGAACGATAGTGTCCGCAACGCTAACACCCGTTTCAGCAGCGATGCCTTCCAGAACAGATAGCACCTTAGCTAAGCGCTCTGGCTCATTACCTTCCCACTGGTTAAGTGGTGCTAGGCGGATACGGGCACCGTTTGCGCCACCACGTTTATCCGAGTTACGGAATGTACGTGCGCTATCCCACGCTGTTGCCACCATATCGCTAATCGATAGGCCACTTTGAGCAATCTTCGCTTTTATTGCTGCTACATCGTAATTTGCATTGCCCGCTGGTACGGGATCTTGCCAAACTAGCTCTTCAGCTGGAATGTCAGGGCCGAAGTAGCGACTCTTTGGCCCCATATCGCGGTGGGTCAATTTAAACCAAGCGCGAGCGAACGTTTCAGAGAAATACTCAGGGTCATTGTAGAAGCGGTCAGAGATCTTGCGATATTCGGGGTCAACGCGCAGCGCCATATCCGCATCTGTCATGATTGGATTCAGACGAATGCTTGGGTCTTCGACATCAACAGGCTTATCTTCTTCTTTGATATCCATTGGTTCCCACTGCCATGCACCTGCAGGGCTCTTACGTAGCCACCAATCGTAGTTAAGCAGTAGATAGAAATAGCCGTTATCCCACTCGGTTGGGTTGGTTGTCCACGCACCTTCGATACCACTGGTTACGGTGTCACGACCAATGCCACGAGCGCTGTGATTATTCCAACCTAAGCCTTGCTCATCGATATCAGCGCGTTCTGGCTCAGGGCCCAGTTTAGACGCATCACCGTTACCGTGCGCTTTACCTACTGTGTGACCACCAGCGGTTAATGCCACCGTTTCTTCGTCGTTCATACCCATACGAGCGAAGGTTTCACGCATGTCTTTCGCTGTTTTGATTGGATCCGGCTCGCCGTCAACGCCTTCAGGGTTCACGTAGATCAGGCCCATCATTACCGCTGCTAGAGGGTTTTCTAGGTCACGGTCATCTGAGTAGCGACTGTTTTCACCGCCACTTTCTTGTAACCACTCTTGCTCTGCGCCCCAGTAGATATCTTTTTCTGGGTGCCAAATATCTTCACGACCAAAGGCGAAACCGAACGTTTTCAATCCCATTGATTCGTAAGCCATGTTACCCGCTAGGATCATCAGGTCAGCCCAGCTGATCTTGTTGCCATATTTTTGCTTGATTGGCCAAAGTAGTCGGCGAGCTTTATCTAGGTTACCGTTATCTGGCCATGAGTTTAATGGAGCAAAACGTTGGTTACCGGTATCGGCACCGCCACGACCATCACCAATGCGGTACGTACCAGCAGAGTGCCAAGCCATACGAATCATTAAACCGCCGTAGTGTCCCCAGTCTGCTGGCCACCATTCTTGGCTGTCTGTCATCAGATGCGTTAAGTCTTGTTTTAAGGCTTCAACATCAAGCTTCTTGAGTTGATCTTTATAGCTAAAGTCTTCACCCATAGGGTTAGACTTTTTATCATGTTGATGAAGGATGTCTAGGTTAAGCGCATTTGGCCACCACGCGACGTTTGAAGTATTGGAAGACGTTGCTCCGCCGTGCATGATCGGGCATTGACCGCCGTTGTTTTTGTTATGTTCCATGAATTGCTCCTAGAGTGTCACAGCAAGTAAGTAGTGTGAGTTAAGAACCACGCTTATAGTGTGGTCTTTGTTGTACATAGAATAGGAGCTTATGGCGTTTTTATAAATCTGGTTATAGCTATGCTTTCAATAGGTATTTTCTATCGTAATCTAAACAGGGAGTTAGACGGACATAGAGAGTAGTACGAGAGGGGAAAGTAGCGCTGCTATCAAACAGCAGCGCCAAAGGCTTAGCCGTATTGAACTTCCAACTGTTCTGCTTTTTGCCAAGCTGCATGAGTCGCGAGTTGTTTGGCGTATTGAGTGATGTTTGGGTAGCGTTCCATCAGTCCGAACTTGTTCAGTGCCTCAACAATGAATGACATCATAATATCAGCGCCAGTCAACTTATCAGCTACAAAGTAACGCTTGCCTTCAAGCGATTGGTCGACGTAGCTCATCACTTTATCAAGCTCTAGTTCTGCGTAATCAGAAAGAAAGTTGGTTGGCGCGCCATCTTTAGCGACGAATATTTTTAGAAGCAGTGGTAGAGCCGCCGAACTTTCAGCGAAATGCAGCCATTGGATATAGTCGATGTACTCTTCACTGTCACGGCTTGGAGCAAGACGCTCTGCGGCATATTTGCTGATCAAGTACTCTGTAATTGCACCAGATTCTGTAATCACTCGACCTTGATCTTCAATCACAGGGGACTTGCCAAGTGGGTGAATGGATTTGAGTTCTGGTGGAGCAAGAAAGGTCACGCTGTCTCGCTGATAAGGAATGATCTTATATTCCACTTCGAGCTCTTCGAGAAGCCAGATAATACGCTTAGAACGGGATTGGTTTAAGTGGTGTAAAGTAATCATGCTAGCTCCTATACTGGTTCGTTCGTTTTGACGACGAGTTTGCCAAAATTCTTGCCTTCTAATAGACCTATGAATGCTTCAGGTGCGTTTTCTAGCCCTTCCATTAAGTGCTCTCGGTAGTGAATTTTTCCTTCTGATACCCATTGTGTCATTTGTTGGGCAAACTCACCGTAACGGTGGCCGTAGTCATCAAAGATGATGAAACCTTGCATCTTGATGCGTTTAATCAGTAGTTGCGCCATCAACATAGACATACGATCTGGCCCATCAGGCAGTGAGGTTGCGTTGTATTGTGAAATCAAGCCACACAGTGGGATACGAGCGCCGGTATTGAGTAGGGGCATGACAGCATCGAAAACCTTGCCGCCTACATTTTCAAAGTAGACGTCAATGCCGTTACCACACACGCTAGCAAGCTGATCAGCGAAATCTTCTGCTTTGTGGTCGATACATTCATCAAAACCCAACTGGTCTTTCGCATAACGGCACTTCTCTTCACCGCCTGCAACACCAATCACTCGACATCCTTTTAACTTACCAATTTGGCCGACCATCGAGCCCACTGCGCCTGTTGCTGCCGCAACCACTAGGGTATCGCCTTCTTTAGGTTGACCGATGTCGAGTAGGCCCATATAAGCGGTAAAGCCTGGCATACCCATAACACCGAGAGCATAAGATGGATGGCTTGGGTTCATGCCCATTTTAATCAGGCCTTCACCGTCAGAAATGCCGTAGTCTTGCCAACCCGTGAACGCTAATACCCATTCACCTTTATCAAAGTTAGGGTGATTAGACTCCATAACCTGACAGACTGTGCCACCAACCATTGTTTCACCAAGGGCTACGGGGTCTGCGTAAGATTTAGCATCGCTCATTCGACCACGCATGTAAGGGTCTAATGAAAGATAGACACTACGTAACAGGATCTCTCCTTGTCTCGGAGTTGGAATGTCAGCGTGTTCTAGACGAAAGTTGTCAGAAGTAGGTGCGCCAACAGGGCGTGATGCCAAAACAATTTGGCGATTTGTTGTAGGATTTGACATGGTAATGATTCCTTATTAGACCGGTCGTCTAGTTGTTATTTCAAAAAATCCCGTCCTCAAATGGACGGGAGATTTAACGATTCAATGATTATTAACTGAGAACAAATTAATAGCTAATTAGTGCCTAAACGCTGCTTAGTCGTCGCTAGACACAATTCAAGATGAGATTGGTCTTGCATCAACTTGTTGAGTAGGCTTGCTCCAAGCCATTGTTGATAAAGCTGGCTAGCAACCTCGTGGCAATGTAGTGGGGCAATAGAGCCATCATCAATGCCTCGTTGCAGCGTATTTGCGAGCGCTTGAATGATAAGTTCTGCACCGTTGGCAAGTGATACGCGCATAGTGTCGGAGAGATCAGAAACCTCTGCACTTAATTTTACAATCAGACACTTGTTAGCATTGCACACGCCATTATCCATCGCCAACCATCGTGAAAAGTAGTCAAGCAAACAGTCACGGCCATTCATTTCTGGTTGGCTGAGTACCAATTGGATACGAGCCATGTAGCTGCGGACATACTCTTCAATCAAAGCTTCGCCGAACTGCTCTTTCGACTTGAAGTAGTGATAAAATGAGCCTTTTGGTACGTCAGCAGATTTCAATAGTTGAGCCAAACCCACGGCAGTAAAGCCTTTACTGACAATGAGTTCATAGCCAACATCTAAAATATGCTGGCGAGTGTCTTGTGTTTTTGCGTTCATGGCGACAAGCATAATGATGATTAGACCAGTCGTCTAGTAACTTTTACCTTTTAAAGATCCCAACTTCTAGTTCTTCATTCACTTTTTTTAAGTGGCAGTACCTCTGATGGGCCATCTTGTGTACTTAATTTAGTAGGCTCAAGCTTTAACTGACTATGAATCGCTTGGCTACGGCCGTTATCTTTGGCTTGATATAGGGCAGTGTCAGCAACCTTGACCAGCTCTTGTGGTGAGGCATTGAGATCGGGGAAGGTTGTCACGCCGATAGAAACCCCGAGTTGCCCCAGGGAAAGGCCTTTCATATCGAGATGAAGTTCGCGCACCTCTGCGACGATGTTATTTGCCAGAGTGAGTGACTCATCTATGGTTGTATTCGGGCAGATGATTGCCAGTTCTTCACCGCCTAAACGACAAGCAACCTGACCATCCGCGATATTTCGGTTTAGTAAGCTTGCGACCTCTTTAAGGACAAAGTCTCCGGCATCATGACCGAAGTTGTCGTTAAATCGCTTGAAGTGGTCGAGATCGAGCATTAGCAAAGAAAGGCTCGCCCCATCTTGGTTGGCTTTAGACCATTCAGTGTCGAGCACTTCTTCAAAGTAACGTCGATTGTATAGGCCAGTGAGTGGGTCGCGCATTGCTTGAGAACGAAGTTTCTCTTGTAGGCTGAGGTTGGCGAGCGCTAAGCCAAGGTGCTCAGCTAGAGTGTAGGTAATCTGTTTGGTCTCTTCGCTAACAACATGATCATTACGACCAAAATAGAGGTGGAACATACCGACCGTATTACCGTGAGCGGTCAAAGGGACGCAAAGGGTAGTACCGCCGTGCTCTAATCCGCTCATGTGGCTGCACTCTAAGTTGTGGTATTTGGCGTGAGATAAGTGTGATTTACCTTTGCGCAATGCCCAGCAATCGTTCGGCGCATAAACTGTGCTCGCTGGCCAGTGACCTCCCCAATCTAGCTTCACTTCAAGTTGGTTGCGTGATTCACGCATGATAGAGACGCAACCGTTGATGTCACCAAGGATACGCGGAATGATGTCCGCCACCACAGCTTGTGCTTCTTTGATGCTATTACACGCTGCGAGCATATTGGCGAGTTGGTGGAGGAGTTCGATTTCGCGAGTACTTTTCTCAATGCGCTGTTCTTGAAGTTGGCGTTCGTGGTTAACCACTGAGAAGATCTTTCGATTGCTAAACCAAGAAGAGCATATCAAGACGGCAAATGAGCACGCCATCAGGAAGTAAAAGATAACTTCTAGGTCATTGGTCATCGCGGCTAATGCGGTCAGTGGCATGGCGAGCCTGATGACATACTTGGTATCGTGGCCATGTTCGTCAGGGGGAAGTTTTAATTGTTTGGCGACATAGAGTAAGTCTTGGTTGATGCTTTCACTGTGGCGCTTGGACATGCCTAGTTCACCATTCAAAGCACTGATCACTTCTGGGCGACTACTGTGGTCGTCTAGTTTGTTTATTTCCCAGTTCGATAACTGAGAGTCACCGAGCACAAGTCCGCTACTATGAATGACGGTAAAGCGTTGTCCAAAACGGGATTGGGATAAGTTATCAATAAAGGCGTCGATTTCCGGTTGGCTCATATCGTAAAGATCGAGCTGTTTCTCTTCAATTTGGTGAGCAACATCATCAAGTAGGCTCGACATATAGCCGCTGACGATTTTAGTGGTCCATGTATTAAGCGTATGGTGAAAGTAGTATCCCCCAGCAATCATGGATATGGCCAGTGCTAAGATGGGCAGAAATTGGAATCGGTTGAGAGTTGCTGTCATTAATGTCCACACTTAATAAGAGGATATTGATTAAATTGAAGTTTTTCTTATATAAGTGTAGTTGAGTAAGGAGTAGGGTAAGGTAAAAAGTAAACTTTGGGACTAGGGTCAAATATTGAGCCTAGCAGGCAGTGGTCGCTACCTGCAGGGCGTAGTTAGATCAAACAAGCTCGTAGCTGATTTCAAATAGCGTGTCTGTGTTTGGGTAAATTTCTCTGATCAGCTTCTTCAGCTTTGGCAGCTCAATGTACTCTTGCTCTGCGTGGAACTGATTAATATCGTCATAGTTCAGTGACTTGACCGACAGAATCTTTACTTCACATACTTTTTGATCGGTTTCAAGCGTATAGACCTCAACCGTTGTCCCCGGCACATAGTGAGACTCAGACTCGTCTCTGATCGTAATGGTTTTCTTTCCCGATGCGACTAATGGCGTTAAAAACTCGAAGAAAGTAATTTTAGTTGGTGCTTCCATTGCGTTACCTGCTTAGATTAATGAGTGAAAGCTCTAGATAATAGGAATCGCATTTTAAATCAGTCACTACACTTTAGAAAGGGTTACTGAGTGACCGCGGCCAGAGTATCGATAGACAAAGCGATTCGGGTCCCTTTGTTGACTTCACTTTTTACATCGATAACGCCTGCGAGTTTCTGTGTGCAAATGTTGTATACCATATGCATGCCAAGCCCCGTGCCGCCTTTGGCTCTAAGGGTAGTAAAAAATGGTTGGAAGATTTTCTTTTGATTTTCAGGAGAAATACCGACGCCATTGTCTTCCACGACTATATTAAGTTTCCCATTTGTTTCATTCGCACTGATCATAATAACCCGTTCTTGATGTGAATCCTCACCGACAAAGCCGTGTACCGCGCTATTGTTAAGTAGCTCTTCTAACACGCACTGTAGTGAAATTGGGGGCAAGAATAGTTGCAGTGATTCGTCACACTCTATTTCGATGCCAATCGATTTATTAGATAGGATGCCTTGTTCGTGAAGGACGGCGTCGTCGAGGAGTTGTTTAAGGTTTATGACTTTTGCTTCTTCCGCAGTCATTTTTTGATTGATCTGTTTGAGCTTACTGACTAGGGCGACCGAGCGATTGATATTACTGACGATCATTTCAACGCATTCGTTAGCAATTTGCAGAAATCTATTAAGGTCATCTGTTGTGATCGTTTTGTCTGAAAACTTATTGGCAACATCATCAAGTTGCTCACTAAGAAGCGATAAACTGGTAACGGAAATACCCAAAGGAGTATTAAGCTCATGGGCAACGCCGACCACCATCCCCGTAAGCGCAGACATTTTCTCCGCTTCCATCAGTTGATCTTGTGTACGTTTGAATTTTTCAATCAAGGTTTGAACGAATGCTCATTGTTTTCAATTTGCATGGCTTTGTTTTCGATTTCATCTTCGACTTCGTCGATTAAGGAGCGCAAGCTTAGGATCATCGAGTGGAGAGAATTGGCCAGAATATCTTTATCGCTGCTTGGTTCAATATCAATGTTATTAAGGTTGCCTTTAGCCACATGATGGAGCACCTGAATGTTTGATTCGAGCCGGTCCATCAAATGATTAAAAGATAAGGCGACGTCTCCAGCTTCGGTACCAAATTCAATGGGAACTCGTTTGGAGTAGTCACCATCTTTGCTGATCGTTTCGATGACCTGTAACGTTTCTAACCAACTCATCTTAACGCCATGCTCTGACACATTAAGTCCAAGGCGTTCTGCTTGTTCGGTAACTCGGTGGATCTTGAAATACTTGAGTAAGTAGAAACAAGCGTATGAGTTTAGTGCCGACCAAAGTAATATAGTCAATAAGCCAATGAGCTGTATTGTCGGTCCCCATAATTGTTGCGATTGCTCGGAAGTACCGACGATAGCGCCAGCGTAAAGGGTGCCGATAATGCCGCAGAACAAATGGACAGGAATGGCTCCAACCGGGTCATCAATACGTAACGCGATCAGCAATTTGTCACCGAAATAAACGGTGAGAGAGGCAATGATGCCGAGTAATACGACATCTAGAGTATTAAACAAATCCGCACCAGCAGTAACGATAACTAAGCCACCTAATACACTATTAAGTATCACAAACACGGGGATATGTCGGGCACGGTGAACCAGAAGCAAAGTGACAAACCCGGACACGACGCCACACATTAAAGTGTTAAACAGAACTGTTGCTACCCGTTCGTCAAATTGATAGAAGCTGCCACCATTAAATCCCATCCAAGCAAACACCATCAAAAACACACCAATAGTGACGAGTGTATGGTTGTATGAAGGGATCTCGCTGACTTGCTGATTGTCAATAAATCGGTCTTTACGCGGGCCGATGACGATAGTCCCAATCAAACCAATCATCCCGCCGACTACATGAACGGTCGCGCCGCCTGCAAAATCATGGAACCCAAGTTGGGATAGCCAAGAGTTAGGGTTCCATGTCCAGTATGAAACAACCGGGTGAGTTAACAATCCGATCAATGTGGACGCATAGATATAACCGCGGAAGCTCATTCGTTCTGCCACACACCCTGAAACGATGGTTGCTGCGGTGGCAACGAACATAAGGTTAAACATTAAGACCGGCAACTGCGCCGTTTTCGGTGGAAAGGTTTCGAAGGAGAGGAGAGAGTTGCCTTGCGCAAGGTGAAACCCAATAAAGACGTAAACAATCGAAACGACGAGGAAGTCGGCCATGTTTTTCATAGCCACATTGACTGAGTTTTTAGCTCGAACGCATCCGGTTTCGACTAGGGTAAATCCAGCCTGCATAAAAAAGGCAATACATGTACAGGCTAATAACCATAGAAGAGACACATAATCAGTCCCAGCCATACTTACCCCTTTAGCCTTACGTTATTACTTAACAATAAGCGTAGACGATGTAATAAAAATGCTGAACTGACTTGATGTTAAATATGAATCTTCACAAAGAGATAAATAAGTAACCAAGAGTGAGCTGTCGAGAGGAATTAGAACAAGAAAGGAATGGTTGCTGACGAAAAGGCGCCAGCAACCAAGTTAGGCTAGGGGGTAATCAGCTATTGTTCGGTACGCTTGTGTTTTGGTACATAGTTCAAGATAGAGATAGGCACAGGCTTACGAGGCTCAAACCCTTCCACTTCGCGGCGTTCAAGTAAGTGACCAAGACGGCTCTCAATCATACAAAGGTTTTTAAAGTTATCTTTTGACACGAATGAGATTGCTTCACCTTGCGCATCCGCGCGACCTGTACGACCAATACGGTGGACATATTCATCAGATGGGAAAGGTAAATCATAGTTGATTACACGGCTTAGCCCTTCAATATCGATGCCTCGGGCACCAACACCAGTGGCGATCATGTATTTGATTTTACCGGCTTTGAAATCTTCCAGTAGCTTTGAGCGGATTGCTTGACTGCGACCACTGTGGAAAGCTTCAGCTTCAATACCACGTTTTTCAAGCTGGCTTGCCAGTTTAGCTGCGCCATGCTTAGTTTCAATGAAGATCAACGCTTGATCCCATTCGTTCTCTTTAATTAAGTGGCTTAGAAGCGCAGACTTCTTATCTTTATCAACCGTAATCAACCACTGTTCGATGTTCTTCTTCGATGCTTGATTAGCGGCAATTGAAATCTCGTACGGGTTGTGAACCGCAGTTTTTGCTAGATCGCGAACCTTGTTCGAAAGCGTTGCAGAAAACAGTAGGTTCTGAATATCTGTTGGCAAGCGATCTAAGATTTTGTTGATGTCTTCAATAAAGCCCATATCTAACATACGGTCGGCTTCATCGAGCACTAAGATTTCAACTTCTTCAAAATAAACGGCACGTTTGCCATACATATCAAGCAAACGTCCAGGTGTAGCCACAAGAATGTCTACGCCTTCGATCAATGCTTGTTTCTGTGGCTGTTCGTCAACGCCACCGTACATTGCTAAAGAAGTAAGGTTCAAGTGTTTGCCGTACTCTTGAACTTTCTGCTCAACCTGAACCGCGAGCTCGCGAGTTGGAGCTAAAATCAACGCACGAATACGCTTCTTACGTTGAGTTTCACCGCGCGATAGTTTTTCCAAAATTGGTAGGACAAAACTTGCTGTTTTACCGGTACCGGTTTGAGCAGCAGCAATCAAATCTTCGCCATCAAGAATGACAGGGATAGCTTTGTTTTGAATGTTGGTTGGCTTGTCGTAACCAAGTTCAGAAATTGCGGTAGTGATAGGTTGGCTTAAGCCGAGTTTTGAGAATGGCATGTTTACACTCTGGATCTAGATGAATCAGGGGAGTTTCACCCCTTTAATGACGCAGAGTGTAGCATGAAGTCGCGAGTGTGATTAGCTTTGTTTTTCTAGATACCAGTTACCTTTACAAGGACCGTTAGTCAGATACCAATTACCTTGAATTTTGTTCTTACTGACCGTGCCTTGGAAGCGATAATCCCATTGACGATTGGTGGCATACAGAACGAGCTCACTGGTCTCTTGGTTGATCCAACCTTTTAGTGAAGTTCCGTTGTACGTTAGCGTGAGTTTCGCTAAGCCATCTTCAACCACTCCGGTCATGGTTGTTCTCTCACAGAGGTTATTGCCAGTGACGTCAATGCGTCGACCTAGCCATTCGCCATCATGAACAGTTGAAACCGTAAAGTCTGGTGTTTGCGGCAGTTTAGGGAATGAATCTGGGTTACTTGAACCAAATAAACCTGTCTGCTGGCCATAAATAACAAACACTGCGAAACCAATACCAATGAGCCATAAGCCTTTCTTCTTCATAGTGATCCCTAGTCTAAGATTTCAGTGGTTATTTCAGTTCTCACTGAGTTGGCGATAAAACAATGCTGGTGGGATAGGTGGTGTAGTTTTTCCAACTGCTGACGGCTCGGCTGCTTTTCTCCTAAGAAAACAATCTTAGGACGCAGTGTTACCTTGGTCACCGAGGTATAGCCGTGCTCATCTTCTTCCATAAGGCCCACTGCATGATCAATATAGCTCTCGATGACATAGCGCTGCTTGGCGGCGATACCGAGGAAGGTCAGCATATGACAACTAGAAATAGCGGCGATGAAAGCTTCTTCTGGATCAACATTTTCCTCTACGGAGAGCGGCAGTGGAACCACATGTGGCGAAGAGGAAGCGGGGACAGTCACACCACCATCAAATTCCCAGGTGTGGCCACGACTGTATTGATTGTCGTTAAAGGCTTCTTCACTGCCACGTTGCCATTTTATTAATGCGGAGTATGTCGACATGCAAAGCTCTTCCTTGGACTGATGTACGTATGCTACGTGCGTAACAAAATGAAAACGAGCAATTAGTCATCAAGTATTGAAGAATATCGATATAAGTCTCAAGTATGAAAAAAGCCCTGAACAGAGTTCAGGGCTTTGTGAGTTATTTGTTGCGGCGCTCTTTAACGATTCTCTTTACTCGTTCACCGTTGAATTGGTTCTTACGATTCGGTGTGCGAGCATCATGTTTTTGGTGACGCTCTTCACGACGTGCGTCTCTACGGTTCTTACCATTATCCGATTTAACATCCTTTTTCATAGCAAGCTTGAATTCGTCAAGAGTACCGCTTTTTGTCCCGTTACCATCAGAGGGAACAATTGTATATACCGTGCCATCTTTTAAGGTAATCGCTAGATCGCCATCTTTTTTATTGTGGTATACCTCAACATAAAAGCCAGCTTTTTTGAATACGGCATCTAATGCCAAAGCTTGTTCGGACGGAGTCAGTCTTCTTACTTCATCAACTCGTTCACCAGGTACTGTCTCTCTAGCTTCACGACGAGCCTCTGCATTTTTTGAAGCCGCTTTAGTTAGCTTGGTCATGATCTGTTTTTCATTTAAGATCTTGCCATTGTTCGGGTTAAATACCTGAACTTTGCCATCGACAATTGATACTTGAAGGTGCTCCATTCCAGCTTTACCAAAAATACGGTGTAAGGCTAAAGCATGCTTTTCGGCATCAGTAATGACACGTCCACCAGGAACGGTGTTATCAAGCCAATGCTCTTTCGCTTTGTCTAGAATATCTCCTGCCAGTTCGCGGTCACGATCACCCGTTGGGACGTCTTTTAAGTAGCCATTTCCTTGCATCACATCTAATAGGGACTTGTTTGAGCCCCCAATCATAAAGCTATCAAGTAATGTCGCGAATTTAAGCTTATTCGCACCATCTTCGATATTCTCGTAAATGTCAGCGATACCTTGATAGTAGCTATTGACGTTCTCACTCCACTTAGCTTCACGTTTTTGTTCTACAAGCTTTTCAAGAGCCGGTGTTGCTTTTGGATTACCAAAATGGTCTTCGGTAAAAAATTGAGGGTACTTAGAGACGAACTCTTCATTGTTCTCTAATACGTTAAGAATATTGCTTACTGAAATTTCGTTCACAAGCATCATTTTTAGCGTTGCAATTTTCCCTTCCGGTGAGTTAGCCATTGCAATCATCGCTTTGTAGCTTTCCAAAGACGCTGGGTTAATTGCACCAGTCCAAGACTTAACGACCGCTAAGTTATGACCCCATAAGACAGGGCTGACAATAGGTGCATTTTCGTCATATGGTGGAAGAGGGTCGACGCCGAAGACAGGTTCAATTGGCTCAACAATGACATCAATAGGATCAACGATAATTCTGTCGTCACGGCGAGCAAGACGTTCTTTATGTGCTTCCTCTAGAACTTCTAGGATCTTAGAAGAATCTTTAAGCTGCTTTTGTTTTCCTTTACTGGTTTCCCACAGGAGCTTTCCATCAACGACAACAACTTTACCTTTTGAAGAACTGTTATTGTTATTGATGTAGCGAGTAAGCACTTCTGCCTGTTCCTCAAGGCTCATTGCTCGGAAGCTGCCTAGGCCTATTACCGGCATATCTTCCTCTTCACCGATTGGTTCAATACCGTAACCCGGATCAATTGGAGCGACACCGAAACCTGGGTCGATAGGGTCGATAATGAAAATCGGTTGTTCAGGCTCATTTGGTGCAGGAAGAACAGGAGTCAATACTGGACTGTTACTTTCGTTGTTATCTCTATTTCCACCAGGAAAAACGCTAGTAACAATAGAGGCGATAATCTGTTGCTCGATACCTGCTGCAGTCGCCTCGAACTGAATACAATAGCCATAGTCATAGATACCGTTACAACTTGAAGCATCTTGCATTGCGACAAGAGTACCACCCTCTGGGACAGAGTTGATGAATACCACTTTCTCAAGAAACTCTCGATATGTGACATCGAATACAGGTTTCGCTAACTCAGCTTCAGAATAACTATCTAGACGCAGCTGTGCTTCGTTCGCACGGTTAATTGCCACTGGGTTTGATAGGGCTGGAAATGAGAGAAGAAGAGTAAGAGAAAGGATGCTTTTTTTCATAATGCCTCGGATTTTATGGAACGATGATCAGTAACTGGTCGAATGTTAAATGGTATATCGTTCCGAATCTTCAATTATTTGCACTCATATGCCTTTGTCGTAAAAATGAGACGTTATTGCACTTTTTTCATTTTGGCGATTACTACATACAAAAAACAGGCTAAAGGAGCCTGTTTGATTGAATCACTAGATTTGGTCGTTTTGTAGTGTTCTACTGACCATCTGAAAAGTATTTCGTCCGCGTTGTTTTGCTTTATACAGCTCTTTATCTGCAAGGTTACACAAAAGATTGAAACTCACATGCTTGCTTTCAACTTGCATGAAATTCACCGCGCCTATAGAGAGGGTCAAAAGCTGGCTACACGCCGACCTCGGGTTGGAAAGGCTTAGTGATTCAATAGATTTTTGCAATGTGAGTAGCTTATCCTCGATCTCTTGCAGTGATTGGTTGTCGCACAGTATCAAGAATTCATCGCCACCATAGCGAAAGAGATGATCATTGCTACTAGAGAATGTTGTTTTCATCGCCGCTGCCACTTCAGTTAGAGCGCGATCACCCATTTGGTGCCCATAGAAGTCATTGAAGCCTTTGTAGTAGTCAATATCTATCATAATCACCGCTAGGTTATTCTGTTTGTTTGCCGCGTGCTGGGTTAGTTCTGGGCCAATAGTGTCGAGTTGATAGCGGTTATACAGTCCCGTCAGTGGATCCGTTTGTGACAGGACTTCAAGTTGTCTATTCACTTGCTGCAGCCGTTGTTTCTGCACATGGTTTTCTAGTGCAATGGCGATAAAGCTAGCCAGTTGTTCGAATAGATTACGATGGTACTGCTGATATTGGTCTGCCAGCTTGTGTTGAATCGACAGTACACCGAGTACGCGATTACCAAGCGTGATAGGCGTCAAGATGATCGATTGAACCGGTTTCGACCTGTCATAATGAATGCTATCAACCTTTTGGCGATCTTCTGTTGGCACCATAGAGTCAAACGACTCCTCAACGATATGGTTGAGGTGAACCGTGGTTTTAGTTTGCACCACATAGCTTCCGACGGAGTACTCTCGGTTACAGTCGATAGACGTGCTTTCGACAAAACCATCGCGATCGTAAAAGTAGTCATAGCTCAATATTTGGCTGTTGCTGTCATACAGAGCAATGCCAAATTCGTCGGTTGGGAAAATAGCGCCAATCTTGTCGAAGATAAAAGGCAGTTGCTGCTTAATACTGTCCGAAGTTGCAATGTGTTGGCCAATTTCGGTGATCAACCCAATGTGCTCTTCCATTTGTTCTAGCAGCAAACGCTCTTGAGCAGCAGCGGATTGCTTTACATTGGTTAAAATTGCCGAATACTCTTTGTCTTGAGAGCGTGCCAGCGCTGCCTTGGTGGCTTTGTTCAGAGCTCCTTGTAGCGCAATGACCTCCGGCTGGAGATTTTGCTTAACCGCAAGATGTATTAAGGTGCTGTACACAATTTCAAAGAAGCTAAAACTGCTGTTGGCGTCTATCTTTGACGTCAGCTCTCGACAAATTTGCTCTGCTCGCTCATCCAAGCCGTGCTTTTCTAAATATTGAGCAAAGTAGACTAGGTTTTCTTGGCGGTTATGGGTGTCAATGACTAACTTATAGAGCTCTTCAGCCTGCTCAAAATATTCGATAACGGTCTGTAAAGGGAAACCCTCGTTAACGGACATCACTTGAGCCAAGTAACCGTTAGAGATTGCTTCCACGCGGGTATTGTTCATCGAGTTCGCTATCTGCTTTGCTTGCTTAATATATTTGACCGCTTCAGTTGACTGACCAAGATAGCCCAGTGCGTAGCCCATATTGAGTAAGCAAATAGACTGATTGACATGGTTACCAACCGTGCGAGCACTTTGCTCACCGAGTGACGCAAGCTTTAGCGCCGACTCGTATTGCTTTAAGCACAGGTGAAAGTCGCTAATATTGGTGTAGGCGAAGGCGCGATAGTTGTTATCAAGAAAATGGGTATTGTCCAATACGTAGCTGTAGAGTTGATGGGCCTGATGATAGTCTTCACGATCAGCGTAAATGGAACCCATCAGAATGTGAACGTGTAGGCCCAACAGCTTATCTGCCATTGTGCAGTGGCTTAAACTGAGATTGTATTGTGTGATGGCCTCATCCAGTTGGTCGTGGCGATCATGATGAAGTCCCGCAAGAAAGTGCTTGTGTGCAAGAGGGAGGGGGAAGTCATACTCTAGACAGATCTCTTTGATGGCGGCTTCAAGGCGCAGAAAGCCTTCTACACCATAATAGATTTGCATTTGTGCCAGTAAGGCTTGAATTTTTTGTAGTGCGGCTGATGACATCTCAACTCCTTTCTCGGAGTTGAGATTATACGGTATGGGTAGTCTAAATGTAAGTTTTGTTCAATTAAAGATATTTGTCGTGATTAGAACAGTGGCTTATTAAGTTATGGTTGCTCGGTATTAAAACTCCGAATCGACCTGAAAACTTAGTCGTTCACCGCTGTATGGGTGATCAAACTCTAAACGCTCGGCATGAAGATGAAGCCTATCTGCTTTTTCACCGTATAAGGTGTCACCAACCATAGGGGTATTGAGTCCAAGGTGGTGGGCACAGTGAACGCGTAGTTGATGCGTTCTACCTGTCTTCGGGTATAGATATAACTTGGTTCTGTTGTCGATAGTAGAAATGGCTTCCCAATAGGTTTCTGCAGGTTTGCCATGTTCGTAGCAGACTAGCTGACGAGGGCGGTCTACTGGATCGCCACGCATTGGCAAACTGATCTCACCTTGAGCTTTTTCGATTGTCCCATCAAGTAGTGCGACATAACGCTTTTTCACACCACGTGAGATGAACTGTTTTTGTAGGCTCTTATTGGCACGTTTGGTCAGAGCAAACACCAAAAGGCCAGAGGTCGCCATGTCTAATCTATGAATCACAAAAGGCCCTTCAACGTCAGGGTAGCGTTGCTGCAGGCGCGTGTATGCCGAATCAGAAATGGTTTTGCCCGGTACGGAAAGCAGCCCAGAAGGCTTATTAACGACCACCATTGACTCATCTTCAAAAAGAATCTCAAGCTCTTTGTCTTCCGCCCAGTTCTCTTCTAGTGGGTTATCATCAACCAATAAGCCCTGCATCATGTGGCCTAGAATTGGCTGGCATTTACTATTGCAAGATGGGTAGAACTTACCATGCTGCCTGATCTCTGATTTTGGCGAGACCCCCCACCAAAACTCAGCCAATGCCAACGGCTTAAAGCCATGCTTAAACGCATAATGTAGAAGTTTTGGTGCAGCGCACTCACCCGCACCCGCTGGTGGAGTCGGTGTTGCGGTTGGTTTGAAGATCGCTCTCAATGATTCTTGCTGGCCGTTAGCATTTAAGAATCGGTACTGTTCGAACAACTTGTTTTGCAAAGTATTGGACATGTGCTTGCGCTGGTCTTTCAGCGAGGTGAGTTCGTCTTCAAGCACATTCAGCTCTAATTCAATCTCGGCAATTTTAGCGTCCCATTCGAGCTTTAGGTATTTGAGAACGTTTTTTTCAGCCACGCTCTCTTTCCCAAGCTCAACGAGCAGTGAATCCACATCCGTTTTATCTAGCGTTTGTTCTGCAGTTTTTCGGCGCGCTTTGCGCTCAGCACGGCTGCTAATCATCTGCGCTCGATGCGCTTGTTCTTCTGTTTGGTATTGCTCTTGTGCCGACTTCAACGCATCTCTAAGCTGCAGTAGTTTTGGTTCGCCTTCGCGCGACTTGACCTCATCACTGACTTGAGTGATTTCGGCTAACTCTGAACGGAAAAAGCTTTGTTCAGCTAACATATCAAATACCGGTGGTACAAAGCCCGGTAGCAAGTTTGAGTCTGCGATTTTGCCTGAGAAAGCTGACAAGTAACCAATCTCACCTTGTGCAGATTCAACTAGCAAAACACCAAACATCTTGCCTGTGCCTTTGGCCGGGTTATCGAGTCCGAAGTCGTGCTGCCACTCTTGCTGTTGTTTAAGGTGTTCTTGAAGCTGGTTTGCTGCGAGTACACATAAAGGGTGTGCTTGATAGTAGAACGGAAAGGTGAACTTTTCTGGTAGTGAATAGGTGGAAATATCAGCGTCGAAACGGATAAACAGGTCGTGAGGGTGGTGCATATAACTATTCACTACAGGTAAAATCAATTGGCGCTGATTTTACCTGTTTGAGATGTGAATGCTACAAAGAATTACTAACGAGTGTACTCGGCATCAACACTGATGAACCAGTGTTGGACAGTGCCATCTTCACGCTCTACCCAAAGATCGTTATCAAAGTGTTTGATACGTCCTTTTACTGTCAAAGAGAGTTTGTTTTCGTCTGTGGTTTCAAATTGAATGAAAGGGTCAGAGGTGATCAAAAATGGTTCGGCATCTTTTACGTCGCCATTGCTATCAATCAGGAAGAAATGATTGAGTTTTCCATCTTCTGGTTTAGTTGATAGAGCTTTATAGCCAACAATCTGAAAGCCGTTACCAATTGGTTTACTTAAAATTTCACTGCTGAGTCTGACATGTGTTGGAATAAACACCCAAGCAAGAAGAACAGAAATGGCAGAAACAATAGCTCCGATGGAAAGGGTAAGTTTGGACATAGCTAGAAATTAGAAAAGCGAAACAGAGCGTTACTCTAGCATAAAGTGTCACTAGATATGTGATCTTGATACGCTTAAACCTCATTGTTGTGCTATCGGATGGAGTTTTAACCAATCTCTGAAGCATGGGATGCGGTTGTCGCATATATTGACACTCGAACCATGGCTAAATCGAGTAACAGAAATTGAAAAATCGCTTTGACCTCAACCTATATCGCTTCTTATCGCTGCTTCATCGGCATCGTGCTCAGGCTAAAGTCTGTCATGACCTAGATATCAGCCGAGCGACGTTTAACCGTCATCTTTCAGATTGTCGCGATAGCTTGGGTGACGAGCTATTCGTTGTGTCGAAAGGCGTTTATACACCGACCTTGTTTACCAATCAGCTGATTGATTATATTGAATTGCCACTGCAGCAGTTAGAGCAAGTGCCGTATGCTGCGAAACGCTTTGAAGGCGGGGAGTCTCAACTTGAGTTTTTCTTCTACGTGGTGAATCCACTGAGCCGATTGATCACTGTGCCATTACTTAATGGGCTTACCACTTCAGACTCAACGCCGAAAATTTCCTTTGTTGATTGGTCACTCGATGGGATTGAATTTCCGAAACCGGACACTCTAGCGGTAGGCATTGCGGGTTACCCGAATGAGTTCAATGATCAGTTACTAGAGCGTAAAGTGGGCTCGGTTAAACTCTATGTCTATCTGCACAAAAATCATCAACTGGCGAGTCGTGACAAGTTAGACCTTAAAGAGATTGCAGGCGCAAAAACGGTTCGGATTTCAATGGGCTCATTTGACAGTAATACCTATTATGAACGAATCCGAAAGAGTGTCGGCATTTCACTGCAGCAACCTTTAACCGTCGCATCATTAGGTAGTGCATTAGACTGTGTGACCAATGGCGAACATATGCTGGTGTGCTTTGAGGTAGGTAAAGACCTTCCTGAAAACGTGGTAAAAGTCCCGCTCTATTTGGACTGCGAACGTATGCATTATGATGTGGGCATCCATTACCACCGTATTAACTATCAGCATCCGGTGATGCACAAGATAGAAGAGACCATTCGACAAACATTGGCTAGCATGTAAAAGCGTCTCTTTAGAATACAAAAAGGCAGCGTATTAAACGCTGCCTTTTTACTAGTTGTTGTGACAATTAGTTTACTAACTCGATATCACCTGGCTTCCAACTTTCGTCATACCACGCTTCTTGTGGGCCGTATAGACGTAGGATGCTAAACCAGCCTTTACCCGGTACGGTTTGAATCCAGTTTGATTCTTTACCTTTTGGCGACGTTGGACCGAAGTACAAAGTTACAGACCCATCGGCGTTCTCAATAAAGTCATCACGCTTGTTGTTCTTACTTGGAAATGGCTGGCCAGTTTGCAGCTCAGAGCGCGTTTGCGGATCGTAAGCAACCACAGACCAGAAGTTCTTAGCTGGAACATTCGCTGGAATGTTTAGTTTGTACGTTTTGCTGCCATCTAGGAATTCACCGTCTATCGAAGTATCGGCCAACGCGTACTGCGAGCCTTTATCGATAAGCTTAAGTGCCATTGCCGGAGTATTCACCGTCGCCACGTAGAAGAAATAGGTACGAGCATCTAAGTTACGACCACCTTCGCCACCATCGATTAGCCATTGGTAATCACCACCGATAAATGCGGTTTTCCACTGACGGTCATCATACTTATAAGCTGACTTATCTCTTGGTTGGAAATATAAGCTTCGCGCAGTCGCATTACCAATTGCGACACCATCCGCGAGCAGTTTTTTCATACGCTCATCAGGCTGGAACGGCTTATTCTTTTGCAGCCCAATACTCGACATCAAACCGCGCAACTCAGGATCGATGAAAGAGATCGGCTCTTTATCCAGAACGGTTTTAATTTCGTCGTAGAAATGCTCATCGTTAGCGTGAATGGTGTTAAATGGTTTTTCGCTACCAGAAGTGAATTCCATTTTCGGCGGATTCGCTTTCTTGGCTAGCGGGTAAATCTTCAGCTTCGCTTTATATGCATTGATTGCCGCGTCAGGCTTACCATCTTTCAGGAAGCCACGCGCAATAAACCAGTTAACGTAACTCGTTGAACGTGACACAAAGTAACCTTCAGGAATCTCGCCTTGGTAGTTTGGCGGTAGAACAAGGTATTTCCCGCCTTTGCCTTTGTCCGGGCCAACGACACCAAGGTCGGTCACAAAGCGGAAGAATGCATCATTAACTGTGGTTGGCCCCATGCCTGGCGGTACTTCAATCACAGTTGGGCCGTCACGCTCTAAATCAAGGAATGCAGAGGCATAAACAGTATCAGTGTTACCCGTTAGGAAGAGCGGATTCGAGTTCATCAGCTTATCAAAGATCATGACTTGGTTAGATTGAGTAATTCCCATCTGTTCATGGCCTAATCGAATCGCTTCAAGAGAAGCCATTGGGATTGCATTGAGGAACACTTCCGTCGCTCGAATGGTATCTAAGTTATCGTAGATCTTTTGACTGGTCTCGTCAGTTGGTACGCCATCTTTAAACTCTAACGAACCAATACTGGTTTCAACATGATCTGGCGTCATGATGCTCTTAGGAACGTCGGTGTTATAACTGCTGTTAGCCGCGACGGAATAGCCAGAGAATGCGAATACAACCGAAAGTGCGAGTGCTTTTAGAGGAGTTTTTAACATAGATTTACCTAATTGGTTTTGGTCAGTAACTTCACTTTAAATCAAGTCCGCGAACAAAATTGATAATCGTAAGGCTCAGAAATGAGCATAGAATGCTTCAATTCGTTTGCGAGTCGATTGCAGCTTCTATTGCATATCTGTAATAATGCTCGCAAAAATAACACCGAATATTGCAGAGCAGCTTATGGCCAACTGGGAAGGGGTAAGTGAATTTGTTGGGGTAGCAGAGACCCAATCATTTACCGCCGCAGCAAAAAAATTAGATACTTCCGTCGCTCAGATCAGTCGACGAGTATCTGCATTAGAAGAACGTTTAGCGGTTAAGCTTTTCAACCGTACCACGCGTAAAGTGTCGCTCACGGAAGCGGGACAACTGTATTACCAACAGTGTAAGCACTTGGTTGAGGGCCTTGAGTTAGCTGAATTGGCCGTGACCCAAATGCAATCAACGCCAAAAGGGCTGCTTAAAGTCACTGCTCCGGTTACTTATGGTGAACAGCACCTTGCTCCGTTACTTCATCAGTTTTTAGAGCTCTACCCGCAGGTGAATCTCGACTTGATGCTTACTAACCAAAAGCTCGATCTTATTGAGCTTGGAGTCGATGTCGCGATTCGTCTTGGTCGACTGCAAGACTCCAGTCTTATCGCTAAGCGTCTCTCAAGCCGACAGCTTTACGTGTGTGCCAGCCCAGATTATCTAGACCGATTTGGTGAACCTCATACGTTATCAGAGCTGAGCAACCATCAGTGTTTAGTGGGTTCTGTGGAATATTGGCGTTTTAGAGATACCAAAGGTGAGAAGTCGATGCGAGTGTCTGGGCGTATTCACTGTAACTCTGGCTACGCATTATTAGATGCTGCCAAACGGGGCTTAGGCCTTGCGCAGTTGCCTGATCACTATGTTCAAGAAGCGTTAGATTCAGGGGAGCTGGTGGAAGTTCTGACCGAATACCGTGATGAGAGAGAAGGGATCTGGGCGCTCTATCCGCAAAACCGTAACTTGTCACCAAAAGTACGTTTGCTGATTGATTTCTTGGCGGAAAAACTAGGTTAACAATAAGGGGGAGTGTTCCCCCTTAATTTTTGCCTTTAAGCTTCTTGTTCTTCAGCATCTTGGCGTTTAATCACCTTGTGGCCATCTTCTGCAACGCCTTGTTTCCAATAGCTGCTGATGTAGATATTTTCGCGTTCTACCTGCTTTTCATTTCTGAAGTATTGGCGCAGGGCGCGCATCGAATCAAACTCACACGCACACCAAACAGACGCACTACCATCAAGCCATTCTAGTTGGCGTGCAGACTCAGCAAGATCGTCTTGTTCAAACACCCAATGCACAGCAAGTTGCTCTGGCGCGTCTAAAGGTTGAATGTCTTGCTCAGAAATTACCTTTACGACAGCGTAGCCTTTTGCATCACGAGGCAGTTGTTTGATCTTGGCTGATAGGGCTGGCAATGCGGTCATATCTGCCGTCATAAAGAACCAATCGGCTTCGGTGTTCATATCTTGAATTGCACCAGGACCAGCAATCGACATGGTGTCACCCACGCTTGCATCCATCGCCCAACGTGCAGCGAAACCACACTGAAGATCTTCAGTAATATGCCTCACAAAGTCGACTTCGATAGTACCTGCTTGGGCATCAAACTGGCGAATAGTGTAAGTGCGCATAACCGGTCTGTCGTCTGGGCCCATTGTCGATAGGTCAGTAGAGCCTGACGGGGTAAACAATAGCTTGATGTAACTACCTTCACAGTTGGCAGGGAACTCACGTAATGATTCTGACTGGAACGTAATTCTCTGCATATTGGGTGTGATGGACTCGGTAGCGACGACAGCAACTTGTTTTGGTGATGGCTTTTTCATATTACGACTCGATAATTATTCTTGTTCGCATTTAGATTAACAACAGAATCGCAAATTGAATAGCATCTTTAAACAAATTTACATTACTGACTATTTAGATCATCGGCAGGGTAGAACCTACCAGCAGAACTGCCATCGAAATATTGAACGCACGAACACGAAATGAATTGGTTAGCCAGCGCTGTAGCTCGCGCCCAGCCAAAATCCAAAAAGTGCCTGATGGGTAGTTAACCAGTAGAAACGTTACTGAAATAATACCCAGTTCAAACCAACCACCGCCGTTGCTGTATAGCGTTACCGAGCTTAAGGCCATTGACCAACCTTTAGGGTTGACCCATTGGAAACTGGCAGCACCAAAAAAGCTCATTGGTTTAAAATCTTCGACATCTTTTGCGCGGCCGCTCAATGCGATCTTTGCTGCTAAATAGACCAAATAAGCCAAACTGATGTACTTAAGCACGGTATGAGTGATGGGATATGCGGTGAAAACTGACGATAAGCCTAGGCCAACAATAAGAACCATGAAGGCAAACCCAAACGCGACACCACTCATATGGGGAAGGGTACGCATATAACCGACGTTAGCACCGGAAGTCATCAGCATTAAGTTGTTTGGACCGGGCGTAAACGTAGAGACAAAAGCAAATAGCACCAGCGCGCTAAGCTGTTCGAATTCCATATTGATTTCCTTATGAGTTCAACGGACGCAAGATAATTGCGTGAAAAAGGGTGTTTTGACCGGTCACACTTATAGTAGGTGGATTTGTGAGCAATTTTGTGCTTTTATTCGAACTCTAAGGGAAAATTACGCAATAAAGGATAGGCATGGACAGATTTGACGAAAGAATATTGCAAGAGCTTAAAGTAGACGGAAGAATCTCCAATGTAGAGCTTTCTGAAAGGATTGGATTGTCAGCCTCTGCAACCTTAAGAAGAGTCCAAGAACTTGAAAAACAAGGCGTGATCAAAGGTTACCGGGTACTGATTGATAGCAGTCAGCTTGGTGTTGGTTTCATTGCCTACGTCTCTATCGGGTTATCGAGCCACCGCAAGCAATCACAACTAGAGTTTGAACAACACGTCCAGTTCGTTGATGAAGTGGTCGAATGCCATAACATTACTGGCGCTAACGAATACCTTCTCCGGGTAGAGACCCGTGACTTACCTAGCTATAAGAAGTTTCACGCCGATGTACTTGGCGAGTGTGAACACGTCCAATCAATCACCACAATGGTGGTGATGGACTCTTCAAAGGATGAACGATAGCAAGTGAGTGAATATGTAAGCTAAATAGTACTATCTGTAATAATTCATACACTTAATCGCCATCTAATCGTAATGGATTAGCAATTAAAGCTTAATGCTATCCCTCTAATTTATCTCGCATCACACAGTTCGAGCACAGAAGCTCATTATAAATGCAAGGTAAATAAGATGAAAAAAGCAGCGGTAGCGTCAGCAGTATTTGCAGCCCTAGTATCAGGTTCTTCACTAGCAGCGACAGTTTACAAATCAGAAGGCACAGAGTTAAAAGTTGGCGGTCGTGCGGAAGCGCGTTTCAATATCTCTGACGAAAACGAATCAGCGACGGACAGCTCATTTGACGACAAGTCTCATGCACGTTTTAACTTTGTAGGTAAAACAGAGCTATCTGACGGTTTGTACGGTTTTGGTAAATATGAAGCGGAAGTCGGTACAGACTCAAGCTCTACCATCAACAACCGTTATGTGTACGCAGGTTTCGGTACTAACTTTGGCGAGTTCTCTTACGGTAAGCAAGACTCTGCACAGGTTCAGGTTACCGACTTCACGGATTTAATGAACACGTTTGATGAAGCAGCAGCTGACCTTATTGGTGCGAACAAAGACAAGCGTGAAAACAACTTCGTTTACTCAGGTAACTTTGAAGCACTAACGGTTAAAGCGAACTACATCGCGTCAGACCAAAAAGACAACGACAGCTTCGGCCTGTCAGCGGTTTACGGTTTTGATTTTGGTCTTGACTTAGGTCTTGGCTACACAACTCAAGATCAAGGTGATAAGTCTGAAGATCAGGTCAACCTTGGTGCAAGCTTCAAGCTAGACGCATTAACGCTCGCTGCAATCTATGGTGATGGTACGGTAGTAACGGCAAACCAAGAGTTCGATGCGAACATGTTCGAGCTTGGCGCAAAATACAAGCTAGGTAAAACCTCGCTAATCGCCGTGTACAACTACCAAGAAGTAGATAACACAGACACAACGGATCACATTGCGCTAGAAGTGGAGCACAAGTTTAACGGTAACCTTCGCACGTACGTAGGCTACATGTTCCAGCAGCTAGACAATACAGAAGACGAGCTACAAGCGGGTATTCGCTACGATTTCTAACTCGAACTGCCTGAAGTTCAAGCTAATTGGCCGAGCATTGCTTGGCCTTTTTTTGTGTTGGGTCAAAGAGGGATGGAAGCATATGTTTTATAAATCGGTTGCATATGGAATCTAGGGCATAACTGCGCACGCAAACGGTTAAAGAAAAAATCCAGATTTTTTAAGTGGTTGTTTGTCATTTCGGCTGTTATTTGTGCTAGACTCCGCGCCCTTTATGTTGTGGGAATATTCCCAGATCAAGGATGAAATCAAACAAAACTTGATTGAGAAAAATAATGCAATTATCGCTTAAAAACTTGTCTATTCGAACGCAGGTCTTGGTACCTGTACTATTTACCACTTTCGCGCTGTTTATCGCTCTTTGGATTACTAAGAATAATCTAGAAGCAGAGCAAGAGATTATCTCTTCAAACACAGACTCATTAGTGTTCTATAAAGATAAACTTGCTCAGATTGATGACCAAGTATACCCATTACGAATCAGTGCGGTTTACGCGATTTACGATTCGTCGCGCCGTGATGTTTTTCTGAGTGAGTTAAAAACTGGCTTATCACAAATTCAGAAAGACCTAGATATGATGGCGAGCCGCGCTACTTTCCGTGAAGATGTTAATGGTGTGCGCCGTGCTATTGAAAACTACGTCCAGTTCTCTAACCGCGCGGTTGAACTGTTTTCACGTCGTGACCAAGGTTCGGTAAGCGAGCAGGAGTACTCAAACTTCATCGCTCAATACCGTGATTCTGGCAACCAGATGGTTGAAAGCATCAATAAGCTATCTGCAAAGGTAAACAAGTTTGCTTCAGCGGCAATGGATAACAGCGCAGAGCAAAATGCCAAGGTACAGAATCTAGCGATGATCCTTGTACTTTCTGTTCTAGCTATTTCACTACTGGTTGCTTGGGTACTATCAGGCATGATCGTGACACCAATTCAACGCTTACAAGAAGTGATGCGTAAAATTGCTGCAGGCGATCTATCAGTTCGTGCGGACGTTGATGGCGACAACGAAATTGCTCACCTAAGCGAAGATGTGAACGAAACAGCTGAAAAACTTCATGCGACAGTTAACGAATTAGCGCGTATCAGTGAAGAGGTTGCTTCAGCATCGACAGAACTTGCAGCGGTAATGACTCAAGCTCAAGCAAACGCACAGCAAGAGTTGGCTGAAATTGAACAAGTGGCTTCAGCAGTTAATGAGCTATCAAGCACTGCAGATAACGTGAGTGATAACGCGCAACTAGCGGATTCGACAGCACGCGAAGCAGACCAACTTGCAAAATCTGGCCTAGATATCTTCGAAGAAAGCAACCAAGCAAGCGCTCAAATGGGTCAAGCACTAAATGAAGCAGCGAGTGTGGTTCTAACGCTAAAAGAGCAGTCAGAGCAAATCAATGACGTGATTGAAGTGATTCGCGGCGTGTCTGAGCAAACTAACCTCCTAGCCCTGAATGCGGCAATTGAAGCGGCGCGTGCGGGTGAGTCTGGCCGTGGCTTCGCTGTAGTAGCGGATGAAGTTCGTATGCTTGCAGCGCGCACTCAAGAGTCTACAGGTGAAATCCAAGCGATCATCGAAGAGCTTCAGAAGCAATCTGGTCTAGCAAATGACAGCATGCAGTTAAGCCTAGAGATGTTAGATAAGAACAACGAGCTAGCACTGCAAGCAAACAGTGCACTACAAGGTATTACTGAGTCGGTGACCAACATTAACGACGCAAATACCCAAGTAGCGACAGCGGCAGAGCAGCAATCACAAGTGACTCAAGACATTAACCGCAATGTGGTCAACATGTCTGAGCTTGTGAACCAAAACGTATCTGGTATTTGCCAAAGCGCAAGTGCAAGTAACGAGCTATCAGCACTCGCAGAGAAGCAGAAAGCACAGCTAGCTTTCTTCAAACTGTAACGCTTTAACGAAAAACAAGAGCAGAAGTCGGTAAGGGCTTCTGCTTTTTTTGTATCTGGATTTTGTGCCTTGAAGGGCAAAGCGAAGAAAAACGTTGTTGAATGTCTAAAAATCAACCAAACAGTACCTATTTTTGTTATTTAGTGATGAGTCTAAAAGGGCAGTTTTCGGTGATATTTTCGTGTTTTCAGGTAAAAAACGGTTCGTTTGGTCAATATACTTTCAATAGTGAGACGAAAAGGATTGCGCAAACGTTTTACATGAATTGAGTTAAGTGTTTGTTTTTAAGGGAAAAGCATAGGGAATTGAAAGGGTTGCGGTGGGCTAGGTATGCAACTTAACCGAACTGTATCACAAAAAAATTGAAAATATCAGTCTTGCGAGAATTAAATCGCGACCTATAATGCTGAAAACCGGAGCGTCTGCCAACGCTCCGGTTTTTTTGTGTCCGAAACTCAGTAAAGCGTCTGCCAACGTTTACCGAAAACGCACGACACGTAAATTTGATTACAGGAAAATTTATCATGCGTATCGAACAAGAACTTAAGTTAGGCTTTAAAGATGTACTATTTCGCCCGAAGCGTTCTACTCTTAAAAGTCGTTCTCAAGTTGAATTAACCCGCGAGTTTACATTCAAGCACAGCGGCCGTCAATGGTCTGGTGTACCTGTAATCGCTGCGAACATGGATTCGGTAGCAAGCTTTGAAATGGCAGCTGCATTGGCTGAACACGGCGTTATGACAGCAGTACACAAGCACTATTCAGTAGAGCAGTGGGCTGACTTCGTTAAGAACGCAGACAAGAAGACACTAAACAACGTATTCGTTTCTACAGGTACGTCTGACGCTGAGTTCGAAAAAACTAAGCAAATCATGGCGCTATCTGAAGAGCTAATCTTCATCTGTATCGATATCGCGAACGGTTACTCAGAGCACCTAGTTGAGTACGTAGAGAAAGTTCGTGCAGAGTTCCCGAACAAAGTTATCTCTGCAGGTAACGTTGTAACTGGCGACATGTGTGAAGAGCTAATTCTAGCGGGCGCAGATATCGTTAAAGTAGGTATCGGCCCAGGTTCTGTATGTACAACACGCGTTAAAACTGGTGTTGGTTACCCACAACTTTCTGCAATCATCGAATGTGGTGACGCAGCACACGGCCTTGGCGGCATGATCATCGGTGACGGTGGCTGTTCATGTGCTGGTGACGTTGCTAAAGCATTCGGCGGTGGCGCTGACTTCGTCATGCTAGGCGGTATGCTAGCAGGTCACGAAGAGTCAGGCGGTGAAGTAGTAGAGAAAGACGGCAAGCAGTTCATGAAGTTCTATGGAATGTCTTCTCAGTCAGCTATGGCTAAGCACTCTGGTGGCGTAGCTAAGTACCGCGCAGCTGAAGGTAAAACTGTTCTTCTACCATTCCGCGGCACAGTACACGATACAATTTCTGACATCCTTGGTGGTGTACGTTCAACGTGTACATACGTAGGCGCAGCAA
>NZ_SATR01000350.1 GCF_004551525.1 Vibrio ouci | reverse complement strand
AATGTATTAACCAATCTGCGCCGCGGCGCCACCTCAGCGGAAGCGTACAAAAATACCCTGTTCTTCCTTGATGAGAGTTCCATGGTCAGTAATAAGCAAGCGAAAGAGTTCACTGACCTGGTCCTACAGAGCCAGTCCAAAGCGGTCCTGATCGGCGACAAAGAGCAGCTATTGTCCCTCAATGCCGGTAAACCGTTTGAGTTAGCCATGACAAAAGGTCTCCTCAACTCCGCGCATGTGATTGATACCGCCCAAATGACCGACATCATCCGTCAGCGTGATCCAGCCACTCTGGGTGCGGTACATAACATCCTTGATAAACAGCCTGACAGTGCGCTCGACAAACTCCGTCAACAGGCGCCTGACGGGCAAGGGAAAACCCAACATGTGATTTCAACACTGGAAGAAAACGCTAACGACCCTCGTAAAGCGCAACAAATGGCCACAGAGAAGTTGCCTTATGAAGTG
>NZ_SATR01000349.1 GCF_004551525.1 Vibrio ouci | reverse complement strand
CACGAATCTTGGCATGTTTTACGGTTGGAGAGATTCAAGAATTTGAGCCGACAATACAGAATTGCCGACTAAGAAAAGCAGGTGGCCAGAGGGAGCAAGAAGATTAGAACAAAGAACTTTTCTGCCCTTTGCCTAACGCCCAATTAAGTTGTGAGCAACGCTGCCAAAGCACTCAAACACTTCACCGTAATCACCAAACTAATTGAAACCGAAAGCGCCGAGCGTTGCGAATCAGCTTGAATTGTTTGTTAGGCAAATTTTCTTCGCACTCACTTACTTTGTTTGAAAACAGGATACCTTAAACACGATAAGCAACCAATCACCCACTGACTTTTTGTGATTCAAGAACAACTGAAGCCGCTATGTTACAGCCTAGGTTTCAACATCCACGAAATGCGTCTTTGCAGCGACGAAGTAGCTTTTGAACCGGAAAACTAAAAGCTGCGAACTGACAGAAAAAATGAAAGCT
>NZ_SATR01000348.1 GCF_004551525.1 Vibrio ouci | reverse complement strand
AAGATTATAACTGATAATGCCCAGAATTTCAATGGCAAGATGATAATAGAACTCTGCGCTAAATGGAAAATCAAGCATTCCAACTCTTCGCCATATAGACCAAAGATGAATGGTGCGGTAGAAGCTGCTAACAAGAATGTCAAAAAGATTATTCAGAAGATGGTAGTCAAGTATAAGGAGTGGCATGAGATGTTGCCATTTGCCCTTCATGCGTATCGCACCGCAGTCGATATGGTCCACCAGAAAATATTATCACTGATAATGCCCAGAATTTCAATGGCAAGATGATAATAGAACTCTGCGCTAAATGGAAAATCAAGCATTCCAACTCTTCGCCATATAGACCAAAGATGAATGGTGCGGTAGAAGCTGCTAACAAGAATGTCAAAAAGATTATTCAGAAGATGGTAGTCAAGTATAAGGAGTGGCATGAGATGTTGCCATTTGCCCTTCATGCGTATCGCACCGCA
>NZ_SATR01000347.1 GCF_004551525.1 Vibrio ouci | reverse complement strand
GTGAAAGCAGGGATTCCTGACCGCGAGAAGGATATTGACCCGAGTCTACACTAAAAAAATTCTATTTTTGGCTTAGTTTTTGTGATTTTTGTTCGTAGTTCATACTCTCAGTCATATCAGGATTCTCGGCATTCGTCAGTTTTTGAGTTAGACCCGGAAATCCCTTTTGACCAACTAGATTACTGCCAGTTTCTGTTCTATAAAACGATTTTATCTCACTTCGACTCCTTCATCAAAGTTGTAGTCCTAGACGCGTAGATGAGTTTGGGCTTTTGAATCGCTTGATTTCGATATCAGAAGCTCAAGATATTCGTGTTTGAATATCTAACGTGAAGGCAGAGAATTCTACCGCGAGAAGGATATTGACCCGAGTCTGCACTAAAAAAACTCTATTTTTGGCCTAGTTTTTGTGATTTTTGTTCTTAGTTCATACTCTCAGTCATATCAGGATTCTCGGCATTCGTCAGTTTTT
>NZ_SATR01000346.1 GCF_004551525.1 Vibrio ouci | reverse complement strand
ACACATCCTTGAAAGAAGCCTTAATTATAATTGAGGACATTTCAATTTTTKACTCCAGGTTTACGAGCCGTGAGAGTATCAAAGACTAAGAAAAAAAAATAGGTTTTTTAAAGCGCTCTAAATTTCCTTAGATTTCTAATTTTTTGTCTTTCCTCCTTGCGATTTACGAGTCGCAAACTCTTGAAAWACTAAGGGGAAAATGAGCTTTTAAAGCACATGGAAYYTCCTTGGRTTTCTATCTTAATAAATTTARTTTGAATCAAACCTAGAAAAACTGATGGGATTACGAGTCGCAAACTCTTGAAAAACTAAGGGGAAAATGAGCTTTTAAAGCACATGGAACTTCCTTGGATTTCTATCTTAATAAATTTAGTTTGAATCAAACCTAGAAAAACTGATCGGATTAGAAAACACAAACACTATAGCCATTATAAAGCAAACAGAACACCAAGCAGCTTACCTTAGGTAGGGCGT
>NZ_SATR01000345.1 GCF_004551525.1 Vibrio ouci | reverse complement strand
CAAACACTCAAGGTTTCAATGTCAATCTTAGCCCAAATAATATGTACATTTGTATCCTTATTTGATGCTTAAATTCAGCCCCAAATCAGCCCCAAATCACCCTCCAAATCAGCCCAARCACMATCCATGATCYTACATGTCCACACAAYAAATAACATTTGATTTATTTGGKTAATTCATTGATYCAAGAGGGCAAGCACATGGATGGAAAGCTGGAGGGGACATTGTSACATTATTTTGGGTCAAAAGAAGAAAGAGACAACTCATAAAGGAGGAAGAAAAACGTGCACCAAAGTGTTCTCCAAGCTGGCCTGGTTTGATTTTCCAGAACACCTTTCGGTGTTTTGTCCATAACTTTTGACTCAGATGTCCAAATGAGCTGTTCTTTAATGATCTGGAAAGCACCTTTCGGTGTTTTGTCCATAACTTTTGACTCAGATGTCCAAATGAGCTGTTCTTTAATGATCTGGAAAGC
>NZ_SATR01000041.1 GCF_004551525.1 Vibrio ouci | reverse complement strand
CCGAATTGCTTTTGCGCCCAAAGAGTTGGCTCTATATAAGTCATGGTAATCATCCTTGTCATTGCTTAGATGATCAGATCATGGAACATGCAATTAGTTCAAAAAAAATCCCCAAGCTGTGGCTTGGGGAATTGTGTATAAGAGACAGTCCAATGGACGCCCTTTTTTATTACCAGAATGCGATAAACAGACCTATGGTGACTATCATGCCGACATAGTTGTTATTGAGGAACGCTCTAAAGCACAAGTCACGCTCGCGGTGACGAATCAAATGCTGCTGAAATACAAACAGTGCACCGACCATCAATAGGCTCCAATAGTAGCTTGCACCGAGCTGGTACCAAGTACCAACAAACATCAACATGGCTAACGTGATCAACTGTAAGACACCAATCACCATCTTGTCGAAGCGGCCAAACAGAATCGCAGTCGACTTAATCCCTATCTTAAGGTCATCATCTCGATCAACCATTGCATACTGAGTATCGTAAGCAATCGTCCATAAGGCATTAATAGCAAAGATAAACCATACCATCATCGGCACTTCGCCAGATTGCGCCGCCCACGCCATTGGGATTGACCAGCTAAACGCCAGGCCCAAAAAGAGCTGTGGTAGATGAGTAAAGCGCTTCATAAATGGGTAGATAAAAGCCAGCACTAGACCAACGAAAGAGAGCTGAATCGTCAGCGTATTCATGCTCAATACCAACACGAATGAGCTAATCGCGAGCACCAAAAATAGACCAATCGCTTCTTTCGAACTAACACGCCCTGACGGTAACGGGCGCTGCTTAGTACGTTTAACGTGTCCATCAACCTTACGATCAGCAAAGTCATTAATTACGCAGCCAGCAGCACGCATAAAAATAACCCCAAGTACAAATACCAGCAGGACTTTGAAATCCGGGATGCCCTGAGCAGAGATAATCAACGCCCATAAAGTTGGCCAAAGCAGGAGCAAGGTCCCGATGGGTTTGTCCATACGCATCAATTGCCAATACGCGACAGCCTTGTCCGAGGTCATTTAAATACTCTCCTGTGTATAGATGGGCGCGGTAGGTAAAAACAGCTCAGCAACGAGCATCGGCTTATGGTTCATCCACAAACGAGAACGACGCGCGAGTAACACTTCATTATTCACTTCGACAATACCAACCTGGAGGGCGTCTCGTTTGACATCATTAGCACTAAAGACGGTTAGCCCTAACGGAATTTCACCTTGCTGAGCCAGATCGAATTCTTGGCCTTGCATTGAAGATTGAGGGATTAGGGTACGACCTAACACCCAAGCTTGGCCATCCCCTTTAAGCACTACTTTACGCAGTAAACACGCCTCTTGTGCTAATAGGGAGATTTCTTGGTCGTTCAGCTTCTCTGCTTTGACAATTTTGTTGTGGAGTAGATCTACATTCAAAGATTGGCAATAAGACTCTAATAAACGTGACAATGAGCCCTGTTCTAATAACCATTTTTTTGCACTTTGTGTAGGAAAGCTAAAATTATCAGGGTCTTGCCATTTAGTTTGGCGTAAAGCTGATAAATAAAGCGCAGTCGATTGATTCATACTAGTATTCAATAAGTAGCCTTATCATCGTACAATAAAGCTTCGATCTCTGATGTTAACCACTACTTCGAGTGCTTAACGCATTTTTATTACAAATAGATGCTCCATTGTAACAAGACTCAGGCGATTCGAATATCGTGATTGGAAGAAAGAAAAGTTATAAATATGATTAAACGTTACCTAGCCCAAATATTTTGCCTCTTGAGCCTTGTTATTAGTTTGCCGACTTTTGCAGAAGAAGAGTCAGCACCTCAGTTAGCCTACTTTACCCTTGAGCCTGATTTAACCACCAACTTCTACACCAAAGGTAAAAAGCTTGGTTATATCCAAGTGCGCATCGATATCATGGTTGCCAGTGAAGCCGATTTAAAAATCATCGAGCTACACCAACCTTTGATTCGTGATGCGGTGATTGAGCTATTAGGCAAACAGTCCGAAGATACCATTACTTCATTAGCAGGGCGTGAAGACTTACGTAAAACCCTTGTGAGCCAACTCAATGAAACCTTACTGCCAGAAACCGGTAAAACCATCATTGCTGACTTACTGTTTACCAAGTACTTATACCAATGATTCAAGTAAACTCGTGATACAAAAAAGCGGCGCTCAACGCCGCTTTTTTATTAGCTATTGTTTGGCATTGACTCGACTTGCATCGACTAAGCCAAACACCACGCCAGATAACAAACCGACTAAATGGGCAGTATTGGCGATGGCCATAAACGGCTGCATAAAGCCAAGTATCAACCACACCAACATAAAGCCAATAATAGGTTTAGGCATACTCAGACCGACTTGCGGTGCTTTGTAGCCTAGCATCCATAAGTAGCCGACCAAGGCGTAGACCACACCGGATAAGCCACCAAAGTTGGCCCCTTCGACCCAGTATTGTCCCGCGCCCGACAAAGCCGCTGAAACCAAAAACAGTTGAATCAGCTTGGTTGAACCTAACCTTTGCTCGATATCACCCCCTAACTGCCACCACCAGAGTAAGTTAAAGGCGATGTGCATCACCGAGAAATGCAATAAAGCATGGCCGAACCAGCGCCACAGTTGCCACTCTTGACCCGCAAGAGCTGGAAAGTGTAACGCCTGAAAAATGGCATTGCCCATACCAAGCTGCTGCAAGACAAAGATCACCGTACACACCAACATCACCAATAAGGTCATCGGCCCCGCTTTGGCTTTGATCATCGCCAACATACTCGGTGAATTGTAGCTAAAGTGACTTTTACGTGACTCTGCCATATCCCAAGAGGCAGCTTGATATTTGCTGGCATTAGGGTTGGCGAGGAAGTGATCGAGCTCAGCTTGAGCCTCAACCTGATGTTGGCCGTCCGTTAGCCATAATGCGAATTGCCCTTCTCCCTCAGGCATCATCTGAATATCAATCTGACGTGAGGCCATATAATCGATAAAGGACTGCGCCATACGCGGATTATTGAGAGAGATGAGTCTATGCATAAAGTTATCCTAGATTGGATTGCGTCGGTAATTGAGCTCTTTGCCAAGCTTCAAAGCCACCATCAACACTATACACCTGCTCAAAGCCTTGGTTAACCAAATACTGAGCGGCACCTTGGCTGCTTACACCGTGGTAACACATCACCAATACTGGCTGCTCAAACTCCACTTCATCCATAAAAGCAACCATAGTGTCGTTGGTAAGATGAAAGGCATCTTTGGCGTGAGCAACGGCAAAAGATTGTGGGTCACGGATGTCGACCATAGTTGCGTCACCTTGCTCCAGCAAGCGCTGCGCGCCATCGACATCAATATGTTTAAACTGGTCCATCAAACTTTCTCTTTTCTGCTTTAATTATCGACCGTCATTGTAACCTATCCAGTGATTAACAAGTACACGGAGTGAGTAAGGTTATCCACTAGCGATCATATTTCGACCATCTGTGGATAAAACTGTGGATTGCGTTGATAAAGTGTCTATTTGATCATGGATCCACAATATATAGTGATGATCCTTATTTGAATGTGTGTAATCAAGAAACTATCCCCATCAACAACTTGCCTCGAATGCCTTTATTTACCCTGCTTGCTGACAGATAGCAAAGAAATTTACCACAGAGTTACCCACAGGCAATTGCATCAAGATTAGATCCCGTTATCGCGTTTAAATTCCATTTATGATCGGCAATAAAAAAGCCGAGATCATAGGATCTCGGCTTCTTAAAAATTCAGGGGGAGAGATTAAAACTCGCCAACCGCAGCCTTAAGCTTTTTCATCGCATTCTTTTCAAGCTGACGAATACGCTCAGCAGATACGCTGTAAGTTTCAGCAAGCTCTTGCAGGGTCGATTTTTTGTCATCTAACCAACGAGAACGAACAATGTGCTGACTGCGATCATCTAGGCTCTTAAGCGCTAGGCTCAAACGATTGTTGGTGTGAGCTTCCCAATTTGATGCTTCAACATGGTCTGCAACGTCTGACGCTTTGTCTTCTAGGTAGACCATAGGCGCAGTGTACGAGGTACCCGTATCATCATCATCAGTCGGCATCTCAAACGTTGCGTCTTGTGCAGCCAGGCGAGATTCCATTTCACGGACTTCTGATGGCTCTACGCCAAGCTCGCGTGCAACAGTTTCTACTTCACCGTTATTGAACCAACCTAGACGTTTTTTCGACTTACGTAGGTTAAAGAACAATTTACGCTGTGCTTTGGTCGTTGCGATTTTCACAATGCGCCAGTTACGTAGCACATACTCGTGAATTTCAGCTTTAATCCAGTGAACCGCGAAAGAGACCAGACGAACACCCACTTCTGGGTTAAAGCGTTTTACCGCTTTCATCAGGCCAATGTTACCTTCTTGAACAAGGTCAGCCATTGGTAGGCCGTAACCTGAATAACCGCGAGCAACGTGCACAACAAAGCGCAGGTGCGAAAGGATCAATCCTTTTGCCGCCTCAATTTCGCCGTCGTAATGCAGTCTCTCTGCTAAATCACGCTCCTCTTCAGGAGTTAGCATTGGGTAGCTGTTTACCGAGCGAATGTAGCTATCTAAGCTATCTTGGGTTACAGCTGCCATTGGGTATGCTTGACTTGTCATTCAGTTCCTCATCAATCTCTGATCTGGAGTATTTTTAACCCATCAATCTTGAACCTAAAATGAACAGGTTTCAAGCAGGGGAAAGTTATTATGCATAAACAAACTGTCTATACAAGATAAAAGTACACGGTAGCGTGTACTTTTATCAATAGTATGACAGCGTCATAATAAACAGGTTCAATTTAAACTGGTTCTATTTCTTTTAGATGACGCTGAGCAGAAACCTTCGCTGCAAGGCAACCTAAAAAGGTACCTAGCATCACAAGGAGCAAGGATTCATCCCAGCTCAAACCCACCAGTCTGAAGCGACTATCATACAGTAGCGCCAATTGCTCAACACTGTTGTTGAGTATAATTGTGATAACCGCTGTTAAAATCCAAGCAATTGTTGCACCGAGCAATCCAAACCACATACCGGAGTATAGGTACGGACGTAAGATATAGCTGTTGGTGGCACCAATTAGCTTCATGGTTTGGATTTCGTCTTTGTTCGCTAATACGTTAAAACGCAAAGTGTTACCGACAATCAAGAATACCGAGCCCAGCATAAGAACAGATAGGGTAACGACAATACCGCCAACAAGGTTCTTAATCGCATCCAAGCGCGTCAGCCAGTCCTCATCGAGGCGTACGTCCGTAATGCCTTCTTCTTTCGCCACGCGCGCAGCTAACTGCTTGATCGATTCCTTATCTTCCATGCTTGGCGTAATCACTAGCACACCAGGCAAAGCGTAATCATCCAGCATGGTCAGCGCGCGCTCAAAACCTGAGTATTGGCTGAGATCATCTAAACCTTGCTGCGGAGAGACGTACTCCACTTTCGCCACATCTTCCGCGCTCTCAAGCTGGTCTTTCAAAACCATCACACGCGCTTCGGGCGTTTGTTCTTTTATGTAAGCACTCACTTGCGAAGGGCTAGTAACATCACTAGACGCTTCAGAAATATTCTTACCGAGCAAATAAAGCGCAGAAGGCATGGCTAGCGCCATTGAAATAACGGCTAAAGTGAGAATATTCCCCATCGGACGCAGCCAAAGCTCACCTAACGAGGCCTTAGCTTGCTTAAGGTGTACGGTGAAGAAACTGTCGCGCTTAACGCGATTTTTGGCACGGTTTGAATTACTCGTTTTTTTACGAGGATTAATGGCCATAGTCTTCGACCTCACTCAAGAAACCTTGGTTTAACTCTAGATGACGATATTGTGGGCGAGTGTTCACTAACCCCAAATCGTGAGTAGCCAGTAGGATGGTCACTCCAGCACGGTTAAATTCTTCAAACAGTTTTAACACGCGATTTGATAAGTCTGGGTCTAGGTTACCTGTTGGCTCATCGGCCAATAATAACGTTGGGCGATTGACAACTGCGCGTGCAATACCGACGCGCTGTTGTTCACCACCCGACAATTGGCTCGGTAAACACTTAGCTTTATCAAGTAAACCCGTCTTATCTAACGCCGCAGAAACACGACGTTTAATCTCGTTTTCTGCAATGGACTCAATACGCATAGGCAAAGCGACGTTATCAAACACACTTCTGTCCATCAGTAGTCGATGGTCTTGGAAAACAATCCCAATATTGCGACGCAAGAAAGGGATGTCTTTACTTGGGATACGAGTGATGTCGTGGTCATTGAAACTGATTTTTCCATCAGTTGGGCGCTCAATGGCACATATCAACTTTAGCAGCGTACTCTTACCGGCACCCGAATGGCCACCGAGAAAGGCCATTTCACCTCGACGGAGATGAAAGTCGACCTTCTGTAAAGCTTGTCGACCACCGCGATAGGCTTTACTCACTTGCTGAAATTTTATCACTCGAAATCCCTCTTAACTGAGTTTCTTCAATGCTTTGTTAGGTAGATGACTGAATTAGTCTTCTCGACTGAATAGTGCGTCGATAAATTCTTGTGTTTCAAATGGGCGTAGATCGTCAATACCTTCACCGACACCGATGTAACGGATAGGGATTTGGAATTGATCAGCTAATGCGAAGATCACACCACCTTTCGCAGTGCCATCTAACTTAGTTAGAGTAATACCCGTCAGAGGCGCAACATCGCTAAACAATTTTGCTTGGCTAATCGCATTCTGACCAGTACCCGCATCGAGCGTTAACATGATTTCATGCGGAGCAGAGCCGTCGACTTTTTGCATTACGCGGACGATCTTACGCAGCTCTTCCATTAGGTTCGCTTTGTTCTGCAGACGACCGGCGGTATCAGCGATAACCACATCAACACCTTTGGCTTTCGCTGATTCAATCGCATCGTAAATAACCGAAGCACTGTCAGCACCAGTATGCTGAGCCACAACTGGCACGTTGTTACGCTCACCCCAAACTTGCAGCTGCTCTACTGCTGCCGCGCGGAATGTATCACCTGCTGCCAGCATCACTGACTTGCCTTCAGCTTGGAACTGCTTCGCTAGCTTACCGATAGTGGTCGTTTTACCTACGCCGTTTACACCCACCATCAAAATAACGTAAGGCGCTTTGCTGCTATCAACTTCAAGTGGCTTCTCAACGTTAGACAGAATCTCTGCCATCTCTTCTTTGAGCAGACCATATAACGCTTCGCCATCTTTCAGATCCTGACGAGACGCTTTCTCTGTCAGGTTATCAATGATTTTTAGCGTAGTCTCCATGCCCACATCGGCGATGAGTAGCTGCTCTTCAAGCTCTTCAAATAGCTCGTCATCGATCTGTTTGCCTTTAAACAAGCCAAAGAAGCCTGCACCAATGTTAGCTTTGGTACGCGCTAGGCTGCGTTTGAGACGAGCAAAAAAGCTTTCTGTTGGTTTTTCTTGCTCTGCAACACGAGGCTCGGCTGGCACAGCAACTTCTTCTACCGCTTCTTCAACTTCTTCTACCGCTTCTTCAACTTCAACAACTGCTTCTGCTTCTGCTTCTGCTTCTGCTTCTGCTTCTGCTTCTGCTTCTGCTTCTGCTTCTGCTTCTGCTTCTGCTTCTGCTTCTGCTTGCTGAGTTTTAATTTGTTCTACTTGCTCGTCAACTGTTTCAAGCTGCTGTTGCTCAAGTTCTTCAGCAGCTTGTTGTGTTTCTTCAACGGGTTGTTTTGCTTGTTCTTCATCACCAAAACCAAGCCAAGAGAGTAAACCGCGCTTCTTTTTTTCCGTCATCTGGGGCTATCCTAGATCGTCTTAATTAAATCAGACTCTTTTCTGGGGGCTATTATCGCTACTCAGAAAAGACAAATGACAACAAAGTGAAAAGTTTTCACTGATAAAGCGATGGTATACACTTTGTTATCAACAAATTTGGGCTGTATGTTAGCGCTCAACAGCAGAGCGACTGGCTATAGTATCACTTTATTAGCGGTCAAAAAATCTATGGTAAGACGTCGCCAGCAAAACACATCACAAAAAAAGCCATCGGCGGGCTTTGTTCGTATTATTAGCGGCTTATGGAGAGGAAGAAAACTGCCTGTTCACGACGCAGAAGGTCTTAGACCGACAACCGATCGCGTAAAAGAGACGCTATTTAACTGGATAGCGCAAGACGTGCCACGTGCAAAGTGTCTCGATCTTTTTGCCGGTTCTGGAGGTTTGGGTTTTGAAGCCGCTTCTCGTCAAGCTGAGATGGTGACGCTAATTGAGCTAAACCCACAGGCCTTCAAGCAATTACAAACCAATATTGCCTCATTAAAAGGCGATAATTTGCAAGCGGTCAACAGCGATGCACTCAGTTACTTGAAGCAACCTGGGACACCTCATCATGTAGTGTTTATCGATCCGCCTTTCCGTAAAGGGTTGCTCGATGAAACCGTTGCTTTGCTTGAAAGTAATGGCTGGTTAGCGGACGACGCTATGATTTATATTGAAACAGAAAAAGAGTTGGCTTTGGAAGGCATTCCGGCACACTGGCAGCTCCACAGAGAGAAAACCGCAGGACAAGTCTGCTACCGACTGTTTGAACGACAACAAGACTAAATAGGACGTCGATATGAAAGCGTTATTGTTACTCGCAAAAGCCGCGATTGGCTTTGTGTGGTTTATTTTGATTTTTAATATCTTTCACCCTTTCCCAGGGAATTCTGCGATTGCGCTCTACATCATGACCGCATTCCTGTTCATCATGCATGGTCTACAGATGCTGATCTTCATCGGTGCGTTTGGTGACAAGATCAGCATGAGCCGCTGGGAAAAATGGTCGATTCTAATTTTTGGTATTTTTGCTCTGCTTGATATCCGACGCAAACATATGATGTAAAAAAACGCCGCTCAAATGAGCGGCGTTTTTGTTTTAACCTAAGTACCCTTTGACCCCATCAAGGAACATCTGGGTAGAGATCATAATCAGCAATAAACCCATCAGCCTTTCAACCGCCTTTAAGCCTCTTTCACCCAATATGCGGTGGAAGAAGTTATAGAACATCAAGATAAAGAAAGTCGCCCCCCCACGCCAGCATCACCGCGCCAGATAGCTCAAGCAACTTATCTGGGTGTTGACTAGAAAGCAGCAAAATCGATGCAATAACCGAAGGACCAGCAATCATAGGAATAGCCATCGGCACAAAGAATGGTTCTTCACCCGCCGCTAAGCCAACAATGCTACCGCCACTTGGGAATATCATTTTAATCGCGATGATGAACAGGATGATACCGCCTGAGATGCTCAAGGTTTCCGGTTGAACATGAAGGAAGTTAAGGATGCTTTTACCCGCAAAAAGGAATAACAACAAAATGCCGAGGGCAAAGCAAAGTTCACGTACCAGAACGATACGGCGGCGCTTAGGATCTAAGTGCTTTAATATCGAAAGGACGATGGGTAGGTTGCCGAGCGGATCCATGATAAGAAAGATCATGGTCGCGGCAGAAAGAATGTCCATGAATTAAGCCTCCAAAATGTTATAAATCAAGCGCACAAAAAAGTCGGCGAAGTATAACAATCTCATGTTGTGATTTGGAGGCACAGGCGTAATTAATCTCAATCACTTAGAGATTAATGACTCTTTCAGTTAATGACTACAGACTCGCTCAGCGTTGATCTGCCAAACCCCTTCTTGAACAATCACTTTTTCGCGCTCAATAAAGAACTCTAATAGCGTATCTAGCGTGAAGCCATTGCATTTACAGGTTCTAAAACGCGCTTGCTCACCAAACGTTTCATTCACCACTGATTCCAATTCTGATTTGGACATCGGACGTTCTCTCAATAAGTTTAGAACGTTGTGAGCATGAATTTCAGTCGACATAATGTTTCCTCAACAAGGTTTGATGTGTTGAGGATAACCAATCGGAGAGTTTTTTCTTTGATTTTAAATAACCAGAGAAGCGGTAATCAAACTGTGCGCAAGCAGATAACTGCCAGAGATCAGGTAGCGTCCTTGATGCAATGGATGTTTATAGTCATGAATGGCAAGTAACACGGCTGATAGCGTTAGGGTAACAGAGCCAATAAAGCCAACCGCACTCGCTGCCCCACCATGAATGAGCCATACCTCTCCAGCCGCCCAATTCAGTTGCAGCAACACAATCCCCATCATCACAACCGGAAATATCAACTGATCAATCTTAGGCAGTAACAAGAAAAAGCTCACCACACCAATTCCAAGCAGCAATGCAGGCAACCAAAGCACCATGTCGCCTGACAGTTTGAACCAAAAAGATGCGCTATAGCAAAGTTGAGCGGCAATAAAGCCGGCAAAGCTCAACCTAAGGTGTTTCTTAACCAGATAGAGTCCGTCAGCCACCATCGAGATCGCTAATCCTAGCGATACCCACCAAGCCGCGGCGCTCATTGGCACACTGTGACTCCAAAGCATCACTAACAGCATAAACAGCGACATTGTTTTAAACATCACTGCTTGCTTTAGATGATTATTTTCATTGGCGGAAATACTGATATACCCAGAAAGGGCAACCGATAGCCAGCTCCACATTCGAACACCTCAATAAAAATGAGCTGCTAGTGTAGGCAGACCGACCTAGATGTCTAGCCACAGAAAGCAAAACTTGGATCTTGATATGACTTATCTGTTTCTCTTCACCCGCACTAAACAGTATACCCCCCATTAACGAGCTAAGGAAAAACCAGCATTACTCGACAATTTTATTTAATTGTCTCGATTACAAAGATCAAACCATTAAAAATGTCATACCAATAACAAAAAAACCAAATCAACCAATAAAAATCAATCACTTAAATAAAAGTCGAGATTAAATATCATTTGAAAAATAGCAATTTCCATTAAATTCACCTGACAATCTAGTGACAATTGAATGCCACTGTCATAAAAACATCAGAAACAGAAAGCACTTTTAACGTAAAACAAACTGAAAGATGACCTGAAAAAACCAAGCTGGCAAAAACAAAACAAAACTGTCATTAACATTATAAAAACACCAGATAAATACAATAAAATCAGCAAGTTAACCTTAACCCAAACTTAAAAGAGATTAAGTAATAAACAAGTTTTATTTTTATAAATCACAGACAACCCCTGCAATTTAGCCCCATTCAACCAAGAAAAGTTATACTTTTGGAGCTTAGGCAACAAAATACTTGATCAAACCACCAAAATACTGCTATTCTAAAAAACATAGAATCAAACATCACATTAAAGGAGCAGTGCTATGATTTCTTCTTCACAAAAACAAGGACTTGTAATGATCGCAGTAGTCGTAGGCCTAATGACACTGCCGATGATGTACTAAGTCAAATTTAAAAACAAAAAGGGACGCAGATGCGTCCCTTTTTGTTTCAATCAACATTTCTCATGGCAATTTTGATTTAATTATCAGCAACATGTCTAGTTTTGACACAATCACTAAAACCACCATTTTTAAGCTTTAGACTATAAATGCTTAGATAACACATCCCAATGCGCATAATAGAACAGCAGTGCTGCGACAGTAATTAGCGTCATCAGCGTAATTGCGGCGCGCCAGACAAAACGACTACTTCTCGGCGTGAGCTCTTTTTCACATTCATCACACGTGGTTAAGAAGTCTTTGCGATTATCTAACTTAAAATCTTCTTCATGCACCACTTTGTTGCGAATCGTCGCAATGTATCTCAGCTTACCGATCACATCATGAGGAAGCCGTTCTTCACAGCTCGTAATGAGCTGATGCAAACCTCTGCCATCAGCGTGATATTGAGTACGGAGAAGCTTCTCGATACGACGAGTGCGTGTAACCACTTTTTCGATATCAGACATAGTTTCCCTCCATTGCTACTAAGTTTAGCGGCATTTGATCCATCTATTACCTACTCTCCCATTTTTTATCCAAGTTGCAAGAAAATTTGTGCTGTAGAATCAATACTTAAACCCTCATCCCAACTTTTTCCTGCTTGAATTGATGTGATATGGCTCGAATAGTTTTTGGCACTTGAGTATTTTATCTTTATAGCAAGACTCATACCCAGAATAGAGTCTAAAATCTCGCTATCATTAAGCTAAACCCATTAGAGGCCGTGAAACATGCCTGTAACGCTATTCATTACCGTTGTTATTTTTGCCCTTGCTAGCGGCTGGGCGTTTGTCCACTTCTATCGCAAGCACATCCAAGGTGAAGACGCGCCCGAACAAACCGCTGATGTCACCGTGTTGGACAAGCAATCTATCGATATAGAGAACACTCAACCCGGACAAGATGACCAAGAATACTGGATCTACGTGCAAAAAGGTCGCTTAGGCCCTAAACGTGAATTCCAAGTTGGTGTGCACTATTTCCACGCCCTAAATCCTGGCGATCAGGGCACGCTCACCTATCAGGGAGACAAGTTTCTCCACTTTGCTCTCAAACGTTAAGGCAGTAGCCAACGGGTTTTATCAGATTTAGACAACCACCAGCTCATCATTAACGCACCGCTGCCACTTAACACAATCCATAGCGGGATAACCCAAGCTGGGTGTCCCTGATACCAGCCAAACTCCTTCATCGGCCATAAGAAAATAGGGTGAAGGATATAAATCCCCAGACTGTGCTGGCTGATAACACCAATCACCTTATTGGCTTGCGCCGACAAACCTTCACCAAAGTAGCGGCATAGCATAAAGATCATGCTCGCCGCTAGAATCACATTGAGTGTTTTATAGGATAACCAACGTCCGACCGTGTACTCGCCAGCGAGTTGGCTGTTATGAATCACCATATAAGCCGTCGTCGCCAATGCCGCTGCCCCAAATAGGGTAAACAGCGCAACATAGCCTTTCGACAAAGGTACTCTTTGATAAAGCAGATAACCGAGTGGTAAATAGCCACTGTAAAGCCACAGTTGGTTACTCCATGGCCCGTCGATTTTAAGTAAGTACATCAGAGAGGTTGCAAGCCATACTGCGACAAAGCCATACAAGGCACTCGCGCCATAGCGCTTAACCACCAGCTGAAAAAACGGGATAACGAAATAGAGCGGGATAAAGTAGTAGAAGAATCCAAGGTGGTAGTAAGTCGCGTGCGAAGGGCTATCAGCCAATACTTGCTGCGTCACTGAAGCGTCGTAACCACTGCTTGTTAAGCCAGAAAGAACAGCATAGAACAGCGACCAAATGAGAAATGGCACTAATACTTTGCCCAAACGCCGTTTGACATAATACTTGGCATCAAAGGGGCGCTTGTCACTCAACATTAAGGCGCCAGTAATAAGAATGAACACAGGAACGGCCCAGCGAGTAACGCTATTCACCCCTACCGCGGTCGCCCACTCACCGAAAGGGATCACGCCAAACTCGTGTCGATACGGCGCAAGCACATGAATCGCAATCACTGCCACCGCAGCCACGCAGCGGAGCAAATCAAAAAACAGAACCCTTTCTCTCATACTGCCACCTTAGAAAAATAACCTCTTGAATATAGCAATAAAAAAGCTGACCGCATTAGAAACTTGGTCAGCTTTTAGTCAATAAATACTCCGCTTAGTTAGGCGATTGCGGCCTGTTTCACTTTCGGTAGCTTGAGGGATATCAGCGTGGTTAAGGCGAGGAAGACAAAGGACACCCATAAACATGCCGATAAACCTGCCATTTGGAATACTAAGCCAGATAGAATCGTGCCAATCAAACGGCCCATTGCATTTGCCATGTAATAGAAACCGACATCTAAAGAGACCCCATCGCCTTTAGCGTAACTAACGATAAGATACGAATGGAGCGATGAGTTGACCGCAAAAATAGCGCCAAATACCATCAGACCACCGATGATCACCAATTCAGGCTGCCAACCAATTTGCACCGCATAAGCTATAGCAGCGGTCACTACCGCGAGTAATGCTGCCCACACCAGCGCTGCATGACCATCTGGCACTTTGCCTTGTGCTTTACCGGTAATTTTAGGCGCAACGCCCTGCACCACACCGTAAGCAATCGTCCACGCGGCGAGGAAACCACCGACCCAAGCGTGATCCCAGCCAAATACACTGCCGAGATAAATCGGCAGAGCGATGACAAACCAAACATCGCGGGCGCCAAATAAGAACATGCGAGCCGCAGAAAGGATATTGATCGGCTGAGACTTGGAAAATAGCTGACTAAACTTAGGCTTAGTTTTCGCCTTGCCCATATCCGCCTCAAGGCTGATAACACTGCCAATAAACACCAGCGTTAACACCGCTGACATAGCCAATACCGCGTATTTGAAGCCGATTAGTGACAGCAGTAAGCCGCCAACAAAGAAACCTGCCCCTTTAAGCGCATTCTTCGAACCGGTTAAGATAGCGATCCACTTATACAGAGCACCTTGCTGATCATCAGGTACCAAGGTTTTAATCGCACTCTTAGCACTCATCTTATTCAGGTCTTTGGCAATGCCCGACAAAGCTTGCGCAGCCATCACCCAAGGAATGGTCAACATCGCACTTGGTACGGCAAGCATACTGAGCGCAACGATCTGCATCCCCAAGCCCAAGTTCATGGTTTTATTAAGACCTAATCGAGCACCTAGCCAACCACCAATAAGGTTTGTCACGACACCAAAAAATTCGTAGAAAAGGAACAGTGAAGCGATCTCGAGTGAACTGTAGCCTAAGTCATAAAAGTACAGCACCACCAGCATTCGAAGGGCGCCGTCGGTAACAGTGAAGTTCCAGTAATTGAAAGTCACCAGCATGTATTGACGAACGCTTTTGCTTAGGTTTGACAACATAACATCCTACCGATTGAGTGGAAGAATTCAGTTTGAGGGGAGATAGTAGAGCTTTTGGATCATGATGATCCAAAAGCTCTTATCGCTGAACAAGGGATTACTTCTGCGCCACCGCGTTGATGTAATCGACTTGAATTGGTTTGGTAAAAGCACCAGGGCGCAGTGCCTGAACTTCTTGAACAATCTTGTCCAAATCCCAACCTTTTTCGAGCAGTAGATGAGCTGCAAATAGCCCTGTACGACCAGAACCACCCATGCAGTGCATCGCAACCTTACCGCCATTGTCGACGACCTTATGTAGCTCATGGCTCGCCACTTGCCACTTGGTAGCAAACTCAGCACCCGGTGCGCAATCATCTTCGATTTCAATTTGAAACCACTGCATACCGAGGGCACGAGCTTTCTCGCCCAGTGCTGCAACGTCTTTACTCGCGAGCTCCGCGTCATCTAACGCAGTAACAATCGCTTCAACACCTTGCTCTTTCAACTGCGCTAGCGACGAGTCTAGGTCGACACCTTTAGTCCCTGGGCACGGAGTAAGTACTAACGCACCAGCATCTAAATCAAGTTGCCATGTAGGATGTGACATATTCATTCCCAAAGTTCTTATGTATTTTTATTAATACTCAAAATAATTGGATTTGCAGCTAGGCAACCTTTTCCCTACAAAGGAATGAAGTTCAGCCCTATGAGCATAGGTTTTCTATGTGATTAGGGCGGCCGGCGATCCGGTGAACTTACGCTGTTAACAACGCTGCAGCTTCAAGTATGAAGAGAATTAAGCTAGACCGACATTACGTACTAACTCTGCAGTACGTGTCGCGTAGCCCATTTCGTTATCATACCAAGCGTAGATCTTAACCATACGCTTACCCACCAGCATGGTTGATAGCGCATCAACAATCGTCGAGCGTTGGTCACCTTTGTAATCGATAGAAACTAATGGGCGCTCTTCAAAACCTAGAATGCCTTTCAGTTCATTCTCAGACGCTTGTTTCAGCATCGCATTAACTTCTTCCGCGGTGGTGTCTTGCTTCACTTCGAAGATAATGTCAGTCAGAGATGCGTTTGCTAGTGGTACACGTACAGCATGGCCATTGATGCGGTTTTCTAGCTCTGGGAAGATCTCAACAATCGCCTTAGCACTGCCTGTTGTAGTTGGGATTAAGCTCATGCCACATGCACGTGCACGGCGTAAGTCTTTATGCGGCGCATCGAGAATAGTTTGCGTGTTGGTTAGATCGTGAATCGTCGTAAATGACGCGTTCTCGATGCCAAGCTTCTCATTGATCACTTTAACCACAGGTGCAATACAGTTTGTTGTACAAGACGCTGCCGTTACGATTTTGTGCACTGCAGGGTCAAAGATATGGTCATTGACACCGACAACGATGTTCGCGATACCTTCTTCTTTTACTGGTGCTGATACCACAACACGCTTCACGCCCTGCTCTAAGTATTTGTTTAGGAAAGATGTCTTACGGTGAACACCCGTCGCTTCAATCACCACATCACAGCCAGACCAATCGATCGCATCAATGTCGCGCTCTTGAGTGGTTTTGATGCGTTGACCATTGATGATCATCTCATCGCCTTCAACAGACACTTCGTGATTCCAACGACCCTGAACTGAATCAAACTCAAGAAGGTGAGCCAGTGTTGCTGTATCGCCAGCAACATCGTTAATTTGAACAAACTCTAGCTCTTGCCAATCGAAAGCTGCGCGAAGTGCTAGACGGCCAATACGGCCGAACCCGTTAATACCTACTTTAACTGCCATGTCTTTGTCTCTCAGTTAGTGGTTACTCCTCAAATTTGAGGGAGTAAAGTTTTGTGATTCTTTAAACGCAACATTGAGGGCGTGAAGTCATCGCTTCTAAGCGCTCAATATCTTGTTGGTATTCAGTTTTCAAACAGTTCGATGCGATCAGGTCATCGATCAGCTTTCGCATCCAACCGGGTAAATCGGTTGATAAGCGGTAGAACACCCATTGCCCCTGCCTAACGTCAGTCAAAATACCGCTCGAGCGTAATTGAGCAAGGTGACGAGATATTTTCGGCTGACTCTCTTGCAGCGCCTGGGTGAGCTCACCGACCGATAAGCACTCTTGGCGCACAATCAGCATTAAGCAGCGCACTCGTGTCTCATCAGATAACAGTTTAAAAAATTGGTGAGGAAGCATAGTTATATACTCATATCTGGATATGCGTATATATTAGACAACAAAACATATACGTCAATCCATATATATGGATTGTCATAAAAGTTTCATTTAGAGGGGTAACAGAGATTAGATGATGGTGTTGAGCTCTTGGCTCCAGCGCTGAGCCTGAGAAATACGCGGCATAACATCATTTACTGACACGTTAAGTTGCTGACAAGCCGCTTCTACACCGAGCCAATCGGCTTTTTCGTAGCACTCTTCAAGCTGAAGCAGCAATCCGTATGGACCTTCTCGATTGAGCAAAGCTTGTTTAATTCCCGAACATAGCGGTAATTGCTCAACTAATTCTTGGAGCGACACATCAAGCAAAGCATCAAGCAGTGAAAATAGGCCAATCAAGAAAGCCTGCTCGCGGAACTGGCTGAAAGGATTATCGTGCGCCATTAACATGAAGAACTGCGCACGTTGTAAGGACAAGGTGTAAAGCTCTTTCGGTTTATTCACTGCGACAAACGAAGCGACCGCCAGTGAAACAAACATCTTCAGCTTGTCTTGGCCCAAGTAGACCAAAGCTTGTCTAAAAGAGGAAATCGGCACTTCGATGCGATCCGACATCGTGTTGACAAAGCGCAACAGCTTATAGGAAAGCGCGACATCTTTAGCGACAATCGCTTCCACTTTAAGGAAGTCGGCCTCAGGCTGACACACCTCGCGAAATAGCTCCATCGCGATCAACTGCTCAGGGCTTAAATAGCGCTGACGGACGATTTCAGGCTTACTAAAAAAGTAACCTTGGAAAAAACTGAATCCCGCCGATCTTGTTGCGAGGTACTCAGCTTCTGACTCAACCCGCTCTGCTAAAAATTTCCGCTTCGAGCTTTTCGCTTTTAGCTCTTTAACCATGATGCAGGCTTGCTCTAAGCCCATCGCCATAATGTCAATTTTCACAATGTGAACGAAAGGCAAAAAGCGCTCCCATTCAGGCGAATAGACAAAGTCATCCAGCGCAATCAGGTATCCATGGGCATACAATTGCTTGATCGCCTCAAGCAGCTCATCGTTGGGCGTGCAGGTCTCTAACACCTCAACCACAATGCGCTCTTTGGGTAAAGAGAGCGGCAACAGGCGAACTAAGCTCTCATGCGGAAAGTTAATAAAGCAGCGAGATGCTGATAACGTAGGATTACTGCCGATGGAGAGGAAGTTTTCGACAATCAGGCGATAGGTCGCCCGATTGGGGTCAATATGCGCTGGGTAAGAATTCTTTTCACCGTCACGAAACAACAACTCATAGCCGAGAGTTTGTCGCTTAGCATTAAGGATCGGCTGACGTGCGACGTAAGTTTCTTTAATTCGCTGCGGCATCGTGACAGTACGTTCGGCTACGCTTTGGCCGCGGCAAGCAATGCACCACAGCCCATAAACATTGAGCCGAATACCTTGTTGATTTTCGACATAATCTTATCTGAACGGATAAAACGACCCATTTGCGAAGCTAAACTGGTGTAACCAAGCATAACCACCGCATCAATAACGACCGTTGTGACGCCTAATACCATTAGCTGAGTCAGTTGGTCTTTGGCAGGGTCAATAAACTGTGGAAACAGTGCAACTAGAAAGACGATCGATTTAGGGTTAGTCAGGTTGATCAGAATCGCCTTGCGCATCAGATTCATACTCGATAGGTGCGCGCCAGCTTCAGTGGTCGCAATGCTTGAGTGATCACGCCACTTTTGAATACCCAACCAGATCAGATAAGCCGCGCCGACCCATTTAATCACACTAAAGGCAAACGCAGACTGAGCAACAAGTGCGCCAATGCCGGCACCAACTAACATAATATGGATCGCGAGGCCGACTTGAAGCCCTGCAATCGCGGCAAGCGAACGCCTTGTGCCATAGCTTAAACCATTACTGATCGAGTTAACCGTACCCGACCCAGGAGCAAGACTGAACACAATTGCGGTTACCACATAAGCAAGCCAAACATGCATATCCATAGTATTTCCTCTCGACTAAACGCCCTTAGCCACACATAATCTAGTTCTGTTGCAAAACTCAAACCACAATCAGGCTTTACTTCACCATGAATGATTCACGCTCCAACATTAGTCCTTCTTATACTCAAGAGTCCAATTTTGAGCAAGTGATCAATGGTAATATTGCCAACTTATGGCGCTCTCGTGAAGAAGGCTACCTTAAATCGTTTGATAAGAAAGCACTTTATTGGATCAAGCTGACTTCACCTCAGCACAATAAAGCGATTGTCGTGGTTAACGGACGCATCGAATGCACCTCCAAGTACCAAGAGCTTTTCTACGATCTTTTCCAGCAAGGCTATGATATTTATTCGTTTGATCATCGCGGTCAAGGCTTGTCTGATCGCCTAATTGAAGATAAACAAATGGGCTTTGTCGGCGAGTTTGAAGATTACGTTAAAGACTTAGATAGCATGATCGAACATTTCGATTTGTCCGCTTATAACAAGCGCTATCTACTTGGCCACTCAATGGGCGGTAATATCGCCACCCGCTACTTACAGACTCGCGATGCCAAGTTTGATGCCGTTGCCCTCAGTGCGCCTATGTATGGGGTTAACCTACCTTGGCACCTCAAACCAATTGCTACCGTATTGGGGCAAGTGCTCACTGCGGTTTACCCAAAACCAACCTTTGCTCCGGGGCAAGTCGCCTATTACCCAAAGCCTTTTGCCGGCAACCTGCTCAGTCAGAGCGATGCTCGTTATCACTGGTTCCGCAATTGGTATGAACAGCACCCAGAGCTGAAAATTGGTGGCGCCAGTACCCAGTGGGTATGGCAAGGATTGATGGCGTGTAAGCAGTGCCACCTCATGACTCGCCATATCAAAACTCCACTGCTGGTGATGCAAGCTGGCGATGATAAAATCGTCTCAAATCAGGCTCAAACTCAGTTTATGAAGAAACTCGCTAAAACTCATAGCCAATGCGAGTTTAAGATTATTCATGACGCCAAGCATGAATTGCTGTTTGAACAAGACCAATACCGCAACCAAGCACTGGACGCGACGTTGCAATTCTTTGGCAAATACTAAAATAGGAAATAGCGCAGGGTGATCTTTACCCTCTTTTTCCCCTTTATGTTCAAGTAAAATACCCTCTCTACCCAAATGGGAAACTATTCGCAGTACATACGAGGGTGATATGACCGAAGCACGCAAAGATACTCCTTTTCACATTGTAGCCTCAGATCTCGATGGCACTCTTCTCGCACCAAACCACCAGCTTAGTGCCTACTCCAAAGAGACATTAAAAACACTGCATGAAAAAGGCTTCACCTTTATCTTTGCTACCGGTCGCCATCATATTGATGTGGCTGGAATTCGTGAGATTGCAGGCATTCCGGCTTACATGATCACCTCTAACGGTGCGCGCGTTCATGACCAGAATGATCAACTGATGTACAGTAAGAATGTTCCAGAAGAATTGGTTCAGCCAGTGATCGACGTGATCCGCCAAGATCCCAACATCTTTATCCACATGTACCAAAATGAAGATTGGTTGCTCGACCGTGACGATGAAATGCTGGCGAAATTCCACAGCGAATCAGGCTTTGCTTATAAGCGCTTTACAGCGGATGCAGCACCGACTGATGGCATTGCTAAAGTGTTCTTTACTCACCCAGAGCAAGACCATGACCACCTAGTGACTTTCGAACAAAAGCTGCGTGAAGAGTTTGGTGACAAGCTGAATATCGCTTTCTCTACACCTTGGTGTCTGGAAGTGATGGCGGCTGAAGTCTCTAAAGGCCACGCCCTAGAAGCGGTCGCTAAGTCACTCGACCTAACGTTAGACAACTGTATTGCGTTTGGTGATGGTATGAACGATGCAGAGATGCTAGCGATGGCAGGCAAAGGATTGGTGATGGGAACTTCGCACCATAAAGTGAAAGAAGCGCTACCAGACAATGAAGTGATCGGCAGTAACGCAGACGATGCAGTAGCGCATTATCTGCAAGATAACCTGCTATAACAGCACGCTTTTATCTTAATCAGGCAGCACAATCGCTGCCTGATTGTGTTTTAAGGCTCTATCGCTGACTCGGCAGCTTTTCTTTATCCAAAATTGCCAACCACTCTTGCTCACTGACAGGCATGATCGAAAGGCGGTTACCACGCTTAACTAATGGCATGTTTTCCAACTCTGGCATCGCTTTCATCACCGTCAGCGGGATCAGACGCTCCGTTTTACGCACAAATTCAATATCGACCATTACCCACCTTGGGTTGTCTGGGCTCGATTTCGGATCGTAATAATCACTTTCTGGATCAAAAGCAAAATGGTCAGGATAAGCCTCTTTGGTCACCTTGGCGATACCCGCAACGCCCACTTTCTTACACGATGAATGGTAAATCAGCACTAGATCGCCCTCTTTTACCTCATCTCGCATCATATTTCGCGCCTGATAATTACGTACACCTTCCCAACAAGAGCTATTTTGTGTTCTGAGAGTGTCAATAGAGAAGGTGTCCGGTTCAGTTTTGAATAACCAATATGCCATAATAGAATCCGCCAGTTTCTGAATAGGGAAGATATAGCATGAAGGCGCTTCGAAACCCAGTCGCTATCGTGACATTACTTGCATTACAAGCTTGTTCGATTTCAACACAGCCAAGTTCCGAGTCGACATCGACCGCTCCTGCTGCCAGCTTAGATAAACCTGCCAGTATCAAACCGCAGACGTTCATTATGCGTGGCGAGGTAGTTCTCGGTCATGAAGTACGAACCATTACCCCTTGTGGTAGCCAGCAACAATATTGGCTTGAACTGCCGAACGATCGCTTCCAGCAAGCCATGTCTTTAGTTCGTCGTCCTTATGAGCCCCTATATGGTGAAGTCATCGGCCACTTAGAAACTGGACTGACCGATGGTTTTGTTGCTGATTACGCTGCGCGCTTTGTGGTGGATTCCGTCAACCTTCTTACCGCTGAAAACCCAAAACGATGCCAACAAGCCACTAAGCCAACACGCGCCTTTGGCACCGAACCTTTCTGGTCGATGAGCTTTGAAGGCAACCAGCTGGCTTTCCAGAAAATGGGCGAAGAGAAACAACTGCTAGAGCTTAGCTCAACCCGTATCGAAAACGACCGACGTCGATACCAATTTGAAGGTGGTTCATTAGAACTCAACCAGCGCAGCTGTGTCGATAATATGAGTGATTCCCTTTATGGCTGGAGCTCACAACTGGAGCTCAATGGGGTTAAATATCAAGGCTGTGCAACCTTATCCAACCAAGACGGCACGCAAGACTGGACGGGGTCGTATCAAGCTAGCTCAACCACCAGCAGTGACTTTTCAATCTCGCTACAACTCAAGCAAGATCACACAGCCAAAACCTCATACAGCTACAACAATGGCGAGTCTGACTCGGTAGAAACAGGTTACTGGCAACAACTTAACCCTGAGCAAATTCAAGTCGTGATGACTCATCATCAACAACAACCATTGCTATCCGAGCGCCTTTTCTCACGTAAAGGTGAGCAGTTAACGGCGACCAAAGAGAAAGTCGGTAATGTGATTTATCCGATTGCCGATGGTGGCGTAACGCTATTTAAAAACTCTGCAGAGCAAACACTAAGCTCACAGCAAGAATCGCCTAATCAAACCCCATCCTCAGCAGAGTTTAACCCTAAGGTGGATAAAGCGCTGCGAAACTATTTTGCCAGCACGGAAACCGACCCGACAGGTACACGCTACCGCTGGCTGAGTTACGATTTAAATGGTGATGGCAATAAAGAGCTTATCACCCAGCTAGACTGGTGTGGCTCTGGTGGTTGTACACTGCTGATCTTTGAAAACCATCAAAATAGCTGGCGTTTTAACAGCCGAATTACCTTAGTCAGCACACCGATTAACCTTGGTGTAAGCACAAGTGATGGTTGGCAGGATATGGTGTTTTTCGTCAGTGGCGGCGGAGCTGTGCCTAATCAACATATTCTCAAGTTCGATGGCCAGCAATATCCGCTCAACCCAAGCACCGCTCCTGTTGCGAACTACGATGAGATCAGCCAGATTCAACTCTTCTCTGATGGTTTAACTCCCCATCAAGAAGGCATTACTCTGTGACACCTTCAACGAGCCACGAGGGCACGCTAACTCCCTGCCCTCAGTGCCAGCTTCGCCACCAATGTGTCTGTGAGCAGTTACCCGATCTCACATCGGCCTGTCACCTTGCACTGTTAATGCATGAGAATGAGCAGCAGCGTGACACCAATACTGGCCAGTGGTTGCTGAAGAGCTTACCCACATCGACCAGTGTGCATATTTGGCAACGTAAATCCCCAGATCCGGCGCTTATCGAGCTGTTGAACAATGACCAGTTTCAGCCCTACTTGTTATTTCCACATGATGAGAGCATGCCGGTGAGCCAAGCCTTTCTGCAGGCAAACAAAACCACAAAAGTGCCACTGTTTATTATTCTTGATGGCACCTGGCAAGAGGCGAAGAAGATGTTACGTAAAAGCGCATGGCTCAAGAACCTGCCCCTTGCGCGCATCACTGCAACTCAAGCCTCCAACTATCAATTACGTCGTAATCAAGAAGATGGCCATTTGTGTACCTTAGAAGTGGGTTGCGAAGTATTAAAGGCGCTCGGGGAAGAGCGCCAATCAGAGCAATTGCTGAGTTTCTTTGACCACTATATGCAGGCGTTTAAAGCCGATAAAAGTGGTCATGCTCTAGCCTCTAAAACAAGCGGCTAGGCTCGGCAAGATAGAAACCTTGCAGATAATCGACGCCAAGATCTTCGGCAATTTCACACACCTCTCGGTTGTGAACAAACTCAGCCACGGTCTTCGCATTTAGCACTTGGCAGAGCTGAACCAACTGACCGGTAATCTGACGCTGTTTCGCATCACGATCTATGGTCTTAATCAAGCTACCGTCAAGCTTGATGATGTCCGGCTCTAGACGAATGATCTCATCAATGTTCGAGTAGCCTGAGCCAAAGTCATCGACCATTAAGCGCACACCCATGTTTTTGAAGTGACGACAGATTTCAGACATTCGGCCAAAGTCTTTAATTTGCTCCGACTCCAGTACCTCTATCCCTAAACGATACGGATCATTGAGCTTAGCAATCGACTCTTCCAACAAATACAGAGTTTTATCACTCAGCATGTCTTGTGGCGATAAGTTAATCGAGAAAGACTCTTGTTTGTCCGCCATGTAACTCAAGGTCGAAGACAACATAAAGCGACTTAAGCGGGTATAAAGGTGCGTGCCTTCAATGATGGGTAAAAAGCGCCCAGGCGAGATGATATTGCCATCATCTTCGATTCTCACTAAACACTCTTGAGATATCTGCTCGCGAGTGTGTGCGGCAAAAATCGGCTGGCTGTAGGTGATAATGTTCTTTTTAAGAATCGCCCGACTGACGACCCCCATAAGCTCAATTTTGTCTTGTTGTTGTTCTGGGGTAATCGCACAATCTTTGGCATTAAAGAAGTGAGTATTACGCTCTTTGCCAGTTCGTCTTGCATCGATAGATTTAAGCAGCAACTCATCTCCTGCTATATCAGGGAAATCACTGGCGCTGGCGATACCTCCGGTAATCGACACCGAAAGAAAGTCGACATCGGGTAATCCATAGGGCTCAAAATTAAGGCGCTCGATTTGGTCGGCAAAAGCTGAAAAGTCTTGTTGAATTTGCTCACTTGGTACCAAAGCAGTAAACACAATCGCCCACTCCGCCGTACCGATATAGTACAGATTCTTGACGAACTCTTGGCCACGCAGACGAGCAAGGCGTTCAATAAAGTGATCACTCAAGTCACGGATCAACTCATCCGCCACTTGATAGCCATACTTTTCATTGACCTGATGAAAGTTAGACAGCTTAATCGTGATCACATGCTCATGATTTTTAAATACTTTAAGCCGCTCTTGCAGCGCAACACGATTTTTTAGCCCGGTATGTTTATCAAGGCGGTAACTTTCTATCAGTTTTTCGGTCTGCTTAGCTAGTTTGTCCTGCATCCCTTTCTGAGCTTGGTTAAGCTCATCAATCGAATGGCGAATCAGATGAAATAACGGCGATACCGGGAATTCATCTTGCTCCCCAATCACAATCGCCGGACGCTGAGTATCTTCACTGAGCGCAAGATAGGTCATGCTGTGATGAAGCGTATCCTGACTATCGCCGCGGTAGAACTCGCCCATGCAGTAAGAGCCATTACTACATTCAAGTTGTTCAAACGGCTTAGTCTCACTGACGCCCTCAAGGAACTCTAATCGAGATTCACAGTTATAGATAAACACCGATTCTGGATTGCTCCGCGCCAACTGCACCACGTCATAACGAACTTGTTCCAGAGTCAATGAAGGGTGGTTGTAACAGATTCGTACTTCATCGCCGATATTAACCGGATTATCTAACCGCATACTGCCGTCGGAATAAATCTCGCGCATGCTACTGATTTGGCCGCTACTCGCTTGAAGAGGGAAACTATACAGTTGCTCTAACGTGATCGGACGGTCTTCCGCCAGCCGCTGCTGATAAACGGTGTATATCGACTGATAGTCTAGGGTTTTGAGTACATACCCTTGGCTATCCGTCACCCTCAATGTCCCACCAATCGGCGTCCATTCAGAAAACGCATTGCGATGTACTGTCAACTGCTCACTATGTAGCGCAACAAATACCGAAGCGTTTCGATAGGTTTGATTACCAAACAGGACCCACTCGTGGCCGCCATCAACACTGGTAGCAAGCCCGCCACTAATTGGGGTTTCTACCGCTTGACCTAGCGCTTGATAAAGCCCACTGGCATGAGCAGAAAAGCTGATCATCGCTTTAGATGTCATACCCAGTTCAAGCTCTTCGCATAATGCTTCGACTTGAGATTCTAAGCCGCTATCGATCTGCACTCGTGCCGAGGTCAGCGAAGTGTGTTCGAAACAAGAAACGACAATGAGACTGCCATCATGATGGAGAACTCCGTCGCACATGGTATGGCGAGTGCTGTGGCCAATGATATGGCAATTAGGGAGGTGTAATTTAAGCCGGTTTGCATAGTCACAAACAACTTGTTCAGTATCGGTCGATAATACTTGGACCAAATACGAAGCCGAGTCTCTCACAGGGATACCCTGGAGAAATAACTGAAGTTGCTGACCATTTGCAACTAGTGCGGAATAGGTGCGCATTCTTATAAGCCTGAGACGTGATTATTTATATAGTATTTTTCTATACCGTAATCCATGTGCCCCGATATGAAAAGCGTTGTTTTTATGCGCTGCTATTTACATCTCACTCAATAGCAACAACTGATGCAAACGGTTTACTTCTACATCTGGCAAGGTGCGACTTTTACTGCATGCGTAGATATCTTGGCCTTGGTCATTAAACCAGCAAGCTTGGAAGCCACTGCGTTTAGCGCCAGCCACATCGGAAATTAAATGATCTCCTACATGAAGGATATTTCCAGCCGGTAGTGATAGAAATGACTGAGCTTTATCAAATAGCTCACGATGAGGTTTGGCGTAACCGTCAGGTCCTGCTTTTAGTACCAATGAGAAGTAAGGAGCGAGACCAATTTTCTCAACATCAACATTACCATTAGTAATTGCCACTAGCGGTAACCGACTCGCAAGCTGCTCTAACACCTGATGCGCTTCCAACAGCACGGTAAAATCACTGCGCAGACGATGTACTTGCTCTACCGCTTCATTGGCCGCTTGCGTCGCTTGAGCCTGTGGGTAACCAAGTTCCATCAACCCAGATTCAATCTGCTTAAAGCGCCATAAGGTGACGTCATTGAGTAGCCAGCTATCTTGTTGTGCTAAACGCATTTTAAGCTCATGCCACCAGCCAAGCGGCTTGGTCGCTGAAACTGGGTGATGCTGATGCATCCATTGCGCCATTTGCGCCTCAACCCGACGAATGATTGGGCGATTATCGTAAAGGGTGTCGTCCAGATCGAACGTCATCGCTTTAATCGGATTCAAATGGCGGTAGAATTTCATTGGTCACTGCCCTTCTTTTTCGCTCTTGGGTGAGCTTGATCGTAGACCTCAGCAAGGTGCTGGAAATCCAAGTGAGTATAAATTTGGGTAGTAGAGATGTTCTCATGTCCCAATAGTTCTTGAACGGCACGTAAATTGTTGCTCGATTCAAGCATATGGGTAGCAAAAGAGTGACGTAGTTTGTGCGGGCTGATATGACTGGCAACCGCCTGCTTTTGTCCCCACTCCGCCATGCGCTTTTGCACATTACGGTGAGAGATACGCACACCAAGCTTGGAGACAAACAACCCTAGCTCATCGCTATTAGCCAAACTTGGACGAACTCTTAACCACTTACTCACCCACTCGGCAGCCATACCAGTAAAGGGCACTTTACGTTCTTTATCCCCTTTACCTACCACTCGTATCTCCCCAGAAGAGAGCCCGACATCTTTGACATTGATACTGACCAGTTCAGCCAAACGCAATCCAGCACCATACATCAGCTCCATCATGGCGCGATCGCGTATTGCCAATGGGTCATCTTCATTGACTTCAAGTAGTTGACCCACTTCATCGACATCGAGATTTTTCGGTAATGGGCGTTTTTTACGTGGCGCAGAGACCCCTTTAGCAGGATTGGCACTCATCTCACCACGTAACATCATAAAATCAAAAAAACTGCGCAATGAAGAAAGACGAGTAGCTAAACTGCTCGGCTTCATTCCTTCACGCATGCCTTTACTGGCTAATTGACGAACCCAACCCGCGTCTACTTGTTGCCACTCTTTTAAGCCAAGCTGAGCCAAATGGCCCGCCATAGTTTCAAGTTGCTGTTTGTAATTACGCTGGGTGTGTAGACTCAGCCCCTTTTCACTTCTTAAGTATTCATAGAAGCGTTCAAGAGGCTGTTGTAGACCATTAGGCAGAGGTGCTGCTGATTCGCTCATTTGACTCACATTGCCAAGGAAGGGTTTCGATAAGGTGAGAAAGTACAAGGGCTAAGTGACGTAAGAATAAGGTATCCATATGCGGCTGGAAATGACCGCCATCACTGCTCGAAAATGCCAAAATACCTTGCAGACCTTTATTGTGTAGCGGTAACACCACGTAAGAGCCCATTTCTGGTGCTCGGGAGTTCTCTCCCAGCAGCAATTCGCGGTCCACTTTGCGCATTCGACCGAGGTAAGAATCTTTGCCATTAAGATGGTTAGTTGCAAAGCGTTGATAGTTGGTTTTATCCAGCGAGTAGTAGCTCGACTCACTATCCACTAAGCGTACGTAAGCGACTAAGCCTAGAGCCTTGGCTTTCTCTTCGATCGCTTTAATCACCGACAGCAATGCATCTCCTCTTAAGATCTGCTCTTGCAAATCCATAAATTCATGGAAGGTTTGATCATTGCTTTTTGCCAGTGACATCAAGGCCGTGATCTCTTCTTCAAGCTCTTCGATACGTTGACGTTGACGGTTCATCTGAACATGAACAAGAGAAACAGCGCCTTGCTCTTGCACAGGCAGTGCTAAACGATCCACCAGCTCACGGCGATGGATAAAAAAATCAGGGTTGTCACGCAGGTATTCCGCTACGACTTCCGCCGTCAGCGCATCTGCTTCGATATGCGACACGATTGTTCCTTTTTATTATTGTTATTAGCAGCTTAGTTGCCCATCAAAGACATGCGTAGCTGGGCCGGTCATGTAAAGTGGTTTGCCTGCTCCTTGCCACTGAATATTCAGCGAGCCACCAGGTAGATTTACTTTGACGTTATCATCGAGTAGGCCTTGCACAACACCAACCGCGACTGCACCACATGCACCACTACCGCAAGCTTGGGTTTCACCCGCACCGCGCTCATAAACACGTAAGTTAACTTCATTGCGATTAACTACCTGCATAAAGCCAGCATTGACTCGCTCAGGGAAACGTTCATGAGACTCTAGTAGTGGACCTAGGGTATCCACATCTGCCGTCGCTACGTCATCGACCACGGTGACAACATGAGGGTTACCCATACTTACCGCACCACAGAACAAGGTCTTATCTTCAGTACGTAAAATATAGGTCTTCTCTGTTTGCTTGGCTTTGAAAGGAATTTTGCTCGGTTCAAACTCAGGCACGCCCATGTTGACCGTCACTTGATCATCTTCTTCGATGCTCAAGACCATTTTGCCTTTCTTAGTGCTGACACTGATGCTGTACTTATTAGTCAGCCCTTTCATGCGTACAAAGCGCGCGAAACAGCGAGCACCATTACCACATTGTTCCACTTCACTACCATCGGCATTAAAAATGCGATAGTGGAAGTCCGTTTCTGGATCGTAAGGTGCCTCGACCACCAGCAATTGGTCAAAACCAATACCAGTGTGACGATCCGCCAAGCGGCGGATCAGGTCAGGGGAAAAGAAAATATTTTGAGTAATGCAATCAACAACCATGAAGTCATTACCCAAACCGTGCATTTTAGAAAAATGGAAATGCATAAGACTTCAATTACTCCGGAAGTACGTTTTCAAGCGCCCATAGGCTAGAGAGTTCTTCACGCTGACGGACTAAATGGGCTTGCTTACCATCAACCATCACTTCCGCAGCACGAGAACGTGTATTGTAGTTCGATGACATCACAAAACCATAAGCGCCAGCAGAACGAACCGCAAGAAGGTCATTTTCAGCTAACACGAGCGCACGATCTTTACCTAGGAAATCACCCGTTTCACAGATTGGGCCAACTAAGTCATAAGTCACCGCTTCGCCTTCACGAGGTACAACAGGCACGATATCTTGCCACGCTTGATAAAGCGCAGGACGCATCAAGTCATTCATAGCAGCATCAATAATGGCAAAGTTTTTGTGTTCAGTGTGCTTTAAGAACTCAACCTTAGTCAGCAACACGCCCGCATTAGCAGCAATCGCACGACCTGGCTCGAAAATAAGCTCTAAGTCTTGGTGATTCTCAAGGCGACCAAGCAGCGCTTTCGCGTACTCAGATGGTTGAGGAGGTAACTCATCACGATAAATTACGCCTAAGCCACCACCGACATCTAGGTGTTCGATGGTAACGCCTTGTGCTTTAAGATCATCAATCAAGGCCAGTAAGCGGTCAGTCGCATCAATGAAAGGTTCAATGTCTGTCAGCTGAGAACCAATGTGGCAATCAATGCCTTTAACATCTAGGTTTTCTAGGCTTTGAGCAAATTGATACACAGCTGGAGCGCGATCAAAAGCGATACCGAACTTGTTGTCACGTAGACCTGTAGAAATATAAGGGTGGGTATTAGCATCAACATCAGGGTTAATACGCAGCGAAATTGGCGCTTTCACACCTAGTTCACCAGCTACCTTGTTCAAGCGCTCAAGTTCAGGCTCTGATTCAACGTTAAAGCATTTGATTCCCAGCTCAAGCGCGCGCTTCATTTCAGCTTCAGTTTTGCCGACACCAGAGAACACCACTTTCGCAGCGTCACCACCAGCAGCAATCACTCGCTCTAGCTCACCGCCAGAAACGATATCAAAACCAGAACCCAAGCGGGCCAGTGCGTTTAACACACCAAGGTTTGAGTTTGCTTTCACTGCATAACAAACTAAATGAGGGTGGTCACCAACCGATTTATCAAACGCGTTCCAATGGCGCTCTAAAGTCGCACGCGAATAAACGTAAAGTGGTGTACCAAACTGTTGTGCTAGTTCCGTTAGTGAGACATCTTCAGCCCAAAGCTGGCCATCATCCTGATAGTTGAAGTAATCCAAAATTCTTTCCCTTATATTCTGATTCTATTTTATTGTGAAGGCTGCTCGTTCTGCTGAGCATCTTCAGGCATGTAAAGAGGTCCAGTTTGACCACAGCCAGCTAAGCCAAGAAGCGAAAAGATAAATAGCGCTAAGAGTAATTTTTTCATCGGTTGTGTCGTGATTATTCTGTCAATGCCCCCTATAATCGCACCACACTCAAGAAAAGCAATAGGATAGATTGGATGAACGAGACTGAATTTCATCAGTTAGTAGATGTTCAAATGCAAATCATCGAGGAAATGATTGATGATTCAGGCGCGGACATCGACTACGAGACCTCTGGTAACGTGATGACCCTAGAGTTTGAAGACCGTAGTCAGATCATTATTAACCGCCAAGAACCAATGAAAGAGATTTGGTTGGCGTCTAAGTCAGGTGGTTTCCATTTCTCGCTTATCGATAATCACTGGACCTGCTCTAAGACTCACCTAGAGCTGATTACCATGGTTAAGCAAGAGTGTGAAAAGCATTGCGATGAAGAGATTGAGTGGGTCTAACCCTTAATCAGACAGATACAAAAAAAAGAGCATCATTGATGCTCTTTTTTTATCGATTCGTTAGGCGTTGACGATTTTACTCGGCCTAGAGTAACAAGCGCCATCATTACGATAAGGAACAATATAAGGTTCATCATCTTCAGGGCGCACAATTTGATAGTACTGCGGTAAGTTGAAGTTGATTAGCTTCGACGATAACGGATTTTCATCTTGTACCGAGGTGTAGAAGCTGTTCACACTCGCAATCATCTCGTCTTTTTCACCTTTAAACTGATGATAAACTTCAACGCGATTGGATTCGTCGAGCACATAAATATTGAAACCTTGCTCACCATCTTCAAAGAAGAACTGAACTAAGCCTTCACTGGCAAAGCCATCCACCACTTCCGGCAATTGGTAGTCCTGCTCTTTATCGAGCATTAGCAGTGGTGAACCCTTGAGTTTATTAGTCGAAATACTGCGGTAGAAATCGACCGAGTTTTCTAACATCTGTACCGATACACCACGGCGCTCAAAGAACAGACCGTAGGTTTGCTGCCCAATACGTAGCGCTTTAAAGCGGCGACGTTTTTCTTGTTCAACAGGCTTCAAGCGCAGATCAATACATTCCGCCAATAGCTGATAAACCATATTGCGCATCACACCGCGCAGGTTTTTGCTGTAGCAGAATACATCCACCGACTCTGGTGGAATCGCATCTTGGTGCATCTTACCCAATACGGTTTTCAATGCATCAAGCATCGCCGTCTCACCTTTAAAGTGCAAGGTGCGCACTTCATGCCATGAGTTGCGATAAACCAGATCAACACTGCCGACTAAGCATTTTTGCTCGGGGCCAAAGCTGAAAATATCAGTGCTCTTTGGATCCAGCTTAAGTGATTTGCCACTCAGCTCTGAGGTTGGATCATTTTCAAAGTTGATGAACATCGCTAGCTGGCTAATCTCACAAGGACTGGCCAGTGCTTGCATGGTCGGACGACGTTTACGCAGCGAGAAGGTATTGCGTAAGTCACTCACCATTTGGTAGAACTTATCGATGTCTAAGTGCGCATCACGAATCACAGAGTGCAGACGCGTCGACTCGGTAATCAAACCATTGAAGAATGACCAAGCCACCAACTTACTGAGGTATTCGTTGTGCTCAAGCGGTGCTTGACCAAGAATACGGTGCGGCGTTAATGGCTGTTTGTAGAGATACCAACCCGATTTATTGGTGCGCCCAGGGCGAACTTCAATAAAAGTCAGATCAGATTCATGTAAGTCAGGCGAAATCTGTGGGTTAAGCAGAGTCACTTTACCCGGTAGTACCTCAAACGCAGCATAAAGCTTACGAGCGAGAATACTGATGTCTTGCGGACTGATCGCTGATGTAATGTCATTACGGCGAGCAAACTGAATTAAGTTACGGTAGCTCTGCATCAACGCATCAAGCAAGGCATGGTGAACCACCTTAACCTGCTCCACCTTCCAGTTACGGCGATCATCAAGCTCAGCTATCACCGCTTCTGACCAATCCCACTTTTGCACCATGTCGGTCATGGCTTCGCGACGCCAAGCTACCGAGCCGTTACTTGGTTCACGAGAGAGCTTTTCATGGGTTTTGAGGTAGAAACAGCGACGAACTAAATCCAAACGCGTGGTATCACCAATACGTTCTAGATAACGCGTCACCTTTTCAAGCATTAGGTAGTACGCATCCATGCCATAGAGATCAGGCTCATGAGCAAAGAAGCGACGTTTGGTGTCTAAACTAAGAAGTTGAGTATTTGGGTACTCCCACGAATAGGCTTCCAGCAAGATAGCTTTAAGAACAGATTTGTACGGCGAGTCGATACTCTTATACAGCTGCCATAAGTTCGAGCCAAAATACTCCTCTGCCGGAATACGATTGAGCTGACCGAAATCGATCCACTTTGAACAATCAATATATCCTTTGCTGCAAAGGTCATTCACATATTCGTCGTAGCACTCTTCCATCTCAGGCGGCACGATTTGCCACAATAGGCGCTGGCCCGCAAGGCGAACGGCACTGCGATAGAATTCATCAAGTAGTATTAAGTGTTGAGATGAGCCACAGTTATCACCAGTCATCTCTTCAGAGTGGTTTGAGCGGAAACGCTGCTCATCCATTAAGAAGAAGTTAGCTTCTACGCCCTGAGTCTGTGCCCAATCAGTGATCAGTAGACATTTATTAGTCAGGCTTTCGCGCTCATCTGAGCTCATGTTAGGAGAGACGCACACCCAAATATCTAAATCACTGGATGTACTTTGACCAATAGAAGACGTACTGCCCATCGTGTACAAGCCTAGGATGGCTGGATTATTCGATGTCGCGAGCTCTTGACCAATCGTTAACTGTGTATCTTCTACAAACTGCTGCTGAATTTCATTAAGTTCAAAATCACACACGCCAAACGGAACATGTGCGTCGAAATAGCCAGGCATAACTGGATGATTGAAGTGAAGCAGGGTTGGAATAAGATGGAATACACGCTGGCTCGATAAATCCATAAGCGCCAGCGCACGTTCAATACGTTGCTGGTTAAGGTTATCAAGTCTTTTAGTTAGCGTCTTGGTGTAAGCCTGCAAGAGAGCTTCCTTGGTTCATATCCTAGATAGTGCCTTGACTATTAATTGTTCTAAAGCACCAACAAAACGTGATCAATCTAACACTTTTCTTCGAGTTGGTAAAGAAATGTACGATCGATTCTACACAATTTTGCCCACCTGAAATTATCGCTCTTAGTGTGGTACGTAACTCCTATTAATAATAATAGCCTATTTTACAAACGAGACCTTAATCACACTCTTTTAATGATTTTATGCTAGCGAACATCAAACTTGAATTCGATTTGATAAGCAATAATGCTTTTTTAACCGACAGTGGTAGGATTAGCTCATTATTTTGTTTTCAGTAGAACGCTATGACTCAACCAACTCCTATTCGAATCGCAACACGTAAAAGCCCTCTTGCTCTTTGGCAGGCACATTTTGTTAAAGACGCACTTAAAGCGGCTCACCCTGGTCTAGAAGTTGAGCTAGTCACAATGGTCACTAAAGGCGACATTATCCTTGATACTCCATTAGCAAAAGTTGGTGGTAAGGGTCTATTCGTTAAAGAGCTGGAAGTTGCGATGCTTGAAGGTCGAGCTGACTTAGCCGTTCATTCGATGAAAGATGTACCAGTAGACTTCCCTGAAGGGCTAGGGCTAGTGACGATTTGTGAACGTGAAGACCCACGTGATGCATTTGTTTCGAATACCTACAACAACATTGATGAGCTTCCGCAAGGGGCGGTAGTCGGTACTTGTAGCCTACGCCGTCAATGCCAACTCAAAGAGTACCGCCCAGATCTAGTGATTAAAGAGCTACGCGGTAATGTCGGCACACGTTTAGGTAAGCTTGATGATGGTCAATACGATGCCATCATCCTTGCTGCTGCGGGTCTAAAGCGTTTGGAACTTAAAGAGCGTATTAAGAGCTTTATTGAACCTGAGCAATCACTGCCAGCGGTTGGTCAAGGCGCGGTAGGTATTGAGTGTCGCTTAGATGATGAGCGTCTAATTAAACTACTAGAACCACTAAACCACAAAAAAACCGCCGATCGCGTTCTATGTGAACGTGCAATGAACCTTACTCTAGAAGGTGGCTGTCAGGTACCAATCGGTAGCTACTCATTAATTGATGGTGACAACATTTGGTTACGCGCGCTAGTTGGCGAGCCTGACGGTTCTAAGATCATCCGTGGAGAGATCCGTGGCTCACGTGCTGATGCAGAGACACTGGGTGTAGAGCTGGCAAATCAACTGCTTGATGACGGCGCAAAAGAAATTTTGACCAAGCTATACGCAGAGCACGAGTAATCATGTATGGCAGTACTGGTCACTAGGCCGGGGAAGCAAGGCCTTTCACTATGCCAACAATTATCAGAGGTGGGGATCGCTAGCCATCACCACCCTCTGATTGAAATCCAATCCGGAGATCAACTATCCGGATTGGAAAATCATATCTCTTCTTTCGACATTATTATCGCGGTTAGCCAACATGCGGTAAGCGAAACTAGCCACCATCTGACTCAAACATGCAAAAGTTGGCCGACAAATCCGGTCTATCTTGCCGTTGGTCAAAAAACTGCACACGTTTTAAGCAAAGCGACTGAACAACAAGTACACTACCCCGATGTCAGTGACAGTGAGCATTTATTAAAGCTGGAAGCACTTCAGCATGTCGCCAATAAGAAAATCCTTATTTTACGAGGAAATGGCGGCAGAGAACTCATCTTTGACACTCTGGCCGAGCGCGGCGCTATTGTAGAGTATCGGGAAGTCTACAAACGAGAAAACCTAGCTTTCCGCTCAGATTTATTAGTGCCACTCTGGCAAGATGAACAAATAACCCAATTAGTCATAACCAGTTCAGGTCAACTTGAGTACTTTATTTCTCAATTGAGCAGCGCAGAACGGAACTGGTTGTTTACGCTTCACCTTTATGTACCGAGTGAACGTATCGCACAAAATGCACGTGAGGCTGGTTTTAAAGTTGTCACCAATACCTTAAGTGCCTCTAACCCAGTGTTGTTGGCTGCTCTCCAGCCAGATAGAACAGGACAATAAGTAATGACAAGCAAGAATAAAAACGAAAACATTGCCCCTGACCAAGACAAGCAATCGGCAGAGGATAGCAACAAGGTTGAATCGACCACATCTGACGTTGAACAAAAGACGACAAGTGAAGCAAGCGTGGAAGAGACCACGACACAAGCACCTGAAGCGAATCAAGCGCAATCTTCTCAACCCGCATTCGAAGAAAAACAAGGTAAGCGAGGGGTTAAACTTGGCACTGTTGCTATTATCATCTCTATCCTTATTGGGGGCGGCTTAACGTTCCAAATGCAGCAAAAGAACGCCGAGTACCAAGCTCAAATCAATGCCCTGCAAACCCAGCTTAAGCAAACCCAAGATAACATCAAATCAGAGTTAGACTCGACTCAGAAGCAAGCTATCGAAAAAGCGACTGAAATTACCCATCGCGCCGAAACCGTTCTTGCCCAGCAACAGAAAAGCATTGTTAGCCTTCAAGTCGCAATGGCTGATGTGAAAGGCCGTCGTCCAAATGATTGGCTGCTAGCAGAAGCAGATTACCTAGTAAAACTTGCTGGACGTAAGCTATTCCTTGAGCATGACGCCGTAAGTGCGACCAAGTTAATGGAGTCCGCCGATCAGCGCATTGCTGCGTTGAACGATCCGAGCTTAGTCCCACTAAGAAAATCGATGGCTAATGACATTACTAAGCTAAAAACCATCCCATTGATTGATAGAGAAGGGCTAGTTCTAAGAATCACGGCACTGCAGCAGCAAGTTGATAAGCTACCACTCGCCAATGCTCTGCTACCTGAAGCGCAGCAAGAAGAGAAACAGGTTGTTTCTCAAGATGTCTATGACTGGAAAGATAACCTCATGACGTCATTAAAGGACTTCTCTGAGAACTTTATTACCTTTAGAACTCGTGATGGTAACGTCATTCCATTGCTATCACCTCAACAGCATTTCTACTTAAAAGAGAACATTAAGGCCAAACTAGAAACAGCAATTAAAGCCGTCTATGTAGAGCAGCAAGAGATCTATTCGACCGCCTTAACAACTGCTGACAAGTGGTCTACGACTTTCTTTAACCAGAATTCAAACGAAGTCATTGAGTTCAATAAAGCACTAGAGCTATTAAGTAAGCAGACAGTACAAGTTGAATACCCAGTTAAGCTAGAAACTCAACAAGAATTATCTGACGTCATTCGCGATCGTCTACGCCGTGAAGTGACTACCCTAGTAGCGGAGGATAAATAATGTTTCGACTGATTTTCCTTTTCGTCGTCCTAGGACTGGGATTATTTGCTGGCACGCAGTTTTCTGGCCAGCAAGGTTATGTCCTGATCTCCGTCGCTAGCAAGACCATCGAAATGAGTGTCACGACACTAGTCATATTCGTTATCGCTGCACTGGCAGGTCTGTTTGGCCTTGAGTATTTAGTGAAGAAAGCCTTTTACGCAAGCTCAGCGACTTGGAACTACTTTAGTGTGCGTAAGATGCGTCGTTCGCGCCGTTACACTAACGAAGGCATCATTAAGCTATTAGAAGGTGATTTCAAAGTTGCCGAAAAGAAAGTGACTCGTTGGGCAAATCACCACGATATGCCATTACTATGTTACTTAGTCGCCTCTGAAGCAGCTCAAGGCATGGGCAACACTGAACAGCGTGATCGTTACCTTGAACTAGCAGCAAAGCAAGACAACTCCACTCTTGCTGTTGAGCTCACTCGCGCAAAACAATTGATTCGTGAAGCAGACTACAGCGCAGCATTTGATACCTTATCTAGTCTCAAGTCTAGCTACCCAAATAATGCCGTTGTACTTAATCTTCTTAAGCAGGTATATATTGAGTTGAGGCTATGGCAACCACTACTCGATCTACTGCCAAAGCTCATCAAGCACAAAATCATACTTAAAGAAGAGCAAGAACCTTTAACACAGCGGGCTCAATGTGGGTTATTGCATGAAGTAGCCGTCCAAAAAGGTAGTGAAGGTCTAGTGGCTCACTGGAACTCGCTACCACGTAAAGTGAAAGCTGACACTCACTTGATCGAGTGCTTTGCTAGACAACTTATCTCGCGCCAAGCTGATAGTGAAGCGTTCACATTACTCAAAGAAACCCTGAAAAAGCATCCTAACTCGGATTTATACGCACTTCTTCCGAAGCTTAAACTGGCAGACAGCCACCCTGCGGTTACGTTTCTTGAAGGCGTACTACATAAAGATGGTAACAATGCGGATGCTCACAGTGCACTTGCTCAGTTCTATCTACGCAGCGAGAAATGGCCAGAAGCTCAAGTACACTTCGAGAAGGCGCTGTCTGTGCGCTCTAACGTCGCAGACTATGGTTATCTCTCAGACGCACTAGAGAAGCAAAACCTAACCAAAGCAGCTCATGAAGTGTCGAAGAAGGCATTAACTCTGATTAACGAGCCTGCTGCATAATAGGCAATCAAGTAAATCAAATAGAGCCACTCTTAATAGAGTGGCTTTTTTGTATCTAAAGAAAAGTAATATCGTATTCCCCTACGGCTCATACAGAGTGGAGACCCGACAATCATGTCATGGAGAAAAAGGCGGTGGCGAGATATTAAAGGGAAAGTAATGCCATCGAATATCTACGACGAACTCAACTCTCGGTTTTAAAGCGAGGCAGAATTAATGGGGACCGTTCTAAGTGGCACCTGCATTGAACGGGAGACTAACGGGCAAGACATCAAAGGCATCTTCGCCTATATCAATAGTGAGGCGTGGACAGTTGGGAGAACTCTGACAGCTCGTTATAAAACCTCTAGATATTCCCTACTCACTCCTTCGTCGCTCTATGGAATGACAATATATCTATCAAAGGTCGAAGAAAAGCTATCTCGCGGCTCCAACAAGCGTTATCGAGCACTAAGACTATTCCTTAGCTATTAAAGCTGCGTGAGCAACGGGCTTCCAAAACGACGAAAGCCTAGTCGTAAGACTTAATGCCATTCGGATAAGCGCTAACGCTTATACCTAAACGGATATTTGGCCGGAACAAAGAGGACTGAACGTGGAAACGTTCGGTCCTTTCTTTTGTCTGGTAAAATGAAATGGCTGACGC
>NZ_SATR01000005.1 GCF_004551525.1 Vibrio ouci | reverse complement strand
TGAAAGCCTTCCCAGAATGAAGATAGGAAAGTATGATTCGGCATGAGAACGGTAGTTTGTGTAAGTTTTGTTTGGCGATAAAACTCTATCACTTACTACCGTTTTTGTTTTGTGTTCCCGTTAATCCGCGATGAACCATAAAAAAGCCCACCGAGTGGGCTTTTTTGATCGTACTGAATACTTAAGTGCTTAAAGCTGCTTGGCTTTTTTGAACGTTTCCAGCGCCTTTTTCGGTTGTTTAAGCTGAGAAAGAATCACCCCAGAAATCACCAGTAAACCGCCGACTACGTGGTAGTTATGAACCGCCTCACCAAGCATTGTAGCCGCTAGCGTAATCGCAACAACGGGCATTAGGTTCATAAACATCGCGCTTGAATCAGCACCAATAAGATCAATCGCCTTAACCCACATCCAAGGCGCTGCAATCGATGCTGCGAGACCCGCGTAAGCGATCAATGGTATTGCCTCTTTACTTGGTAGTAGCTCGGAACTCGTCAGCCAAAGAGGCGTAAGCATAATCAAAGCGAGTGCACCTTGCATGTAAACCATAGTCCAGTTAGACAGTGGCATCTTCCAGCGTTTAAGCAGCACGCAGTATGCGCCGTAACAGATGGAGGCAATGACCATGATGCCGTCACCCGGTGTTACATCCTGATGAAGGAAAAACAGCACATCACCTTTACCTAGCATGAACGCAAGGCCTGAGAGGGCGAGCACAGCACCTACAATACTAAGTGCTGAAATGGGTTTACCTAACAGAGGGACACTCATGAATATCGCAATAAGCGGGACTAGCGAGGTGATCATCGCCATATTTGAAGCAGTTGTGGTCAGCCCTGCGTAATACGAAAGCGACTGATTGAGTACCATGCCTAGCATGGCTAAAAATGCTAGCTTGGCTAAATATGGGCGGATCGTTGCCCAACGCTTGATCACTTTAGGCAAGCAAAAAGGTGAGAGCAATAAGATAGCTAGAAACCATCGATAGAAACTCATTGCGCTAGGTTCTATTGTCGCTGCAGCCATTTTATTTACGATTGCATTTCCGCCCCATATGAAAACGGTAAAGAGAGGAAGTAGATAGACCATGTGAACACCATCGCAATATTATCGGTAGAACATAGTCTGACAGGTCGATATAATTATATATATCGTTATAAAGACATATTGAGTCATGGGAAGACAAGTTTGAGAAAATCGGTAAAACATCTTCATCCATCCTTATCAATTGATAAAGCACCATCAGATGTGTTTATGAATTTTGAGGCGTTTCTTTCCAATACTGAAACTAGAATGCATAGCCACCCATGGGGGCAGGTGCAACTTATTAGTGGCGGTATTTTGGAAATGGAAGCGGAAGATACCCGTTTTCTTGCGCCTCCCCACTTAGCGATTTGGGTGCCTGCCGGTGTTATGCATACCAGTTTTAACCGTAAGCCGATCTCATATTGCTCACTCAATATTGCGCAAGATTTAACGCAGCACTTTCCTGACTGCACTAGCCTGATCAAAGTGACTCCTATTGTCTCTGCGATTATTGATGATTTTCGTCAGCGCGATATTAATGTTGCCCAAAGTGAACAAGACAAACGACTGGTTCGGGTCTTGCTCGATCAACTCGCGACTCGCGATACACAGCATCATTTCCTGCCTTCTACAGACAATAAATATCTGGCGAAGATCTTAGCTTCGGTAGAAGAGAATCCAATCGATAATACCAGTTTGTCCCAGTGGGCAGAGCGAGTACACACTACTGAGCGGACCTTAGCACGCCATTGTCAGGCAGAACTCGGTATGAGCTTTACAGAGTGGCGCTTAAGAGTTCGCTACTTGTATTCGATGGATTTGCTTAGAAAAGGGCATTCAGTGAAAGAGGTAGCCCTTACGCTCGGTTACAATCAGGCCAGCCCATTTATCGCAATGTTTAAGAAATACTCCGGGCAAACCCCGGAGCAATATAAGAGTAGATTGCTTTAGTCTAACTGAGTTAGTACATAGTCTAAACCACCGACAATAGCGGCCACCTGAGCGTCATTACACTCTTCATCAGTCACTTTCGGGCTATCTGGGTACACTTCCGTTGTAGTGCCGTATTGGCAGGTCGTTACGCCGCCACAAAGACCTAGTTTGACCATTGGGTAGTTGATTACGCCGTGCTGCACAACCGCTGAACCGATTATCTCACCTTTATCATCCGCCGGGGCAATATGGGTCACTTTGCTTACTGACTCAATAACTGCTGCTTGGAACTCAGATTGTGGGTTTTCAGTATCACCAACCGTGTAGAAACCATCTGGGATCATACCTTCGATATATTCAATACCATCTCGTGCTGCTAGAGCAGGGCGGAATTCTGTTTCATCGGTATCGGTTGTTTCGTGCAAATCAATATGAACCAAAGCCTCTTTGCCTAATGATGCGACAAGCTTCATCAGATTTGCTGACTCTTCAGCCGTAGAGTCTTGGTAGAACGAGCGATTTGGGTCTAGCGCTAGCGGGTTCCAGCGGTTGATTGTTTCATATCCCCAAGGGCTGACACAAGGTGCGATGATAATGTTGAAATGCTCTGCGTAACGTTCCATTTCATTAGCTGCAAACTTTAGCGCGCCATGAACACCACTGGTTTCGTAGCCATGCACACCACCAGTGACCAAGACGATAGGTTTACCCGCATCCCAGTTGTTCGATTTAATACAGAACAGAGGGTAACGCGCTTCGTCGTATGAGAGTGCGCCATACTGCTCAACAGAGAATCTGTCGCTTAGAGCTTTAATTTTAGGTACGACTTCTTGTTGATATTCACGCTTGATAGTGGTCTGCTTACGCCAAGCAATTCGCTCTGCTTCGGCCCATTTCTGACCTGGGGTACCGATAGGATAAGTGTAAGTACTGCGCATTACCTTGCCTTTGTAGTTATGGTGAAAAACGTTAAACAGCATAGAGTGGGCGACCGCGACAGGCAAATATTATCGACCACAGTGAAAAAGATTAACCGTGCATTGACATCAAGTATGTTTCCGCTTGTTCGTTGTGGTGTTACATTTAGAAACATTAATTGCTACCTTGAATGAGAAACGAAAATGGCAGGCGCAAGTTTATTAACCTTGTTAGATGATATTGCTACCGTATTAGATGACGTAGCGGTAATGTCAAAAGTCGCTGCAAAGAAAACAGCCGGTGTTCTAGGTGATGATCTGGCTTTAAACGCGCAGCAAGTCTCAGGTGTGACGGCTGAAAGGGAGATCCCAGTTGTTTGGAACGTGGCCAAGGGTTCGTTTCGTAATAAGTTAATACTGGTCCCTGCAGCACTGCTGATTAGCTCAATCGCTCCTTGGTTGATTATGCCATTGCTTCTGATTGGTGGGTTGTTCTTGTGTTTTGAAGGGGCTGAAAAAGTTCTAGAGAAGTTCTTCCATAAACCTGACCATACGGAAGAGAAGCCAGCCGAGCCAACTGTGTCCATCGAAGAGTACGAAAAGAACAAGATTGCGGGAGCGATTCGTACCGACTTTATTCTTTCTGCAGAAATTATTGTTATCGCGCTTGGCACAGTGCAAGGGCAAGCAATAACGACTCAGATCTTAGTGGTGAGCCTGATCGCGATTCTAATGACCATCGGCGTTTATGGCTTGGTTGCGGGTATTGTTAAGCTTGATGATCTTGGGTTTTACTTAGAGCGCAAATCTCAAGGTAAGGGTATTAAGCTGGTGTTAGGCCGAGCTCTGGTAGCCTTTGCACCTAAGCTAATGAAAGCTCTTGCGGTGGTGGGTACTGCAGCAATGTTCTTAGTCGGTGGCGGTATTGTAGTGCACAATATTCCACTGTTACATCACTGGATCGAGCCAATCATCATGGAGATCCCAAATATCTCTATCGCTAAGGCACTATTACCTTCGCTTCTTAACGGGTTATTAGGGTTGGTTGCCGGATTAGTGGTCGTCGCGGTGTGGGCTCTGTTCTCTAAAATCAAAAAAGCGTAACTGAGCGACTGATTGGAATGTACTCACTTATCGAGATTAGAGTGAGTACATTCAGTCTTGCTCTTCTGATTGGCTAATTTGAGTGATGGCCGAAATAAGAAGATCCGTTGTTTGTGCACCGGATATGAGGTGTTTTCTGTTGATGATAATGGCTGGGACGGCGTTGATTCCTGCTTCAAGCCATTGTTGTTCGGTGGACGCGACCGCTTCTGCCCACGATTGATCGTTAATCACACTTTCGACGACTTTTGCATCTAAACCAACAGACTCAGCGCAAGTAATCAGCATGTCTGGATCATCGATGTTTTTCCCTTCAGAAAAGTAGGCTTGGAACAAACGAAGCTCTAAATCGAATTGCTTACCTTCACTTTGCGCCCACATTAACAATTGATGCGCTCTTCGTGTGTTATAGATGCGCATTTCATCATGAAAGCGAAACTTGAATCCGACTTCTTGCCCGAGAGAGGTCAATGTATCACGAGCTGCAATGCTGGCTTCATCTGTCGTACCGTATTTCTCTTTAAGGTGCTCACGTAGGTTCTGCCCATCAGAAGTCATGGCCGGATTAAGCTCGAACGGGTGCCACTGAATCTCAGCCTCCACGCTGTCTGACAGTGTTTTTAGTGCCGCTTCAAGGCGTTTATAGCCAATGATGCACCACGGACACACGACATCAGAAACAATATCAATACGCACTTTTTTCATCTGTAGTTCCTCGCACGGCAATGATTAAAGTATAAATGTGCCGCGTCGAGAATTTTACTAAACCGATCACTTTTTCAATATTTGTAGCCCGAAATACGGGTGTCGCTATCGTCTAAACGATGAATTTATTGAGTATCGCATCTTGTTCACGGATATTCTCTGTTTGAGCTTGCATCGCAATGTTAGCGTTATCGGCTGCGTCGGATACTTGAGTAGAAAGATCTTTGATCTTCACTGTGTTGCTGTTGATCTCTTCGGCAACAAGGCTTTGTTCTTCTGCAGCCGAGGCAATCTGGATATTCATATCACTGATTTGTTGAATTGCATCGCGGATACTTTCGAGTGCTACGTTGGCTTCTTGCGCTCGTTCGACAGCAGTACCGGCTGTGGCTTTACTCATATTCATTGCATTGGCAACGGAACTAGCACCTGCTTGGAGCTGTTCGATCATATTTCTGATTTCGGTTGTCGACTCCTGAGTGCGCTGCGCCAGTGTTCGAACCTCATCAGCAACCACGGCGAAGCCTCGACCAGAATCCCCTGCACGAGCAGCCTCAATTGCGGCATTGAGAGCGAGTAGATTGGTTTGATCGGCAATATCATTGATTACTTTCAAAATGGTTTCGATGTTGTCGGTGGCTGACTCAAGCACTTTAACTTCTTCGACGGCTTCATCAATTTTCTGTGACAGGTTATCAATTGCGCTGGTGGTTTCGCTCACAACCGATGTCCCTAGGCTGGTCGCTTCATCGGCTTCTCTGGCTGATGCTGCAGCGCCTTGCGCATTGTTGGCAACATCACCCGATGTGGTTGCCATTTCATGCATCGCCGTTGCCAACTGTTCGAGTTCATGAAGTTGCTCTTGCATAGCCGAAGCGGATTCTTGGAGTCCATGAGAGGTCATTTCTGAACCGCGTAGAATTTCAGAACCAATGGCCTTAGATTGGGTGATTTGTTGCTGTAGTGACTGCGTAAATTCGTTAAAACCGGAGGCGAGAATGGAGAACTCTTTATCAGTATCTGTGTTTAAGCGCTGGGTAAGATCCCCTTCGCCAGATGCCACGTCTTGAATGGCATTACTCAATACATCTAAAGGTCTCATCAAGGTACGAATAAGGATCAAAAGGATTACGATACTAATAATGAGTGCGATGATTGAATAAACGATGGAGCTATTTCTTAGATCGGCAAGGGATTGATAAGCAATGCTTTCATCGAGTAGGACACCGATATACCAGTCCTCTCCAGGGACTTTAGAAAAATCTAGAGTGTATTGCTGGCCATCTATACTGACTTGCTGTGGCTCATCTTGAATAGGAGTATCACCTAAAAACTCCTTCATTGGTTTACCGTTAAACTCGGTGGTTGGGTGGGCAATAGTGGTGCCGTTTCCTGCGACAATAAACACCAAGCCTGCATCAAATAGCTGGACCTTATTTACCACTTCCGCTAAGGCCGCCAAGCTCACATCATAGAAGATTGCACCGATGAACTGGCCGTTGTCGCGTACTGGCGTTGCGATGGAAATCAAAATCTCGCCAGTGCCGGAGTCTGCATAAGGAGCCGTAATAACAAGCTTGCCTGAGTTTTTCGCGTCAATATACCAAGGGCGTACACGCGGATCCCAAGTCGGTCCGGGATTCCATGAAGGGTCATTGCTGATTCTTGAGCCATCTTTATCGAAGCCAAGACCAGCGAGTAAAAAAGTCTCTTTAACCACAGGACGAGTCAGAACCGCCGTCATTGCTTCAGGGGATAGGTTTACCTCAAGCATGCTGGTGGCGTATGAAGCGATTGCTTTACGGCTATTGATCTCTGCGGCAGTGGAATCGCGAACTCCGTCTACAATTTCAGTGACACTTGAAGTAACTTGAGTCTTGATTTCACGTTGGACGGTATAGTATTGCTGAAGGGTCAAAAGAGTAACCGTCGCCAAGAGTAGTACTGAAGACGCGGCCACAATCTTATGGCTGAATTTCATCTCAGAGTCCTTTCTATAGATTAAGTGGCTATTTATAGATCTATAGTTATGAAATGAAGGTTCGGCCAGTAAATATACAACTTTTCTACGAATTAGCGGCCTAAAATCGCTTTTTCTAATCCACTAAAGAGAGAATCGTTTCCTTCAAACAGTGCTCCTACAACAGCAGGACGTTTTTTGCCAGATTGCATTTGCTTGTTCGCTTCTCGCACTCGAAGTACCAGTTGCAACTCACTTGAAAGAGGGGATTCACCGTCATATGTCCACTGAGCAACCTGCTGGCTGAGTTTACTCTCTTTTAATGCCGGACGAAGATCAACGAGTTCGTATTGCAGGACCGTGAGTAAGTCGATTTGTTTATTACGTGCAGCCGAGATATCACGTAAACGGTTTAGTAGAGCGGTCATTAGTTCGTTCGACTTAATAACCCCAGCTTGCTTTGGTAGCGGCAATGATACGCGGGAAGACAGTTCAACGTTGTCTACTAGTGTATTCGGAGTGTACGTAATAGAAGTCAATGTATCGAAAGGTAGCCAAAAGTACTGATTGGGTTCAACCGCGAACTCATGTTTACCAAGCTTCACCAATACCAAACCTTGTCTGACACAAATCAGTCTGTGTTTTAGAGATTTTCTGCGTGGAGTACAAATAAGAAAATCATTGTGTTCGGCTTGGTATGAAATCGCGTAGTGCATGGTGTCGCTCATCAGTTTTGGGGCGCTAAGGTTAACGTTTCTTGATGAAAAAGCCAACTTTGAGTAATCAATACGTCAAAAAGCGATAAATGCTCTGGTCTGACCTTGTAAAATCTGCGAGAACTATAGCTGCCAAGAGACGTTTCTATGCGTAGAATAGTCGCGCTTTCTATTTACTGACTAAAATAATGACGACAAACACAGACCCATTTATTGAAATTCGTCCATACAATGACGAAGAGATTCCAGCGGCGATTGACCGCTTAGTTAATGATGAAGAGTTCATTAGCGCAATCCTACAGCACCGTTTTTCTAATCACGCAGGTTGGTTTAAAGCCCTAATGTCACCTGTCGTGAAAGTTTACTTGAAAATGAAATGGTCAAAACTGAACTCAGTTGAAGCGATTCAATCTGAGGTGAAGAAGTATTTGGACCAAACTCTGAAATCAACCACAAACGGTGTGACTTTTAGCGGACTTGATAAGCTTGACTCTGAGCAAGCGTATTTGTTTGTTTCTAACCACCGTGACATTGCGATGGACCCTGCGTTAGTAAACTTTGGTTTGTTTCAAAATGGGCATAAGACGGTTCGTATTGCTATCGGTGATAACCTACTGAAGAAGCCATGTGCAACAGAACTAATGAAGCTTAATAAGAGCTTTATTGTAAAGCGCTCAGCGAAGGGCCCACGCGAAATGATGAAGGCGTTGGGAACCTTGTCAGGTTATATCAAACACTCACTTGATACGGGACACTCAATTTGGATTGCTCAAAAAGAAGGTCGTGCTAAAGATGGCAACGATTTTACTGATCCAGCAATCCTTAAAATGTTCCATGTTGAAGGTCGTAAGCAGAAAGTAGCATTTGCAGATTACGTTAAGTCTCTGAGAATTGTGCCAGTATCGATTTCCTACGAAAATGATCCATGTGATATCGCTAAAGCGTTAGAGCTGCATGCGAAAGAGTCGGTAGGTAGTTACGAAAAAGGCGAGTTCGAAGATATCGAAAGTATCATTCAAGGTATTGTGGGTGATAAAGGCCGTGTTCATGTCGCATTTGGTGATGTGATTGAGCAAGACTTTGAAACTCCAGAAGCCTTGGCTGAAGAGATCGATCGCCAAGTACATGCGAACTACAAGCTATTTCCAATTAACCAATTGGCGGCGGGTAATGAACAAGTTGATGAGCAAGTTAAAGCTAAGTTTGCTGACAAGCTCAATTTACTCCCTGAAGGCGCGCAGCCTTACTTAGTAGCAAGTTATGCAAACCCGGTAAAGAATCAGCCAGCATAAATAGCGAATTCATTTCGAAAAAAGCCTCACTCATTCAGTGAGGCTTTTTTATTGGCTGGCGATGTTAATTAGGGAGCGACAGCGCCACCTAAGTTGAGGTTTGTCGGCCACTTTGTAATGCGGTTACCGCCAAGAAAGATATTACCTTTCACGGTCATAGTGTCTGGAAACTCGGTGATCTTCGAGCCACTGATATAAAGGTCGCCGTCAATGGTGATCCCTTCGGGTAGAACCTCAAGAGGGGTTCGAATCACACTAAGATCACCTTTCACTCTTAATCGTGGTGGTAATGACTGTAATGGAGTATCGGTAAAATTGAGGTAACCACCCACTTTAACCCCTCTAGGCCACTTCTTGATGTTGGAGCCAAGTAGATTGGCAAACCCTCTGATATTAACTCCCTTGGAAATCTTTTCCAGTTGGCTATTCGATGCATCAAGGCTCCCTTGAATATCCATACCTTCAGGTAGACGTTTAATGGTCGTCTTAGCAATGTTCAAATTGCCCTTAATGATTAGCCCATCAGGAAGTTCAGTGTAAGGCTTATTGCGCAGGTCAAGGTTGCCATAATTGTCGAGGTGATTGAGGATTCGAAATTGATCGAGCGGCACTGCGGTCGCAGCATAACTGAAACAGAGTAAAAAGAGTAAACAAAAGGAGCGAGGCATAGTTCAATCACTTAGAGAGTTCGTAATCAATATGAGTTCTAACAGAGGTAAGGTCAAATTTTCTATGCGACAGGGACAAAAAAACGGGCTCAAGTGCCCGTTTTGGAAAGCATTCAGAACTGAATTAGCGAGTTAGTGCACGCGTTTTTAGTTCAAAAATTAGTTTTTCAGCGCTCACTTCAAATTGGAAGCGTGCTGTTACTTCCGTTGCGTCTTCCTCAATAGAAGTCACTTCGTACTTAACGCCTGCACATACTTCTTCAGCTAGTGCTACGTACTTCGCAAGCTCTGCTTCAATTAACGCTTTGCCCGTTGCAAAAATAGTTACTTCAGCTACATCATCACCTTCTTTGATGATAAAGCCCATTTCACCTGCGCAACCACATGCTTCGCATACTTGTTCTTGTTCGGTGGTCATCTCAATATCCTCTTACAAATAATGAGGTCATTTTAACGAGATTTTTGAAGCTTATCCATAAAAACGAGAGCACATAGTTTCATGCCCAAATCAGTATGCTATGTTGTCTTTCGATTAATAATGCACCACCAATTTGCGAATAGCTCCTATTTACATGTGATGAAGATCAATAAATTACGAAAATTCATGTCATAATCCATCCAGAATGCCATTCAGTTAGTTGTCAGGGTTAGCATTTTGTAAGATTATCGGTGACTCATTATTATATAAACAATAGATAAAGTCTTATTATTCTATAAAGCATGCAAATGCATGCAGTTATGGAAAGTTAGTTTACGCGACAGTTAGATGGTGCGTACGGTTTAATTGTGATACTGTCTTTTGCATTGAGATTGATAATTCATCTCGTTTAACAAGATGTCATTGGACAAGGAAGCTAATTAATAAGGCGTCGATAATAAACTCATGAAGAGTTAGACGGATTTACAGAGAGAAGAGCCTGAACATGCCAAAGCGTAGTAAAGAAGATACCGAAATCACGATTCAGAAGATCATGGATGCAGTAGTTGATCAGCTATTGCGTCTTGGCTATGACAAAATGTCATACACTACTTTGAGCCAACAGACTGGTGTATCTAGAACGGGTATTAGCCACCACTTTCCTAAGAAGACGGATTTTACCGCTGCATTAGACGGACGTATCTTCAAGATGTTCGTAGAGCACGTAGAGTTTAATAAAGGTCTAGAAGAGTTTTCTTCAAGCTGGGTTGCGGCTTTAGATAGTGAAGAATTCCTAGCAATCCTACGTCTGCTATTCCACCATATTGTGACGTCTCAAAGCACGCATGAGTTCGCAAGCAACGGAATCGATCGTCTATATAAGATGACAGAAAGCCAGTTCGGTGAAGGTAGCGCGAAAGAGCTTGAGTGGTTGATTGGTAAATCAATTATTCGTATGGCTCAGTAATGACCAATAAAAAAGCCTTCTTCGGAAGGCTTTTTGTTATTACGGCTTTTTGTTTTAAACATATCGCCATGTTTAGAGTTTTCTAAATTGCATTACCAGTTTTCCTTGCGAACTTAAGTCTCTTACTAGCCCTTCACACTCTTCCTTAGTATCACCTGCCAGTACATTGGTTGCAGCACATACGTCACTAATCGATTGAACGCTGGAGTTCATCTCGTCAGTTACTCTGGCCATTTCTTCAATTGCGGTTGCTATTTGGTTATTTCTATCCGAGATATCGGTCACTTGGTGAAGCAAAGAATCTAGCTTCTCTCCTGATGTTTCAGCGCATTCGACACAGATATTGGAAAGCTGCGTCCCTTCATTCATCGCTTGAACGGCTTTCTCGGTACTGCTTTGGATTTGTTTGATGATATTTTGAATTTCTTCTGTTGATTCGTGACTTCGCTGAGCAAGTTGGCGAACTTCGTCTGCTACGACAGCAAACCCTCGTCCTTGTTCACCAGCGCGAGCAGCTTCGATAGCAGCGTTGAGCGCGAGTAGGTTGGTTTGTTCAGCAACCCCTTGGATGATGATCAGAACTTCACCTATGGTTCGGCCATGCGCAACCAGCTGTTGAATAACGTCAGAGGCGACACCCAACTGTTTGGAAAGCTCATTAATGGAGCTGATAGTTTGGCTTACTGACGACCGGCCTTCGTTGGCGGCGGTATTCGCTTGATCGGTAACATCGGATGCACTTTGAGCATTTTGAGCAATCTCATTTGCTGTCGAGTGCATTTCATTGATGGCAGCGGCCACTTGTTCTGTCTCTGATGTTTGACCAGCTAAGTTCTCTGCGGTTGTTTCGCAGTTTTTTGCAGAAGAACCGGCGGCTTGTACAACTTGTTGATTGGAGTCTTGTATACGCCCAACGATAGAATTGATCTCAGACTGGCGCATCTTAAATGCTAACTGGATCTCGGATATATCATCGACCCTGTCATTGTAAAGCAGCTCCATGAGTGGATTATCAAATACTTTTCGAGCATCGCCTGATAACTGCTCGAGGCGTCGAGTTTGAACGAAAGCAAGAGCGGTACTGATTATGAAAAATGCCCAGATGGCCATGAGCGGTGAAAAGGTAGCAATAAGGCTTGATGCGATCGCCACGACGAAGAATGAAAGAGATAAGCGTTGCCATAGACGAGTACGTGGCAGCTTCAATTTTAAAGGAATCTTGCCTTTATTTAATTGCGCATAGAGTGCTTCTGCATTTTTAACATGCTCTCGCTTGGGGGCTAGGCGAACGGATTGATATTCGATGGTTTTGCCATTTTCCTTTATCGGAGAGGCAAAGGCATCCACCCAATAGTGATCGCCATTCTTACAGCGGTTTTTGACTATTCCCATCCATGAGTTGCCCTGTTTTAAATATGTCCACATATTTTCAAAGGCTGCTGGGGGCATGTCAGGATGGCGAACGAGGTTATGAGGTTGCCCAACCAGCTCTTCTAATGTATAGCCCGCGACATCACAAAAGTCTTTACTGGCATAGGTAATGTGGCTTGAAGGCTTAGTAATAGAAAGCAAATTGAACTCAGGAGGGTAGGTGATTTCTTTTTGAGTTACGGGTTGATTTACACGCATATCTCCAATTCCTTGTTCTATTTCAAACTTAATTTGAGCGAATCGGATTAAGTATAAGCACAACTCTTAATACTTGACAAAATTAGTGGGTTTTTTCTCGTTTTTTTTATTGTTCCCTGAAATCTGGAATTCCTCGACTACCATTAAACTTATTGATGAGATTAGTTTCATGTCGTTGGGGACGTGTATCCGTTGAAATAAGGGAGTATTTTTCATGCCACATGGGTCTTCAATTAGTTCATATGCAAGTGCGGACAGCTTGCTAAAACTTCATGATTTGAACGAGGCTGATTTAGCGCTAATTCGAAAGTTTGGCGACATGATGGTGCCGAAACTGGATGATTATGTACGCCACTTTTATGACTGGTTAGAAATACAGCCAGAGTACCAACAGTTCTTTACTGATCAGGTCAAGCTCAAAAAAGTTCAATCATCGCAAATTGAGTACTGGACCACTTTTTTCTCTGCCAAGGTTGATGAACAATATATTAGAGAGCGTAGGGAAGTTGGGGAAGTGCATGCCCGCGTTGGATTACCGTTACCTACCTATTTCGCGGGAATGAACATTTCGATGGTGATTTTTACCAAGCGTATGTATGACGGAAGTTTATACAGTGACGAGTACAGTTCGTTAGTGACTGCATTTACCAAACTGCTTCATCTTGACACCACCATAGTGGTGGATACCTATTCTCGTCTGATTAACAAGCGAATAGCAGAGCAGAGTGAGGCGTTGCTCGCCATGTCGACGCCTGTGACCATGGTGTGGCAAGACATATTAATGCTCCCCATCGTCGGCATTATCGATTCCAAACGGGCACAAGACATCATGACCGCAGTGCTGAACAAAATCTCAGAGCACCGGGCCAAGATATTTATCATGGATATTTCAGGTGTGGCAGTCGTGGATACTGCGGTTGCCAATCACTTTATTAAGATAACCAAAGCGACCAAACTCATGGGCTGTTACTGTTTAGTCTCAGGTGTATCTCCTTTGATTGCTAAGACTATGGTTCAGCTCGGAGTTAATGTTGGCGAGGTTAAAACCAGTGCGACGTTGCGTGATGCCCTAGAGAATGCATTTGATATCATGGGCTTAAATGTTAGTGCTTTGAAACAGCTTTCTGAGAGGTAGAGGGCATATGTCGACGTCAGTTTCAATCAGTCAACTGAGTGGGGTTTTAGTCGCTACGGTTCAGGTGGACTTGAGCTCAGAAGTGCTTGATAGCTTTCGCTCAGAAGTGCTGAATAAGGTTAGGGAGCATTCGATTCAAGGGGTGCTGATTGATTTGTCAGAAGTAAAGTCGCTCGATCGAATGGATATGGATGCTTTGTTGGACATAGTGAGTACCATAGAAGTGATGGGGAGGGGGTGGGCATTCGTTGGGATAAGGCCTGGTATTGCGATGGCTTTAGTGAACATCGGATACGAAACAGAGAATATGCACTGCGCGCGTGATATTGATGATGGTTTAGCGATGATAGGTAACGCTTGTGACAGGCAGTGATTACAGAGAAGAAACCATCGAAAGTTATCGAGTGGCTTCTGAGCCTGAAGCTATGGGCACAGTCATCGCTGTCTATTCTTTAGCTCAGAATCAGGGATTACCTGCAACAGAAGTAAGCGAAATATCTACGTCTGTGTCTGAGCTGGCAATGAATATTGTTAAGTATGCCCAACATGGCGTCATTACTGTCAGTTGTATCACGGACCTAACTAGATCACGAAAGGGTATCAAAGTCGTCGCAAGAGATAATGGCCCCGGAATTGAAGAAATTGCCCGTGCGTTGGAGGAACATTATTCGACAGGCTTCTCACTCGGTTTAGGCTTACCCGGAGTACGAAGAATGGTGGATGAATTTTATATCGAGTCACTGCTTGGTTCTGGAACCAGAGTGACGATTATTAAATGGAAACCCTAATATGGGTTTTGAATACAGTGTTCACTGTTTACCGTACCAAGGAGAGCTCGAAACTGGGGATGGCTACTATGTCGCTCGTGTAGGCGATGATTTGCTTGTGGTTATTATTGATGTACTTGGCCACGGACCTGAAGCAGCGAGCCTTGCCCGCAGCATTGAAGTGACATTGGAGCAAATAGCCTGTAAAGATATTAAGGGGATGATGTCTGATTTGCACCAGAAGCTGAGTGGAACACTGGGCGCCGCTATTACCGTGGTCTATTTCGACAGTGGTTCTCAGGAGGCAAGAGGAATTGGCATCGGCAATACTCTGGTTCGTCAGTTGGGGCAAAATTATCGCTCTTTTTCAGCCCAGGCGGGTATTGTCGGTGAGCTAATGCCGACCTTGAGACCGTTCGAATTTCGATTTGAGTTTGACGAAACCTATCTCTTCACCACTGACGGAGTTAAAGAGAATATTGACCCGACCGAAGTGGAGTTTGCCAATGGCAAAGCACTCGATTACCTCTCTTCGTTTTTCGTTCGTAGCTTTAGCAAGTCTTATGACGACGCAACAGCGATATTAGTTAGGTATTGCAATGAATAATTCGTATACACACTCTCTCGATAACAGTCACGTCGCAAAAATTGGACTGCGGCGTAAGTTAGCGTCAGCGCTCGAAGTTTTAGGTTATAGCTTTCAGGCAAGAGACCAGTTGCTCGTCCTGAGTGGCGAAATAATGTTACACACGTTTATCGATGATGGGCCCGTCATTGTAGAGGCGACAGTGTTATCAGATGGTATAACGATGACCTGGACATATCAAGACTCCGAAAAGTCTATTCCTGAGGTATCGGTCCCACTTCTGCACCTTTCGCGAATTAGCAATGGCCTGATGTGGAAAATTGATTCGTTGGTACCTATGACCTCTTCTGTGCAGACTCGGCTGGCAGAGGTTTTGAGTGAGAAGTCCCGTGATGAGCTGATGGAAGAGCTGACAAAAACGAATCAACAACTCGCCCAGCATCAAGAGGGGCTCGAACAGGAAATTGAGCTTAGAACAAGGGATTTGCAAGCCAGCAAAACTCTCTCAAGTACCATCATCGAAGGGGCCCCATCGAGTGTGGCGATCATCGATAGCAAACAGCGTATCATTTTATGGAATAAGACCGCGGAGCAAACTTACGGCTATCGGTTTGAAGACGTTGAGGGAAGCAATGTTTGTGAGCTATTACGTATCGAACTGCCTGAAGAGCTAAAAGACATATTAACTGGTGAACTGCATTTTGAAGATCAGAGCAAAGTGAACGGTGGGTTCTTTGAAGTGGAAACTTATACGTCTAACAGGCAAATGATTCCGATTGATCTCGGCATCACGATTTTTCTCTTCGACGGTGAGTGTCGAGCCGCGATGTTCCTACGCGATGTGACCACCCGTAAAGCGGTCGAAGATGAGATGACTAGAGCGCGTTCGAAGGCTGAAGAGGCCGTCGAAGTGAAGTCGATGTTTCTGGCCAACATGAGCCACGAGATTCGAACTCCGATGAATGCCATCATCGGTATGTCGCATCTGGCACTCAAAACTGAGCTCACCACAAAACAACGCGATTACATTTCGAAGATACATAACTCTGCCTCGCTACTGCTTGGCATCATCAATGACATTCTGGATTTCAGCAAAATTGAAGCGGGGAAATTATCGATTGAAACCATAGAGTTTCATCTCGACGATGTGCTGCATAACGTCTCCATGGTGACCGGGCAGAAGGCGTTTGAAAAAGGATTAGAGTTAATTTTCCAAGTAGATCGCGATGTACCTAGGTTACTAAATGGCGACCCACTGCGTTTGGGGCAAATCATCATTAATTTAGTCAATAATGCAGTGAAGTTTACTGAGCAAGGCGAAATTACTGTTCATGTAACAAAAAAATCTAATTCAGACGAAATGGTCGAACTGGATTTCTCTATTCAGGATACTGGGATTGGCATGAGCCTGGAGCAATCGGAAAAATTATTTGGTGCATTTACCCAAGCTGATGGTAGCACCACTCGTCGTTATGGAGGGACCGGATTAGGTTTATCTATCTGTCGGCGTTTAGTTGAGTTAATGGGGGGCTCTATCCGAGTGGAAAGCTCTCTGGGTGAGGGGAGTGAGTTTACATTTAGCCTTTTCAGTGGTTTTGTTGAGGGTGACAACGCTAAATCTCAGGTCGTTCCTCACACGCTCAATGATGTAAAAGCCATGGTAGTCGATGATAATGAGCACGCCTTGTTAGTGATGGAAGACTTATTGGATGTGTTGCCACAAGCGCCAAGCATAGTCTCTAGCGGTGAGCAAGCTATTGCGCAACTAAAGCAGGCTTGTGCCGAGAAACAGCCATATAATCTGGTGTTTATGGATTGGAGGATGCCGGGGATGAGTGGTATTGAAGCGACACAGAAAATCCGCCAAACGCTGCCAGATGATGCTCAGCCTAAAGTTGTCATTGTTACCGCTTATGATAAAGAAGACATCTCATTGGATCTCGATGACTTAGATGTATCGGGCTTTTTGTCCAAGCCTGTTGGCCAGTCCTACTTGTTTGATTCGCTGATGGACCTGTTTGGTCCCAAGCTTGATAAAGATAAAAATAGCGATTCAGAAAAACGCAGCAAAGATAGCTCGCTAAGTGGTTTACGGGTTTTATTAGTTGAAGATAACGAAATCAATCAGCAGATAGCGGTTGAGCTAATGAAAGAAAAAGGAATCAAGGTAACGGTCGCCAATAATGGTCAGGAGGCACTAGATAAACTGGAGAGCACTTACCAACAAGGTAGCGCCAGTTTCGAAATCATCTTTATGGACTTACAAATGCCTGTTATGGATGGTTATGAAGCGGGGACGCGAATCCGCGCCGATAGTCGCTTTGACGAGATTCCTTTAGTTGCAATGACTGCACATGCGATGGTTGAAGAACGCGAACGTTGTTTATCGATTGGTATGAATGATCATGTCTCCAAACCCATCGATCCAGAAGTTTTGTTTAGTACCATCAAGCGTTGCTGCTCAGACTATGAAGCGACGGAACAAATCGAACCGGAAATCCCTGAGAGCAGTAATGATGACGGTAACCAGAAGATTAACACACTGGAGCACGTTGAATCTCTCGATGTCAAAAACGGTATGTTAAGAGTCGCGGACAATGAAGCCCTCTACCATAGGCTGCTCTCTCAGTTCATCGACAAAGAATACGACTTTATTCGCAGACTCGATATCGCGTTGGACAAACAAGATTACGACTATGCATTTTCGATTACTCATGCCCTTAAAGGTTCAGCAGCGAATTTGGGGATGATTCGATTGTTTGATATTTCTGTCAGACTTGAGCATCAACTTAACAATTCTGAGCAGCGAACGGCTATTGAGCCAATCAAACAAGAGCTATCAGACTATATCGACTCGTTCTTTCAACAGGTGTGCGACGGTCTAGGCAGGGATTACCCTTCAGAAGTCCAAAGCAATCTGGATGACGAGAGTATCGCGCTGATATTGCAATTTGACATGTTACTGAATGAATTTGATGCAAGTGCAATAGAGTTTCTTGAAGAGCATTATCCCCGCTTCAATACTTTTCTTAAGCCAGATGCTTTTGAAGTCTGTTGCCGTCACGTCGGTGATTGCGACTTTCGTTCTGCAAGCATAGCGTTGAGGCGGGCAACCAGCATTTATCCTATTGACTCGGAAAAGATGTTTGGAGGAACAAATGGATGAATTGACTCCCACAGTACTAGTTGTAGATGATATTGCGGAAAATAGAGTGCTATTAAGTGGTCTGCTAAAAAATAACTATAAGGTTCTGGTTGCTACTAATGGTGATCAAGCCTTATCTCTTGCTGAGTCTAAACTTCCGGACATCATTCTGCTTGATATTATGATGCCGGAAATGGACGGCTATGAGGTATGCCTGCGCTTGAAAGATAACTCTGATACCGCTTTCATTCCGGTTATCTTCTTAACCGCTAAAACGCAGATAGAAGATGAACAGCGTGGTTTTGAGGTGGGTGCGGTCGATTACATACTCAAGCCGATTAGCCCACCAATCTTGCTGTCAAGAATTAGCACTCATTTGAAACTGCGTGGCGCAATGGATGAGTTATCCCATCAAAATGAGATACTTGAAGATCGAGTTAAAGAGCGCACCCATGAGTTAGAAGCCCTTCAGGACGCAACCATTCAAGCCATGGCGTCGCTGGCTGAAACCAGAGATAACGAAACCGGTAATCATATTCGCCGTACCCAAAACTATGTTCGTATATTAGCTGAAGAGTTGGTTAGCAAAGGGCATTACCAAGATCAGTTATCTCCAGAATCGATCGAGCTGCTTTTTAAGTCGGCGCCGCTTCACGACATAGGCAAGGTAGGGATTTCCGACAGTATCCTACTCAAACCAGACAAGCTAACGGATGACGAGTTTGCCATTATGAAAAGCCATACTTCAATCGGTCGGGAAGTGTTGCGCAATGTTGAATCATCGATTGATTTTGAGTGCGATTTTCTAACTTTCGCGATTGAGATTGCCTATAGCCATCAGGAAAAGTGGGATGGCAGCGGTTATCCTGAAGGATTGTCTGGCTACGATATCCCGTTAAGTGCCCGACTGATGGCGATTGCAGACGTTTACGATGCCCTGATCTCAGAGCGAGTATATAAACCGGCTTTCCCCCATGAGAAAGCCATGCAAATCATTAAAGAAGGTTCTGGCGTCCACTTCGAACCTTTGCTTGTCGATATCTTTCTTGCCGTTGAAGATGAGTTCAGAACGGTGGCCTCGACTTTTCGGGATGAAGGCTTTGATAGTGATTCATTTGATTTGAAAGCCAGCGGGGACGAGTAACCTTGTTGCTATGCGATGATTTGAATTAGCAGTAAGTGCATCGGCCGACAATTATTTGTCCTTAAACGGTTTTTTAGTGACTGACTGGCGAATAAAGCATCAAAATGCGGTATTTGGCATCTCAGTGGTCTGCTACACTGTGATTATTACTACAACCCAAAAAGGAGTAGGTGTACGCATGACTTTTCCCGTCCTTATATGCGATGACTCCGCTTTAGCGAGAAAGCAAATGGCTCGCTCATTGCCTGCTTCGTTAAATGCTGATATTACCTTCGCTGTCCACGGTTTAGATGCTCTGGAACAGTTAGAAAAAAATGAATTCAAGCTGATGTTCCTTGACTTGACCATGCCTGAACTTGATGGCTTTGGTACTTTAGAGGAGATCGCTAATCGGGATATCGACATCCCAGTTGTGGTTGTATCCGGTGATATTCAGCCGAAAGCGAAAGAGCGCGTAATGGCTCTCGGGGCTAAGGCATTTGTACAAAAGCCGATTGATAAAAATATCCTTAACAGTGTTCTTAAGGAGCTGGTGGAGCCTGTCACTCAGCCACAAATCATTACCCCTGTTGCTATCGACCTGCCGATCCTTCGTCGACGTGATATCTACATGGAAGTGGCGAACGTCGCTATTGGTCAGGCTGCTGATGCGCTTGCGCGACATTTTGATGTATTTGTTCACTTACCGCTGCCCAACGTCAATATATTTGAAGTAAGTGAACTTCACATGGCGCTTCGAGATCTGGCTGAAAATGATCAGGTATCCGGCGTTTGTCAGGGGTTCAGCGGTGAAGGCATTGCTGGTGAGGCTTTGGTCTTACTCAGTGATTCCAGTGTCTCTGACCTTCAAAAACTGATGAAGGTGCCGGCGGACAGCGAAGAGCTGGAAGAGTTGGAACTGCTAATGGACGTTTCCAACATTTTGGTTGGTGCATTCCTTAACGGCCTTGGTAAACAAGCAGAGGTGCGATTCTTCCAAAGCTCTCCAGTACTACTCGGTCAACATATATCAATTGATTCTGTTATCTCATCGACGTCCGGTTCTTTTAAAAAGACCATGACATTTGAGGTCAGTTACAACATCGATGGAACCTCTATTCGTTGTGACCTGTTATTTATGTTTGTCGACGAATCGCTGCCGCTGCTTGATAACAAGTTGGCTTACTTAATGGAGGACTTTTAATGTTAAATCTTCCAGCTGAATTTGAGCAGTTCCATTGGATGGTCGATATGGTGCAAAACGTCGACCTGGGGTTAGTTGTGCTTGATAGAGACCACAACGTCCAAGTGTGGAACGGCTTTATGACTCACCATAGCGGCATACAGGCGCATGATGCGATAGGCAAATCCTTATTTGAACTCTTCCCTGAAATACCTCAGGAGTGGTTTAAGCTTAAGACCAAACCGGTTTATGACTTAGGTTGTCGTAGTTTCATCACCTGGCAACAACGACCTTATCTGTTTAAGTGCCGTAACGTTCGCCCGGTAACGCAACAAGCTGATTTCATGTACCAAAACATCACCTTGAATCCTATGCGCACTCCAACAGGTGAAATTCGCTCGTTGTTTTTATCGATTCAAGACGCCACCGCAGAAGCTCTCGTGTCCAAACAGCAATAAATTGTAATCAGCGCCAAGGTAATCCTTGGCGTTGTTGTATATGCTGTAAGCAACCCCTACAAAAGTGTACCTAGATGGAACGACTACCTACTCGCTTATATACCGCTCAGCAAGTTAAGCAGGGTGAGCAATTGTCTGCGCAGCAAGCAGGCGTCGGAATGTATACCCTAATGCAACGCGCTGGAAAGGCTGTCTACCAGCATACTCGCAATCAATACCCTGACATCAAACACCTCTCCATCTTGTGCGGTTGTGGCAACAATGGTGGAGACGGCTTTGTTGTGGCAAAGCTGGCGCAGAAAGATGGCCTAGATGTGCAGCTGTATCTTTATGGGGATGAAGCCAAAATATCGGGTGATGCGAAAAAAGCCAAACAAGAGTGGTTAAGCGGTGGGGGTGAGATTAGCTCGATAGATAGCTTTAATGCAGGAGATGCAGAGCTTATCGTTGATGGATTACTTGGGACGGGTTTAAGTGGCGATGTTCGTAAACCGATGCAGGCGTTCATTGAAAAGATCAACGAAGCGAACCTCCCTGTGGTGTCGATAGATATCCCTTCAGGTTTATGTAGCGATACTGGGTCGATACTAGGCGCAGCCATGGCGGCGAATTCAACGGTGACTTTCATCGGTGTCAAGCAAGGGCTGATGACGGGACATGCTCGAAGCGTAGTCGGCGAGCTACACTTTGCAGGGCTAGGAGTGGATGAAGAGTTTGGGCAGATTGTCCCTTACTCCGCTATATCGCTTAGTCCCGAGTTTGTGAAGCACTTGCTACCGAAAAGATGCCCGACGGCGCATAAAGGTAAGCATGGGCGCCTACTTTGTATTGGTGGTAATGAAGGTTACTCTGGCGCAATTCGGCTATGTGCCAGCGCAGCGGCCAGAACGGGAGCGGGGCTAATTCGAACTCTGTGTCATGAAAGTTCGACATTGGCTCTGCAAGTCGGGTGCCCTGAAGTCATGACTCGCTCATGGAGTGGGGAGAGCTCCTTGCTGAATGAAGCGCTTCAGGCAACCGATGTGATCGCATTTGGCCCAGGATTAGGCTCCGATAGTTGGGCTCAAACGCTAATGTCTGCCTGCAAGGAGATCTCTAAACCTAAAGTCTTTGATGCTGATGCTCTGAACATGCTTGCGAACATGCCTTATGTTGATCAACAAAGAGTGATCACTCCGCACCCGGGAGAAGCCGCGAGACTACTAGGTTGCAGCGTTGCTGAAGTGGAGCAAAACCGTTTTCAAGCTGTGACCGATCTTCAGAGTAAATATGGCGGTGTCGTCGTCTTGAAAGGTGCGGGTACCCTTATCTGCGATGGTCATGATATTTATGTCTGCAATGCAGGGAACCCAGGCATGGCTACTGGCGGTATGGGTGATGTTCTCACCGGGATTATTGCGGCAATGCTTGCCCAAGGGCTATCGTTATCTGATGCTGCGAAAGTAGGAACTCTGATTCACAGTGCGGCCGCTGATAAGCTCGCAAACCAATATGGCCAAATAGGCCTGCTCGCGAGTGATGTCATACCGGAAGCGAGAGCCGTGATTCATCAATGGCTGAATGGAAGCTACTGATCGAAAAGTGAACTTTTTTACGTGGTTTCTGTGACTTCGATTGTTATTTCGCTTTATTTCGTTACAATGCTCGTTCTTTCCTGAGTTGTGCATCCGTATTTGCGCAGAAAAGGACACGAACTCTCGTCTTTAATCTTTGAATTCTCATTAAAGACTCGTTTTAAATTGCATGTGTTGCTTGGTGTGCAACACCACTGTAAAGGATATTTTAATGCCTATTATTACTCTTCCTGACGGCAGTCAGCGTCAGTTCGACAACCCAGTTTCTACTCTTGATGTTGCTCAATCTATCGGTCCTGGTCTTGCGAAAGCAACCATCGCTGGTCGTGTAGATGGCAACCGTGTTGATGCATGTGATCTTATTGAACAAGATGCAAGCCTTGAAATCATCACAGTAAAAGATGAAGTAGATGGTCTAGAAATCGTTCGTCACTCATGTGCTCACCTGCTAGGTCACGCGATCAAGCAGCTTTACCCTGAAGCGAAAATGGCGATCGGTCCAACTATCGATAACGGTTTCTACTACGATATCGACTTAGAGCACTCTCTAACGCAAGAAGATCTTGAGAAGATTGAAAAGCGTATGAAAGAGCTGGCGAAAACTAAGTACCAAGTGATCAAGAAAAAGGTCAGCTGGCAGGAAGCACGCGATGCATTTGAAGCTCGCGGTGAAACATACAAGATGGAAATCTTGGACGAAAATGTCTCTCGTGATGATCGTCCGGGCCTATACCATCATGAAGAATACATCGATATGTGTCGTGGTCCACACGTACCACATATGGGTTTCTGTCAGCACTTTACGCTACTGAACGTAGCAGGTGCATATTGGCGTGGTAACAGTGACAACAAGATGCTTCAACGTATCTACGGTACTGCATTCCACGACAAAAAAGCGCTTAAAGCACACCTAACTCGCCTAGAAGAAGCGGCGAAGCGTGACCACCGTAAGATTGGTAAGCAACTAGACCTATTCCACATGCAGCAAGAAGCACCGGGTATGGTGTTCTGGCATCACAATGGTTGGTCTATTTTCCGTGACTTAGAAGTATTTGTTCGCGAAAAATTGACAGAGTACGGCTACCAAGAAGTTAAAGGTCCGCTTATTATGGACCGCGTTCTTTGGGAACGTTCTGGTCACTGGGACAAGTATGCAGAAGCAATGTTTACGACTTCTTCAGAGAACCGTGAATACGCGCTGAAGCCAATGAACTGTCCAGGTCACGTACAGATCTTTAACCAAGGTCTAAAATCTTACCGTGATCTACCACTGCGTATGGCAGAGTTTGGTTCATGTCACCGTAACGAGCCATCTGGTGCACTACACGGCATTATGCGTGTACGTGGTTTCACTCAAGATGATGCTCACATCTTCTGTACTGAAAGTCAGATTCAAGAAGAAGTGACTAGCTGTATCAAGATGGTGTACGATACGTACCAAACATTTGGTTTCGACAACATCGTTGTTAAACTGTCTACACGTCCTGAAAAGCGTGTTGGTTCAGATGAGATCTGGGATCAATCTGAAGAAGCGCTTAAGCAGTCTCTTGAAACGATGGATATCGCATACGAAATTCAAGAAGGCGAAGGTGCGTTCTACGGTCCGAAGATTGAATTTACTCTTCATGACTGTTTAGATCGTGCATGGCAATGTGGTACAGTACAGCTGGATTTCAACTTACCAGGCCGTCTAGGTGCAACCTACGTTGATGAAAATAACGAGCGTCAAACGCCAGTTATGATTCACCGTGCGATTCTAGGTTCACTAGAGCGTTTCATTGGTATTTTGATTGAAGAATACTATGGCTTCTTCCCAACTTGGTTATCGCCAGAACAGGCTGTAATCATGAACATTACTGATAAACAGTCAGATTATGTTCAGGAAGTGGCACAAAAACTACAAAAATGTGGAATTAGAGCTAAAGCGGACTTGAGAAATGAGAAGATTGGCTTTAAAATCCGCGAACACACTTTGAAGCGTGTACCGTTTATGCTTGTTTGTGGCGACCAAGAAATGGAAGCTGGCGAAATTGCAGTACGTACTCGTAAAGGCAAAGATCTCGGCAAGTTTAAAGTGGATGACTTTATTTCATACATCCAAGACGAGATTTCAAGCCGTAAGCTCAATCTGGAGGAATAAACTATTAAAGGCGGAAGACGCGGCCAAGTACCGGCCAAACAAAATGCTCATCGTTTAAACGGTGAAATTCGTGGCGTTCGTGAAGTTCGTTTAACTGGCGCTGATGGTGAATCAGTTGGTGTTGTTTCTATTCAAGAAGCGGTTGCAGCAGCTGAAGAAGCTGGAATGGATCTGGTAGAAATCAGTCCAAACGCTGAGCCACCAGTATGTCGTGTAATGGACTACGGTAAATTCCTCTTTGAGAAGAGCAAGTCTGCTAAAGAGCAGAAGAAGAAGCAAAAACAGGTTCAGATTAAGGAAGTAAAATTCCGTCCTGGAACTGATATTGGAGACTATCAGGTAAAACTACGCAACCTGACGCGTTTCCTTGAAGAAGGCAACAAAGTGAAGGTAACAATTCGCTTCCGTGGCCGAGAAATGGCACACCAAGAGATCGGTGTTGACGTTCTAAATCGTCTTAAGGAAGACACTGTTGATTTAGCAGTAGTGGAATCTTTCCCTAAGAAGATCGAAGGTCGTCAGATGATCATGGTTCTTGCCCCTAAAAAGAAGTAATTAACGGCTTTGCAAGTAATAAAACTCAGCTGCCGTAAGGTGGCTGAGTTTTGTTCGCCCTAATTACTATTGTTTAATACAACTCAACAATGCGGAGTTATTCATCATGCCTAAGATGAAAACCAACAAAGGTGCTGCTAAGCGTTTTAAGAAAACTGCTGGTGGTATTAAGTTTAAGCACGCTACTAAACGTCACATCCTGACTAAGCGTACTACTAAGAACAAGCGTCAGCTTCGTCCAAATGCAATCCTTCCTAAGTGTGAAGTGGCTGCAGTTGCTCGTATGCTACCATACGCATAATTCTTTTTAGTTTATCAATCGTTTAGTTTAGGAGAAGCATAATGCCTCGCGTAAAACGTGGTGTACAAGCTCGTGCACGTCATAAGAAAGTTCTAAAACAAGCTAAAGGTTACTACGGTGCACGTTCACGTGTTTACCGCGTAGCTTTCCAAGCAGTTACTAAAGCTGGTCAATACGCTTACCGTGACCGTCGCAACAAGAAACGTCAATTCCGTCAACTGTGGATTGCACGTATCAACGCTGCATCTCGTCAGAATGGTCTATCTTACAGCCGTTTCATCAACGGTCTTAAGAAAGCATCTATCGAGATCGACCGTAAGATCCTTGCTGACATCGCGGTATTCGACAAAGCTGCATTCGCAGTTCTAGTTGAAAAAGCGAAAGCTGCTCTTTAATTAGAGTTAGTGATTAGGATTAAGGAAAGGAGAGCTTCGGCTCTCCTTTTTTATATCTAAAATATCTTTCTATAAGCTCGATAGCGGGCTTTTAACGCCGCTAGCACCTCTTTCTAATACATGAGTATAAATCTGCGTGGTACGCACGTCGCTGTGTCCTAGCTGCTCTTGTACGGTTCTAATGTCTGCGCCTGATTCCAATAAATGTGTTGCGAAGCTATGCCTAAGGGTGTGGCAGGTCACGTGCTTATCTATTCCTGCCTCTTTTGCCGTGCGTTTAACCGCGCGCTGAAGTGCCACTGCGTTGATGTGATGGCGTCGAACTAAACCTGTCTCTGGATCTGTCGATAGCTTGTTTGAAGGAAATAAGTAGTGCCACTTGAACTCTAGCTCTGCCCCTTGATATTTCTTCTGCAATGATTGGTTAAGCCATACACCAGCGTACCCAGGTGTGTTCATATCCTTTTTGTAATAGCGCTGTGCCAAAGCTTGCTGCTCTTTGAGCATTGGGACTAACTCTTTTGCCAACGTAACAACTCGGTTCTTACCGCCTTTTCCTTGCCAAATTCGCACTGCTGAATAATCGTAATCTATATCGTGTACTCGTAGCCGAACGGCCTCCATCACACGCAGCCCCGAGCCATACAGCAGCATAATGTGAAGTTTGTACCTTGGATCGATGTGCTTAAGGAACTGTCGAGTCTCGTGCTTGGTCAATACCACCGGAAGTTTTCGATCGAGTAGCGACTTCTGAAACTTCATATCGTTTTCTAATGGAGTCCGATAAAAGTCGCGATAGAGGAAGTTAATCGCGTTGAGTGCAAGAGCTTGAGTCTTTGCTGCCACTTTATCGTGGAGGGCGAGGTGTGTTAGGAATTCTTCAACGCTTTTCTCATCGAGCTTCGAAGGATGCGTCATATTATGGAACGTAACAAATCGACTAATCCAGTTAATATAAGCATCGATGGTCTTAGTCGCATAGTGACGCGCTCTCATGTGTTCTTTAATGCTCAATATAAACTGATTCTTCATCGCTATGACCTTATGTGGCTAAGTAAGTTAGCCACCTTGTTTGTGACGAGCAATGAATTCAAGCTCTTAGCGCAGCACATCTTCAATAACCGGTTCAATCGCACTAAGTTTCATCCTAAGTGATTGATGGTTGCGTATTGAACTGTGAGTTTCAACTGTGCAGTTCGATATAAATACCATTGTGGCAGTGTTACCATTGGCTGAATTAATAAGAGTTTTTAATGGATTATTTTGCCAGAGCAGTCGCTTAGCGATTCTGGATTATTGCATTTTGAAGGTTGAACATGGATGAAAAAAGTCAGCAGTTTTTACAACAATACCTAGATTCTCTGCCAGCGGACAAGGCGCACAATAGTCCGTCTTGCAGTGCAGACTACTTTTGTTCCGATGAATACAATGCCAACGTATGTGCAGACCTGATATTGCGCGGTGAAAAGCAGGCATCGTGTAGTATGGAGTATTGGTACACTCATGAAGGTGAGCCAATGCCTGAGATAGGGCACCTTCAGGTTGTACTCAATTGGCAAGGGGATCCAGTTTGTATTATTGAAGTTACCGATGTTTCCAAGGCTAGGTTTTGCGATGTTACCGCGGAGTTCGCTGCAGCAGAGGGTGAAGGGAACAAAAGCCTAGAGTGGTGGCGTGAAGCTCACTGGAAGTTCTTTTCTCGTGAATGTGAAGAACTCAATATTGAACCCAGTGAAGAGATGCAGCTAGTGCTTGAGCGCTTTAAGGTGGTCTATTCCTAGTCTATTGGCAAATAATTCTAAAAAGCAAAAAGGCTCGATGTTCATCGAGCCTTTTTCTATTTTGCGAGTGTCTAGTTAGCTAGCAATATTCATTGTCAGGTTGAGGTCGAGTGACAATTTAGAAAGTTTGTCTTTTAACACTTTACGCGTCTTTTCTAACTCAGCGACTTGGACCTGCTTACCTTGAGCGTGAACATCCAATCTTACGCGTAGCTCTCGGCCTACCTTAGTAACCCCCGCAACTTCAAGGTTTTGTGTTACTTGCTTATCGAGAGCCGAAACTTCCGCGTCTACGGTGTCACAAATTGTCGCGCTAGGCTTCATCATCAGAAGTTCACGCAGCGCATCACGAAGCATTTCAAATGGGACTTTAATGAAGTAGAACGACATAAGTAACATCATCATTGGGTCCGCATAAACCGCATATTGTGACAGTGGAGACAAAGTAATTAACCATGCTGCGATAAAGCCAAGTGTTACAGCGACACTAAGTAGGGTATCCATCTGCCACTGTTTCGTTTCAGCTTCAATTAAGCCTGATGAAAAGCGTTTAGACTTCTTAGTGATATGCCACCAAGCATAACCACAACCGATAACGTTGACTGCGCCAAACAAGGTTGCGATACCGACATCGACTTCACGACCACCTGCAAACAGCGAGGTTACTGCAGAGTAAAGCGAATAAGCGACAATCGCGAGAATGACACTGCCTTTGATAGCGATAACGATAGGTTCAAGAACCGATTTACCAAATGGGAATTGACGTTTAGAAGGTCGTTCAATAAATCGAGAGACAGCCAGTGACAATAAAGTTAACAGTAAACTGACTAGGGAGTAGACACCATCGAAAACAATAACAAGTGAGCCAACAAGCAAACCGAGTACTAAACCACCGCCCGCAAAGCCTGATGCTAACAGCGCTGAGAAGGTAAGTATTCGTTTTTCATTTAAGCTTGTCCTGGCACACATAAAGGTATCTCTTCTATAAACACCCTTATAGTTTTCTCATAATCAGAGAATTATACAAACTAAATCTAGATTGATGGATAGTGCGAAAACTGAGCTTCATGGATAACTCTATATTAATCAATGGGATATGATGGCGTCTCAGTGTCAATAAAAATGACGCTGACTGATGTTTAATCTATTAGAAACTTATCTTAGAAATCAAAAAGATACTCGTTAAGCTTATCGGCAAGCCATGACATACCGGGATGCTCTGCCATACCTGAAGAAGTAAACATACAGTAATCTTCTTGTGTTAAGCCATAGGTATGCTTGATTACCGCAAGCTTCTGGCTTCTAAGCAAATGGCGAATGAGAGGTTCTGGCAGTACGCCCCAAGCATCTTCTTCCAGAATGGTATTAAGCATGTAATCAAAGCTTGAGAAGCCAATATGTCTCAAGGAGAAAGGTTGCAGCTCTGGGTTATCTTTTTCGTTCAAATAAACCATAACGGCTTGCATCGCGTTACGTAATTCATCGTCTGACACACGTCTTAGGCGCGCAAGTGGGTTAATTGAGCGGCACACAGACATCAGACGAATCTTTCCAAGGGGCTGGAAGGTGATTAGCGGATCATCAATACGTTCATAATCGACACCAAACGCAAAGTCGACCTGAGAAGTTGCGACTAAGTTAGTCAGGTCACCACTAGAGGCAAGTACAATGTTGAACGCGGTTGCAGGGAAGCGGTTGTTGAGTCGGTGTGAAAGGTCTTGCCACAGTTCGTCAGGTAACGAGTCATCACGGGCAATCCATACTTCGGCGTTAAACTCACCAGAGACTTGAGCACATGTCTGCCTGATGCGTGAAGCCGTAACCAACAGGTTCTGGCTATCTTTGTAAATTGCCTTTCCCGCTTCAGAGAGGACCAAATTGTTTCCGCTACGTACAAAGAGCTCGACATCAAGATCTTTCTCTAATGCTTTGATCGACATGCTTAACTTAGTACGGTTACATTCGAGTTGACGTGCCGCTTCCGATACTGAGCCAGTATCAGCGACAGTACAAAAGGCTTCGATTTGCGAAAGGTTCATCGGTTGCTCAATTTGGTTAGATTGAAATCGATCTTATATCAAAGTTAGTGGATTGTCTGTTTTCACGACTGAAATGCTATGAATTTCATGCAGTTTTGATACTCTTGGCCTGTGCCTAATGAATGTAGTTACAGGGAGATCATGATGGCTAACACTTGGGACGACGTCGCAGCAAACTGGGATTCGGAAGCTTCTACTAATGCCTATGCAGATAAAGCGTTCGAATCGCTAAAAAGTGTTGTAGATGTGACGGGGTTGCATGTCCTTGATTTCGGTTGCGGAACTGGCCTATTGAGCCAGCGCATGTCGCCAGCAGTGAAAGACATTGTTGCGCTAGACAGTTCTGAATCAATGATTGAGCAATTGGACAATAAAGAGCTTGAGAACGTTGAGCCTGTTGTTGATATGTTAAGCCGTGGCTTAGTGGCAATGCACCCAGCTTTTAGAGCGCAATTTGATCTTGTGGTTGCATCCTCTGTATGCAGTTTTTTACCAAATTATTCAGATGTCGCTGATATTGTTTATAGCCTTATTGATGAGGGTAGTTACTTCGTCCATTGGGATTGGGTATCAGACAAAGATGAAGTTGGCGGTATGACAATCGGTCATGCGCAGCAAGTATTGACCAGCGTCGGTTTTGAAGAGGTTGTGGTAACTACGCCGTTTGAAGTTGAAACGCCGCAAGGAACATTGAAAGTATTGATGGCGGTTGCGAAAAAATAACCGCTATTACTGTTGAATTGTTAAAGCCCGAATCGAGTGTTCGGGCTTTTTTATTTTTGCTTTTCTATGCTTGGAACTGCACTACCTCATCTAACACCCAAGGGTTAGCAATTGCCCCTTTGTTTTGTACCTCATCACCATGTAAGACTTGCTTCACGGCAAGTTCAACTAACTTTCCGGACTTGGTTTTTGGTATCTCACTGAGCGCATAGATCTCAGCGGGTACATGCCGTGGCGAGCACTGAGCACGCAAAGTCTGCTTAATCAGAGTTTGTAGTTCCTCATCAAGCTGGTAGTCGGGATTAAGTTGAACAAAAAGAACCACCTTTTCGTCGCCTTCGACACGTCGCGATACAGCAATAGAGTCTTGCACTGCAGGGATCTGATTGACTTGCTGGTAGATTTCGGCGGTACCGATACGGACACCACCTGGGTTTAGTGTCGCGTCGCTTCGGCCATAAAAAACCATACCACCTGTTGAGGTAATCTCGATATCGTCGCCATGGTGCCAAGTATTGTTAAACTTACTCCAGTAGGCGTTATGATAACGTTCCCCATCATCATGCCAGAACCCGAGTGGTTGATTTGGGAAGCTGTTCATACAGACGAGTTCACCGCGTTGGGAGGTGATCGGTTCTCCAGATTCGTTAAACACCGCGACATCCATGCCTAACGCTGCACCTTGGCACTCACCTCTATAAACGGGAGAGATAGGGTTCCCTAGAACAAAGCATCCACAGATATCGGTCCCTCCAGAAATTGACGCTAAGTGGAGGTCAACTTTGATATTGTCATAAACGAATTCAAACTGTTGCGGATAGAGTACAGAGCCAGTCGAGCATAACGTTCGCAAAGAGGTGAGATCATAGCTGTCACAAGGCTTGAAACTGCTTTTTTGTAATGCTTCAAGATACTTGGCCGAAGTACCAAACAAAGTCACTTCCGCTTGTTCGGCTAGTTGCCACAAAATGTTGGGATTTGGGTACATCGGGCTACCATCAAAAATCACCAGTGTTGCGCCGCTTGCTAAAGTCGAAACATGCCAGTTCCACATCATCCAACCACATGTGGTGTAGTAGAACACGCGATCTTTAGGCTGAATATCGCAATGGAGCTGGTGCTCTTTTAGGTGGTTAAGGATTGTGCCGCCAACGGAGTGAACAATACATTTAGGTTTCCCCGTTGTGCCAGAAGAATAGAGAACAAATAGTGGATCATTGAAACCAATGCGCTGATAACGAATTCCACGAGGCAAGAAGCTGGCGAGAATCGCTTCCCAGTCTGAAAAAGGCTCGCGGCTATAGCAATGTTCAGTAGGCGCAGACTTTAAGTACTCTATCTGACAGGTGTTGATGATACTTGGCAGTGCTTCAACAAGTTGTCGATTCTTTTCTTCAAGGTGGAAGGTTTTGCCATTGAACTGGTAGCCGTTACAGCAGAACAAAATTTTAGGCTGCACTTGGCCAAAACGTTCAGCCACACTTTCCACGCCAAAATCAGACGAGGTCGATGTCCAAATTGCACCTAAGCTAGTTGTGGCGAGCATGGCAATGACGGTTTCGGTCATGTGAGGTAAATAACCCGCTACTACGTCACCTTTATCGACGCCGTTATGTTTCAGCCATTGTTGAAGAATGGATACTTGATCACACATCTCTTGCCAAGTAAGTTTCCGGCTTTCCCCTTGCTCGTTTTTAAACCAAATGGCGATATCTTCGGGTGCTTGAAAGGCATAAGCGAGAAGGTTTTCCGCATAATTGAGTTGGGATTGAGGAAACCAAATAGTGTCTCTGCTCGGTGTAAACGTGCCCCATTTCGCCAATCCTTCGCCTAAGATGCAATCTCCTTTGTAACCAATAACATCGCAAAATTGCCATACTTCGAGCCAAAAATCTTTCTTGTTTTCGACAGACCAGCGCTGCAGTTCTGCATAGTGATCAAGGCTATCTCCCTGAAAATTAATATGTTTGATGAATTGCTTGAGGTTAGATGATTCGATCCGATCTGGGCTTGGTACCCAAATAGGGGAAGGCAAGTGTGCATCTGATTGAGACATGACATCCTCGTCTTTATGTTCTCCGTAACTGGATTAAGCTTTGATGAATTTCTGACCAAAGTCAAACATCTGAGCCTTCATCAGCTTACTGAAAAATAAGAAAAAAGCTGTCAAATGTAAAATTAATGTTACAGAGAAGGCGTGCTATAGAGTTGCTTGGTTAAATTGTCACCGGAGAAGCATGGCGATAGGCTTAATGTAACGGATTTGTTAACGGAGCTAGGTATGGCACAGTATCACTCTAAACCTGTGAATGAACACGGGATTGTAGATTGGAGCCCAGAAGAAGATGCAATATGGCACGATTTAGTTACCCGCCAGTTAAAACTGGTTAAACAAAGAGCCTGCAAAGAGTATTTGTCGGGGTTGGATTTACTCAACCTACCAATTAATAAAGCTCCACAATTGGTTGATATAAATAAGGTTTTAAAAACTGAAACTGGTTGGCAGGTTGAACCAGTACCGGCTTTGATTAACTTTGATCGTTTCTTTGGTTTATTGGCCGAGAAAAAATTCCCTGTTGCCACCTTCCTTCGAACGCGAGAGGAGTTAGATTACCTCCAAGAACCCGACTTCTTTCATGAAATCTTTGGCCATTGCGCGATGCTAACCAATCCAGAATTTGCGGAATTTACTCAGACTTATGGAGAGCTAGGGCGTGAGGCGAGTGATAAAGAGCGAGTCTACTTAGCGCGTCTTTACTGGTTTACAGTTGAATTTGGACTAGTAAAAGAAGGCGGAGCTACCAAGATCTATGGTGGAGGTATCCTGTCTTCACCGGGTGAAACGATTTACGCGCTTGATGATATGCGAGCCCAACGAGTGGACTTTGATATTCATACTGTTTTAAGAACCCCTTACCGTATTGACATAATGCAACCGGAATATTTTGTATTAGATAACATCGAACAGCTTTATAAGCTCAGTAAAATGGATTTGATGTTTCATGTAAAACAGGCGATGAAAGCCGGACTATTACCCCCATTATTTGAACCAAAGGAAGTGACACATGCTTAATGAATTACGCTGCGAAGCATGCACCAGCAGTGCGGTAGCACTAGGCGCAGAAGAACGAAGATTGCTACTGACAGAGTTGAATGATTGGCAAATGATAGAGCGTGATGGCATTCCCCAGCTTGAAAAAGTGTATAAGTTCAAAAACTATAAGTTAGCTTGGGCGTTCGCAAACCAAATATCTGAACTAGCAGAAGCGGAGTTTCATCACCCTTCAATTTTGCTTGAATGGGGCAAGGTAACGGTGACTTGGTGGAGCCATTCAATTAAAGGGCTGCATCAGAATGATTTTATCTGTGCGGCAAAATGTGATCAGATTTAATTCGGTCAAAAAATGATAAAGAAAAAGCCTGAGTACTCAGGCTTTTTTAATCCATGTTCAATTATTTAGAATGAAGAAAGGTAGCGTTGTTCACGAATAACCTGACCATTTTCGTCTTTTACTTCGAACGTGAATGAACGGCCATTGTCGAATAAGTTTGCGGCCATAAAGGTGCCTTTCGAGCCAGTTACATACGTTTTGGTACCATTACCTACTACTTTAACAGGTACGCCACTGACTGGTGCTCCGTCTTTCAATACCGTAACGTCTGCGTGGTTACGATCGGCTTTTACTCGAATTGAGTAGTCACTTGCCGGCATTGCAAATGCGATAGTTGAAGTTAGGGCGGTAAGGGCGATGGCTTTTAGTACTGTTCTCATAATGAATTCCTCTCAATATTTGGCTATATGCGATTTTTGTAAACTGCGTCTTTTGCGCTTGAGATAAATCATAAGCGTGATTTTTATCACGAAAAACAATATAAATTAGTTATAGATGTTCGAATTTTTCGAACTTGGTTACGCCGTTAATTGCGCTTGCTGATCGAGAACGTTTTCCAGAGAGCATACACTAAGAGGCTTAGACTTGAGGTAGCCTTGGATATAGTTGCATTTATGTTGGCTAAGCACCGCGAGCTGTTCAGGTGTTTCAACGCCTTCGGCGACAACCTCTAAATCAATGATGTGTGCCATATTGATAATCGCTTGGCATAAACTGTCTGCATTACTTTGCCCCATTGCGATGCGGCTGACAAAACTACGATCGACTTTGATCACGTCTACTGGGTAGTCGTTGAGGACGGATAGAGAAGAGTAGCCCGTGCCAAAATCATCCAAGTACAAGACAACGCCGAGATCTTTGATGCGTTGTAACTGTTGAGCACTGCATTCATCGCTTAATAACATTGACTCGGTAATCTCTATCCCGATTAGATGAGGCGGGAAGTCACACTCGCTCAGTAAGCGGCAGAGGGTGTGATAAATATGCTCAGATTCAAACTGTTTGGCTGAAACGTTAATATTGATTCTTGGAACGGACTTACCTTGCCTCGCTTGCCATAAACGTTGCAGTGTTTTGCAACACTCCATCGCGACCCAATTACCAATTTTTACCACCAACCCAGTCTCTTCGGCTATTGGGACGAAATCAACCGGAGAAATAGCACCGAACTCAGGGTGTACCCAGCGCAGAAGAGACTCAAAACCAACCACGCGGTCGTCCACGGTGGAATAGATAGGTTGGTAGACCAATGAAAGCTGTTTTAGGTTGAGAGCGTTAGTTAATTCTTGTTCTAGAGTGAAGCGTTTCTTCGCTTGATTGAACATCTGCTCATGAAAGAACACCACTTTCTCATGAGTGGATGTTTTAGCCTTGTACATGGCGGTGTCCGCTTCACGCAGGATACTGGCCAGTGTTTGCATGGGGTCAGTAACCACTGAAATCCCAATGCTGGTACCTATGTGGCAAGATTGGCCGTCAATATTATATGGTTGGCTAAGGACGTTAGAGTAACGCTGACAGATATCACTGAGGGCATCCTTAGATGTCAGCCCCGGAAGGCAAATTACGAACTCATCACCACCAAATCGAAAGCTCATATCGTTTCGGCGGCAGTGTTGAGTTAAACGACTGGCCACTTTTTGTAATAGCTTGTCACCGTGTAGGTGGCCCATTGAATCATTGATTACTTTGAAACGATCGAGATCGATGAATAGGATTGAGAAGCCCTTGCTCTGCCCGCTTGATAAGAGAGAGAGTTGTTTATCGACTTCGGAGCTAAGCGCAGTACGATTGCTCAAATTGGTCAGGTTATCTCTTACGGCTTGAAGTGCGAGAGAGCGGGTCTTCTCTTCAATCACTTGATCGGACACTTTAAGGCGTGTGGCATAAAAGTTAGCTGCAATGGTAGCGGAGACCGTTAGCATCAAAATTAAGAAGACAGAGGTGAAACCGTACAGCGCAGTACTCCCTGTGCGATCGGTTTTCGAGATAGATAACTGCCACTTGGTATTAAATAGTGGAATTCGCACTGTTCGGCTTGCAGAGACGATGCGGGTTGAAAATTTGTCCTCTTCGAGTTTAGTGTTGATGTGCGATTCAAAGATTTTAATATCATTGGGTTTAGTAAATACGCTGATACCCGTATGACTAGAATTTACCTCGGTATGCCAAATCTCGCCAAGTAGCTCGTGCAAAATGATGTTGGCGACCACAAATCCATCAAGAGCGCCATCTTGCCCAAACTTAGGGAGAAGTAGCCTAGCCCCCAGTTGGCCTTCTTCAACATAGTCGACTACTCCAATGCGATTTCCGCTAATAGAGCGCGACATGGCACTGACTATCGTGGGATCACTTTCCAACCGATATCCTAGGTAGTCAGAGCCTTCAAAGGATGACGAAATAAAATAGATGGGTAAGGTTGAGTTTTGCAAAAACCAAACAGGGTCGTTGTTAGTCGATATTTTCGGGTTCAGGCGATAGCCTAAAAAACCTTGCTGTTGCGCTTTACGCTCAAATTCAGAGACCTTATCGACAGCAACATTAGGCGCCCACATAAGCGAATGAACCATTGTGTTTATTCCGACTTGATCGGAAAAATAGGATTCGAATTGCTGCGGCGTTGGTGAGTTGCCATTCGCGAGAAATGAGCGAGTGGAGTAGAGCAGGGTCTCTATTGCTTTTAGTGACTGAGATAAAGTTTGTACTCGATTGTTGAGTTGGTTGTCGAGTAAACCATTGAGCTTTTGAGTCTCGTAATAATGGACGGTGACATAGCTCGCGACCGCAGATGAGAGGCCGATAAACCATATCAATACAAGGGTTTTCAGTGACAGAGCAAGTTTCAAAGCAACACAGAAAGAAATTTATAAAGTAAAAAGATGATAACTGTGAATAATATTAATGCAAATGATAATTAGTGCTATTTGCGGTCGTTATGTAAAGGATTGTTAATTGGTCATTATCGGAAACGTATATAATAAAAGGCGTAGTTATGTAAATTTGCTCTAAAGAAGGTGTTGCGCGAAAGTGTGAAGTAGATCTAATCTAGTAACCAAGGTGATGGGGTTCCACCTACTTAACCGCCACTTCAGGCTGATGACTCCTACAGAAACGAAAACAGGTAAGACTGTTGGTGATTAACCGTAGCACATTGCTATGGCTGGTTTTCTGTAGAGAAGTTGCGCCTTCAGATCTTCGCTTGTTTTCCTACTTACATAGGAAAACGCCATGCAATATTCATCTGAAATTCAATCAATGTGCCCAATTCAACGTGGGGACTTGCACCCATCTGCACCTATTCCTGTTGAAGGACGTATGATTCGCCCAACTGACGTGATTGCTATCTCTGGCCTTAGCCACGGGGTTGGATCTTGTGCGCCTCAGCAAGGGGCGGCTAAGTTAACCCTCAATGTAAAACAAGGCATTATCGAAGAAGCTTTGATTGAAACCATCGGCTGCTCTGGAATGACGCATTCCGCTTCGATGGCCGCAGAGATATTGACTGGTAAAACCATTCTGGAAGCACTGAATACCGATCTTGTGTGTGATGCCATCAACGTAGCAATGCGCGAAATCTTCCTCCAGTTTGTTTATGGGCGCACCCAATCGGCGTTCTCTGAAGATGGGCTAGAAATTGGCGCGGCGCTTGAAGATCTTGGTAAGACTCAACGCAGCCAAGTAGGAACCAGTTATTCTACGCTGGCTAAAGGGGTGAGATACATGGAGTTGGCAGAAGGTTATGTGACCAAATTAGCGCTTGATGAGCACGATGAAGTGATTGGTTACCAATACCTTAATCTGGGCAAAATGATGGCAAGTATTGAGAACGGCGAGAGTCCGGATCAGGCCATGCTAGGGGCGACAGGGGTTTACGGTCGCTTTGATGAAGCTGTTAAAACTATCAATCCACGTCACGCTTAATCTGAGGTCACCGCTATGAATACTCAAACTACTCAACTCTTAAACCAAATGAACCTTGCCACTGTCGAACAAGCTCATGATTACTGCCTAAGTTTCGGTATTGACCCGAAAAAAATGGTGCTTGAGACCCAACCGATCGCTTTTGATAATGCGTGTGATGCTTACACTGTCGGTACCGCGTTGGCCTTGTTTAAACAAGCAGAAACCGCAGAGAAAGCCGCGCAATATATTGGTGAAGGGCTACAAGCATTCACTAAACCTGGTAGCGTTGCAGAGCAGAGACAAGTGGGCTTAGGTCATGGCGCACTTGCTGCTCGACTTCTGAATGAGAATACACACTGCTTTGCTTTCCTAGCGGGCCACGAATCATTTGCAGCAGCAGAAGGTGCAATCAAGATAGCTCTGAACGCCAATAAGTCACGTCAAACTCCGCTGAAAGTGATTTTGAACGGCTTAGGGAAAGACGCCGCCTATCTGATCTCGCGCATCAATGGGTTTACTTATGTGCGTACCGAGTTTGATTATCAGACCAATGAATTGGTTGAAGTCGAGCGACGTCGATTTTCACAAGGCGAGCGTGGTGAGATTCTATGTTACGGTGCAGATGATGTTAGAGAAGGTGTCGCTATCATGCATCGTGAATCAGTCGATGTCAGTATTACTGGTAACTCGACTAACCCGACACGTTTTCAGCATCCTGTGGCGGGCATCTACAAATCAGAGTGTAACAACCAAGGGAAAGCATACTTTTCAGTGGCTTCTGGTGGTGGTACAGGGCGAACTCTTCACCCTGATAACGTTGCAGCAGGCCCAGCAAGCTACGGTATGACAGACACAATGGGCAGAATGCATGCCGATGCTCAGTTTGCGGGTAGCTCATCTGTTCCCGCTCACGTAGCAATGATGGGCTTCATCGGTATGGGTAATAACCCTATGGTCGGAGCGTCGGTAGCATTGGCGGTTGCCGTGGATCAGCAGCTTCATCATTAATGTTGATCTAGTCTTCAAGGGGCTTTGGACGACTGCTTTCCAAAGCCTCTACTTCTTTCAGGTACCGAGATTGTAAAGTATCTAATTTCCTCAGCAGTATGCTTATATCCCGAATTAACGCCTGGTTAAGCTGCGCATAATCTAATCCGGAAATCATGTTAATCATTTTGCCGTTGGTTTGGCAGTGGCGACTAATGGTTAGCCATTTGTCTTGTTGGTGTGAGGCTTCTTCGCTGAGTGGTTCGATCGCACTGCGTTCATTATCGATAAGATCAATGATGGTCGTTGAGGCTTTAATTTGAGCATTCATATGTTCTAGATAGCTAGCGTTGTTTGTTGACCACAAACTGTGAATTTCATCGGCACTAAATTCCTGGAACAGAAATGGCTGATCTTGGTGGAGTTTAAGAAACTGGTTAAATCGTGAGGCGTGAAGGTTATATGCTTCATCCAGTTCTTGTTGGACTTTGAGGCTGGCATTCCAACTTTTTTCATTGCATTGGGACCCGTTCACCTGAAAAGGTAAAGTGATCAGCATTGCTGCCGCTATAGTAGTTAAGTAATGCCATATCATGAGTATGGGTGCCGTGGTCTTGATTCGATAAGTATAGGAAAAATTCAGAACGGATATGAAAAAGCTAATGATGCTTGTCTTACTGCTTGTGGGTATTGGTTGTGCCGCTGGTGGTTACTACATTTTTTACTATAAGCCACAACAAGATGCGATGGCGGCACTAGAAGCTGAGAGCAACAAGGAGCCTGTCACGCCACTTGAAATAGTGGAAGAGGAAGAGCAAGAACAAGCGAAACCTCCAGTGACGGATTACTACGTGAGTCCGCCAAGGCTGGGTGTCCGTGAAATGCCCGATTTTGATGCGTTTGTCGAAAGTGTCGTATACCGTGGCGACAAGTTGCACATTTTGGAAAAGCGTGATGGCTGGGGCCGAATCTCTCCATACTATGTGTATGAAGACGGGGGACCAGAAGTGGCTGAGTGGGTGCCGATGGAAGCATTACTTGAAGTGGCACCGACGATCACCAAAAAAGAACGTTTAGAAACCGTGGGTCAGTACATAGAAAACTCGGATGATTTTAAGCAGCACTTTGAGATGTTTATTAAGACCACTGATAACCTGTTAAAAGACGGTACGTGTGTTCCAGAAGATTTTGAAGAGACACAAGGCTGGGTGCGTTCAGTGACCTTTGATGAGCAAGAGGCTTATTTTGTTTATTGTGGCGGCTTGAAGCAGGCAAATAAGATTTACCTTAACGTTCAAACAGGCAAAATCTTTTACCGTTAAATCCTATTAAAACTGAAAAATTAGCTTTTAGAATATTTTAGTTGTCTGGTTGACGGCTTAGGTCTACCATCGACATGTTCTATATTATTTGGCTAATCAATGCTTCAGCGAATTGTTTCATATTTCTGGCTAGTTTTACTTGCGATGGTTTTACCAACGCAGGCTTTTGCCTATTTGTTACAAGCTGAAAATGAAGCCTCTGCTAGACTCAGCTACCGTTCTCTTGGCACTACACCTTCTTCACAACAAGACTTTCAAGCTCTGTTTGATGAAGTACGACAAGAACCCCAATCAGAACCAGTAACTCAATCAGATATTGCGCAAGATTGGTTAGCGATTATTAATGCGAATCGTTGGTCAAATGTCACTCGTGTTCTTGATGACGCTGAGCCAAAATCAAATCTCGAAACAGTAGGTTTTGAACCTGCTGCTATTCCTCTCTATCGGTTGTATAAACTTCCGGTTGTTACTTTAACTCAACGCGTTTCGAACCAAAATGCTATCTACCGAGTTTCCGGTTGGAAAGAATCGAACACGCTTTACGTCGCCTTAAACGGTCATTTCTGATCATTTTTTAACTTAGTTAAACGAAGAATCTAATCTTCATTATTTTAATACTACGCACGGATTACTGTGCCTAGCAAAGTTAAGAAATATTATGAAAAAACAACCTGTTAAGCAGGCGAAATCTGCACGCCTGATGAACCACTACTCGGCGTGGAAGTATGTGGTGCTGATCGCTACGATCATTATGCTGACGTTAAGTGCGATACCAACATGGTATGGTGAGAAACCGTCAATTCAGGTGACAACGTCACCACAAGCAAGTAACTCAATTCTTGGTAATGTTAGTGAACTCAATCACTATCTTGATCAGCGCGATATTGATGCAATCAAAATTGATCAAGTTGGCCAGAAAACAACGTTAGTGTTCGACAACGAAACTGCTCAGACACAAGCGCGAAAAGAGCTAGATAAGCTGCTGGGCAAAGAAGATAGCATCACCTTCTCTTATGTCTCTGTTGCGCCTGAGTGGTTAAGTGAGCTTGGCTTCTCACCAATTAAGCTTGGTCTTGACCTTCGTGGCGGTGTTCAGTTCCTACTTAACGTAGATATCGATAAAGCGTTTGAAGATCAGCGTAATAGCTTAGTCGATGAAGTTCGTGACTTTTTACGTCAAGAGCGTATTCGCGGTGTGCAAATTACCGCAGTAGGCTCTGAAGGCTTTGATATTAAGAGTAACTCAGAACAAGCAATGGGTTCGGTTGGCGATTTCTTAAAGCAAAATTACCCAACTTGGGATGCAAAGCGTCACTCGGACTATATTGCGGTTAAACCAACACTAGAAAGCAAATCTGAATTCCAGTCGGTCACTATCAAGCAAAACCTTAAGATCATGCGTGATCGTATTGAAGAGCTAGGTATTACCGAAGCACTAGTTCAACGCCAAGGTGAGCACAGCATTCGTATTGAACTGCCGGGTGTACAAGACCCATCACTGGCGAAGAACGTGATTGGTGCAACTGCAACGCTTGCTTTCCATGAAGCTCGCTCTCCATCTGAAGAGAAAGCGTATGGTGACATTGTCCTGAAAGACAACGATGGCCGAGACGTAACCTTAGCAAAACGCGCTGTTCTTACAGGTGAGCACATCATTAATGCGCGTGCAGGTATCGATAAAATGGGCTTCTCAGAAGTCAACATTTCGCTCGATCATGCGGGTGGCAAGATCATGAGTGATTTCTCAGGCACTCATATTGGTAAGCCAATGGCCACTGTGTACCGCGAGTACACCACTAACGCGAAAGGCGAGACTGAACGTAGTGAAAAAGTAATCAGTGTTGCGACGATTCAATCGCAGCTAGGTAGCCAGTTCCGTATTACGGGTGCAGGCTCTATGGAAGACGCGCAAAACTTAGCACTACTGCTAAGAGCGGGTTCTCTAACTGCCCCTGTTACCATCGTTGAAGAGCGTACCATTGGTGCGTCATTGGGTGCAGAAAACATCCAAAACGGTTTTGCAGCCTTGGCGCTTGGTCTAGCAATGACACTGACCTTCATGGCGTTGTGGTACCGCCGACTTGGTTGGGTAGCAAACGTCGCTCTAATGGTCAACATGGTGAGCTTGTTAGGTCTTATCGCGTTACTACCAGGGGCAGTACTCACTCTTCCAGGTATTGCAGGTTTGGTTTTGACTGTCGGTATGGCGGTAGATACCAACGTACTTATCTTCGAACGTATTAAAGATAAATTGGCAGAGGGACGTACCTTTGCTCAGTCTATCGATCTAGGATTTGACAGTGCACTAAGCACCATTCTAGATGCCAATATCACCACCATGATTACTGCTGTCGTGCTGTATTCGATCGGTAATGGTCCAATTCAAGGCTTTGCTTTGACTCTTGGTCTTGGTCTATTGACCAGTATGTTCAGCGGCGTATTCGCTTCACGCGCAATCATTAACTTAGTTTGGGGACGCGACGCTCGTCGTGACGTAAGGGTTTAATCATGGTCGAATTCTTTAAACAACGTATCCGCCGTATTCGTTACATTACCAGCTTTGTTTCCATTGCTTTAATGGTAGTCTCGCTGATTGCATTCGCGGCAAATGGCCTGAACATGGGTCTAGATTTCACTGGCGGTATGGTGACGGAAGTCAAGGTGGACAACAACGTCACACACCAACAATTGGTTAAGACACTGAAGCCAGAACTAGGTGAGTTCACCAATGTTACCCATTCAGACCAAGATGGTCGCTGGGTGATTCGTTATCCAATCCCAGCACAAGGTGAAGAGGTTGCCGATCTTACACAAACATTAGCGCCGATTTCTCACCAAGTTGAAGTGATCAGTAACAGCATGGTTGGCTCTCAAGTAGGCCAAGACTTAGTTGACCAGGGCGGTTTAGCGCTACTGATCTCAATGATGAGTATCTTAGGTTACCTATGTTTCCGTTTTGAATGGCGTTTAGCGAGCGGTTCATTGCTAGCGTTGGTTCATGACGTGGTGTTAGTCCTTGGTTTCTTTGCGGCGACACAAATGGAATTCAACTTAACCGTGTTTGCTGCGATATTGGCGATTCTTGGTTATTCATTGAATGACTCGATTATCATTGCTGACCGAATCCGTGAACTATTGCTAGCCAAGCAGACGACACCAACTGAAGAAATTAATGACCAAGCAGTGTTAGCAACGTTCTCACGTACCATGGTGACTTCGGGTACTACGTTAATGACGGTATCAGCATTGTGGATTATGGGTGGTAGCGCGCTACAAGGTTTCGCTATTGCGATGTTCATCGGTATTTTATCGGGCACTTGGTCTTCCATCTCGATTGGTACTGTACTACCTGAGTGGTTGAAGCTTGAGCCTAAACACTACTTACCCGTTGAAGTGGATGACGCACCTTAAGTTGAAAGCGAAATCAAATTAACGCCCGATGTGAGAACGTCGGGCGTTTTCTTTTTAGTAGATTTATATAGTCCGGACAGCTTATTTGGTTTGCAGAGCTAGGAAGTTCGTGAAGCCAGACCAGGATTTGGTATCGGCATCTTGTCTATATCTTGGGCTACCAAACACAGTAAAAGCATGAGGTGCGCCACTGTAGGTGATCATTTCATGTTTGACATTGGATTGCTCTAGCTCTTCAGCTAGCGCAGCAAATTGAGCCATCGGAATGGCAGTATCTGCTGTGCCATGAAGCACCAATATAGGCGCCTTTGTCATGGCATACGATTGGCCATCTGGGGTGCTTAATCCACCGTGGAAGGTAACGAACCCTTTCGCATTCATACCGGCTCGTGCAGACTCTAGTACCGCTGCTCCGCCAAAGCAGTAACCCATCACCACTGCATTGTCCGCGTTGCCACCTAATGAAGCCGCGTAGTCTAGACTCCCTTGCATAAGCGCACGCAGCTTTTCTCGGTCTTTGTACAATTCACCAGTGTGCTGTTTTTTATCTTTTACTTCTGTAGGTCTTATATCTTTACCAAATAGATCCGCTGCAAATACGTTGTATCCAAGATCATTAAGCATCGCCGCTCGTTTTTTCTCATACTCTGTCAGCCCATCCCAATCGTGTATCAGTAATACCAAAGGTGCATTATCACTGACTTTAGCCCAGTAGCCCTCATAATCACTACCATTTACATTGTAAATCTTATCTTCACCTGCTAGAGCGAAAGAGCTCAACAGAGCAGACATCCCAACCAATACCATTTTCATAGAACACCTCCGTTTGTCGTAGAAGTGTAGTACGTAGACAACGATGACAAGCGAACACTGGGTGTTGATAGGTTAACTATTGGGAGTGGCAGTAACAAAAAAGCCTCCCGAAGGAGGCTTGGATTACAAGGAAAAGAATCGTTTACATTGCAGCTTCGAAGATGGCAGAAATCTCTTCATGTGTGGCTTGTTTAGGGTTAGTAAAGCCACAAGCATCTTTTAGCGCGTTGTCTGCTAGAGTCGGGATATCGTCAGATTTCGCACCTAGCTCTTTAATACCAGCAGGGATGCCAACATCTTTCGCTAGCGCAACGATTGCATCGATAGCGGCATTAGCGCCTTGCTCTGCAGTCATGCCTTCTACATCGACTCCCATTGCTTTAGCCACGTCAGAAAGACGCTCTGGGCAGACTTGCGCGTTGTAGCGCTGTACGTGAGGTAGCAAGATTGCGTTACACACGCCATGTGGTAGGTCGTAGAAACCACCTAGCTGGTGCGCCATTGCGTGTACATAGCCTAGCGATGCGTTGTTAAATGCCATACCCGCCATAAACTGAGCGTAAGCCATTTGTTCGCGAGCTTCGATATCATCACCGTTCTCTACCGCTGTGCGTAGGTGTGCTTGAATCAGTTCGATAGCCTTGATTGCCACTGCATCTGTAATTGGCGTTGCAGCAATAGACACATAAGCTTCAACGGCGTGAGTTAACGCATCCATACCTGTTGCAGCCGTTAGCGATGCAGGTTTCGCTAGCATTAGCTCAGGGTCGTTGACTGAGATTAACGGCGTAGTGTGTTTATCGACAATCGCCATCTTAATATGACGTTCTTCATCAGTAATGATGCAGAAACGCGTCATTTCAGATGCTGTACCCGCTGTGGTGTTGATTGCGATCAGTGGCAACATAGGTTTAGCTGATTGGTCAACGCCTTCGTAATCGCCAATCTTACCGCCATTAGATGCAACCAGTGCGATGCCTTTAGCACAGTCGTGTGGCGAGCCGCCGCCGAGAGAAATTACGAAGTCACAGTCGTTATCTGTTAGTAGTGCTAAGCCGTCGTTAACGTTGCTGATAGTCGGGTTTGGTTGCGTGCCATCAAATACTACAGTCTCAACATCTCGCTCAGACAATAGATCTTGAACTTGTTTCACCATGCCAATTTGGCTCAAGATTTTGTCGGTTACGATAAGACCTTTTTTGAAGCCTTGAGATTGGATGCTGTCGGTTGCGTCTTTAAGGCAGCCAGCGCCCATTAGGTTTACTGTAGGGATAAAAAATGCACTTGTCATTGGATTGCTCCATATTTATATATTTAATAACTGCATCTAGATTCGCATAAATATCCCAAGCTTAAATTTGATCTTAAGCAATTAAGTTACCCAAAAGTGGTATGCGAAAATGAATTTGTGAGCTTAGTCATTTCGAAAGAGGGGGGATGATAAATATGTTAAATATTAATGATTTAACGCAATCGATTTTCCAACATATTTAGGTAAATAGATCGAAAAATAAAACCCTTACACTTAGGTGTAAGGGTTTTATTTCGTGAGCAGATATGGGGAGTTGCTGATAGATTATCGATTTGCTGAATCAATCGATTCTTGGTCGGACTCTGGCACCAATTCTGTCTGTTGCTCTTCTTCAAGGACATCGTCATGTTCATCGGTGGCATAGTGTTTAACGAGAAACGGTGTCAGCATGACACTGGATGGAAAAAAGCGCTTCATATCATTATCTCCTAGAACAGGGGTACTAAATGATTGTGTCGCGTCACCCTGTGCACATTCTTGTTTTAGGTCATAAAATCGCCGAACAACTGTCAACGCGGCCTATTTATGAGCTTGGTGTCACATCCGCTAGTTAAGCTAAAATAGACTTGGTCGTTATAGCCCTAACTCTTTATCCCAGTAGGGCGTATCTGTGCCAAGCTTATCATCTAGGAAATCGATGAGGGCTCTAACCTTAAGCGGCATGTGTTTTCGCTCTGGATAAACCGCATACACAGCGTGCTGAGGCAACGAATAGTCAGGTAGGACGATTTTTAAATTGCCCGCAGCAAGCTCTTTTCCAACGATGAAAGTAGGTAGCTTGGCTACGCCACCATGGTTGAGTAACGTTTTTCTGATGACCTCACTATTGTTGACAGACAGACGTCCTTTCGGAATCACTTTGTGCTGCTGGCCTCCGCTAGTGAAGGTCCATTCAGTACCGCCTCGGTAATAGGTATAAAGCAAACAATTGTGATCGGCGAGATCGGAGGGTTTGCTAGGCGTCCCATGTGTGTCCAAATAATGTTGTGTTGCGCACAATACGCTTAAACAAGGAGCCAATCGCTTAGCAATCAAGTTCGATTCAGGAAGGTGGCCAATTCGAATTCCTAAATCAAAGCCTTCTTCAACTAAATCGACCATTCGGTCTTCGAGTTGTAGATCGATCTCGATCTCTGGGTATAAAGACAAAAACTCAGGAATCAAAGGGGAGACATGAAGAACGCCAAATGTCATTGGGGTCGTTATCTTGAGTTTTCCACGTGGTGTGCCTTGCAGCTCTGACACGGCATCAATTCCTTGCTGCGCCAAACTCAAAGATTGCACAACGTAGTCGTAGTAACGCTGTCCGGCTTCAGTCAAACTGATTTTTCGAGTGGTACGATTGAGTAGCCGGATACTGAGTTCATCTTCCAGTTGCGTAATTCGCTTACTAACTGCAGATTTAGTGATATTGAGTTTTCTCGCAGCGACGGAGAAACTGCCGTTTTCGACAACGGAAACGAAGACTGGAATAGCGGAGAAAGCTTGCATAGTTGATATATAGTGAACAATGAGTTTCTGTATTAATAGATTATCATCTAAAAGAAAACAATCTACACTAGACGCGTATTTTTGAGGAGATAAGAATGAAATACGATTGGATCTTGTTTGACGCTGATGAAACCTTGTTTCACTTTGATGCTTTTAAAGGCATGCAACTGATGTTTTCGCGCAAGGGAGTGGACTTTACCGAGCAAGACTTTAACCACTATCAGACAGTTAACAAGCCTTTGTGGGTGGATTACCAAAATGGAACGATAACCGCGCATGAACTGAAACATACTCGCTTTCAAGAATGGGCTGATAGATTGGAAACGACCACTTCAGAACTAAACAGTGCGTTCCTTGAAGCAATGGCCGATATTTGTACGTTGTTGCCAGGGGCGAAAGAGCTGATGGATAGCCTGCACGGTAAGGCAAAGATGGGCATCATCACCAATGGCTTTACTGAATTACAGGCAATTCGACTTGAGCGAACGGGTATGAGCCAATACTTTGAGCATGTCATCATTTCCGAAGAAGTCGGCGTTGCCAAACCTGACCGAGCTATCTTTAGTCATGCTTTAGAAAAGATGGGCATGCCATGTAAGAGCAAAGTGCTTATGGTTGGCGATAACCAGCACTCGGATGTTTTAGGTGGAATCAACTTTGGCATAGAGACTTGTTGGTTAAACCATGCGGGGGATGAGCAAGATTCATCAATTGCGCCAAGCTATACCGTGAACTCGCTGCATGAATTGAAAAATATTCTATTCGCTTAATCGAATAGTGATCCAAGTGGTGCTGTTGTTGGTATTTAACAACAGATACTGTAAATAGGAGCGTTGCTCATGTCGATACTTGGAAAAATTGTAGATTTAGATGCGAGTCATGGATACGGCTTTATCGAGGAAGAGAATGAGAGTGCTAGAGTCTTCTTTCACGTTAGGGACTTGGAAAAGTCTCAGATAGAGCCGCATGTGAATGAACTTGTAGAGTTCGATATTGAGTCTGATCTGAGTGGCTGCCTTCTTGCGTTAAATATCTCGCCATCAGTTAGCAAGTAGGGTGTTAGGCGTCTGGAGCGTGCTGTTTTAAGTAGTGCTCCAGATTTTTTGTTTTGTTGGTCTCAAACTTCTTATCAAGAATCGTTAGCTTGCTAATTCTATCGATGCGAAAGTGGCGATAGTCATCTCTTAGCTCACACCAAGCCACCAAGGTCCAAACTTTGCCCCAGAATATCTGACCTAATGGTTGTAAGCAGCGCTGTGTCTCAGCACCTTTATGATCTGAATAGTGGATCTCTATCTTCAACTTGTCGTCAGTTGCGTGACGGAGCATTTTACCTCGTCTCGCTGTTTCTGAAGCAGTGTGAATCTCAGGCACAAAAATCGGAAAGCTCTCGACTTGCTGCTTGAGCTTATCTGGCAATACCGAAAGTATTTTGGCAGACGCTGACTGAGAAGCCTGAGCCAATTCATCATCGGACCAAGCGCGCACCATGCGCATTCCTAGCTCTAGAGCAAGTATCTCTTTGTCGGTAAACATGAGTGGTGGAAGGTGAGAGCCATCTTGCAGCATGTAGCCAATGCCAGCTTCGCCTTGAATTGGAACCCCTGAGCCAATCAGTGACTGTATATCACGATAGATAGTGCGTTCACTCACTTCCATACGTTCAGCGAGCTGCGCGGCAGTCACGGCATATCGTTTTGAACGAAGTAGGGTTAGTAGCTCAAAGAGGCGTTCAGACTTACTCACACAGATTCCTTTCTCTGATTATAAAAAGAGGCCGAGAGCGGCCTCTTTCCAATTGGTATTAGCGATATTTTGCCGCTAAATCACTCATCATGATGGTTTGATGTTGCATGACGACACTTTCAGGGTCAATAAGTGCCATCAATGGTGCACACTCTTTACTCGACATAAATTGCTCGCCTGCTGCTTTAGCATTGTCCATTGAATCCCAATAAACAACATCTGTCCACGTCTCACTCTCTTGCTCGAAGCTTAATGAGCGATATTCAAAACCATTCAACGACGAGACAAATTCCTGACTCTTCTCTGTGGCAGCAATAAGCTGTTCGTTTGTTGCGTCTTGTAGCAATTTGAAGCGGACAATTTCGATAACACTTTTCATCATATTTCCCTATTTATCTGGAGTTGTGGGGTGTTGCTTAACGTCGAAATAATCATATTCAAAGTGACTGTCAGATTGTGTCAGGAATGTTAAAGGTCAAAAAATAGACAAAAAATGCTCATCATTATGCGCATGGTGGAATATGTATGCTATAGGTATTGTAAAACATACAAAATTAATGACTTGCAAGAGTCAGCTGCTAGGTAAGGAAACTCACATGTCTATACAGGGCACGATTGCGCACTGGGACCAAAATAAAGGTTACGGTTACATTTCTGTCGAAAACCAAGATACACAAATTGTCTTTCATATTAGTGATTTAGCGAACGCTTCTCAGACCCCCTGTGTCAGTGAACCGGTCGTGTTTCGCTTAGGTTCTGACAGTAGTGGTGGCATGAGAGCGGTTCAAGTAGAAAGACCTATCGTGTTTAACTTTTCCCTCGCAATCGCCGTATGGTTCTGTAGTGCCTTGCTTGGTAGTGTTGTATTACTTGATTTTCCGGTTATAGCCTGTGTTCTATATGTTGCTGTCAGTACGGTGACGTATACGGTGTATGCATTTGATAAGCATGCATTAATGACAGGAGGGTGGAGAATCCCAGAAGTGTCGTTCCACCTATTAAATGTGTTTGGTGGCTGGATTGGGGCGTTATTCGCTCAGTCATTTATGCATCACAAATATAACGATTTAGGTTTTAGGTTCCTGTTTTGGTCAACGGTTGTCATGAATATCATGTTTTTTTGTTGGACCTTAACCAACGAAGGGGCGGTCTTCTTACAAGAGATGCTTCAAAGTATTCGTATTTGAAAGTAATCATTGTCAAAAACAAAGGGCTCATTTGAGCCCTTTGTTGTTTCAGTCATTGCTTGGTGGTTTACGGACGCTCACCTGCTGCTAGGCGACGTTCGATATCCGCAACCACCTCTGGGAAGTCAGCAATGGTATCGATTAGGTAGTGCGGTGAGATCTTGATCAATTTTGCACGTGCTTTTTCACGAGCGGCATTAAGCGTTGCTTCGTCCGCGGCTTGGTACTCTTCAAACGTCAGACCTGCTTCGTTACCAGAAAGCAGCAGACCAACGGTCCACATACCGGCATTGTGACCTTCATCGATGCCCGGTGCTGCGTCATCCACTTTGATACACGCGTTAACGTCGGTTACATTCAGCTCTATTACGTTCTTCAGTGCCATAAATGGCGCAGGGCGACCGCCTTGAGGAAGATCGTCTGTCGCTACCACATAATCTGGCTTGTAGCCGTAATCCGCTGCCACTGGAATCAGTACGTCCATTACTTCGCGAGGATAACCAGAACAAGAACCGATCTTGATGCCTTTGTCTTTCAAACCGTTCACCACTTCAATCGCATTCAGGATTGGCTCTGCGTGGTCAGCGACTTTCGCTTTTTGTAGAGGCATAAATGCTGCGTAGATAGCATCGATGTCTTCGCTGGTCATTGACCGGCCAAACTTTTCATTCCAACGCTTATCAACTGCAGGGATGCGGCCCACTGCTTGTATGTGATCCCATTTGCCTAGACCCATTGGCTCGCGCGCTTCTTCAAGGTCGATATCAAAATCAAAGCCTTGTTTGAATGCTTCAACAAAAATGCTGGTGGGTGCAAAAGAGCCGAAATCGACGATAGTGCCAGCCCAGTCAAAGATCACTGCTTGAATTGGTGAGTTGCTCATGTTGAATCCTTTTTCTTTTGTGCCAGAACGTTTACCTAAATGTTGGAACTGCGCTCTGGATAAATTGGTTTTTTGTCGATGTCTATCGACCCTAAAAGTAGTTAAAGTCTTTGCACACTTTGGCGATGGCTTGTTCGAAGATTGCCAATGCTTCTGTCAGTTGTTCGCGAGTGATGATCAGCGGTGGGCTGAGTTGAATCACATTGCCTTGCGATACCTTGAAGCTCACGCCATTGTTGAGGCATTGGTAGAGTACGGCTTCTGCTTCGTCATACGCGCGCGTCTTGGCTTCGTGGTCGGTTACTAGTTCAATACCCCACAACATGCCGATGCCGCGTACATCACCAATCACTGGGTATTTGGCTTTCATCTCCATTAGTTTTTCATGCATGAATTGGCTGTCGGCTCTGGTTTTACCTAACAAGCCGTCTTGCTCAATAGCTTCCATGGTAGCCAGCGCCGCAGCACAACCGATAGGGCTTTTCTCATGAGTGTAGTGACCCATGGAGATTTGCTCGGCGGTGTTGTATTTGTCTTTGGTCACCATGGCTGAGATAGGCACTAAGCCTCCGCCCAAACCTTTACCGATGCAGAGCATATCTGGCTCGATGCCATAAGCTTGGTAGGTAAACCATTCGCCGCTGCGACCCAGGCCGTTAGGGATATCGTCGATGATCAGCATGACATTGTGTTTGTCACAGATTTCACGGATGCGTTTCCAATAGGCCTTACTCGGCACTTGAACATCCGTGTTGCGAACTGCTTCTGCGATAAACGCGCCCACGCCACCTTCTTTCTCAATCACGTATTCAAGATAATTGGCGTAATGCACATCGCTACCATCAGCGACTGGGAAAGCGCCACGGTAAGATACCGCTGGTGGAATGCGCTCAACGCCTGCCATCAATGGTCCCATGCCTTGACGGAAACACGCTTCGCCGCCCACTGAGATGGCATCCAACGATGCGCCGTGGAAGGAATCCCACAGAGACACCACCTTGTAGTTGCCCGTGATATGGCGCGCTAGTTTAAGTGCCATGCCAACCGCAGATGTGCCACCCGGAGCAAACAACACGCGGTTCAATTCACCACCACAGATTTGCGTGAGTTTTTCTGCACATTCAATCGCAGTCTCGTTGGTAAAACGACGTGGTGAAAACGGCAGTTTGGCAATTTGCTCTTGCACACGTTTAATCACATGCGGATGACCGTAGCCCAGCTGATGGACGTTATTGCCATGGAAGTCCATGTACTTTTTGCCGGTAGCATCTTGGATGTAGATGCCTTCTGCTGCTTCCAAGGTATCTAAGCAAGGCGTCGACATGGCTTGATGAAGAAAGACCTCCGAATCACGCTTCAATAATGCTTGCGCGCGTTCGTCGTCCATCGATGCATTCCAAGCTTGGCGCGCCGGCGTCGTGTTGACATCGCCTTCGCTGCGAAAATGGGTCGGTTTGATATTCTGAGTCATAACGCTCTCTCAATCAGAAGGCTGCTTTACGCAACTTGCCAGTACATTGCTTTTTCAATCGCACCGATTAAGCGCTCGATATCTGCTGGGTAAACTTCACCAATGTTGCCGATACGGAAGCAATCTGCGTTCGAGACCTTACCCGGATAAATTACAAAACCTTGCTCTTTCAAACGTGTGTAGAACGCTTTGAATTGGTAATCACTGTGCGTCGGAGAATAGAAAGAAGTGATGATTGGCGAGTGAAGGTCATCACTCAGTAGTGGTTCGAAACCCAAAGAACGCATACCTGCAACCAGTGTTTTCTGGTTAGTTTGATAACGGTTGTGACGCGCTTCAATACCGCCTTCTTGTTCCAGTTCTAACAATGCTTGGTAGAAAGCGCGAACCGTGTGCGTTGGAGACGTGAAACGCCATTTGCCGTGGTTCACTTCCATACAGTGCCACTGGTCGTAAAGATCAAGGCTCAAAGAACGCGCCTGACCTTTGCACTTTTCTAGTTCAGTTTGTTTCGCAATCACAAAGCCAAAGCCCGGTACGCCTTGAATACATTTGTTTGCAGAGCTGATCATAAAATCGATGCCTAATTCTGCGATATCGATAGGAATGCCACCAAAGCTCGACATGGCATCGAGAATCACCACTTTACCGTGTGCCTTTGCAACAGAAGCAAAGGCCTCAATTGGGTTAAGCATGCCAGTGGTGGTTTCGCAGTGAACAATTGCGACGTGAGTGATCGTAGGATCCGATGCCAATGCAGTTTCCACCTCGTTCAAGTGTGGCTGTGATGTTTCGCCAGGGGAAACTACATGGCACGGGATATTTAGATACTCAGCAATTTGGGCAATGCGCGCTCCGTATGCACCGTTATCAACAACCAACAATTTTCCATCTTTGCCAATTGCGCTGCCGATCGTTGCTTCTACTGACGCCGTACCGCTGCCTTGCATGAGTACGCTGGTGTAACCGTCTTGTTGCGTGGCTAACTTCACTAGCTTAGTGCGGATCACTTCTACGATGTCTTTGTTGTAGTCATCATCCCAAGTACACCAGTCTTTTAGCATGGCTTCACGTACGGTTTCAGAGGTAGATAGAGGACCTGGAGTTAGCAGTAGGTATTCGTTTTTCATCTCGATTTCCATTAGATTTAATTTTTGGTCTACACCAGAATTTAAAGTCACTTTAGCAGGAGATAAAAACGGTCGTAAATAGCCAGGTATTTATCTTCATAAAACTTTCACAGTTCCTATACGGAATGGGATAAGGTTTTAGATGAAGATTAAAAATGTCTAAAAATTGCCACGTTTCATTCATGTAATCGTCATATTGGTTTCTTAGGGTGTAACTCGTTAACTGGTACAGACCAATTTTAACTTTAGCCAATCTAACTGGAGAAAATGATGAAAAACCGCTTGATGAAAGGAACGCTGGCTGCGCTTGTATCTCTGCTAGCTACAAATGCAATGGCTGCACAGGAAGTGACGGTTTACACGGCTTTCGAAACGGACATACTTGCTAAATACAAGTCAGCTTTTGAGAAAGAAAACCCAGATATCAATATTAAATGGGTACGTGATTCAACAGGTATCATGACGGCGAAATTGCTGGCAGAAAAGAATAATCCTCAAGCGGAAGTGGTTTGGGGCCTTGCGGGGTCTTCGATGGCTTTGTTGAAAGAGCAGGGGCTGCTTAAACCATATACGCCAAAAGGTTTGGATCAGCTTAATGCCAAGCTCAATGACCCGCAAAAGAATCAAGCATGGTTTGGTAACGATGCGTTTTTTAACGCTGTTTGTTTCAATGAAATCGTTGCGAAGCAATTAAACCTGCCTAAGCCAACCTCATGGGAAGATCTAACCAAGCCAGTGTATAAAGGGCATATTGCAATGCCAAACCCTGCCTCATCGGGTACGGGTTATATGCAGGTGTCTGCTTGGCTGCAAAACATGGGTGAAGATCAGGCGTGGAACTACATGAGTGACCTAGACAAAAACATTGCCCACTACACGCACTCTGGTTCTAAACCATGCGTTCAAGCGGGTATGGGTGAAGTGGCTATCGGTATTTCGATGGCAAGTCGTGGCGCGAAGCTGAAAACGCAAGGCGCACCGCTAGCGGTCATCACGCCAAAAGGTATCGGCTGGGAATCAGAAGCCGTTGGTCTAGTCAAAGAGTCCGAAGCAGCTAAGCGTGTGGTGGACTGGTCGATCTCCAAAGCGGCGAATGAGCTATATGTAGAAATGTACCCAGTTGTAGCTCATAAAGAGGTTAAGGCGACAGTCTCTAACTTCCCAAATGTTCAAGAGAACATGGCTAAGATGGACTTTGCAAAGATGGGCAACAAGCGTGCTGAAATCCTAGCGGCATGGTCAGAGAAATTTGACGCGAAATCTGAGCCGAAGTCTTAATCTGACTTGCTTCGTAATCAATGTTTAATCCACCTCAGTTGAGGTGGATTTTTGTTTTCGAAAGAACCTCATTCTTGAAGCCTTGTCATTCTCGAGAGTGACGAAGGAGCGAGTTGGGAATCTCTCATTACCACTTGAACAAACCTCAATTTCCTTCATCTATTTGTCATCATCTAACTATAAATTTGTCATTGGAACGTAACACTCTGAAATTAAATTTGGTATATACCATTAAGAGAGTCTGTTATGTCAACCAACCAACCCTATCTGAATATTGAAAATGTCGTGAAGCAATTTGGTCAATTCACCGCATTAAAGAGCATCTCGCTAGCGATCGTAAAAGGCGAATTTGTCTGTTTCTTAGGTCCATCAGGTTGCGGTAAAACTACTTTGCTGCGTGCTATTGCGGGCCTAGACCTGCCGACGTCTGGTGCGATATATCAAAACCAACAAGAGACCACATTTCTACCACCAGAAAAGCGTGATTTTGGCATCGTGTTTCAATCCTACGCGCTGTTTCCAAACCTAACCGTACAAGAGAACATTGCGGTGGGCTTGAAGAACCAAGGCATGTCGACCAAAGAAGCGCTAGAAAAAGTGGATTACTGGTTAGAAACCATTGGTCTTCCCACTTCTGGTGAGAAATTCCCGAATCAACTTTCAGGCGGTCAGCAACAGCGTGTGGCACTTGCAAGGGCACTGGCTCTTTCTCCTGGGCTGTTATTGCTTGATGAGCCTCTTTCCGCGCTAGATGCGAAAGTCCGTGTTCATTTACGCGATGAGATATGCAGACTTCAGCGCAAGCTTGGTATCACCACCATCATGGTCACCCACGATCAAGATGAAGCGTTGTCGATGGCCGATCGAATTGTGGTGATGAATCACGGCGTTATCGAGCAAGTAGGCACACCTCAAGAAATCTATCAGCAGCCAGCGACTCGCTTCGTGGCTGAGTTCGTTGGCAGTATGAACTTTATTGAAACGTCTGTCGCAACGGACTCTCATGTCCGAATCGCTGAGACGCTACTTCCAGCTCCGAGTTTAACCAATCGTAAGATTCAGCGCGGTGATCGTTTTGATTTGGCTGTTCGCCCTGAAAGCATCAAGTTTGTCGACAGTTACTCGACCTCTCTACCTGTTCGAATTATAGCGATGGAGTTTTTAGGCGCATTTTTCCGCATCGACTGTGAGCTGCAAAACGACGCGTCGACTCAAGCCATCGTTGTTGATGTTCCTGTTGAAACGGTAACCAACTCACGAATGAAGATTGGTGATGTTCGCTACATTCAGTTTTCCGCAGCGGGCCTACATGGTTACTCCGTTCCAGCTGCGGCGAAAGTGTTGGCGGCATAGGTGAACGTATGGATACCAATACAATGACTATTAATCGCTTAATGACTCACAAAAAAACTAAGTCGTTATTAGAGGGAGTTAGCCGAGATAACGTCGTGCTGTTCACTTTATTGGCGGCACTATCACTCATCATGGTGCTATTCATCTTGATGCCACTATGGGCGATGCTGAACAAAAGTGTACAAAACGGCGAAGGGGAGTTTGTTGGTCTCGCTAACTTTGCTACCTATTTCTCTTCATCGAGCCTTTGGGTGTCGGTAGGGAATACCTTTACCTTAGGCATCATCGTCACCGTTGTTGTCGGCGCACTGGCATTTGGTTATGCCTATGCTTTGACTCGCTCTTGCATGCCATTTAAAGGCTTGTTCCAGATCTTGGGCACAGCACCGATTCTTGCACCTTCTTTGCTTCCTGCGATCAGTTTGATTTTCTTATTTGGCAATCAAGGTGTGGCGAAAGAGTTACTTGGTGGGCACTCAGTGTACGGGGGCATTGGTATTGCCATGGGATTGATCTTTTGGACCTTTCCCCATGCTTTAATGATTTTGAATACATCCCTTCGAACATCTGACGCTCGTCTGTATGAAGCCGCTCGTGCACTCAAAACATCACCAATCAAAACCTTCTTCATAGTAACGCTACCTGCCGCTAAATATGGCTTGATCAGCACTTTGATCGTTGTGTTTACTTTGGTTATTACCGATTTCGGTGTGCCGAAAGTGATTGGGGGTAGCTACAACGTACTGGCGACAGACATCTTCAAGCAGGTGGTGGGCCAACAGAACTTCGCCATGGGCGCGGTGACCAGCATCATGCTGCTGTTCCCGGCGGTAATGGCGTTTGGCGCTGACCGTTGGGTGCAAAGAAAGCAAAAGAATTTGTTCGATACTCGTTCGGTGCCTTATCAACCTGAGCCAAACAAAACGCGTGATGGCCTTTGCTTCCTTTATTGTTCAATCATCTCTGTGGCAGTGTTGGCGGTACTTGGAATGGCGGTGTATGGCTCTCTGGTGACTTTCTGGCCTTGGAATAAAGCGCTGACGCTGAACAACTACAACTTCGCAGAGATCAGCACTTATGGCTGGAGTCCGTTCTTTAACTCACTATTGTTGGCTGGCTGGACAGCGGTGTTTGGTACGGCAATCATCTTTGTTGGCGCTTATTGTATTGAGAAAGGGCGTGCATTCGGCCCAATTCGCCAAGTTATGCAGATGGTGAGTGTCGTGCCGATGGCGGTTCCAGGTATGGTGCTTGGCTTGGGTTACATCTTTTATTTCAATGATGCTAATAATCCGCTGAACGTGCTTTACGGTACCATGGCATTTTTGGTGATTAACACTGTGGTGCACTATTACACGGTCGGTCATATGGCAGCGCTCACTGCGTTGAAGCAGTTACCGACTGAGATTGAAGCCACAGCAGCATCGGTCAAGCTTCCACAATACAAGTTGTTCTTTAAAGTAACGTTACCTGTATGCCTTCCAGCTATTTTAGATATCGCTACCTATTTGTTTGTTAATGCATTAACTACCACTTCTGCGGTAGTATTCCTTTACTCAACCGATACGATTCCGGCTTCGGTCTCGATTCTGAATATGGATGATGCAGGCCAAACGGGCGCTGCTGCAGCAATGGCAGTGATGATCATGATTTCTGCCGCAATCGCGAAGATTGTTCAGATGACATTGGGTAAATTGTTAGAAAATCGCACACAGGCTTGGTGTAAAAGATAAGGACACTTCGTGCAATACGTAAAGATAAAAGATTCAATCGTAGAACAAATTGATTCAGGTATGCTTTCGCCGCGCCAAAAGTTGCCTGCAGAACGCAAGTTAGCTGAATCGTTTGATACCACCCGAGTAACCTTACGTGAAGCGCTCTCTTTACTAGAAGCAGAAGGGCGTATTTATCGCGAAGACCGTCGAGGCTGGTTTATCTCTCCAGAGCCACTTCGCTATGACCCGACTCAAACTCTGAATTTTAGCAATATGGCGGCTGCGCAAAATCGTACGCCGAAAACAGAGCTTATCGCGGCTAAAGGTATTTTGGCCGACAAACAAGCGGTTCGCCTGCTGAACCTACAGCCGTTTTCCGATGTGTATCGAGTTGATCGAGTTCGATACCTCGAAGATCGTCCAGTAGTGTATGTGACCAACTATATTCGACCAGAGCTGTTTCCAAACTTGCTCGATTTTGATCTGTCCAATTCCCTCACGGATATCTACCGAGAGCATTTCGGCATGGTTTACCTAAAGATCCGTTACCGTATCAGTACTAGCAGTTTACTTGGAGAGACGGCACAAGCCCTAAGAGCGACTTCAGGCACTCCGGCTATGGTCGTTGAACGTGTGAACTACAATCAGCAAGGTGAGTTGATTGACTGCGATATTGAATATTGGCGACATGACGCCATTAGCATTGAATCAATCGCAGAGCTTCAGCGTTAATTTTATCTCTAGGCTTAGCTAGAAAGAGTAAGCCTAGAGAATATTCTATTCTCACCTTTTGACAAAAGGTCTCACTATGTCGTTGTGGGCAATTTGCCTGATAGTTGTTTCTGCTTTACTTCATGCAGGATGGAACCTGTTGAGTAAAAGCAATAAGTCTTCCGGTACTGCTTTCTTTTTATCCAGTAGCGCGGCAGCTTCGCTGATTTTAGCGCCATTTGTAACTTGGTATTTGCTTCAAGTTGGTTGGACGCAGTTACCTCTAACATTTTTCTGGTTTCTTCTGTTCAGTGGGGCTGCGCAGGTCGTTTACCTGATTGGGCTGGGGCATGCTTATAAGCATGGTGATATTGGCGTCATCTATCCGATTGCGAGAGCATTGCCAGTTCTAATGGTTGGAGTAGGGACGGCCATTATTGGTCAAGTGTTACCAGTTCAGGTTTGGCTAGGGTTCGTTTTAATTACTTTGGGCTGCTTGATAGTACCTCTTTCTTCACTACGTGGACTCAGTATCAAGGAGTATTGTTCACTTGGTGTTATTTGGGCCTTGATCGCGGCATTGGGGACCACTGGGTATTCAATTCTCGATAAAGAAGCGCTTAACCTTTTAAATGTGAGTGCTCTTGAGGGGGTAACTAGCCTTGATTCGGCAATTTTCTATTTAGGCGTTCAGTTTTGGGTCATCTTTGTGGTGATCACGACTTATGTGGCTGTGACTCGTCAATGGACGGAATTCTCACAAGCTTGGCAAATCAGAAAGCCGTCAGCGATGGCTGGTTTGATGATGTTAACCACCTATGGCTTGGTGCTCTATGCGATGACGATGACTACCAATGTGAGCTATGTAGTGGCGCTGCGTCAGCTCAGTATTGTCTTTGGGCTGGTATTTGGCGTGGCATTTCTTGGTGAAAAGCTTGCGATGACGCGGCTGTTGGGAACGGGGATGATTTTTGCTGGTTTGGTGCTGACAGTTTTGTAGTGTGATCATTAAATTTAATATGATATTTGTTCAGTACCATATAACGATTTACTCTAATACTTAGGTTGGGTAAAACTTTCTTTATTTTCGATTCGAAGTAATAAACTAATGATTTTACTCACCAATTATATCAAGCATTTTACACGCCATTAATCCCTTACTTTTATTACTACAAATATTTATCTTCTTATATCAAAAAATTCGAATAACAAGTGCAATTAATTCTAATTCATTCAGGTCTTATTGTTCGTACCATATAGGTAATCGAGCGGTGGATATAGCTCGACTTTATATGCTCTGTATTAGAGTGGTAAGGAAACAAAGGAGTCAGTTATGATTAAGGTAATAAGTTTTGCAAGCGTAATGTTATTCAGTTCAGTAGCCGTTGCAGGTCTAGGCGGCGCATCTCAAACTATTGTTAGTAGCGAATCGATGAATGGTGATCCAATGGGCAGCAGAGATGCCGCTCTTGCAGCAGGTAAAAGCATGATCATGGAGATCAATGACAAATCTCCATATGAATTGAGCCGTTCAGTACATTATTCATCAAATGATCAGGTCGATGTAAATTCATTCGAATTACTAAATTCACATGTGACGGTAAATGAAATAGTCACTAGTGATGGTGATATTGCTTATCAACCAGTGATTAATGTGAGCTACGAATATAAAGCTCGTCAGCGCGATTAATTATATCGAACAACTGTTTTTGCTAGCAATTAATATGAAAAACCCAAGCATGTGCTTGGGTTTTTTATTTTCCGCTAGTAGGCGAGTTTAGCTTTCTGCTTTAACAAGCTCAGGTTGTTGCTCTGCACGTGCAGTTTCAAGCATCTTGCGGATGATAACTGAAGAAACCAGTGCAATTGCGACCATAACGACAGCAAGGATAGTTAGTAGCTGGAAGTAGTCACCATATACCGTTTGTACCACTTCTTGAGTGATCTCTTGGCCTTTTTCTAAAGCGATAGAAGTAGAGAATACAGCACCAACGATACCACTTAATGCCATCGCAACAGAGAATAGTGATACTGAAAAGCCTTCAATATGCTTTGGTGTTACCGACAGAATGAACGCCACAACTAAGCTACCTACAATTACTTCGGCAAATGCTTGGAAGAAGTGAATTGCTAGGAAAATTTCTGGACGAATAATCACGTCTTCACCAACGTTCACTACCGCCATAGTTAGAATGCCAAAGGCAATCGCTGTGAAAATGAAGGCAAAACCGATCTTTGTTGCTGTTGAGAAGTTGATGCCTTTTTTCTCTAAAGAAGAGAATGTGTAAGCAATCACTGGACCAGCAACAATACACCATAGCGGGTTCATCGCCATTGATGCTTCTGGCGCGATAGGGATAAGGTTAAATAGGTCACCACGCATTGTGTTGATCGTAACCATAGTCATCGAAGTCATCATCTGACCGTAGTAAACGAAGAAACAGGTAGTCAGCACTGTCATAATCAGGATAGTACCCATTTTAAGTGCGTCAGATTTACCAGATTTGAACATCAATGAAATGAAGTACAAGATCGCTGCCGCACCAATCGCATAAACGATGTTTTGACCGATATCCATGTTAGAGAACATGAAAAATACCAAGCCAACCATCGCTGCAGAAAGACCGAGGAAAGCAACCCAGTTTTTTGCGCTGACTGGCTGTTGGTCGATGTCAGCACCAACATTGACCAATTGCTTGTTGAAGACCACAAGGACAGCGAAGGCAAATGCTGCCATTACCGCAGATAGCATGAAGCTACCGTGGAAGCCAATAACAAGAACGAACATAGGGAATAGGTATTGACCTAATAGCGCACCGACATTGTTCACTGAGTAGTTTACAGGGTAGCCATTCTCGAAATCTTCTTCTGTTGCAAAAGTGCGTTTGTAAAGACTTGGGTAAGAAGGAGACATCAAACCGCGAGCGTAGCTAGCCAGTGCAATACCAACCAAAGCCATAGGTACGTTAGTCGCTGAAGCGCCAAGGACCAGTAGTGTGTAACCTGTCGCGAATGTACCATAGGCGATCGTTAAAGAACGGTATGCACCAAGGAATTTATCTGCTATAAACCCGCCGGCAATCGCAAATAGTGGCCCGATAGAAGAGAAAGCACCGACAACCATCATGGTATCCGCTTCGCTATACCCTAGATCTTCTAAGAAGAAACGGGTCAAAATTACCATCACGCCGTAGAATGATAAGCCAAACATTGCTTGGCAAAACATCATTGATTTGTTGAGTTTATTCCACATAATCGTCTCATTTTGTTGGCATAACACAGAATTAACATCTGCATATACTATCAGTTGTGGTGTGTTATAAATTGAAACAATTATCGCAGAAATCGTTTTTGATGCACGATTTTTTCTCAATATCGCATAAATTTTTATAATGAACTTGATCTAAAACGTTTGCGCTGGATATATCTTCTAAACAATGCTGACAAATCTAAGCGGTAAATCGATTTTTTAAGGTCTATCTTTGTGTTAGCCTCGCGCAATGCTGTACAAATGTATAAGGAATGTAACGCAATGAAGATTTTTAGTAATTTCGATAGTGGTAGTATTGAAGTCGTTAGTATTGAGAATAAAGATCATATCGAATTAAAGATTCCAAACGACAATCAGTCGGAGTTTTATCAGTGGTTCCACTTTCGTTTAGAAACAGAAGCGGAACAATCTCACACTATCTCTTTGTTGGATCTAAAAGGCTCTGCTTATCCTGAGGGCTGGAAAGGGTATGATGTTGTTGCATCGTATGATCGAGAAGAGTGGTTCCGCATTCCCGCTGAGTTTGATGGTGATACGCTGACGTTTACCGTGATCCCAGAGCGCAGCTCTATCTATTTTGCTTATTTTGCCCCTTATACCTATGATCGCCATCTTGATCTTCTTCATATGGCGCAGTCTGCACATCACTGCCAGCTCGAGACATTAGGTCAAACGTTAGATGGTAATGATATGAGCCTACTGACGTTTGGTGAGTATGAAGAAGGTAAAAAGCATATTTGGCTAATTGCTCGACAGCACCCAGGCGAGACGATGGCCGAGTGGTTTATGGAAGGTCTCATTCAGCGTTTGCTGGACGAAGATGATGTTACGGCACGTGCGTTGTTAGAAAATGCGGTACTTTACGTTGTGCCAAACATGAACCCTGATGGTGGTATTCGAGGTCACTTACGTTGTAATGCGATTGGTGTGAACTTGAACCGTGAATGGCAAACGCCGTCAATGGAGCGAAGTCCAGAAGTATTCTTAGTCCGTGAGCGTATGCTAGAAACTGGCGTTGATATGTTCTTAGACATTCATGGTGACGAAGCGATTCCATACAACTTTGCAGCAGGCTCTGAAGGTATCCCGTCATATGATGAGCGTTTAGCTAATTTGGAGAATGCGTTTAAGCAAGCGCTGCACACGGTGACCCCCGAATTCCAAGATGAATATGGTTACGATAAGGATGAGCCAGGCAAAGCCAACTTAACGGTTGGTTCGAACTGGGTTGGTGAGCAGTTTAAGTGCCTTTCTTACACGATTGAAATGCCGTTTAAAGACAACAATGATTACCCTGACCCGTTGTATGGCTGGTCGCCAGAGCGTAGCGTGAAGTTTGGTCATGATATGCTGGCAGCAACACTTGCTGTGGTTGATAAAGTCTAGTCACTTTTCAGAGTAAACAAAGCGCGGAACTCACCGCGCTTTTTCGTAAGTATTTCTAACGATTTTGTACAGTTATCCTCGCTGTGCGCGTCGCCATTCCCCGTGTAGCATTTCTTTAAATTCAATTTAAGGAAATCACCATGTCTCAACACCTTTCTTATTGGTTTAAACAAGCACTAGAGCGCGAACAATCTCTCACTACTTATACTCTTGAGCAAGATATTGAAGCGGACGTGGCCATTGTTGGTGGTGGCTATACAGGTTTATGGACAGCAATCTTACTCAAGCAACAGCAGCCTGAACTTAACGTCGTTGTGATTGAAAAATCTCTCTGCGGTAGCGGAGCATCTGGCGCGAATGGTGGGTGTATGTTGACTTGGTCGACTAAGTATCCAACCTTGAAGCGTTTGTTTGGTGAGCATCAAGCAAAGTGGTTGGTGGAAGAGTCAGAAAAGGCCGTCTATGAAATAGAGCAATTTTGTCTCGAACAGGAGATAGATGCTGAGCTGTTTCGACATGGTACGTATTATACGGCGACCAACAGTGCACAAGTGGGGCAAATGGCACCTGTGGTCAAGCAACTGGAGGAGTTAGGCTGTAATAGCTGGGCTCAATGCGGTGACGTTGAATCTAAAGCAGGCTCTTATCGACATAAAGAAGGGTATTACTCACCTGCGGCCGCGAGCGTTCAGCCAGCACTACTCGTTAGAGGCCTGCGCCAAGTTGCGCTAAAACTTGGCGTGCAAGTGTTTGAAAACACGCCAATGGAATCGCTTGAATATGGTCGACCAGCCGTGATTAAAACGCCCAAGGGAATGATCTCGGCGCAAAAGGTGGTATTGGGATTAAATGCTTGGATGTTGGACCATTTCAAGCAATTTACTAACAGTATTGTGGTGGTTTCGTCTGATATGGTGATTACTGAGCCATTGCCTGAAAAGCTAGCGGCGATGAATCTACAAAAAGGCTCGACGGTCGTGGACTCTCGTATTTTTGTCCACTATTACCGTGATACCGCAGATGGAAGGTTGATGCTAGGTAAGGGCGGTAATCACTTTTCGTTTGGTAACAAAGTGGATGTGATGTTTAACCGTCAGTCCGGTTATACTCAGCTATTGAGAGCATCCTTCGATAAGCTTTTTCCAAGCTTGAGTGATTCAGAGTTCGCTTATAACTGGACGGGGGCATCTGACCGCAGCGTAACGGGGTTGCCATTCTTTGGTCATTTAGATAACCAGCCCAATATTGTTTACGGCTTTGGTTATTCCGGCAATGGGGTTGCTCAGACACGTATTGGCGCAAAAATTCTCTCTTCTCTAGTTATGGATCAAGATAATCAATGGAGCCAATGTGGACTGGCGCAGGGCCCACTAGGTCAGTTTCCACCAGAACCTATCAGATGGCTTGGTGCTATGATGGTAAGAAACGCAGTACGACGCAAAGAAGAAGCGGAAGATAACGAACAGCGGCCTTTTGTTTGGGATAAGTGGCTGTCTAAGCTTGCGGGAGCAGCGGCGGGTAAAGCAGATAAAGTCGAGTAACCTTGTTGTCACACTGGTTTGGCATAGTAGCGTTTTATCTATGCCAAATCCGTCGTCATGTCGCTTTCTACCTCTCGATTTCTTCCGCCTTTAAATGCACTAAAAGCCTTTGAATCTGCCGCTCGACTGCAGAGCTTAACCAAAGCGGCTGAAGAGCTGCATGTCACGCGGGCCGCTGTCAGCCAGCAAGTAAAGCAGTTAGAAGGGTATCTGGGCGCCGCTTTGTTTGAGCGTAAAGGAGCGAAGCTGACACTGACACATGACGCAAAGTACTACCTTCCTCTGCTGACACAAACCTTCCACTCTCTCTCGGTCGGAACGGAACAACTATTTGCTCGCAAGCAGCGACACACCGTCATTTTATCTGTCGCGCAAAGCTTCTGTATCAAATGGTTGATTTCTAGACTTAGCGATTTTCGACGTCAATATCCTGATATTGAGCTCAAGTTTTCATCGACCTCAAGTGCCTACCCAAATGGCAGTGGTTTCGCTGATGTCGAAATTATTAACGGCACTAGAAATTGTCATGACCCTCAGCAGCGTTATCTAACCAATGAATCTTGGGTAGTGGTTGCTGCCCCAGATTATGTCAACGCATCGTTACCTATGTCTGTCGAGCAAATAGCGCAGGCTGAAAAAATAATGACCACGGGGTACACGGAGAGTTGGGAGCATTGGTTCTCACATTCGGATTATGACGGTGAATGGATCAAGCCAGCATTACAGTTTGATCACTCTTCACTCTCTATCGAAGCGGCACTTAATGGGCTCGGGGTGTTGCTGGTAAAAGATGTGTTGGTCGATGAATTAGTGGATCGGGGTCAATTGGTACAGGTTTATTCAAAACAAGTGCCCACTGCAGGTGGGCACTATTTAATTTGTCATAACCCGACAAAAGAGAGCGTTGCAATATTCGTCACTTGGCTAGAGCAAGCGATGATCACTCACAAGGCGGAGACATATGGATAACGGCTAGGCCACCGAGAGAAGTTTCTCGATATTTGCGGTTCATATCTTTACCTGTTTGATACATGGTCGCGATGACTTTATCTAAAGAGATGAGACATTTGCTCGTACGTTTGAGCGCCATTCGTGAGGCGTTAATCGCTTTCATTGCTCCCATCGCATTACGTTCAATACACGGTACCTGAACTAAACCACCAATCGGGTCACAGGTCATACCTAGTGAGTGCTCCATAGCGATTTCAGCGGCAATGCAGATTTGTTCGTTGCTGCCACCACGCAGTGCAGTTAGGCCAGCGGCAGCCATCGATGAGGAAACTCCGACTTCACCTTGGCAGCCAACCTCAGCACCAGAAATAGAGGCATTGGTTTTGTATAAGATGCCAATTGCGCCAGCGACCGCAATAAAGTCTTTTAACTGCTTGGTATCGAGCTCTCTAATAAAGCGATGGTAATACATTAGTACCGCCGGAATAACACCTGCAGCGCCATTAGTTGGAGAGGTAACCACTTGTCCTCCCGCGGCATTTTCTTCACTAACAGCGAAGGCAAACAAGTTGATCCAATCCATGATTTCCATTGGGTCATTCTCAATTGCTGCGTTGGCTTCTAGTTTCTTTAGCAGGTTAGGGGCGCGCCTTGTGACTTCAAGTCCACCTTCTAATACCCCCTCGGTTTCAAAGCCGCGTTGCATACATAGCGACATGACCTTCCAAATTTGCTCTGCTTTTTGGGTGATTTCATCATCACTAAAGAATTGTTGCTCGTTCTGTAAGATCATTCCACCTAGGCTAAGTCCATTTTTTTCCGCCATAGCGAGCATTTCGTCGGCACTCGTAAATGGGAAGGGAATATCAACCGAGTTTTCATTGCCACCGTTTTCAAGCTCTTTTGCGGTGGCAATGAATCCACCACCAATTGAATAGTAGGTTTCAAACTCAATTTGCGCGCCTAGCGAGTCGTAGGCGGTAATGGTCATACCGTTTTCATGTAAAGGAAGGTTGTCGGAGTGAAACAAGATATCACTCTCATAGCTGAAATTGATCGTATGGGCGCCAGCAAGAGCAAGGTAACCTTCATCAATGGTATTGGTGAGCGCTTGTTTCGCGCTAGCCATTTTGATGGTGTCAGGTTTATTGCCTAAAAGGCCGAGAATAACTGCGCGGTCGGTATGGTGGCCCTTGCCCGTTAAAGAAAGTGAACCGTACAGGTCGACTTGAATACGGTGTACCTTAGTGATCGATGCAGCCAGCAGGCGGGTAAAATGATACCCTGCGATCATCGGACCATTGGTGTGAGAACTGGAAGGCCCCACGCCGATTTTAAAAATATCAAATATTGACAGCATAAACTTTACTTCCTGTGAATTGGCCCGTCAGGCAGGCTCTTGTAATTACTAGTATGGCATCTGACCGAGATTTCGACTTATCAACACCAAAATAACAAAACTTTAACCTTTGCTAAGCTAGCGGCAAAGACGATGTATGTACAGTACCTGAGTAATTCAGTAGGAATAATTGAGACATGAGTAAATAATGAACATTTCGAATGTGGTACTTATCCTAGGCAAGAGGCTGCGAAACAACCGATTAACGCCGGAAGGTGTTAGCCGAGTGGAAGGACTTTTTAAACTGCTTGAACAAGTTAACGTTCAAGAAACCGCGTTTGTTTTTTGCGGTGGTGTAACTGACGGTCAGACGACATCTGAAGCTGAAGCCATGTATCAGCAGTTTTTGCGCTTGCGTCCTGCCAACAAAACCTTGCCTCCTCATATCCTCATTGAAAGTCAGTCGACCAATACCATCGAAAATATCCAAAATGCAGCGGACAAATTAGTGGAAAGCCAGTTATGCAGTATTGGTCAAAGGATTGATGTCACCTTTGTCTCCAACGACTACCATCTAAAACGAATTTTTGAAATTCAGTCACTAATGGATGAGCAAGGGCTGCTAAGAGTGCTGCATCAGCGTTGTGCGCAAAGTGGCTTGTCACTTTCAATACCGTTGGATATTAGCCAGCATTGTGCTGTTGAGTACCCTCATCTCGGTGAGGCTGGTCGCGCTTTCTTATTGGCTGACGAGCTAACCACTTATCGCGTGTACTTAGAAGGGGTTAAGAATAGGGCATTTCAGCGCGAGTTAGCTGAGGTTAGAGCGTTACCATGGCGATTTGCGCTAGATGCACTTGAGGGCTTGAAAGCGATGCACCTCGATGGTGATAGTATGAAAGCGGTGGAGAAAATAGAAAGGGCAGTCGAGAAGACTACCCCTTATGTGTGCTGCCAAGCATTGATTGAGCAATTAGATATACTCAATACCCAGCTTACTTGGTTGAATCGTCATCTTGACCCAGAACGTCAGCACGAGTGATCAGTAAGTTAGTTTTGATAGCGGCGAATGCAATAAGGCTATAAGCCATTAACTCAGTCGCTTCCTCAGAGACATTTTTGATTTCTCTTAGGTAGCTGTCACCCATAACTGACTGCCAGAATGAGCCCATGCCGTACAAGCGGGTAAAGACAAGCAGAACAACAACGCTGGTAATGAGTACAGGCATATAGCGAGTATTCAGCAGTGCGGCCATTTGGTTGACGGTTTGTTTACCCCCGGTATAGGCCAGGTAGCAACTGAACAGAGCGATGGCCAAAGCAGGGTAAACCCAAGAGCCATGTGCCAACATATCAAACCATACGTCCATTTCTCGAATAAATAGTACGGCGAAAAAACCGCCCATTAGCACTGCAGCATAATGGACCGAGCTTTTTACTTTCACTAAGTGGAAAAAGCTCAAGCTGGTAACTGCGAGCATAAGCAGTTGCGCAGATTCAGTAAAAGAAGCCTCACCTAGACCATGGTGGAACTGACTGAAGTCAATGCGTAGGCATAGGTTAACAAATATACCTAATGCGGCGACGACTAAAGCGTTCAGGGCAACTTTTTGAAAAGTGCGTTTGGCATGATTGGAAATTACTGAGTCATCGAGATGTTCTTGCTCAGATTCTAATGGGGTATCGTATTTCATAGCAGTAGTATTCTTGACTGGTTTGAACTGTGATTCACGTCACATTGTAGTTTTGTCACGAAAGCTCATGTCAGAAGAATGTCAGAGCTGTACACCGTTCGATTGCAAAGCCAAAAAAAAGAGGCAAACGCCTCTTTGTACCTATTACTGCCTAAATGATGTCACGATAGGTGATTAACCTTGCGACTGTTGTTCATTCTTTTGGCTGTTTCGGTAGTATTCCCACTGCTCAACGCGTTCATCATCAGATAGAACGCAGTAAGTCACACGCATCTCATTTTCATTGACTGTTTCAAGCTCGCCGCCCTGTTGAACGCAGTAAACTGCAGCTGGGTTAGCCATAGAAGTGTACTCTTTTACTTCGTATTCATCAGGCTCACTCGCACAACCAGCCAATACAGCAGCACTGATCACAGACATCACGATACATGCTCTTTTCATAAAATTTCCTTAGTTGGATCAATCATTAACCCATCGATTATAGGCTCTTTAATGAAAAAATCTGTGTTAGGTTTGTCAAAAAGTCGCCGCTGTCTAAAATTATAAAGAGATATTTCACATTGTAATGGAACAGCATTGAAAGGTTTGCGTTAGTTATAATAAGGTATCGTATACTTTAACCTAGTCAGACTTAGCATAGGAAGTGCCTGATGTCGGAACAAAAATATCGACTTGTAACTCGTAGTGATTTTGATGGTTTAGTGTGTGCAGTTTTGCTTAAACAACTCGACCTCATTGACGATATCAAGTTCGTTCACCCTAAAGATATGCAAGACGGAGTAATTGAGATTACTTCGAATGATATTGTTACCAACTTACCGTATGTGAAAGATGCCTATTTGGTATTTGACCATCACCTCTCTGAGATGATTCGCAACCAAGGAGAGAGGAAGAACCACATTATTGACCCAGAAGCGCCGTCTGCTGCCCGTGTCGTATGGGAGCACTACGGTGGGGAAGCGACTTTCCCAAGTGATTGGTTAGATATGATGGAAGCGGTGGATAAAGGCGATTCAGCTCAGTTTAACCGTGACGAAGTGTTGGATTCGACAGGTTGGAATCTACTGAACTTCTTGATGGATGCTCGTACCGGGCTTGGCCGTTTTAGAGAGTTCCGTATCTCCAATTACAACCTAATGATGGACTTGATTGAGTACTGCAAGAATCACTCAATTGAAGAGATTCTAGACCTTCCGGATGTGAAAGAGCGTATTGAACTGTACCGTGAGCATGAAAACTTGTTCAAAGATCAGATTCAGCGTTGTGCGACGGTCCATGACAATCTGGTTTTTCTTGATCTCACTGGAGAAGAGGTTATCTATGCAGGTAACCGATTTGTAATTTATGCGCTCTACCCAAACTGCAATATCTCAATTCACAAGTTGTGGGGATTCCAGAAGCAAAATACCGTGTTTGCGACGGGTAAGTCCATTTTTGATCGCAGCTCTAAGACCAATGTTGGTGAGCTAATGCTGAAATATGGCGGCGGAGGCCATAAAGCGGCAGGGACGTGTCAGATTGATAATGATAAATCTGACCAAGTGCAGCAAGAGCTGATCACGGCAATAACTAATGATGGTTAATTGAGAAGTGGATGACTGAATGAATGTAAAAACCCCTGTAATCACTTACAGGGGCTTTTTATTTTCTTTTTGCTTAATGGTGTTAAGGACTTAAAGCGGCATTACGCGGTTGCGGCCAAGTTCTTTCGCTTCATACAGTAATTTGTCTGCGCGATCGATCAAAGAGTTTGCAGACTCTCCGGGTTGTAGTTCAGCCACACCCAATGAGATAGTGATATTACCTATTTGTTCTGATGTTCGTCGATCTTTAATCGATAGCTTTTCGATTGCTCGGCGTAAGCTTTCTGCAAACTGACGGGCGATTCGCAGCGATTTATTTGGCACGATCAAAGCAAACTCTTCTCCACCGAAACGATAAGCATGAATGCCATCACGGCAACTTAGTTGGATACGTCGTGCAATCGCTTTGATGACGGTATCACCGAATAAGTGGCCATACGTGTCGTTAAATGACTTAAAGTGGTCGATATCAGCCAAGATTAAACACATCTTTTGTTCTGAGCGACACAGAGTATTCAAATCTCCATCAAAGGCTCTACGGTTGTAAAGACTCGTGAGGGAGTCAAAGAGGGCATCTTGCTGAACTTCAGCCAACTGGCTCTTAAGCTGCTGGATTTCGTTGGTCGCAGTTTCTAACTGGCTGTTTAGGAAGCGGGTAGAGTGCCTGATCTCACGTGACTCAACGACTAACTGGCGAATCACCTTCATCACTTCTTCAAGCGACATCGATTCATCTTCGACTCTTTCTAAGCTTTCGAAGCTTTTATCGATCATTTTAGAAAACTGAGAAGTGTCCGTTAGTGTGTCGGATACGGAGCTCGCTACTTCATTCACCAATATTTCGATATTTGCACGCAGATCGTGCATATCGGTTTCCGCTCGGCTAGCGATATGGTTGTTATAGAGCTGTGCTCCCGAAGCTGGTGGGCATACGCCGTAGTTTCCGATGACATTATCGAGTTCGCGGTTTAATTGCGGGATAACATTATCGACGTACGTATACCATAACGCGTAGTTTGCTGGCGTGGCAGCTACGTGATGTTTCATCATCAACGGCACAGCTTTTTTAAGGTTAGCTGTGGATTTTTTAAAGTCGTCGTCTGTCATTTCTTATTAACATTCATGTCTAGACATCCTATAAAATAAGATTAGCGGATCTCGTTTATAGATGCTTGGTCTTATATCAATTTGTCTCTAACAATTGATTAGGTTTATGAACAATATCATAACTTAACCCTAGGTGCTGTATGGAAATTGTTCAGTTATACCAGTGGTTTATAAAACTGTGGCTTCTTGTTGACCTTGCTCTAACTGGTGAGCTCCTCTTAGCATCGCTTTGATTAAGTCCCCAGCGTTAAATTTCTCTAACGCTTCATGCGCACCGACCTGTTTTGCACGATCAAGACAAATCTCACTCGATAAAGATGTATGCAAGATAATGTAGCTATTGCTTAGGTCACTCTCGTTTTGCGTTTCAAAAGCCAATTCATAGCCGTCTAAGCCTGGCATTTCGATATCACTCACGAGTAGCTCGATAGGTCTACCTTGTTGGGCATCGTGGCGCATCAGTTGAAGTGCATCAATCCCGTTATTACATATCTGATACGGGATATTGATACTGTCTAATGCATCCGAAAGTTGTTTTCTAGCAATAGAAGAGTCATCGACCAATAGGATGCTCAGTGCTTTTAAGCGCTCTCGTTCAATGTCCGTCAACATAGGGATTTTGGTTGACTCATATTGAGGGTAAATTTTAGAGAGCAGCAACTCGACGTCGAGCATCTGCACGATTTTTTCTTCAAAGCGCGTAATACCAGTAACAAACACATTGTGACCGACAGTTTCTGGTGCTGACTCAATCGATTTCCAGTCACACTCAATAATCTTTTCAATTGAACGTACCATGAAGGCAACCACAGTTCGTAGGCAGTCGGTAACGATCAGATAGCACGATTGGTATTCATCAGGCTGTATAGGGCGAAATCCAATGGCTGCAGGCATATTGATCACTGGAATGGTTTTACCACGTAGGGAGACCGTACCAACGACATGGTGGTGGGAGTAGGGAATCTGAGTCGTTACTTGAAAAGGAACGATTTCTCTCACCTTTAGCGTTCCTATGGCAAATAGCTGTTTACTTTGCGTTAATGTAAACATCAACATACCTTGGGATTGATTCGCTTTACTAACCGGTTTTGCCATGAAGATTTTCTCTTTGGTGTCTTAATTCAATGGTAGCGGAATTGAGTTGATGTTCAATGGATGTTGATCAAATTCGATGCGTTAATACATAAGTACTAGATGTTTTTTTAATTTATTAATTGGCTGGATGAAGATTTCACCATTATCCGGTACAATCCGCGCCAACTCAGTCATATCTCAAGAGGCATCAACATGGCTAACACAGCAGCGGCTCTTCATATTTTAGTTAAGCACAAAGAGCAAGCAGAAGACATCATCAAACAGCTAAAGAAAGGCGCGAAATTTCAGACTTTGGCTAAGAAATATTCCACCTGTCCATCAGGCAAAAAAGGTGGCGATCTTGGTGAATTCCGCCGTGGCCAAATGGTCCCTCAGTTCGATAAAGTATGCTTCTCTGGTGAAACACTGGTTCCGCACCTAGTGAAGACCAAATTTGGTTGGCATGTAGTGAAGGTGCTATACCGCACTTAATCGGATTTGATTAGAAAAGCCTTTGATACTGTCGAAGGCTTTTTTGTATAAGGAGATTATTGCTGGCTAGAAAAATAGGCCGCAATGTCTTTTAGATCTTCGTCATTTAGGCGAGATAGCTGAGCCTTCATCATTTCCGCAAGCGCGCCTTGTCGGTTACCGTTCTGGTAGTCTTTCATTGATTGAAACAGATACTGAGCGTTTTGCCCTTTGATATTCGGGTAGCTTGGGTTGCTTGCAGTGCCATCTGTTCCATGGCAAAAGATACAGCTTGGTGATTTAACCTTACCGAGTTGAGCGTCGCCGAAAGAGGCGTCTGCAAAAGCTAATGATGGAATGAGAGAAAGAAAAACCAGCGCACGTATCATAGAGAACCCTAAATCTATCAACTTTGATATGCAATAGAATAAAGCTTCCCCTAAGGGGAAGCTCAATGGTCGAGATCAATTTACTATTCGTTAAAGCAGTTTTGCTAGCTTTTCAGTAAACAGCAGAATGTCTTGTTGTGAGATGTCTTTATGAGTCACGAAACGGATCGGGTTTCCTGGGGTAATCGTGATACCTTCATCAGCAAGCTTGCTCGCAATAGCTGTAATATCGACATTGTCATCCAGTTTGGCAAACACGATATTGGTCTGAACAAAGTCCGTATTGACATTGAAACCCGGAAGATCAGACAAGCGCTCTGCTAGTAGCTTCGCGTTCGCGTGGTCAACTTTTAGCTGAGGTACTTGTTCTGTCAGCGCAAGCTTACCCGCTGCCGCTAAGATGCCTGCTTGACGCATACCGCCGCCGACCATTTTACGTAAGCGTCTTGCTCTATCGATAAAGGCTTTATCACCTAATAGCAATGAACCGATTGGTGCCGCTAGGCCTTTCGATAGACAAATGGTCATTGAGTCGAAATGTTGCGCAATCTCTTTAACGTCAACATCCAGAGCCGCCGCTGCGTTGTATACACGAGCCCCGTCTAGGTGCAGCAGTAGGTTATGTTGATCGACAAACTCACGCGCTTGTGCAAGATAGCTTAAAGGAAGAACTTTACCGTTGATGGTATTTTCAAGGCTAAGCAGCTTTGTACGTGCGAAATGGCTGTCATCAGGTTTAATCGCTGCTTTCAGCTTGCCAAAATCAAGCGAGCCATCAGGGTTGTTCTCAATAGGTTGAGGTTGAATAGAGCCTAAAACGGCCGCACCGCCAGCTTCATATTTGTAGTTGTGAGCTTGCTGACCACACAAATACTCATCGCCACGATCACAGTGGGCCATAAGGCCGAGCAGGTTTGCTTGGGTACCTGATGTAGTAAACAGCGCCGCTTCAAAGCCATGACGCTCTGCTGCCCACTGTTCTAATTCGTTGACGGTTGGGTCATCACCATAGACGTCATCACCTACTGGTGCTTCTGCCATTGCTTTACGCATCGCTTCTGTCGGTTTGGTTACCGTATCAGAACGAAAATCCATAATCTTATCTCCTAAATATAGCCGCACAGCTTTGCTTTACTTAAACATGCGATGGTTTTGGCATCTGTGATTTCGCCACTTATAATTTTTTGTTCAAGTTGTTTAACAGACAGGGAAATTACTTCAATCACCTCGTCTTCATCACAATCGTAACGACGAGTTAAAGTCAGGTCTTTGGCTACGTATAGATGTTGCAACTCGTCACAAAAACCAGCTAAAGGCGTTACCTGTCCTAGAGATATCATGGTTTTAGCACTGTAGCCAGTCTCTTCTTCAAGCTCACGATTGGCACACACTTCGACTGCTTCGCCATCCTCCAACGTTCCAGCTGGCAATTCCAATAACCATTTCTTAAGTGATGGCCTGAATTGATTGATAACAATGATATTGCCATTTTCATCGATAGGTAGGATTACCGCGGCACCAGGGTGGGAAATCGTAGTGTGGGTAATTTTTTGGCCATTTGGTAAATCAACCTCTTCTTCGATAAGAGAGATACGCTTCCAGCTATGAAGGTTTTTTATCTTCGAATTCATTATTGTTATTAGTGCCCTGACAATTGACCTCATTACCTTACAGACAATACACCTCTAGTTAAAGCATCTCAGTAACAAGCGAGTAACTTTACGTCGTACGATTAGTGATGAAAATCGCAAAACTGCAAACATTGTTTTCAGTGCGTTACGTAAATAAGCCTTCTGCTATAAAAGGTTGTCAGAATTGAAATTGCACTTGTAACAAAGTGCTAACAATTGTATAAACTTATTCATACGCACATGTTGTTTAATACGTTAGGAGAGCGCAATAGATGATGAACCAGAGTCGAGTTACTCACTCACAAAAAGCGTTACTGTCTGAGAGAATCAATAAACTCGCTCAAGCCCTATCTGATGGTGTGTATGAACGTGAAGAAACAATCAAACTCTGCTTGCTAGCAGCCCTTGCTGGTGAAAGTGTTTTCTTACTGGGGCCTCCTGGTATTGCAAAGAGCTTAATTGCTAAGCGTCTTATCCAAGCTTTTGATAATTCATCTTACTTCGAATATCTAATGACGCGCTTCTCGACGCCAGAAGAGGTGTTTGGTCCGCTTAGTATCCAAGAATTAAAAGATAATGGTCGCTACGTTCGTTTAACCGACGGTTATCTACCGACAGCTCAGGTTGTTTTCCTTGATGAGATTTGGAAAGCAGGCCCAGCGATTTTGAACACGTTATTGACCGTAGTGAATGAGAAAACCTTCAAAAATGGTAACGAGATTGAGCGTGTTCCAATGCGTCTATTGGTGTCAGCATCGAACGAGCTACCAGATGAAGACAGTGGTTTAGAAGCGCTATATGACCGTATGCTAGTACGCGTGTTTGTTAACCGCATTCAAGACAAACAAAACTTCAAATCTATGCTGACAGTAGGTACGCCGCAAGAGGCGACGATTCCTGAAGGTTTGGCAATTACTGATCAAGAATATCACCAGTGGCAGTCAGAGCTTGAGCAGCTTGAACTTAGCAATGACGTGTTTGAAAAGCTCTACGAATTAAAAACGTTACTAGAATCTGCTGTAACGGCTGAAAGTGGCTTAGATGCGTCGGATACGGATATGTACGTCTCAGACCGTCGTTGGAAGAAAGCCGTTAAGCTGCTTAAAGCGAGTGCGTTTTTTAATGGTCGTGATTCAATTAACCCACTAGATATCTTGCTATTACAAGACTGTCTGTGGAACAGCCCTGAGTCTCGCGACATTGTGCGTAAAGTGATCAAAGACTTCGCACTTAATCACGCATTTGATCAGCAAGAGGTCGAGCAGCAAATCACTCTATGTCGTGAAGAACTGACAGACATCCAAGAAGAGCTTGAGTCTGAATTCGGCACGATGCTGTCGATGGAGTCGACGACAGGGCTTATCAAGAAACAAGTACACAGCTACGATATTTCTGATGCGAAAAGCTACAAAGTGGGCAGCGCATTTGATTTGGTTAAATTGGTGCTACTGCAAAGCAACATGTCAGTCACTGAGTCTGAGAAAGGTGATAGCCGTTGGGTCTACGTGCCTAAAAACGAACTAGAAAGAGTGATCAAAGAAGGTCACGGTGACGTTTACGGTTACGTGAATACCAATACTACATTGGTTCGCCTACGTTTTGACATGGATGCCGCAAACAACCTTGTAATCAAAGATATTGCTAACCGTGCGGTGCTGGTTTCAATTGTAACAACTAAGGGCTTAGATGAAGAGCTTTACCAAGAGTGGCTAACTAAGTCTCAGCAAGCAATGGCTCAGCTTGAGCATGCAGAACATCATTTACTGCGTGTACGTTCTAACTTCCATGGCGCGCTTCCTCATGGCTTTGTCGATCAAGAACTGCCACGAGCGATGGAGTCTAGCTTACAGAACTTGCAGCAAGTACTCGAATCAACGAAAGCGGAATGTGAACGTATTGTCTTCCGTTTCAAAACCTTAGATCAATTCTTTGCATAGGAGAAATGAATGCTAGGTGCTGACGGACTTAACCTTGTATTAATGATTGCGGACTCAGGCATGATAGATTCCGCGGTCAACGATCTTATGGCGCGCTCGCAAATGATGGCGGTGACCGAAAACAGAGGGGTAAAGTCCTCGGTTAAGAACCACCTGCTAAAATGGCGTGGCAGCGTTAAGAAACGCATTACTAAAGTGTGTGAAACCGATCGATTTAAGCAAGAGCTGTCACTGTACCAAGAAGTTATTCATTGGAATGAAGCTGAGTTCTTTGACAAGATTCCGGAAGTCATTAAGCAGCTAGAATGGCATTCTGCCTTCTATTTGCAAGCCCGCCGTCTTATGGAGAAGAACAAAGGGGTGAATAACCCGATGTTCCCGCATTACTTCTGTGATCAATGGTATCAAAGCCTTTCAGATGCGATTCGCCAAGCACAACTTACCGAGCTAGAAGCCAACAAAGAAAAAGTGCTTAAAGATCTTTACCAACGCATGGAAACCATGAAAAACATGGATAAAGTGACGGAAAGTGGAGACGATGAGAGTGTTGGCCGCTTATGGGATATGGCTTCGGCTAGACTCAGCAAGACGGATTTAACCGTAATGAAGCGCCATGCTGAATTCTTGTCAAAGAATAAAGGCTTGCAAGAGATCGCCGAGAAACTTGGCCGCATGGCAAGTCAGGTCGATGACCCAGATCTAAATAAAGCGCCGCTAGAAGAGCCGCAAGTTGTTGAAGAGAAATCCGATCAAGCGACCGATGATATTGTCGGCATTCATGAAGGGGATGACTTAAACAAGCTTCTTCCGAATGAAACCATGTTTTTGGCTTACCCTGAACTTGAAGTCGTGTTCTATAAGCACCTCGTCGATAAGCGCTTAATGAACTACAAGATGCAAGGTAAGTCGCGCACTTTACGTAAAGTGAGTGCCCAGCGTCCTGATAACGCTCAAGCAGATGTGGAAAAAGGGCCGTTTATTGTTTGTGTTGATGCATCAGGTTCAATGAGTGGTTTTCCGGAGCAGTGTGCTAAAGCGATGGCCTATGCGTTGATGCAAATAGCATTGGCTGAAGATCGTGATTGCTACGTGATTCTCTTCTCTACTGAGCAAATTACCTATGAGCTAACCAAACAAGATGGTCTTCGTGAAGCGAGTGATTTCCTCACGTACAGTTTCCACGGCGGTACCGATCTTGAACCCGTGTTAATGAAGTCGATTGACTTAATGAGTGGTGACAAATACCGCAACGCTGACATGGTGGTGATTTCAGATTTTATCGCCCCTAAGCAATCAGAAGAGATGCTGGAAAAAGTCGAGCAGCTTAAGAAGAGCAAAAACCGTTTTCATGCGATTAGCCTGTCAAAATATGGCAACCCAGACTTGATGTCGATGTTTGATCATAGTTGGGCCTACCATCCAAACTTAGTTGGCCGCTTGATGAAAAAGTGGTGATACACCGCTGACATGTTTGAAGAACAAAGGAGCTTAATAGGCTCCTTTTTTGTTATTCACTCTGCACCGATTAATGCTCCACTGCACTTAATATGTGCAAGCAGCCAAACCTAGTTTCGGTAACCATCTGATTATAAATAAGATGTTATCTTGGCATCCTACTTGCGTTATCTATTATGCGTGCGAAAGTGCGCCATAACATAAATAACAACGTCATAGGCAAAGAAGCCTCTCCTATTTGGGAGAGGCTTTTTCGTTTTAAGGAGCGGTGATGACAAAGGAATGTACGAAAACAGCGTGTCCATATTGTGGCGTTGGCTGTGGGGTCGAAGTCAATCAACTGGGTATCACTGGTGACAAATCGCATCCTGCCAACCAAGGGGCACTGTGTGTTAAAGGCTCGGCATTGGCTGAGAGTCTAGATATGCTGTCTCGACTTCTTTATCCCAAAGTAAATGGTAACGAGACCAGTTGGGACGCTGTGACGGATCTGATTGCTAACGCGTATTTTGAGGCTATTGAACACCACGGTTCAGACGCCACCGCTATGTACGTTTCTGGTCAGCTGTTGACGGAAGACTACTACCTAGCGAATAAATTTATGAAAGGTGTGGTGGGCAGTGCCAATATTGATACAAATTCTCGCCTGTGTATGTCATCGGCCGTTGTTGCTCATAATCGCGCGTTTGGAGAAGACATTGTCCCGATCAATTACTCCGACATTGATGACGCTGAGCTGATTATTATTTGTGGAGCCAATACGGCTTGGACTCACCCGGTACTCTACCGTCGCATTCAACAGGCGAAGCTGCGTAACTCTAAGCTTAAGGTGGTGGTGATAGATCCAAGAGAGACGGTCACTGCCCAACAAGCGGATATGCATCTTGCTATCCCTAATGATGGCGACATTGCTCTATTTAACGGATTGCTGCGCTATTGTATGGATAACGTAGCGCTAAGCCGTGATTACATCGCGCAGCATACGCAAGGGTTCGAACAGTTAGCTCAGACGGTAAAGTCGCCAGATTATAGCGTAGCGGCGCTGAGTGAACGCCTACAGCTCAACCAAGAGTTACTCAACCAATTTTACCGCTGGTTCGCCACTACCAACAAAACTGTGACGCTCTTTTGCCAAGGCGTTAACCAGTCACAAAGTGGTGCTGATAAAGGCAATAGCATCATCAACGCTCATCTAGCGACAGGGAAAATCGGTTACCCGGGCGCAGGGCCTTTTTCTATCACCGGTCAGCCTAACGCCATGGGCGGGCGCGAAGTCGGTGGGCTTGCAAACCAACTCGCGGTTCATCGAGGTTTTGACGCAGATTCGATTAAGAAGGTGAGTCAATTTTGGCAAACAGAGCGTCTTGCTACTCGTCCAGGTTTGAAAGCCGTTGAAATGTTTGAAGCGGTTGAGCGTGGCGATATCAAAGTCATCTGGATTATGGCAACCAATCCAGTAGTGTCGATGCCAGATAGCCATTTTATTCGTCAAGCGCTAGAAAAATGTCCGTTGGTGATTGTGTCCGATATTACTGAAGATTCCGATATTGCTCAGTATGCCGATGTACTGTTACCTGCGGCAGGTTGGGGGGAAAAACAGGGTATGGTGACCAACTCAGAGCGAATGCTGACGCGTCAAAGGCAGTTCTTGCAGTCGAAAGGAGAAGCCAAGGCAGACTGGCAAGCCATTCGCCAAGTGGGAGAGAAGCTGTGCGCGTTACTTGGCATGAAAAACGGATTTGATTTTGACTCGGAAGCGACAGTTTTTCGTGAATATGCTGCGATGACTGGACTGAATAAAGAGTCCAACTTATTACTCGACCTTTCGCAATATGCCGATATTAGTGATGATGAGTATCACGGGTGGCAGCCTACCCAATGGGGTGGGAAACAGCCATTAGCCAATGGTCAGTTTAGTTTCCCCGATCGCAAAGCGCGCTTTATCGTGCCTGATGACCTCCACAAGTCGATGAACACCTCATGGTGGTTGAACACCGGTCGTCAACGTGACCAATGGCATACTATGACACGCACAGGTCATATCCCACACCTTGCGGCATCTGAATGCGAACCTACAGTTTACGTCAATACGCAGTCAGCCCTCTCATTAGGCTTAGAGAGCAATCAGTTGGTTGAGGTGCGTAACCTTGCAACGACACAGCGAGTGATTGCAAAAGCCGTTCATGATGATGCCCTTAGTCGAAATCAGCTCTTTATGTCGATGCACTGGGCAGGAAAATACGGGGGTGACAGCCAAGTTAATGCTGTATTAAGCCGCGAGGCGGATCCATTGTCAGGCCAGCCAGCATTTAAGTCGCAGCAGGTCGAACTGTTGCCAGTGAGTGTGAAAGCTTATGGGCTTTATATCGGTAAGAGGTTTCAACAGCGCGAGTTTATCTACCAATCTTTCCAATCTGAAGAAAGCGCTGAGGTGTGGCGATTTGCAGACACGCAAGCTATTACGAAACAAGACGTCGCTAACATCGGGGATATCTACTCGCAGAGACGGGTGCTGTTAGACATGGATTCAGGCTGGCTCTCAGTGGGTTACGACGAGGAAAATGGCACTAACATACTCCGTTCAATCCTAATTGTTTCTTCCCAACCAATTACTTCAGATCTAAGCCAGTTAGCGAATCTGATTGGCCAGACGTTAACCTTCTCTTCACTGCTCTCCATAGCGGCGGAGTACGATGCTAGTGAGATGATTTGTAGCTGCTTTCGAGTCACGGACAAACAAATATCGGCGGCGCTAGAAAGTGGTGAGTGCCAGTCAGTATCGCAGCTTACTAAAACATTGAAGTGTGGCAGTAATTGCGGTTCGTGTTTACCACAGGTCGAGCGTTTGGTGGACTCATACAACCAAACCCTCATTATTACCAAATAGAGGCAGGAAGATGAAAAGAGAGACACGGATGTTAGACGGTTCTGGGCAAAGTTTACGCAGTGCTGGCTTTAGTCATCATTACTATGTTGACCATCGTAATATGAAAGATGCTGACAAGAAGTCGGCAAGCCATTACGGCAAAGTGTATCTGGTGGGCGCTGGGCCAAATGACCCGGACTTGCTAACCGTCAAAGCGTTAAAAGTGATACAGCAAGCGGACGTGATCGTCTTTGACCGTTTGGTAAATCGAGACATACTCGGTTTTTCGAGTTCTTCCTGTCAACACATCTACGTGGGTAAGCGCTGCGGAAAACCTAGCTTGAAGCAAGAGGAAATCAGTCAGATCTTAGTTGAGCTCGCCAAGCAAGGTAAGCAGGTTGTTAGACTCAAAGGCGGCGACCCATTTATTTTCGGTAGAGGCGGGGAGGAAGGTTTGCTGCTTGCTAAGCATGGTATCGAATTTGAAGTTATTCCCGGTATCACCGCGGCGATAGGTTGCGCGGCATCCTCTAAGATTCCTCTTACTCACCGCGAACTGGCTAGGAGCGTGACCTTTGTGACAGGCCAAGTGGTGACGGGCGCACTGCCTGCATGGTCCCAACTCGTTGGTGCTGGGCAGACGTTAGTGTTTTACATGGGATTAGAGAAGGCGCAAGAGATACAGCTAGGCCTGCTAGAAAATGGGCTTAGAGGAGACTTCCCGTTGGCCATCATTACCCATGGCTGTAGTCGTCAACAAAAGGTTCATATTTCATCGCTAGAGTCGCTCACTTCAAAAGCGAACGAACTAAAAGGCGTTAGCCCAGCATTGATTATCTTAGGCGAAGTAGTCAAACTGCGAGAAGAGCTAGAAAAGACCGTAGAGTCAGTTATTTCTCAAGAGGTAGTATGAGCACAATTTTGGAGTGTATTCGCACGGTAGGTCGTGGAGAGCGTGGGCGTAAACCCCTCACGTTTGAGCAGGCCTATCAAGTCATGGATGAATATCTTGATGGTCAGGTTGGTGACGATCAGATGGCGATGTTGCTAATGCTTATTCGCGTTCAGAATGAAACTAAACAAGAGATCGCAGGTTTCGTTAAAGCTTTCCAATCTCGCGTACCGAATTTAGGTGCGGATATTGATTGGCCTTGCTATGCGGGCAAACGACAAAATGCAGGCCAGCCTTGGCACTTATTGGCGGCGAAGCTCCTAGCGGACAGTGGTTATAAAGTCCTGTTACATGGTTATCATGACCGTCCAGCGGGCCGTTTACATGCAGAAGATTATTTGGATAAGCTCAATGTAGCTCAGGCAAATTCACCGGAACATGCACAGCAACTTCTTGAGCAAAAGGGCATTGTTTACTTGCCACTAAAACACTTTGCACCCCAAGCTGAGACTATGATTGGTTGGAAAAATCGCTATGGTTTGCGTACGCCAATCAACACCGTTGTTCGAGCGTTAAATCCCGGAGGCGCTAAGCTTGGTCTGCGCGGTAGCTTTCACCCTGGCTTTCAACAGCTTCATGCCGACATTGAAAGTGAAGTGGGTTTAACCCGTCACGCGGTGGTTTCATTTAAAGGTCAGTCAGGCGAATCTGAATACAACCCAAAAGTAAGCCAAACAGTGTGGGTAAGTACACCAAGAGGAGTTGAGTCTCACTATTGGACGGAACGTATGCTGACAGATATCCCCTTGCCAGAGAAATGCGTGTTTGATACCCCAGAAGAAAACCTCAATATGATGGCGAATACCGTTGTTTCAACAATGGCGGCGACGCTGTTTGCTGAGTTGAATGATCTTGAACGTTCATTCGAAAAAGCTTATGCACTTTGGGCCGACTACTGTCGTTAATCTGTAACATATAGCCTCCTTCTTAACTTGGCACATTCCTTGTTATGTCTCCTATAAATTAAGTCCTATAGATTGAGAGATAAAACAAGGAATGTACATGTATAAGAAACTCTCCCAAAAGCCCATCGTTGTTTGTAGTGATCGCACCGAAGAGCAGCAACGTTTGACTGCTGAGCTCAGTCGCGATTTCGACAATATTTCTAGCTGCCACCTTACCCAACTGGAATCGACTCTTGATGTCCAGCCCCAAGCCTATGTTGTCATCGGTTGGCTTCAACCGAGCGCCGAATTACGCCTAATTATTGAGCTTTGCCGCGAAAGAAATCATCCTTTGCTGGTGGTGTTAAAAAGGTTAAACCCTAATGATATGAATCGCTTACCAGATAGGATGGACTACGCGCTTTTACCTGCAGATTCGAAATTTTCAATTGTACCTTGGGTGGAGCAAGCATATATCACTCGCCAATCATTCGCTGTATTACAGAGTGAAATCGAACGGCTGTCGATGCGATTAGATGAACGCAAGTTAATCGAAAAGGCAAAGGGGCTACTGATGAAAATGCACCAAGTCGATGAAGAAGCCGCGTATGCCGCAATGAGAAAGTCAGCGATGCAGTCGAGCCAAACTCTAGCGCAAGTCGCGCGTAATTTGCTTCAGACGTTGGAAGCACTTAGATAGCCAGTTACCACTTTGGGGTTAGGTGAAAAAATCCGCATTGGTGCGTAGTGCACTAATAGCAGGCAGACCTTGAGGTGCCTGAATGTTGAATTACTTTAACTTGTTGAATATTAAGTATTAAATAAGTTGGCACGCAACTTGGAATAACTAAAGTAACAATTTGTTCAACCGTTACCTTTGATTATCAACGGCGGTAATTATAAAGGATGCAAAGGCGCTACGACTCTTAGGAGGCGTAGCGCCTTTTTATTTGGAGAAAAAATATGAAATGGACGTCAGTTTTCAAACAAACGTTATTGGGTGCAGCACTTGCGTCATCGGTTTATATGCCGAGCGCTTTAGCTGAATTAGGAGAGCCAGAGTTAGAAGATCTGAAATTTGGCTTTATCAAACTTACCGATATGGCACCGCTGGCGGTGGCGTATGAAAAAGGCTTTTTCGAAGATGAAGGGCTTTATGTGACGCTAGAAGCTCAGGCCAATTGGAAAGTGTTGTTAGACCGAGTGATTGATGGTGAGCTAGATGGTGCACATATGTTATCTGGCCAACCGTTAGGCGCAACGATTGGTATTGGTACCCAAGCAGAGGTGATCACGGCATTCAGTATGGACCTGAATGGTAATGCCATCACAGTATCGAATAAGACGTGGCAGCAGATGAAACCGCATATCGCTACTCAGCCTGATGGCAAACCTGTTCGACCAATTAAAGCGGATGCGCTTAAGCCTGTAGTTGAAAGCTATCTAGATGAAGGTAAGCCGTTCAATATGGGTATGGTGTTCCCAGTTTCTACTCACAACTATGAGCTGCGTTACTGGCTAGCAGCGGGGGGGCATCCACCCTGGGTATTACGCACCTCAGTCAGGAGATAACAGTGGTCAGGTCAACGCTGATGTTTTGCTGAGTGTGACACCGCCGCCGCAAATGCCAGCCACCATGGAAGCTGGCACCATTGAAGGTTATTGCGTCGGCGAACCATGGAATCAGCAAGCGGTATTTAAAGGTATTGGTGCGCCAGTGGTGACTGACTACGAAATCTGGAAAAACAACCCAGAGAAAGTCTTTGGTGTGTCCAAAGCATGGGCAGAGAAATACCCCAACACCCACATTCGTGTTGTAAAAGCTCTGATTCGCGCAGCGCATTGGCTTGATGAAAATGACAATGCAAACCGTGTCGAAGCATCGAAATTATTGGCCAAGAGTGAATACGTAGGGGCGGACTTTGAAGTCATCGCCAACTCAATGACAGGCACTTTCGAGTATGAAAAAGGCGACGTTCGTGAAGTACCTGATTTCAATGTCTTCTTCCGCCATAACGCAACGTATCCATACTACAGTGACGCAATTTGGTACCTCACTCAAATGCGTCGTTGGGGACAAATCTCTGAGGAGAAATCGGACGACTGGTACATGAATATTGCCAAGGAAGTGTATCGCCCGGACATCTACCAACAAGCGGCCAAAGCCTTGGTTGAAGAGGGCGTTTTAACTGGAAAAGACTTCCCAGATTTTTCTAAAGAAGATGGTTTTCGTGCTCCCCAAACTCACTTTATCGATGACATTGTTTATGACGGCCGCACGCCAAATGCCTACATAGAGAAGTTTGCTATTGGCTTAAAAGGGAAAGAGAAAGTCTAGGCCCAAACCTAGACAAGAAGTAATCGAGATTAACAAGGAAGTACAGGAGTAACTATGTCGAGCAATGTGATATCTCTAATTCCCAGTAAAGCGCTCGTTGCAAACAAGAGCAAAGCGGTTTTACTGCCAATCATTGGCATTCTGATGTTCTTAATGATGTGGCATTTAAGTGCGCGTCAGGTGCAAACATCATTGGGGACGCTGCCGGGGCCCGCCCAAACCTATCAGCAGTTTAGCAACTTGGTTGTTGAGCATTGGCAAGAGGGGGAAAAAGAACTCGCCTTTATCGAGCGTCAAGAAAAGCGCAATGCAGCCAAATTGGCGAAAGATCCCAATGCTGAAGTCAAAATCAGACCTTATACCGGTAAGCCGACGTTTTTTGACCAAATCGTCACGAGTTTGGTGACCGTTGCGTGTGGTTTCTTACTGGCGACGGCCATTGCTATTCCGCTTGGGATTGTATTGGGCCTCAATCAAGGTGCTTATCAGGCATTTAACCCGGTGATTCAGTTACTTAAACCTGTGTCTCCGCTCGCTTGGTTGCCTATTGTCACTATGGTTGTCAGTGCTACCTATGTAAGCGATGACCCTATGTTTGCCAAATCGTTCGTCAACTCACTGCTAACAGTGGCGTTATGTAGCCTATGGCCGACGCTGATTAATACTGCAGTCGGTGTCACCAGTGTCGACAAAGATTTGGTTAATGTCAGTCGAGTATTGCAACTCTCATGGTGGCAGCACATACGTGTGATTGTTCTTCCGTCTGCTATTCCAATGATCTTCACCGGACTTAGATTATCTCTCGGAATTGCATGGATGGTATTGATCGCGGCTGAAATGTTGGCGCAGAACCCAGGTTTAGGAAAGTTTGTCTGGGATGAGTTTCAAAATGGCAGTTCCGCTTCGTTAGGGCGAATTATGGTTGCAGTCATCACCATTGGTTTTATTGGCTTACTGCTCGATCGAGGCATGTTGCAGCTGCAGAAGTGGCTCTCTTGGAACAAACAACAGGCATTGAGATAAGGAGTTTCTTATGTCTAAAGCATTATTGGATTTAACTCAGCTGGGAATGAAGTTCCCGACGCCGAACGGTGAGTTTATCGCCCTTAAAAACGTCAACCTTCAAATCAAGAAAGGGGAGTTCATTTCGCTAATCGGGCATTCAGGTTGCGGTAAATCGACCGTATTGAATCTGGTTGCGGGGCTCCATTTACCAACGGATGGTGGAGTGATCGTTGATGGCAGAGAAGTGAGCGGTCCGGGGCCAGAGCGTGCGGTTGTGTTCCAAAACCATTCGTTACTCCCTTGGCTAACGGTCTACCAAAACGTTGAACTCGCAGTGAAGCAAGTGGTGAACAAATACGTTGGCAAGCAAGAGAGCAAGGCGTGGATTAAAGAACAGGTCGAACACTACCTCCATTTAATCCAAATGTCTCACTCAGCCGACAAACGGCCTGATGAAATCTCTGGCGGTATGAAGCAGCGCGTCGGTATTGCGCGAGCATTAGCTTTGAAGCCGAAGGTGATGCTGATGGATGAGCCGTTTGGGGCGTTAGATGCCTTAACGCGGGCGCACCTTCAAGACTCATTAATGAAGATTCAGGCCGATCTCAATAACACCGTCATCATGATTACCCATGATGTCGATGAGGCAGTGTTGCTGTCAGATAAAATCGTCATGATGACCAACGGGCCTGCTGCGACCATCGGTGAAGTTCTGTCGATTGACCTGCCAAGGCCAAGAGATCGCGTCGCACTGGCAGACGATCCGCAGTATCAAAAATATCGCCAAGCAGTGCTGCGTTTTCTGTATGAGAAGCAGTCCAAACCCACCATGCCACTCAAGAGTACCGAGCAGAAAGAGCTTGATGTACCGGCTAAGACGGCTTAAGGAGAATCATTATGGAACATATCGTAATTGTTGGTAATGGTATGGTTGGCCATCATTTGGTTGCACAACTTGTCGAGCGTGGCGCGCATTTAGAAAAGAAGATTACCGTTATTGGTGAAGAGCGTTTCATTGCTTATGACCGAGTGCAGTTATCGGCGCTCTTTTCTGGCAAATCCCATCAAGACCTGATGCTCAGTAGTGAAGAGTGGTACAAGCTGCATGGTGTAGATCTTTTACTTGGCAGCAAGGTGAGCAATATCGATCGCGAGGGTAAGAATGTCCTACTCGATGGGAGTCGCTCGCTTAGTTATGACCAACTGGTGTTAGCAACAGGGTCATATCCGTTTGTGCCGCCAATTGAAGGCAATGAGCGCGAAAACATCTTTGTCTACCGAACGTTAGATGATCTTGCCGAAATTAAAGCCGCTTGCCAGGGAGCAAAAACGGGCGCGGTCATCGGCGGTGGCTTACTTGGCTTGGAAGCGGCGAATGCTTTGAAGCTGCTTGGGGTGGAAACTCACGTGGTTGAGTTTGCCCCTCGCTTAATGCCCGTTCAGCTTGATGATGGCGCAGGTAATGTACTGAAAGAAAAAATCCAAGCCCTCGGGCTAACGGTACATACCTCAACCGCAACAGAAAGAATTTGCGACGGAGAGAAAGCCAATCATCGCATGGTATTTAAAGATGCCGATCCACTCGAAGTGGATGTGATTGTGTTTTCTGCCGGGATCCGTCCGCAAGATGCCCTTGCAAGGCAATCGGGCTTAACTATCGGTGAGCGAGGCGGCATTGTTATTGATGACCAGTGTAAAACCAGTGACGACGCAATTTATGCGATTGGCGAGTGTGCTCTATGGCAAGAGAAAATCTTTGGTCTGGTTGCGCCGGGTTACACCATGGCGCGTGTGGTGGCCGACTCGCTGTTAGGTAGAGAGAATGCTGGTTTTACTGGCGCGGATATGAGCACCAAACTTAAGTTGCTCGGAGTAGATGTTGCGTCCATCGGCGATGCCCACAAAACCACAGAAGGCGCCCAAGAGATGATCCTGCAAGATGCGGTTGCAGGTATCTATAAAAAGCTGGTAGTCGATAAGTCAGGTAGTCAGCTACTAGGCGCAATCTTAGTCGGGGATAACTCTGATTATGATGCTTTATTGCAGTGTTACCTTAACCAGACGCCACTGCCTGATCATGCTGCAAACCTACTGTTCGATACCGGCATGCTGCAAGGGGAGATGAATGACAGCGCCATCATTTGTTCGTGCCATAACGTAAGCAAAGGCGATTTAGTCAGTGCGATTCAAGCCGGAGCGCATGATCTCGATGCACTGAAATCACAAACCAAAGCGGGTACAGGTTGCGGTGGCTGTAGCAATATGGTCAAAACGGTATTGGATTCAGAGTTGGTGGCGATGGGTGTTGAGGTCAATAACCATATCTGTGAGCACTTTGAACTATCGCGACAAGACCTGTTCCATATTTGTCAGGTTGAGGGGATCAAAGATTTTGATACCTTGATTAGCAAGCATGGCAAGGGGCACGGTTGTGATCTCTGTAAGCCGACGGCCGCCTCGGTTTTTGCATCGTTATGGAATGAACACATCATGGAGCCGCAACATAGTGCGTTGCAGGATTCCAACGACGCCTTTATGGCCAACCTGCAAAAAGATGGTTCTTACTCGGTTGTACCACGAGTCGCTGGTGGCGAAATTACGCCAGATAAACTGATCGCTTTAGGTCAAGTGGCTAAGCAGTATGACCTTTACACCAAGATCACAGGCGGACAACGTGTCGACTTATTTGGCGCTCAAGTCGAGCAGTTACCTGAAATATGGCAAGCACTGATTGAGGCAGGCTTTGAAACGGGCCATGCCTACGGGAAATCACTTCGAACAGTTAAGTCTTGCGTCGGTTCAACCTGGTGTCGCTATGGCGTGGATGACTCGGTTGGTTTAGCGATTGAACTTGAGAATCGTTATAAAGGGCTGCGAGCTCCGCATAAAATCAAATTTGCCGTATCTGGGTGTACTCGTGAGTGTGCTGAAGCGCAAAGTAAGGATATTGGGGTGATCGCCACAGAGAATGGTTGGAACCTCTATGTGTGCGGTAACGGTGGCATGAGACCAAGGCATGCCGATTTGATCGCCTCAGATCTCTCTAAGCCAGAATTGATTGCACTGATTGATCGCGTGCTGATGTTCTATGTACGCACTGCCGATCGCTTACAAAGAACCTCGGTGTGGATGGAGAACCTTGATGGTGGCCTAGATTACTTGAAGCAGGTCGTTATTGAAGATTCGTTGAGTATCATTCAGTCATTAGAGCAGCAAATGCAGCACGTGGTGGACACCTATCAGTGCGAATGGAAAAGTACCCTTGATAAGCCAGAGAAACTTGCTCGATTTAAACCCTTCATTAACGTTGATAGTGAGAGCCAAGCGTTACCTTATCAACGTATTCGTGGCCAGCGTATTCCAGTTAAGGAGGAGTTGTAATGGATACACTCATACAAGAAAGGATTTGTCCGTTAGAGGAGTTAACGCCTTATCAAGGTTGCAGTGCAATGGTGGATGGTGAGCAGGTGGCACTGTTCTATATTCCGTCTGCAGGTGTTTTTGCAGTGCAAAACTGGGATCCCATAGGCCAAGCGTTCGTTATCAGCCGCGGTATTGTCGGTGATGTAAAGGGGCAGTTGTGTGTGGCCTCTCCACTCTATAAACAGCATTTCTGTCTTAAGTCGGGCCAGTGTATTGAAAATGACGAAGTGACGCTTCGTGTCTATCCTGTCAATGTTGAAGACGGTCACGTGATCCTCACACTCGCGGAGTGATTAGAAACAGAGCGTATAGCTTAGATGTTAAACATATAGGTTGGCTTTTTAACCAATTGAACCGAAAACGAAATTAATTGGTTGACCCTAGATTATTATCCGTTAGAGTACACCTCGTTCTCGCAGCTCTTGTGGCGAGAATGATGGTGTACCATCGCTTTATGCGTTGCCCTGGTGGTGGAATTGGTAGACACAAGGGATTTAAAATCCCTCGGCGTTCGCGCTGTGCCGGTTCAAGTCCGGCCCGGGGCACCATCCCTCAATATGCAAGAAACAAAGAAGCAACAAAATTAAGGCGCCTTGGCAGAGTGGCTATGCAGCGGATTGCAAATCCGTGGACCTCGGTTCGATTCCGGGAGGCGCCTCCATTCTATATATCAAAACGTTAAGCAGAACACGGACTACCTTGAGTCGCCATCTCATATTGTCGCACAGGCATAATGTCTATCGTGTGTTTAATTAACTCCCAATTCGTTTGTTTTCCCCAACGTAGTTTTTCTGTTCCATCTTTACCAATCAGTACCGCGGTATGACTGCCAGGTTTTACCTTGTAAACATCAAACAGTGCGCTCAAATTAAACTCATACTTGACCCAGACTGGATCGGTAAAGCCATCTTCTGTCACCACTAAAGTGACTAAATCGCGTTCTTGAAGCTCACAGTCATTAATTAACGTTTCGAGCAAAAATTGTTTGACGTGATCATCCTTGGTTGGCGCGAAATAGATGACACTTCGGTGTTGCCAATGTGATGAGTAAGCCGGGTATGTCCATGCCGTTACGCTGTATAGCAAAGCAATAGTGAATACGAAAGCTGAACGCATAGCTTTCCTCTCTTCGTTAAGGAGCATCATAATGTGTTCTACGTTAAGTGTAGATGGTAAGCTCAAATAACCGAATAAAGAGATGGATATGCTGAATGCGCAGATTGTCTAGTAAGCGACTAACGTTAAGGTTGGTGAAGCAACAGGATGCCGAATTTATCCTCGAACTCTACAACAGTGAAGACTTCCTCCGCTTTGTTGGTGATAAAGGCATTAAAACGGTCGATGATGCTCAGTTGTACATTCAAAACAATATTCTTGCTATGCATGAAGAGTACGGTGTTTGTCTTTTGCTGGTGGAGCGTAGCGGCACTAAAGAAAAGCTCGGTGTGTGTGGCTTGATAAAGCGTCCAGAGCTTACGGCTTACGACATCGGTTACGGTTTTAAACCTGCCGCTTATGGGCAAGGTTATGGATATGAGGCGGGACAAGCCGTCCTAGATTATGCCCGCCATCAGCCCAAAATCACTGAACTGGTAGCCATCACAACATCTGACAATGGGGCGAGCCAAGCGCTGTTAACTAAACTCGGCTTTACCTATGTCAAAGTTCAAGACGCAATAAGTGATACAGTGGATTTACTGTTATATCAAATGAGTCTGCATTGTGAGTGAAGCAATCGTATCGGACATTCTGCAAGGGAAGCTTCGTACTGAGTTTAAAACCGTCAGCGCGATGGTAGCGATCTACTGTCATGCACATCATGGAACGAAACAGGGCTTATGCCAAGAATGTAAATCTCTGTTAGATTATGCAGAGACTCGGCTGGACCGATGCCCTTATGGACAGGAGAAGCCGACCTGTAATCAATGCCCAATTCACTGTTATAAACCCGAGCAGAAAGAACAGATGCGCCAAGTGATGCGTTTCTCAGGGCCGAGAATGCTATTGCCTCATCCGATCCTCGCCATTCGTCACCTGTTACATGAAAAGAAGCCTGTACCAGATAAGCTTAAGCCGAATGCGTCCAACCGACATTTAAGAAAGAAAGCTAAGTAGGGCTTTAGAATTAGCACTGTATGAATATAAAAAGAGGCACACTAGGTGCCTCTTTGTATTTGATTATTCTCCAGCGATAGCTTGTCGTTTGGTCTTAATGCTTGCGATCAACATGTAGATACAAGTCGCGAGTAGAGCAGCAAATAAGTAGCCCATCAAACCTTGTGCGCCTGACATGAAACTGTCTGCCACAACAGGACCAGCGACAGAACCGATACTGTAGCTAAACAGCATAACTTGAGTCGCTGAAACAATGTAGCTCGCATCCAACTTGTCACAACCAAGGTTGATTGCAACAGGGTAAAGCGCAAATGTTGCAACGCCCAAGAAGAACAGTCCAGCCGCAAGTGCTTGGATGCCAGTGACTAATGTCGTAAATGTAATTGCAGCTACACCAAGAAGGCAAAACAGTGCCATCAGCAGTGTGCGACCTAAGTATTTAGATAGCCAAGGAACGACAGGTTGCACCGCCATACCACCTAAGATAACCACTGCCATTAGGCCGCCAATGTCGCTGTGAGCTATACCACGTGCGAACAGTTCGACTGGCATTAATCCGTAGATTGCGCCTAAGGTTAAACCTGACACAATACAACCGATGATCGCAGCGTGATTCAGTTTGCTGATCTGTTTTAGTGATAAAGACTCACTGTGCTCGCTTTCTGGCTGATCACTTTCACCAAACAGTAGAACCACGACAGCTAAAACCAACAAGGTAATGATGGTGATAAAAGGAACGCCACCAGAAATGCCGATTACGCCAATCCCTAGCTGTCCTAATGCGCTACCGCCATACAGTGCGCCCATGTAAAGACCTAAGCGCTTTGCTCGTGCGGACTCGTCACCATGAAGCAACCAAGATTCTACGATAACGAATACACCAGCGACTGCCATACCCGCCACTAAGCGCGCGATAATCCAGAGTGCTGAGTAAGGCGCTAGAGGCAAAATCATGATGGTTGCCATGAACGTCACTAAACACCAGACAAATGCATTACGGTGTCCGACTTTTTTTACGATTGGCTCTACGCCCACCGCACCGATAAGAAGACCGGCGTAAAACACGCTCGCAAGCCAGCTTGCAAGAGAATTATCTAAGCCGTATTCGCCAAGCATTAAAGGGATCAGACTCATTAAATACCCCGATGCGACCGCATATAGAGCTAGCGCAATTACAGGTACAGAAATGCGAGCTTTCGGTGTTGGTGCAAGGGTATTTTCCAATGTCGTGGCCTCTTAAAGTGAATAAATGGTAAGCAATTTCGGGCGCGACTATGGAGCTAAATGGGTTTTTGGTAAAACGAAAAGTTTTTCTTATGACGACAAAAATTATTTATGTAGATGAGAGGTGGGAAATAGCAGGTGAATTGCAGCAAAAACATCGGTAATTGCCGCAATTATTAGATGATTTTACTAAGAAGGTTATTTCAATAATGCTTGATTAAGCCATTGATCAAATTGCCCTTTTGGCAGGGCGCCATTGATAACATCAACTCTTTTGCCATTTTTGAAAACCATGACAGTTGGAATGCTTCTAATTTGGTATTTGGCGGCAAGATTTTGCTGAGCTTCGGTATCTATTTTTACAAAGCGAACGTTTTTTGCTCTCTCAGCGGCAACGTCTGAAAACACAGGAGCAAAACCAACACACGGGTTACACCAAGTTGCCCAAAAATCCACCACGACAGGCACTGGGCTATTTAGAATTGCGTCAAAGTTACTTTCAGTCCCTTCGATAGGTGCACCGTCTAACAGCGAGGACTGACATTTTCCACAATTCGGGCTTTCTGAAATACGTTCTGTTGGAACACGGTTGACGCCAGAGCAAGATGGGCATCGAGTGTTAAAGGTAGACATGACTTTTCTCTCGTTGTTTTTTTCAATTAGGTGACAGTGATTGCCGGAGATAGTTATACTCTGAAACGAACGAGTGATACAAATAACTAATTCAAAGGCTCAAAATGAAAAATTTCTATGCGGAAATTACCGGCTGGGGCAAGTGCCTACCTCCAGCGACGCTCTCCAATGAAGACCTAAGCACCTTTTTAGATACCTCTGACGAGTGGATCCGTACTCGTACAGGTATAGAAAACCGCCGTATTAGTCACGTAAATACCTCTGACATGGCGACGGTAGCAGCAAAGCACGCATTAGCATGTGCAGGTATTACGGCTGAAGAAGTTGATTTAATTATTGTCGCGACTTGTTCGCCAGACTCACTGATTCCTAATACGGCATCGAAAGTCTCGCAGAACCTAGGTATCAAAACTGCAGCTGCTTTTGATCTTAATGCAGCATGTACAGGATTCTTGTACGGATTAGAAACCGCGACTCGACTAATACAGTCGGGCAATTACCGCAATGCCATCGTAATTGGTGCTGAGCGCCTGTCGTTCTTTATCGACTGGACTAAGCGTGATACGGCTGTACTGTTCGGTGATGGCGCTGGTGCTGCTGTTCTTAGCCGTACAGAGAAACAAGTTGGTTTACAAGAAGCTCAGCTAGGCTGTGATTCGGCGGGGCGCGATATTCTAGCAGTACCAAAATTCGGTACGTCTATGGATCGCTTTGCTGCTGACAATGGTCATTGGGATTTCAATTTTGTTGGTAAAGAGATCTTTAAGCGTGCCGTGAAAGGTATGGGCGCGGCTGCTCAAAGCGTCCTTGCTCGTAGTGAACTTTCTACGGACGACGTTGATGTGGTAATCCCTCACCAAGCGAATATTCGTATCATCCAAACTCTGTGTGATTTATCAGGCATTAGCCAAGATAAGGCGTTTGTTAATATTCACAACTACGGTAATACCTCTGCTGCAACAGTGCCTATCGCACTTTGTGAAGCACTTGAGCAAGGTAAGGTTAAGTCGGGTGACCATCTGCTACTTGCTGCTTTCGGTGCTGGACTCACTTGGGGCGCTGGTCATATCAAGTGGGGTGAACGAGTCACGCCTATTGGCCAAAGTGACGCAGCTTTACCTGAGTGTGAGAGCTCTGCACTGGAATTACTTGCTAACGCTATTGAGCATTGCAAGAAAGGCGCATAACCTCGTCACGTATTGAAAAGATTAACAATTTAAGTCGCATTTTAAGTGCGACTTTTTATATCTATCACCTACCTTTGAGATTATTATATTGGCCTAACGATAAGAACTCCGCTGGGCTAGCATGAAATTTCTTCACACATCTGATTGGCACTTGGGTCGCCAATTTCACAATGTTTCTCTACTTGATGATCAAAAAGCTGTATTACAGCAGATAACCGACTATGTACAGCAGCATCCAGTAGATGCCTTGGTGATTGCGGGGGATATCTATGATCGCTCTGTGCCGCCGACAGCCGCGATTGAGTTAATGAATCATTTTGTCGAGCATGTGTGTGGTGAGCTCAAGCTTCCAGTCATTCTGATCCCAGGTAACCACGATGGTGCTGAGCGATTGGGTTTTGCTTCCAAGCAGATGAAAGAATCTGGTTTGCATATCATCTCCAATTTTAGAGATATGGTGACACCGATCGTTATCGACAGCGATATAGGCCCAGTGGCTTTCTATGGCATGCCATACAACGATCCTGAGCTAGTCCGTCACCATTTCAAACAGCCAGTTTCAACTCATGACGAAGCTCATCAGCATTTATGTGAAGAGATCAAAAAGACCTTTGTGGATGGCACTAAGAATGTATTGATTAGTCACTGTTTTGTTGATGGCGCAATCGAATCAGAATCCGAACGTCCATTGTCTATTGGTGGTTCAGATCGTGTCAGTCACGAACATTTTGTCGACTTCGATTACGTGGCACTTGGTCACTTGCACCAGCCGCAAAAAAAAGGCGAGGAGCATATTCGCTACTCGGGCTCTTTGATGAAATACAGCTTTTCAGAACAACATCAGAAGAAAGGTATGACGCTTGTCGAGTTAGATGAAAATGGCTTTAAATCAGCGACTCATATTGACCTTGTAGCACCTCATCAAATGCGCATTGTTGAAGGTGAGTTGGAGAGCATTTTAACGCAAGGGAAAACCGACCCGAATAGTGATGATTACCTGTTGGTGCGTTTAATGGACAAGCACGCCATCCTAAACCCAATGGATAAGCTGAGAGCAGTCTATCCCAATGTTTTGCATTTAGAAAAGCCAGGCATGTTGATTGGTACAGAACAAGAAATGGCGGTCGCTAAGTTAGCACGCAGTGAAGTGGATATGTTCCGAGATTTCTTCTTCGAGGCGCAAGACGCTAAGTTGAGTGAGGAACAAGACAAAGCCATCACCGACATTATCAAGCAACTAAGTCAGCAATAGGAACAGCAATGAAACCATTAAAACTCACGCTGCAAGCATTTGGTCCTTTTGCCAAGACTGAACAAGTGGACTTTACTCAGCTTGGTACTAATCCTCTGTTCTTAATTAACGGCCCAACAGGTTCCGGTAAGACCTCAATCTTAGATGCGATTTGCTTTGCTCTATATGGAGAAACCACGGGTAATGAACGCCAAGGCATACAAATGCGCTGCGACCAGTCTGCTGCTAACTTACCGACTGAAATCATTTTTGAGTTTGCGCTGCACGATAAACATTACCGTGTGACGCGCGCCCCTGAGCAAGAAGCACCGAAAGCACGCGGTGAAGGAACAACGACAAAGAAACACGCGGCTTCATTATATGAGATCACTGATGAAGAGCGTTTGATTACTAGTAAAACAGCACAAGTCAAAACAGAGGTGGCGGCGCTATTAGGGCTTAATGAAAGTCAGTTCCGTCAGGTGATGGTCTTGCCGCAGGGCAAATTCCGCGAGCTACTACTGGCAAGCTCGAAAGACAGAGAAGCGATATTTGGTCAACTGTTTCAAACTGACATCTACAAAAAAATTGAATTTGCTTTAAAGGATCGTGCGCTCTCAATCAGTAAATCGAAGGACGAGTTCGACAACCAAATCCGCGGTGCGCTGCAGGTGGGCGAGGTGAGTACTGAGCAAGATCTAAGCGACAAGCTTACCCAAGCAAATGAACAGGCAGCTCACGCTAAAATGGCTGAGCAAACCAGTTCAGAAGCGCTCAGCCAATCGAAAGCCAAACTACAGCAAGTGACGACACTTAACGGTCAGTTTGTGAAACTAGAGCAGGGTAAAGCGGCTTTAAAAGCTCACTTAGAGCAGCAAGCTGTTATCGCTGAGCGTAACCTAGCATTAGAGCGCGCCACACAAGCAAGCAAATTAGAAGCGCCATATTCGCAGTGGCAAGCGAGTTTAAAGCAAGTCACGGAATTTGAACAAAAGCTTGTTACGCTAAACTCGGAACAAGAGCAAGCGCAAGTGATGCTAAAGCAGAGTGAGGCTCAGCATCAAAAAGCTTCCTCAGAAGCCGAACATCTCCCTGCTTTGAATGAGCAACTATTCAAGCTGGACCAAACTCAGCAGAAGCTGGTGGAACGCGCTCAACAGCAATCGAATGTTAATGCCTTACAGCAAAAAAAAGTCGAGCAGCAACAAACGTTAGATAAATACATCGCTTTCAAAGATAAGCTTGCAAGTGACGCTCTAAAAGGCAGTCAGGACCTTGAGCAAGCACGTAAGGATGTGACAGAGAAGGTGACGCTAGAAGCGGAGATTGCTAATAATCAGCGTTTGGCCTCTGATCTACGTAAACTTGCACAAATTAAGGGCGAACAAGCCAGTTTAGATAAACAAACTGAAGCGAAGCAGACAACAAAGCAAACCTTGCAAGCCGAGTTAGTCACTAAACAGAAATTTGCCGACCAAACTGAGCTCCATTGGCATAATGCACAAGCCGCGGTTTTAGCTCAGAAGCTTGAACAAGATCAGCCTTGTCCGGTTTGTGGTAGCTGCACGCACCCATCACCAGCAAGCTTTGCTGGCAATGAAGTTTCAAAGCAACAGGTAGAAAGTGCTCGCCAGATTGAGCGAGCTGCACTTGAACAATTTAATCAGGCAAGCAGTGCGCTTGAACAGCACCTGTCGCTATGTGAGCAAAAGAGAGCCATGGTTCTGGCTGCAGACGCTGAGTTAGGCGACAAAGCGACGCTTAACATTGCCGATGTAGAGCAGCAACTTAATCAGCATCAGCTTCGTTTACAGCATCTCTCCGCGATTGACTTGATCAAGATGGAGCAGGCGGTAGTTGAGCTCAACCAACGCTGCACTGATGGTGAAGCTAAAATCAATCAGCTTAAAGAAGAAATCTCTGCCAATGATACCGCTTTAAAGCTTAGTATCGAGCAACTAGAAAAGCTTTCGATTGCGATCAATGGTGAGTTCAACTCGGTTGAGGAAGTTGAAGCAAAACGAGTACAGACGCAGCAAATAATGTCACAGCTTAAGCAGGCGTTAGAAGCCGCGCAGGGGCAGGCTCAACAAGCGGCGATGAGACAGTCAAACCTAGAGTCACAAATGGTCACCCACCGTGAATTACTCAGCCAAGCGGTAGCACAGCGCCAGGTTAATGAGCATGCGTGGCACAGCGCTCTGCAAGCGACTGCTATTGTTTCAGAGCAAGAGTTTCTGGCATCTCGTTCGACACCTTCTGAATTAGAAGCGTGGCAAAACGAGATAACTCAATATAACCGTACCAGTGTCCAATTAGAGCAGACAATCAGCGATCTTGAGCAAGCACTAGTCGGTATGCAGCAACCGAATTTAGAACAGGAACAGTTGTCAGTACAGCAAAGAGAAGCGGAATATCAACAATCTAGAACAGTATTGGATACCGCTCAGTCGACATTGCATCGTTTAGAAAAAGTCGCGCAAGATATTGCTCAGTTGCATGAGAAAAATCGCAAGCTAGAAGAAGAATATAAAGTTTATGGCACTCTTTACGATGTCGCGAGTGGCAAAACAGGCAGCCGAGTGAGCTTGCACCGTTTTGTACTTGGCGTTTTGCTCGATGACGTATTGATTCAAGCTTCGCAGCGACTGAGTATTATGAGCCGCGGTCGATACCAACTTGTACGTAAGACCGAAGGGTTCAAAGGGGCCGCAGGGCGAGGCTTAGATCTGTCGGTTGAAGATGGCTATACAGGTAAAGTTCGCGATGTCGCGACCCTATCTGGCGGGGAGTCTTTTATGGCTGCATTAGCTTTAGCATTAGGCCTGTCTGATGTTGTTCAGTCATACAGTGGCGGGATTAGGCTTGATACATTATTTATCGACGAAGGCTTTGGCAGTTTAGACCCTGAATCTTTAGATCTAGCCATGCAGATCTTAGTCGATTTACAGCAAAGTGGTCGTACAATAGGGGTTATCTCGCATATTTCGGAGCTTAAAGAACAAATGCCACTCCGGTTGGATGTGGAATCATCTAGAGTGGGAAGTACAATCCACCTAGCGGGTGTCCACTGATTAAATTAACGGCTAGAATTATACCAATGCAGCGAATTTCTTATGTGTGATATGAGTAACGGAGTTGAGCGCATGCCATGGCTTTGCTCATTTTGTAATGATTAGTATGTTATTTTTTTCAGCGGTTGCGGCAGTAAATCTTGTACGCAGTTTACAAAATATAGATAAATCAATAACGGCTGTAGTAGATGGATGTAGTTAAGAAGATTTACCAGTATGCAGATCCTAACCTCTCATTAGTAGGTTGGATGGGGTGTATTGGTTTCCCTGCCTACTATTTTGTCTGGACGGTGTTCTATCCTCAGCCTTATGAGAATGGACCCCTGAGAATATTTTGTGCGCTGCTGTTGCTTGGGTTGGCTCTAAGGCATTACGTTCCAACTGTACTGAAACGCTTTTTGCCATATTACTATTTAGCGACAGTGACGATTTGTCTGCCGTTCTTCTTTTCGTTCATGATGTTTATGAATGGCTGGTCGACGGTTTGGGCGATGTCCTTTATGAGCTCGATCTTCCTCCATATTCTATTAGTTCACCAAACCCGGGTCATGATTGCTCAAGCGACGTTGGCGATTGTCCTAGGTTTTTTGTTCGCATATGGGCTCAATGATGGACTGTTTGATGGCGGTGTTCCTATCATTTGGCCATACATCCCGATTTTCCTCTTCACCTATATATTCGGTAACCTTTTTTACTTCCGAAATCAGGTTGAGCATGAAGCTAAGGTCTCCATTGCTAAGTCGTTTGGGGCTGGTATTGCTCATGAGATGAGAAACCCATTAAGTGCTTTGCAGACTTCATTAGACGTATTGAGCTCATCGCTTCCTGCATCAAAATCTAATCAGAACGAGTATGTTGAATTACCACGCCAAGATCTAATGAGAATGAGAGAGGTGCTGGCCAGCGCCGATGAGGTTATCCATAACGGCAATGAAGCGATTGATTTACTGCTGACATCTATTGATGAAAACCGAGTTTCTCAATCGACATTTAAGCTCCATTCAGCAGGTGAAGTGGTCAGAGAGTCTTTAGCGACATATTCCTATCGCGGTACCGAAGCCAGCAAGTACGTCACGCTCAACATTGGTCAAGATTTTGAATATTTTGGTAGTGATACCTTATTGAAATACGCACTGTATAATTTGCTGAAAAATGCATTGTACTACCGAAACGATGATGCGTTTAAGGTCTCTATTACCGTTAATGCAGACGAAAAGGCAAACTACCTCTATTTCGAAGATAACGGTGTTGGAATTGAGCCGGATAAGATTGACTACATCTTTGAAGATTTTTATACATCAGGCAAAGCATCCAGTTATGGCTTGGGGCTACCATTTTGCCAACGAGTGATGCATTCGTTTGGAGGCTCGATTGAATGCGAGTCTGCATTAGGAGAGTGGACGCAGTTTACTCTCAAGTTCCCTCACAAACATTCCCAAGCGATCAGTGTCATCAAACATGAAATCCTGCGTACTAAATCGATACTGCACATAGGCAGTGACCCTATGGTGCAGCGTAAACTGAACGAGTTTGCCTTCTATATGGGTACGGAGCTGTCAGATATAAATCTAGAGCAAGCGTATCAGAAAGAAGAGTATGAATTTGAGTATGACTTAATTTTGATTGACCTAGATACCTGCAGTGAGTCTGAGTATCTAAAACTTGAGTCAAAATTGCACTTTACTGAAGCGAAACTGGTCGTTCTGTATGACAAGAATAGCCATTATCACACCAAATTTAGCCGCTTCCTGTCCATCTATGCGATTGAAAAATTACAGGTCTTGAAGCATACCAGTGATGTTTTTGCTGAGCTCATGTTTGGCCGTTGTGAAGCAGATAGAACGCAAATACCTCGCAAAACTACGAGCGTTGGCAAACGGATTCTGATTGCCGATGACAATGTCTCAATGCGTCAACTGACGACTATTTTGCTCAATAAGCAAGGTTATCAAGTTTCTCATGCGAGTGACGGTAGCGAAGTTCTTGATGTTTTAGGCAATCAGGCTATCGATCTGATACTGATGGATATTGAAATGCCGAAACTCAATGGGTTTGATGCCACTGAGGCAATAAGGAGCTCATCTGAGGATTATTTCGATATTCCGATTGTTGGGCATACGGGTGATAATTGCCAAGAAACGTTGCAGAAAATAAAGCAGGTGGGAATGAATGACTATTTAATTAAACCCGTCGATAAAGAACACCTGCTAGACAAAATATCTTTATATTTGTAATGTTTTTATAGCACCTCAATAAAGAGGTGCTACAATTAATTAAACGAAGTGTAGTTCAGGATGATTAAATGCATCGTGAGCGACAGATAATATTTTGTTGATATCGTTATCCGTTAAAGAGCTATTTAATGATAGCCTTAAAATGTTTTTATTATCTGGTGTTGCTGGTGTGCAGAATACCGAACCAAATACACCTCTATCTTCAAAAAAGTCTCTTACCTTTCTTGTATTTGTTTTTTCTGCCGTTTCTAATCCAATTATTTGCGACTCACTTCTAATTTCAAAGCCAATCGATTTTAATCCAGAAACGACTTGCTGTGCGTTATGGGTTAAGTTTGCTCGCGCATGGTCACTCTCTTTTATTACCGCTAGTGTCGCACTGATCCTATCCAGTTCGCACGCCATCATTGCGGAGCTGAAAATCGATGGAAACGACACGTAAGGGACAACTTGCCCTGTCTCGTTATTGCACCAGACCGCACCTGCACGATAAGCAAATGTTTTAGCCAAACTCGCGGTTAAAAAATCGACTTTATGAGTGAGCCCTAGCGAGTGCACTAGACCTGCGCCTTGTTCTCCATGTGTACCTAATGAGTGCGATTCATCAACCACAATTGCACAGCCTAACTCCTTCGCAACATCAATGATTTCAACCAGTGGAGCGATAGTGCCGACGGTGCTGTATATTGAGTCGACGAGGACGATACCTGGGCCATTTCGTTTAATCGTACGTCTAAGGTGCTTAACATTATTGTGCATAAATGGATGAATGTTGGCTCCGGCAATTCTGGCGCCTTCCCACATCGACATATGGGCGAAAAAATCAATGTAAACATTGGTACTGGAGTCGCAAATAGTTTGCAATAACCCAATATTCGCAATCCATCCCGATGGAGCAATGGTACAGGATTGAAAGCCTGTGTAGTCCGACAATTCTTGCTCGACGTTTTTATCTAAGCCATCACTGTGAAGAAACACATTGGACATAAATGCGGTGTCTTTTCGAGAAAGCAGAGAGCTGACATGGGCATCGATAATTTTTGGATGATTTGAAAGAGATAGATAGTCGTTACTTTGTAAAATAATATCTGTGCTTTCTGGCTTCTTACCTAAAACTAAATTTCGACCGTTATCTTTTTTATTTATTAAGTCGGAAACATAGAAATCAATTCGTTGCTTGACGAAATTCGGCAAGCACGAGTAGTCACTTAACATATTCATAATAGTTAGCCTTGTAAGTTGTAAAATTATTGCTGCCAGCTGACAAGGCTATTTATGATGTGTGTTAAGAAATTAGTCTAATATGAAAGGTTATTTTCTTGCGCAATTCTGCAAACAAAAATATACTCGATTTAATATATCTCAATTCTAATTACGCTTTTGGAAGCATATTTTAATTAAATAAATTACTAAACTATTAATAAGTTAATGTTTTTTGTACTAGTTAATAAGCTTTTCGAGTGACCTCTGGCCAATACATTTTTACGTAACCAACTGCGACCCAAACCACTAGTCCGGTTGCAACCGAGAGTTCAAACAGTCCGAATTTATGTAACCAATGCCAATGCGGGTGATACTGTTCGAAAAAGGTAGTCAAACGATGCATGGCTACCGCACTGATCACTGAAGGGAAAGTAACGGCTGCAATAGAAGGCTGGAACTTGAGCCTCATTAAGCGGATATAACACAGGTAAATCAGTAACGTCATGGTGATGGCAATCCCAGCTAATGCCCCAGTCAAAATAGGGTCTGGTTCGGGGAAGTTCACTAGATAGGTTGCTAACGTAAGGTTGATAGGCGCAGCCATAATCGCCAGTGTTGGCTTAGCTCGCTTTGGCAACATACCCTCAAAAACAAGACGATAGAGGACCAGAGGCAACATAAAGAAATAGATGGTTATGCAGACGTTGACCAGTGTTTCTGAAAAAACGGTGTGGCCAAACTGTGTTCCAGCTAACGAGCTGCTGATCATACCGACGGGGTATAAAAACCAACTTGGAACGATGTTGCACATCTTAAAATTGGTTAACTGGAAGGTGAAGAACAGTATCATCATGGTGAAATGTAGCAGCAGGGCAGCGAACCAAATCGGGTAGGCGATAATGGGTGAAATGACGGCTAAATAGTCACATAAAATCAATAAGGCCATACTCATTGGAGCCATTAAGCTGCCACTTAACGGATGGCGAATATCATTGATGAAGGTGTTGTAGTTGGTTAAGTATTTGACCAAAACTGGAAATAGCAGAATTGCCCCGATCCCAGCCAGATAGGGCCGAATCAATTCGCCGACTTCAGGGATGTAAAGCGCCCAAGCATGACCTAGCCCAATAAAGCCGAGTGCTAATGCTGCTTGTGAGGGGGGAACACTCTGAAATTGAGTGAAACGTCTCCAGTTCAATGAAATACATCCTTATTAGAGTAAAGCGGTGTTTGGCTAACGTAAAAGCTCTATTTTTTACCGAGATAATCCGTTGTCGGTAAAAGCGTTGTGATCATATCAAGTGGAGTATCTGCGGTGCAAACCTCAGTGAGGGTCACTTGGTAGATCTTTCTGTCGTAACTTCTCATTTTTAAGAGTTCGATGGAGCAATTGACTATAGATAGGCTGGCCACCAAAGAGTTGGGCAAATATTACCGCGCCTAAACTTGTGATGATTAAAGGCAAGATAAGGTAATAGTTATTGGTCATTTCTATGACTAGCAAAATGCCCGTAATCGGTGCTCGCACGGTTGCAGCGAAAAGGGCGCCCATACCAGCGATAGCGAACATGCCTGGAGTGATATTTAGCTCTGGCATTAGGCTTTGTGCAATCAATCCAAATGCATACCCAAACAGAGTGCCAAGAGCGAGCATTGGCGCAAAAATACCGCCCGGCGCACCAGAGCCAAAACAGATCATAGTGGTGACAATACGGGCAACGAACAGCAGTAATAGCAGCGCTGCGCTGTAACCGCCATTGGTAATCGTAGGGATCAAGCCAATGCCGCCACCAGTCACTTCTGGGAGGTAAAGCAGCATGATGCCAAAACAGCCGCCGATTAAGCTTCCGGTAATTAGGTAGCGCTTACAGTCATTTTTATGTAGACGCACAAAGAGATCTTGAGACAGAGTCACCAAGTTATTGAACAGCACACCAAATGCACCAAATAGCCCACCAAGGAGTAAGAATAGCCACAGCGTTTCAAGCTCTGGTGCTTGGTACTGCGGCATGGTGATGACCGCATTTTGTCCATTGATGTAACGAAATACGATGTTGGCTGATACCGCAGAGATGATCACGGCGCGAATGGAAATCAAAGAGTAGCGAAATTGTGGTCGCATCTCTTCCACGACAAACATAATCCCCGCGAGCGGTGCGTTGAATGCGGCAGCTAAGCCACCAGCAGCGCCTGATGCCAACAACGAATGGCGAGTATCATCATCTTTGACCTTGAAAATGTCAGTGACCATACGGCCGATAGCGCCGCCCATTTGTACCGTCGGGCCTTCACGGCCAAGTACCATACCTGAGCCAAGTGCGCCCATACCGCCGAAAAACTTAACAGGAATTACGCGCCACCATCTAACAGGTCTGATCCCATCCATCGCCCCTTCAATTTCTGGAATACCTGAACCTGCGGCTTCAGGAGCGAACTTATGTACGAGGAAATAACCAATAAAGGCGAGAGTGGCACTGATGATAAATGCCGCTAGCCAAAGAGGAACCACGCCACCAATTTCATTCTTTAGCCAATCGGTACGTGTTTCAGAAACGAAATGAACCGCGATTTCAAAGTAGGTGCCCACTAGACCGGCCAGCACACCCACTAACAAAGAAAGTAGCAACACTGAAATAGGCGTTTTGTCTTTAGAGAGAAATTGATTAATCGCATCCTTGGGAACCGCGGCAAGTAAGGACTGCTTAATTTTCTCTCTTTTGGTCATGGAAAGGGGAACTCCCGTATAATCAGTATCAACAATAGGTCTTAGGTAAATTATACGCCTGTATGGGTGTAACTATAGCGACAAGATTGCAATATTGAGTTGCAAAATTGAGAGATAAGGACAGGTTTAAAGAGGTTCGTTTATGGGATAAGTAATAGTACTTAGCATGATTATCAGGGGAATCTGAAATTGGAGGTTATCGCACATGCTCAGGTTATAACTCACCCCCACAAGGAGCTACCAAGTGGAGGTAAGTTTTGGGCTTATATTTACTTCTAATTTGGCAGTAATTTTTCATCGTTACTTACTGTTTTAAAACAGAACGAGAATTTTTACAGGCCCACGATTAAGAAGAAAATCATGGTCGCGATAATACCAATCAGTGCGTATGGGAACTGAGTGGTCGCATGTTGCATTGATGTACAGCCAGAGCCTTGTGCAGACAGTACCGTTGAGTCACTGAAGAAACATGAGTGACTACCGGCTGCAGAGGCTGATAGCAGTGCAGCAACAGTCAGGTGTAGTGGCACACCCAGCTGCTCACCGAGTGGCAGTACAATCGGCATTGCTACCGCGAAGGTACCCCATGATGATGCCGTCGCAAACACCAGGCCACCAGTGATCATAAAGATGATCGCAGGGAAGTAAGACGCTGACAGGTAAGGGCTAACGGTCTCGATAACATACTGAGTCACGCCTAGCGAGTCGTTAACGTTCTTGAGCATAAAGCCGCCGATTACTGTTGCCAGTGGCAGTAACATCACCTTGATACCATCGTATACCGCTTCAAACATATCATTCATAGAGATAAGCTTTTGCACGCCGTAGAAACAGATAGTAAAGATAATCGCGACGAATACGCCAGCCAGTAGATCGATACCGAAGTACCAACTTGCCGCGACCAGAACAATCATAGGTAGCAGGAAGTTAATCAGACCCATAGTTGGACTTGTGTGCGCAGCGATATCAGAACCGAAATCAATGTCTGCTGCACCGTCAGGGCGGACCTGACCGTTCTTCGCACGCTGCTCAGCTTTCTTCATCGCGCCAAGATCTGGGATCTTCTCCATCGCTACCAACAGAACGATTGCGAGCGTTACCCAGCCGTACGCCATGTATGGAATTGCTTCAATGTACGCTTTGATACCTTCGCCTGCTTCTGCAACGTTGTTTGCTTCTAGCAGAGAACTAAAGAAAATAGCCCAGGTTGAAATTGGTACCAGAATACAGATAGGTGCCGCTGTGGAGTCAACTAGGTAAGAGAGCTTCTCACGCGAGATCTGGTATCCGTCAGTGACTTTCTTCATTGATGAAGAGATTGCAATCGCGTTCAGGTAGTCATCAATAAAGATCACGATACCCAGCAAAAATGTCATCAGCATAGATTGGCGACGGCTTTTCACTTTAGTCACCAACATATCTGAAAAGCTGAGGATACTGCCGCCTTTCTCAAGAATAGCAATCAGGCCACCCATCAAACCACAGACCAGAATGATCCAGGCGATAGTTTCATCCATCATTACCGTCATCGAGATATCAACAATTTGCTCGACTGCTTCGGCAGGATTCAGCAGTAGCACGCCTGCGATAGCACCACTAAAAAGTGCTTCAACCGTGCGGTGAGTGGTCAGGGCAAAAAACAGTACCAAGGCGGTTGGTAGCAGGCTCATCCAGCCATAAGATTGTCCTTGTTCATGGTTAAGACCAATAGCAGTGAAAAAGACGAAAGTCGCGATCACTAATAAGGTCACCACAATATGTTGGGTATTAAATTTTATCGGCGCGTCCAGCACCTTTGCTTGAGTTGTCATAGCGTGTCAGTCCTTTGTTTAAGCTGAGTGCAACATCCAATCGATTTCTAGAGGAGTAATCGCTCGCTCAAACTCTGCGAGTTCACTCCGTTTGCAGGCTAAAAATAAATCGATAAATTCCCTTGAGATGTACTGAGCCAGTTCGCTGTGTTCCAACTGATCCAGAGCTTCAGACATACGCACGGGTAAGTCAACCGCGTCATCACTAAGAGAAGCAGGACATTGCTCTTTGTTATAAGTTTCGCTGGCCAGTACTGCTGATAGCACCACAGCGGCAAGAATGTATGGGTTAACGTCAGCGCCTGCGATACGGTGTTCAACACGACGGTTTTTGCTGTCGCTGATCGGAACGCGCAGCGCTACGCCGCGGTGGTTTTCGCCCCAGTCCGCTTTGGTAGGGACATAAGCACCAGGTACGAAACGACGGTAAGAGTTGACGTTAGGGCAGATCAAAGCCATAGAATCAGATGTCTGTGCCAGCATGGCTGCGATGGTTTGATAAAACAGTGGGCTCTCTTGACCGTCTGCCTGACTAAATAGGTTATTGCCATCCTGATCCACAAGGCTGATGTGAATGTGCATGCCGTTACCAGCTTGCTCAGCGAATGGTTTCGCCATAAAGGTGGCATCGAAACCATGTTGATTGGCGACCTGACGGATCACTCGTTTGGCGATGATGATTTCGTCACAAACTCGCAGCACATCTTGTGAATGGTTGAAGTTAATTTCGAACTGGCCTGGAGCGGACTCAGACAAAGCTCCAGAAGTGTTTAACCCTTGCTCTTGGGCGATGCGGTTGAGGTCGGTCAGGAAGTCAGCGTAGTCGTCCAAACCATCGAGATCGTAAACCTCAGTGTCCTTTTCTCGGGTTTGTTTGCTTGGGTTAATCGCGGTTTGCAACTCACCCTGTTTGCCACGTTTCTTATCGATTAAGTAAAACTCAAGTTCTAATGCTACGCATGGGAAAGTGTTGTTCGCGTGCAGTTTTTCGACCATGCCAGAAAGGATATTGCGAATAAAAAGAGAGTTCGGATTGACACCAGTTTCATCCATCATGCTTAACAGTAGTTGTCCAATATGAGGGTTCGCTGTTGGCATTAGGGTATCGGCGATTGGAAAGCACATATTGTCGGGCTCGCCCAGGTCTTCCCCGAGTCCCGCAGACTCGACAACATTGCCCTTAGTGTCGAGAGAGATAGTTGAAAGTGGTAGGGCGACCCCTTTCTGCAGTTTGTCTAACCCACTGACTGGGATACGTTTGCCGCGAGGTGTGGCATTAATGTCGGTGAAAATGAGGTCAACGAACTCTATCTCGGGCCATTGCTGTCTAAAATTTTTAACTTCCTGTAGATACGATTCCATTTTTAGTTCTCCAAATAGCCTGACGAGCGGCGAGCTAAAAATAATTGAGTTAACAACTAGGTTGCATTTATTAGACTAAGGTCTAACTCTTTACAATTATTTTCTTTATATACAACGACTTAATTTTATTTTTGTAAAAATAACAACTTCGTCGCGGGCTTGTCTTGTTAACTATTTTGTAACAGTTGCTGCAGTTTTGCTCAATATATTGAGCAAAAAATGGCTTTTTTTTGAACAAAAAGGTGGAATTGGTCACGATTTGGTCAGAATATCGAACATTTCTGTTGATAATTTTGTACATGGTTTGTAGTGTGAATGTTAAATAAATTGAACACGGAAGCACCATGGCTAAAACAAGCAAACCTATTATCGGTATAGTCAGCTGCGCGAAGGAGTTAGGTGGTTACCAGGTCCAGGCAGTGAATGACTTCTATTTACACGCTGTAAAAGATTTCGGTGGTCTGCCTTTGATACTGGCTCCAGAGATGCCAGCAGAGGATATACAGACCATTCTCGATATGTGTGATGGTTTCTTGTTTCCTGGCAGTCATTCAAACGTGGCACCTCATCGCTACAACGCGACTCATGAAGAAGCGAAGAAAGATGAAAAGCGTGATGAGCTCTCTTTGTCGTTAATCCGTCATGCGGTCGACGGTGATATTCCTTGCCTGGGCATCTGCCGTGGTTTTCAAGAGATGAATGTGGCTCTGGGTGGTTCGCTAAACCCAGCAGTACATGAGTCAGGATTTAATGACCATAGAGAAAGCCCTGTTGAAGATTTCGAACAAAAGTATGCACCAGCACATGCAGTGTTGGTACAAAAAGAGAGCTTGTTTGAGCAGTGGCTGACTGAAAATCAGTGGCAAAACACCAGTCTGTTCGAAGTGAATACACTGCACAACCAAGGGGTCGACCAGCTTGCTCCACAGCTGAACATTGAGGCCAAAGCACCGGATGGACTAGTGGAAGCCTTTAGTCTTCCTGGTCAGAAATTTTTTGTTGGCGTGCAGTGGCACCCAGAATGGCAAGCAAAAACCAATCATTTCTCTCAAATTTTGTTCAAAGAATTTATGATGGCTGCCTCTGTATAAATCAGGAGCTGCATGAATGAACAATCAAGAGATTGGTAAAAATATTGTTCAGTTACGAAAACAACACGGATTGTCACAACGCGAACTCGCCGAGCGAGCTGGGATTACACACAGTGCTATTTCTTCAATTGAGAATGGCAAAGTCAGCCCGTCGGTCAGTTCGTTACAAAAGATAGTTAACGTTTTCTCTTTATCGCTTTCAGAGTTCTTTACCTTTGAAAAGCCGCAAAGTGATGAAGTGAAAGTTGTTATGACCCAGGACGAGCTGGTTGAAATGGGCAGCGAGTCGGTTTCGATGAAATTGGTGTCTAACGGCAATAAAGATCAGGTGATTGGATTCCTGATTGAAGAATATGCACCGCACGGTACCACTGGCGCGGGAGAAATAAGACACGAAGGTGAGGAGATAGGCACGGTGTTAGAGGGTGAAATCACTCTTGAATACAAAGGCCAGTCTTATCTTATCAAACAAGGTGAGTCGTACATTATTGATACGACAGAGCCACATAAGTTTACTAATCACACAGACAGGGCTTGTCGAATGATAAGCGCGCATACGCCGACCACATTCTAAGTGGGCCTTGCCTTGTTGTGATATACAAGGAGGGCGTATGAAAACCCAAGAACAATGGATTGAACTGAAGAACAGTCTTGTCATTGAGCATCGATCTTACATCAATGGTGAGTATTGCGATGCGCAGAGCGGTCAAACCTTAGCGGTTATCAATCCAGCAACGGACGAAAAGCTAACGGATATCGCCCGTTGCCAGAGTGAAGATGTGGATCTTGCGGTTAAATACGCTCGACAAGCTTTCCAACGCGGTGAGTGGAGCAGCAGCGCGCCTTCTCATCGTAAAGCGGTGCTGTACAAGTTTGCAGACCTTATCGATCAACATCGCGAAACACTGGCACTGCTTGAAACTCTCGATACTGGTAAACCTATTAGCCACAGTGTTTCAACCGACGTACCTGGTGCTGCCAACTCCCTTCGTTGGTACGCTGAAGCGATTGACAAAGTTTATGGCGAAGTCGCGCCAACAGAGAAAGACGTCCACGCCTTTATTTCTCATCAGGCGATTGGTGTTGTTGCCGCAGTCGTTCCTTGGAACTTCCCTCTGTGGCTTGCCTGCTGGAAGCTAGGCCCTGCATTGGCTGCAGGTAACAGCGTTATTCTTAAACCTTCTGAAAAATCATCTCTGACTGCGATCTACTTAGGTCAGCTTGCTGAGCAGGCAGGTCTGGCAAAAGGCGTTTTCCAGGTCGTAACAGGTTTTGGTCATGAAGCGGGCGACGCTCTTGCCAAACACCATGATGTTGACTGTATCGCCTTTACTGGCTCGACGCGTATTGCCGGTCAACTGATGATTCGCTCTGGTGAAACCAACCTCAAGCGCGTATTCGCTGAAGCGGGTGGTAAGAACGCGAACATCGTATTTGAAGATTGTGATGACCTTGATCGCGCTGCAGCTGAGACAGCAGCAGGGTGCTTCTACAATCAGGGCGAAGTGTGTGTTGCCGCGACGCGTTTACTGGTTCATGAAAGCATCAAAGATCGCTTTGTCGATAAGGTGATTTCAGCGGCGCAGGCCTTTATGCCAAAAGACTCTCTTGATACTTCTTCATCTATGGGTGCTCTGATCGATCAGGAGCATAAAGCCAAAGTGCTCGAATACATTCTTCTTGGTCAGGCTGAAGGCGCAACACTGCGCTGCGGTGGTGATGTGCAAGGTCAGGGTGCATTCGTCGAACCAACGATTCTAGACAACGTCGATAACAAAATGAAAGTGGCTCAGGAAGAGATTTTTGGCCCGGTGCTGTGTGTGATTCCATTTAAAGATGAAGCACAGGCTATCGAGATTGCCAATGACTCTCAATATGGTCTTGGTGCTGCGCTATGGAGCAGCAACATCAACCGTGTTCACCGAGTGGCGAAACAGCTACAAGCTGGCTCGGTCTGGGTTAATAACTACAACGAAGGTGACATGACTGTCCCGTTTGGTGGATTCAAAATGAGTGGTAACGGACGAGATAAATCGCTGCATGCCATCGAGAAGTTCACTGAAACCAAGACGACCTGGATTCGTCTCCACCCTTAAGCCTGCTGAAGATTAATAAAGGAATATCTCTATGAACAAGCATACGGATTCGTTCTACGCTCATTCTGTGCCAAACATGCCGGAATACCCACAACTACAAGACCATATCGAGTGTGATGTCTGTGTCGTTGGTGCGGGATTCTCCGGTCTCTCTTCTGCACTTCACCTGGCCGAGAAAGGTTTCAAAGTCGTGGTGCTTGAGAGCGCGAAAGTGGGTTTTGGAGCCACTGGTCGTAACGGCGGACAAATCGTCAATAGCTACAGCCGAGATGTTGACGTACTTGAAAGTCGTTACGACCAGACCCAAGCGAAAGCGTTGTGTGAGATGATTTTTGAAGGTGGCGATATCATTCGCGGCCTGATAGATAAATACGATATCGACTGCGACTTCAAACAAGGTGGTCTGTTTACTTCGTTGAACAATAAGCAGTTGAAAGGGCTGGAAGAGCATAAGAAAAACTGGGAACGCTACGGTAATGACCAACTGACGCTGCTTGACGCGTCTGAAGTCGAGCAAGCGGTCGGTACCAAAGTCTACTCTGGCGGCCTACTGGATATGCGTGGTGGACACATTCATCCACTGAAACTGGCTTTGGGTGAAGCGGCAGCATTTACCGCTCTTGGTGGTCAAATCTTTGAACAATCAGCAGTAACGGCGATTGAAAAAGGCGCTAACCCAATTGCGAAAACAGCGCATGGCAGTGTTAAGAGTAAATATCTGGTACTGGCTGGTAACGCTTACTTAGGTGGCCTGGCACCAAACATCAGTAACAAAGCGATCCCTTGTGGCACTCAGGTCGTGGCAACTCAGCCTCTGTCTGACGAGCAGCTAAAACATATCCTGCCAAGTGATTACTGTGTTGAAGACTGTAACTACCTGTTGGATTACTTCCGTCTCAGTGCGGACAAACGCCTACTGTTTGGTGGTGGTGTGGTTTACGGCGCACGTGACCCTGAGAATATCGAAGCGATTATCCGTCCTAAGATGGAAACGGTCTTCCCTCAACTGAAGGGAATCAAAATTGACTACACATGGACAGGCAACTTCTTGCTGACCTATTCGCGTATGCCTCAGTTCGGCTCTTTTGCTGACAATATCTACTACCTGCAAGGTTACAGCGGTCATGGTGTTACCTGTACCCATTTGGCGGGTAAGTTACTGGCAGAAGCATTAACAGGACATGCAGAACGTTTTGATGCTTTTGCTGCCCTTAAACACTACTCCTTCCCAGGTGGTCGTCACTTCCAGATCCCGTTTACGGCGATGGGTGCGGCCTATTACAACCTGAGAGATAAATTGGCGATTTAACAACAAAAGATAAGGAACATCCAATGAGTAAAGTCGTGAAGTTTGCCGCTCTACAGTTAACGAAGAGCTGGGATCTGGAAGATAATCTCAATAAAGCAAAAGCCGCGATTCGTGAAGCTGCGGCGCACGGTGCAAATGTCATTTTGCCTCAAGAGCTTTTTGCTGCGCCTTACTTCTGTAAAAAACAAGAAGCAAAGTACTTTGAGTTAGCAGAAGAGACGGCTAACTGTCGCCTTATCAAAGAGATGAGCGAGCTGGCGAAAGAGCTAGGTGTGGTTATCCCTGTCAGCTACTTTGAAAAAGCAGGCAACACCTTCTTCAACTCGCTGGTGATGATTGATGCGGATGGAACGGTATTAGAAAATTACCGTAAATCACACATCCCGGATGGCCCGGGGTATAGCGAGAAGTACTACTTCAGCCCTGGTGATACAGGATTCAAAGTCTGGCAGACCAAGTTTGGTAAATTTGGTGCAGGTATTTGTTGGGATCAATGGTTTCCCGAGCTTGCGCGCAGTTTGGCTCTTCATGGCGCGGAAGCTATTTTTTATCCAACGGCGATTGGCTCTGAACCTCAGGATCCAACTCTGGATTCACGAGATCATTGGCAACGTACAATGCAAGGTCACTCGGCTGCAAACCTTGTACCTGTCATCGCTTCTAACCGAGTAGGAACTGAAGTGGATGATGGTATCGAGACGACTTTCTACGGCTCATCTTTCATCACTGATCACACTGGTGGCAAGCTTGCGGAAGCGCCACGTGAAGGTGAGGCAATCATCTATGCAGAGATCGATTTAGAGCAGACCGCGAAAGCTCGTCATTCATGGGGATTGTTCCGTGACCGCAGACCTGATCTATACGCTAGTGTAGGCAAGCTTGCAGTATAGGAGGCATTGGAATGCAGTTATTTACAACACCTGCACAAGATGGCTTCTACTTTCCGGCTGAGTTTCAGCCGGTTAGCCAAGTGTGGTTAGCGTGGCCCGAAAGACGTGATAACTGGCGTGACGATGCACTGCCGGCACAGCTAACCTTTGCTCGAATTGCTAATGCGATTTCTGAAGTGACCAAGGTATGTGTTGCGGTGAGCAGCAAACAATTTGATCACGCCCGTGACCTGCTTCAGCCAGAAGTGCGTCTGGTAGAAATTCCATATAATGACGCCTGGATGCGCGATATAGGCCCAACGGTATTGGTCAACGAGAGTGGTGAGCGCCGCGGTATTAGCTGGCAGTTCAACGCCTGGGGTGGCGAATACAACGGCCTGTACGACAACTGGCAGCAAGACGATCTGGTCGCCAGTTCAGTGTGTGACATCATAGGTATCGACCACTACAGCGCCCCGTTTGTTTTAGAAGGTGGTTCGATTCACACCGATGGTGAAGGCACCCTCTATACCACAGAAGAGTGCTTACTGAGTCCTGGTCGTAATCCTTTGCTGACTAAGCAGCAGATTGAAGAGCAGCTCAAACAGTATCTCAGTATTGAAAAAGTGATTTGGCTTCCTAAAGGGTTGTTCAACGATGAGACTGATGGGCATGTTGATAACCTGATGCATGTCATCGCTCCGGGTAAAGTTGTCCTGAGCTGGACTGATGATCCGAGTGATCCTCAGTATCAGCTATCCCGTGAAGTGGAAAAGGTGCTCAATTCACAGACTGATGCCAAAGGGCGTGAGATTGAAATTGTTCGTTTACCTCTGCCGGGACCATTGCACTACAGTGAGAGTGAAGCGCAGGGTATTGAAGTGAGCTCAGGGATGAGCAGAGCAGCTGGAGAGCGCTTAAGTGCGTCTTATGCAAACTTTCTTATCGTAAATGGCTATGTATTTTTGCCACTACTTGATGATAGAACCGATGCCGAGGCAATCTCTGTGCTACAGAGTGCGATGCCAGAGCATCAAATTATCGGGATACCGACAAGAGAAGTGCTGTTAGGTGGTGGAAATATCCACTGTATTACCCAACAGATCCCAGCATAAATAAATCATAAGCCAGATTCGAAACGAATCACTGGCAAAGTAAAGCTTTCAAAAGGAATCACCATGCAACAAATTACAAATCAAAGCCTTCTTTCGTTTATGGTGCCAAGTGAAGATCAAGGCATTGCAGTGACTAACCCTGCAACGGGAGAAGTGCTGGGTTTTGCTCCAGTATCGTCTGAGCAGGCGATTCTCGATGGTATCGAACGTTCAAGTGTCGCGCAGAAAGAGTGGGCTGCGATGCCGGCCAAAGCGCGTGGTGCGCTATTACAGCGTTGGTACCAACTGGTCATCGAGAACAAACAAGACCTCGGCCGCCTTATGACTCTGGAGCAGGGTAAACCGTTAGCGGAAGCAGAAGGTGAAGTTGTATACGGTGCGAGTTTTATTGAGTGGTTTGCTGAAGAAGCCAAGCGTACTTATGGTGAAACCATTCCTGCGCCAAGTGGTGACAAACGTCTGATGACAATCAAGCAGCCAGTCGGTGTCGCGTGTGCCATTACGCCGTGGAACTTCCCGATTGCGATGATCACTCGTAAAGCAGGCCCTGCACTGGCGGCAGGCTGTAGCTTCGTGGTTAAGCCTTCAGAGTCAACACCGTTGTCGGCATTTGCTGTTGCAGAACTGGCCTATCAGGCAGGTATTCCCCGTGATGTACTGCAGGTCGTTCTGGGTAAAGATGCACGTCAGGTTGGCGGCATTTTCACATCGCACCCACTTATTCGTAAGCTGTCGTTCACGGGTTCAACTAAGGTTGGCAGCATTTTGATGCAGCAAAGTGCTCACGATATCAAACGTACCTCAATGGAACTGGGCGGTAACGCGCCATTCATCGTCTTTGATGACGCTGACATTGATGCGGCAGTCGCTGGCGCTATGGTGTCGAAGTTCCGTAACGCGGGTCAGACATGTGTCTGTGCCAACCGTTTCTATGTGCATAGCAAGGTCTATGACGAGTTTGTTGCTAAGTTTGACGCCGCTGTTCAAAACCTCAAAGTCGGTAATGGTCTTGAACAGGGCGTCACCACTGGGCCTGTGATCAGCGAATCCGCAAAACAGGGCATTCAGAGTCTGATTGACGGTGCGATTGAGCAAGGTGCTCAGCCTGTTACCGAGCAAAAGCAGCTTGATGGTCTATTTATCCAGCCAGTGGTGCTTAAGAATGTCACTCACGACATGAATATTGTTTCTCAGGAAATCTTTGGCCCAGTGGCGCCAGTGATTGCGTTTGATGACGATGAGCAGCTGATTGAGATGGCCAATGACACTATCTACGGTCTGGCTTCTTATTTCTACAGCCAGGATGTACACCGCGTATTTAAGATTGCTGAAGCGCTGCAATACGGCATGGTTGGCATCAATGAAGGCCTGATCTCGACTGAGGTTGCCCCTTTTGGCGGGGTGAAACAGTCAGGTATCGGACGTGAAGGTGCGAAACAAGGTATCGATGAATACATGGACGTGAAATACCTCTGCTTTGGCGGCAATTAATTTAAGGAAAGAATCATGACAAACCAACAACTACATCAAAGAAGAAGTCAGGTTATTGCTCAGGGAATGGGCGCAATGTATCCCCTCTATGTTGAGAAAGCAGACAATGCACACGTGTGGGACATTGAAGGTAACAAGTATATCGATTTTGCTGCAGGTATTGCGGTAACTAACACTGGCCATGCGAACAAACGCATCAGTGAAGCGGTGAAAGCTCAAATCGATAACTTCTCCCACACTTGTGCGATGGTGACACCTTACGCCTCGTTTGTTGAGCTGGCTGAAAAACTGACTGAGCTTGCGCCAGGCGACTCAGCTAAGAAAGCGATCTTCCTGACTACAGGTGCGGAAGCGGTTGAAAACGCAGTGAAAGTGGCGCGTGCCCATACAGGCCGCAGCGGCGTGATTGCGTTTAAAGGTGGCTTCCATGGCCGTACCAACATGACCATGGGTCTGACGGGCAAAGTCGCGCCATACAAAGCGGGCTTTGGTCCATTCCCTAATGAAATTTTCCACGCCCCGTACCCGAATGCGTTCCACGGTATTAGTGTTGAGCAAAGCCTTCAGGCACTGGAAGATCTGTTTGCCTGTGACATTGAGCCATCACGCGTTGCGGCGATCATTTTCGAGCCAGTACAGGGTGAGGGCGGTTTCTATCAGGCACCTAAAGAGTTCGCTCAGGGGCTGCGACAGGTGTGTGATAAGCATGGCATCATACTGATTGCCGATGAAATCCAGACCGGTTTCGCTCGTACCGGTAAGATGTTTGCGACTGAATATCTCGATATTGAACCTGATATGATGACGATGGCAAAAGGGATTGCTGGTGGTTACCCAATCTCTGCGGTAGTGGGTAAGAGTGACGTAATGGATTCAGCGCTACCAGGCGGTCTGGGCGGGACATACGCGGGTTCACCGCTAGGCTGTGTGGCGGGTCTTGAAGTGCTGAAAATCATTGAAGAGCAAGACTTATGTGCCAAGGCTCAGGGCATTGGTGAAGTGGTGAATGCTCGCATGACCAGGCTACAGCAATCTGTTGCGGCGATTGGTGAAATTCGTACTTATGGTGCAATGATGGCCATCGAATTTACTGACCCACAATCAGGTCTGCCTTTGCAGGATATGACCAAAGCGGTTATCAGCAAAGCGCAGGAGAACGGTTTGATTCTGCTTTCATGTGGCGTCAAAGCGAATGTTATCCGTTTGCTTCCTCCTTTGACTATCGAGCCAGAGGTGCTGGAAGAAGGTCTGGATAAACTTGAAAGCATTATTCGTCAGGAAACAAAGAAGTGAGTCTCTCACCCTAATGCTGAAGCGCAATAGCTTCCTGTGATGCAGGAAGCTAGAGACACTCTTGAGTGCCTCTAAAACGTTAAGAAATTCCCGGGACTAATGTCACAATTACGCGACAATGATCCCTTGCTCGCCCTTGCATAATTGCAGTTTTGAACCATAGTTAAAGGGTAAGGCAATTTGAACCGACCCGCATGGAGGAAATATCGCCTTACCTACAATTTGGATGGATTCAAACAAAATATACAAACGCCTCGTTTAATATCAGGTCGCAACATAATGACCTCCTGATTCGCAGACTCACGATTGAGTAACGAGGGATAGGGCGCACTTAAGGTGCGCCTCTTGTCGTTTAGAATCTACTAAATAGCTCAAGCACTTAATATTACTTTTCGCTTAGGGTGGAAATATTTACCAATACATTTTCTAATTGATCCCACGGTAATAACTGGTTATCAATCACCTCAAGTCGACTTTCAAACCCTTGCAGTGACATTTCATTCACAGAGACAACACCGTGACTGACGTTAAAGGCAAAACAGCCATTGGTCGTATTTAACACGCCTTTAACCCGTTCCGCGGTAATATCCGATAATACCGAGAACAACTCGTCAAACTGGAATACAACTTCAGCGCCGAAGATCCAGCCGCAGCTAAAATAGCCCTGACCACTGTTCTCTTTACGAACGTGAGTTTGATTTGGCTCTAACGCGAATTGAGGCTCTTGCTCTGCGTGCTCATGATGATGTGCTGCTACCTCGGATGAAGGTGATGAGTCACGGCGGGGAATACCAAGAAGTTCGCTTGGAAAATTACCTTGCTGGACCAATTGACTGAAAATTTTCGGCGGAGTTTGATTGGTTACCCAATCATTAAAGGCATCGATATCACTAACATGGCATTGATCAACCTTATTACCGATGATGATGTCTGAAATGGCCAACTGGTCATTGAAGTTCTGGTTGCTGGTGTATTTTTCAATACTGAGATTTCTTGGGTCGACCAAACCAATCGTGGCTTTTAAATCAATGTAGTCAACAAACTGACTAGAGGTGAGCGTAGCGAGTACTTTATGCGCGTGGCCAAGCCCGGTTGGCTCGACAATCAAGCGATCAGGGTTGGTTCTCAATAGGGCGGTAACTGCGACTGACATTGGCACACCTGCGGCGCAGCACATGCAGCCACCAGGGACTTCTTTAATTAACGCACCTTGCTCCGTCATCATTGCGCCATCAATACCGATTTCGCCGAATTCATTCACCAAGACAGCCCAGTTTTCGTCGGCTGGTTTTGTTTTTAATAGGTTGAGAATTGCCGTTGTTTTACCAGTGCCAAGGAAGCCGGTGATGATATTAGTTGGGATACCCATTGAACATGTCTCATTTTTGTCTTTGTTATACTATAACAAAAGATGCTGGGGAATGGAGACAAAAAAGGCAGTCTAATGACTGCCTATATGGTGTTTGAGTCTGACGATTAGCGCTTGTTTTTAAGGTAGCGTTTACGACGTTCTTCTTTCTTCTTCGCTTTTTCTTCAGCTTTACGTGTTGCTTCAATCTCTACTTCGATCAACTCTTGCGTGATCATTTCAGGAAGCTCTAGAGTGACTTGACCAAGTGTGCCGTTGCGAAGCTCATGCAGGAGAATTTCCGACGTCTTATGTAAATTGATACGACCACCTGCACTGAGTGCACCGCGGTTACGTCCAATCTCTTCCATAATTTCAATGTCAGACTCTGGCATTTCATCAAGCATGTAACGCTCTTTTAAGCGCTCAGGGTAAGCTTTCGCTAAGTACTCTACCGTGTAGAAAGCCACTTCATCGTATTCCATTGCGGTATCTTTTACCGCACCAGTCGCAGCAAGGCGGAAACCACTGTGCGGGTTTTCCACTTTCGGCCACAAAATCCCTGGCGTATCACTAAGTACAATACCGTTCTGTAAGTTAATGCGCTGTTGGCGACGGGTAACGGCTGGTTGGTTACCTGTTACTGCAATTGTGCGGCCTGCCAGAGCATTGATGATGGTTGATTTTCCAACGTTAGGAATACCCATAATCATGGTGCGAATATTTTTGCCGATCTCTTCACGGTGAGGCGCCAGCTTACGAACGAGCTCCATGATTCGATTTACTTCTTGTTGCTGGGATGTCGTGATCGCAATGGCTTTAACGTTGTGTTCTTTCTCAAAATGGTCAATCCATAGTTGAGTGAGTTCAGGATCCGCGAGGTCACGTTTATTAAGAACCTTAACAACCGGTTTATCGCCCTTTAACTCAGCAATCATTGGGTTTTCGCTACTAAAAGGGATACGAGCGTCAAGCACCTCAATAATGACATCAATTTGAGGGATCGCTTCAGCAATCTCTTTTTGGGCTTTGTGCATATGCCCCGGGAACCATTGGATAGACATGGGATTTAACCTTGAAATTCAAACTTGCGTCAATTGTAAGGGGAAATAGGCAAGAGTAAAGCGATAAAGGCTCGGGGCTACCTCTCTCAATAAAGGCGTGGTAAGTGATGGTTGTTAAACTTTAGCGTTTTGCTGTCTACAAATTTAACAAAATGTCTAAGAGTTTGCGTTTGGTCACTCTGCGTTTTTAGCGTCCAGTATACAATTTATATGAATACAAATTCTCATACGAAAGTATTAGCCCGAACATCTATTAATACTTTGTCATAAATTGATTTATTGTATATATTTCCGTGCTACAAATTACCATAAAAAAGATAAGACAATGACCGTCAGCCCAACTTCTTCCGATCGTGAAACGCTTTTAAATGACAATGAACAACTGGTGTCGACCACCGACTTAAAAGGGGTGATAACTTATTGCAATCCTGCCTTCTGTAAAATCGCTGAGTATTCAGAAAACGAATTACTTGGACAGAACCACAATATTGTTCGCCACCCAGATATGCCTAAGGCCGCTTTTGCGGATATGTGGAGTAATCTAAATCAGGGTAAAGCATGGCGTGGAATCGTTAAGAATCGCACTAAGTCTGGTGGTCATTACTGGGTTGATGCGTATGTAACGCCGATTTTTGAACATAACAAGATGGTCGGTTACCAGTCAGTGCGAGTGAAGCCGAAGCGTGAGTTGGTTGATACTGCGAGCAAAGCGTATAAAGGGCTTCTTAAAGCGGAGACGTCAGGGGCGAGTTGGTCAATTAACGTACCTGATTTTGTTCGTTATGCCTGTTTACTAGGTGCACTTGCTGCACCAATAGTCACCGTTATGCTCGGTTTAGAAGGTATGGCCGCAATTGGTTTAAGTGCATTACCTTTGTTGGCGTTGGCGCTACTCTTCCGTCAGGAGTTGGTTGTAACACCCGCTAAGTTCAAGAAGCTGCAAACTAAATATGACAGTGTGAGTCGATTAATTTTCTCGGGCAGTGACCCGTTCTCGATCGCCGATTTCCATCTACAGTTGTCGTCTGCCCGAATCAGAACGGTTCTGGGTCGAATGACGGATTCCGCTGAACCGATACACGATTTAGCGGATAACTTGAGTGCGACGTCCTACCAAGTCAGTGAAGCGTTGGACCAACAGACTAAAGACATTTTTCAGGTGCGAGAGGCGACAGAGCAAGTTGAAATCACCGCGAATGAAGTCTCTTCGAGTGCTCATGATGCCAATCAAATCGTCGACTTAACCATAACCACCTGTGTTAGTGCAAAACAGAGTCTCGATAAGACACATCACAACCTCAGTAGCTTGGCGACTCAAGCAGAAAAGGCGACTCAAACGACGTATCAATTGAGTGAGCAAGCGCAAAATGTCAGCCAGATGATGGAAGAAATCGGTGGCATTGCTGAGCAAACCAATTTACTTGCACTGAATGCGGCGATTGAGGCCGCTAGAGCAGGGGAGCAAGGCCGAGGTTTTGCTGTGGTAGCTGACGAGGTTCGCGCTTTATCAGGAAGAACATCCAAAGCGACTATTCAAATAAAAGACAGCATCGAGGCTATGTTAACCACGATAGAGGGCTGGCAGCGCGATATCCTCGATAATCGTGAGCAAACGGATAAATGTGGCGAATCTGCTCAAGAGAGTTCTGCTCGTTTGTCTGAAGTAGAGAGCCTAATGCAGCAGATGAATGAGTTAATAAACTCAGTGGAAAGCTCAGCCAATCAACAACGTGAGTTAACCAATGATGTCAGCGCACATATTCAATCTATCGCTTCGACAGCGGAACAAAACCTAGCGGCCACGCACTCAGTAAAAGAACATTCAAATGACCTAAAAGTGCAAGTTGAAGAGTTCCACCATCTTGCGAAACGATTTGAAGAGAAATAATCCTTAACAAACTAAAAAGCCCTGCAGTTGCAGGGCTTTTTTATTGCTATTATGTATGGCTGTTATGATTTGACGGGTCGATAGAGGTATTTGTGGCAGGTCTCTTCCGTCATTCCTCTTAGTAATCTTGATAGCGTGGCAACGATCAGCAGACCAAAGATGAGACGACCCCAAAAAATCGAGGTGAAGTCTGCGCCAATAAGCATAATTAGAATGGTGTCTTCTATCATGCTGTGGACCAAGTTAAGCAGCATGATGGCAGTAAACACATCTCTAGCCGGAATATGGCCACGCTTTGCTTCGTTAATCAAAAGCCCGCCGCCAAAAGATAACCCTAACGTAATACCGACAATCGTCATATTGGTCGCTTCTCGGCTAATTCCTAGAATCTTGAGGATCGGACGGAGCGCGATGGCCATCAGCCTTTCAATACCAAGTACTTTGAGCAGCTTGAGAGAAAATAACAACACAGAGATCACGACGAATATCGCGATAAGATTCTCTACTTGAGTCCAAGCCCATTCAAAGTAACTTTGTTGCTCAACTACTTCTGGGCTCCAGATTATTTGCGCCTGATGATCAAGCATTCCGCCAAGTTGGTAAGTTTGATGAAGAATCCACGCGAACAGCAGGCCACCACCTAAACGCAGAAGTAGCGTAACTGTCATACTGACACCCGCTCGCTTGGCAATGGCAGCTTCAATAGGGAGTGAGTGGGCGATCAGCATTAGCGAGCCCAATACAGAAGCCTGAGCGACAGTCAATTCGACGCCACTGTTCATAAACACTAAAAGTCCAGCATAGATATTAGTCAAAAGCGTTGTTGCCCAGACCAGTCCCATTTCATCTGGGAGCCCGACGATACCCATAAGGGGGCTGAGCCATTGACTCAGGATGTCGATGCCGCCAAATTCTTCTACCACCTTAATCACAATGATGATCGGGACCATTACCTTATACAGGGTCCAAGTGACATCAATGATTTCTGCGAACAGCTGGCTGAAAAAGCGTTTTACCTTATCCATCTCTTTATTTCCTTGAGATTACTAATGACAGATAGCTTACTGGGTTAAGGGGAAATATGAGTGACATTATTGCTCTAGATGCTGCACTGATATTTTTTATATAATCAAACTGATTAACAAAATTTCTCCAAAATGGATATTAAAGAAATATATGGAAATTGATCGTATTGACAGAAAGATACTCGCAATCTTGCAGCGTAATAATCGTTTAGCAAATGTAGACTTAGCGGAAGAAGTTGGCTTGTCACCACCGGCGTGTTTAAAGCGCGTGAAACGACTTAGAGAAGGCAAAATTATCGTTGGTGATGTTGCGATTATTAACCCGGAATTGGCGGGTAACAAATTGACGCTGATTGTCTCTGTGGAGATGGAGCGAGATAGAGGGGATATCTATAGCGTGTTCCGTCAATCTATCTTAAAGGCACCTGAAGTTACCCAGTGTTATCAAATTACCGGAGGGTATGACTTTATGCTGGTGGTTTGCGTGCCCGACATTCAGACCTATGAACGCTTTATTGAACAGGTCCTTCACCAAGACCGTAACATTCGTAAGTTTCATACTTCGGTATCGACTAAAACTGTTAAGTTCACCACAGAGGTTAATGTGGATTCGATTTGAGCACTTTGCTGCAACATGAATTAATGGCTAATTATCGAACAATTTCCAATTGAAACTCTAAATCTATTCAGTAATGATGGATGAATAATAGACAGAAAAATGTTCAGGAGGAGCAAGCAATGAGTTATTTGGTCGAAGGCGCGTGTCAATGTGGACAAGTTAGCTATAAGTTACACCAACCACCAAAGATGGTACTGGCATGTCACTGTATCGAATGCCAGAAACTGTCCACTGCCCCGTTTAGCGTTACAGCAATTGTTGCGACAGAAGATATTGAAATATCTGGAGAGCTGAAAGAGTGGACTAGAGTGGCTGAAAGTGGCAACAAAAATTACGCGAAGTTTTGTCCGGATTGCGGCAATCGAGTCTACCACTATAACCCTGATGATCAGTCAACGTTAAAGCTCAAGTTAAAAGCGAGCTCGCCCGATGATCACTCTGTCTTTGAACCGACAGCTCATGTGTGGATCAGCGAGAAACAGGATTGGTATCAGATACCGGAAGGTGTGAAAACTTTCGACAAACAGCCTTAAGCACACACCTTTAATAGTCGTTAAGAGACGAGTTGAGCCTCATCAATACGTGAATAGAATGGGTGAACTTCTATAATTTTGCTCAACTCGTTTAAACGGCGTAATAGTTTCGAATTTAGCGTCGTTCCCGCTTTCAACAGACAACCGCCAGTCGTCACAAAGATATCGTCCAAAATCGTCATTCCCTCTTGTAGCTCTGAAAGTTTTTCAATATGTACAATATGAGATGAGACTTCTCGAATGCGAGGCTTGTCAGGGGTTTCTTTTGCTGATTCATTGGAGAGTGACACAGTGGTGCTGACATTACGATACAAGTGCTGCTGATAGAGCTTCTTAGGCTCAGTAACCGCACTTTTTATTTGGTCTTGTGCATTCTGAACAGTTATTGGCTTGACTAAAAAGGCATCGACTTCCAGTGACATGCATGACGCGATGGTGTTTGTGTCAGAAAGAGTGGTCACTGCGATAATACTCGTAACGCAAGGCGTGTTGGTTCTTCCCTCGCGTACATATTTGATCAGCTCTAAACCGTTGACTAGTGGCATGTTGATATCGGTAACAATTAAATCAATCTGATTATTGTCCAACTTTTCAATGGCTTGCTCTCCATTTTTGGCACTTAACACATTTTCATACCCTGCTTGCACAAGCATGTTAAGCAGTGCTTTGCGTGAGAATTTATGGTCTTCAACAACCAAAATCGTAAATTTGCTGGGTTCATAGTTGCTCATAATGAAACTTCCGTGTTTTCTATGATCGAGTGTTCAATAAGATAGTGTTTTAGACGCTCAATTTCGCTTCTGCTTTGCTTCAGAGCGCTGGTCAAAAATGGCCAATCTTTGTTTGTCGCTGTATTTTGTATCGACTCAAATATTGTTGCGATATCTTCCGCTCCCGCAGACCTTGCTGCGCCTTTCGCTGCGTGTGCAATCTGCTGCAAATTAGCCTCATTGCGCTGTATTAATGCTTCTTCCGCCAGTGAAATATCTTCAGTCAGAGATTCCCAATATCCTTCGAGGAGCGGGGCTACGATCGCTCGATCTGACGTACCTAAGATTTTTTCTAGGCTGTTCATACAGATTGGCGAGGCTGTTTCAGGTTGTGGTGAGGGAGGGGGTGTTGTTGCCTGAACTGCGGATGGGGATAACTTCATCCATTTTTCTATCGAGCGATTTAATGTCGCGAGTTCAACAGGTTTTGTCAGGTAATCGTCCATGCCAGAAGTCATACATTGTTCAGAAGACTCCAACATTGCATTGGCGGTAATCGCGATGATAGGCATGTGGCCTTTCGACTTATCTTGCTGCTCAATCTTTCTCACTTGCTTGGTTAGTTCATAGCCATCCATTACAGGCATATGACAGTCAGTCAGGATCAAATCAAACTTACCAGTACGCCACATCTGCAGCGCTTCTTGGCCATGAATGGCCATTTCGCATTGGTAGCCTAGGTGGGACAACTGTCTTTGAACGACATCTCGATTGGTTGCTTGGTCGTCGACGACCAGTATCATGCCGTCTTTTTGCTGTTGCTTGCCGAGTGTGATTTCTTCTGTATCTGCGTGTAATAACTCTGAACTGATCGCGCCTCTTAGAACCCCTATCGCTTGGCAAAGTTCACTTGGCTTAAATGGACTACAGTGCATGACGTAGGTTGTTGGAGACATAACCCCTTTAGGCTCTGCCACATCTTTTGTGAACAGCAATAACTGGTATTGATCTAGGTATTCGCGTTCAACTGGTGGCAAACCGCCATATATGTAACTGTTGTAGAGATCGGGACCAAGGAAGATTAAATCGACGTCAATGTTTGATTGTTTGGCCTGATTCAGCACAGAGATGGCTCGGCGAACAGATGAAATGATGTGAACTTTACAGTCATAACTCGATAGATTTATATCGCAGAAGGTCGAGACACTTTGGTCGTTGGTGATGAGTAATACTCGGCTTCCTGACAAGAAGTCTGGTGTCAGGTCTTCAGGCGGTGATTCCACTTCAATAAATGGCAGTTCTAACGAAAATCGGCTGCTTACTCCAAACTGGCTTTCAACGCTGATTGTACCTCCCATTAACTCAAGTAAAGACTGAATAATGGATAGGCCAAGTCCTGTGCCACCATAGAGTCGCGTCGTGCTGGTATCAGCTTGCGAAAACGCTTTGAACAATCTTTTCAACTGTTCTTCGGTCATTCCAATTCCATTGTCCTCAACCATCAGGTTGATACAAGGGGCGATGCCATCGGTTCCCAGGGAGGCAGATACCCAAATCTTACCTTTTTCATCCTCTGTACTGTCGGTGAACTTAACCGCATTACCAAGTAAATTGAGCATGATTTGACTCAAACGAACGCTATCACTCATGATCATTTTCGGCAGCTTTGGGTCATAGGTGAGGTACATTTCTATACCTTTATTGCTCGCCTGTAGGTGTAGGACATCTAACGTCCGCTCCAAAAGAGACTGTAGATCGACAGGGACACTTTCAAGCGACATCTGTCCCGCTTCAATTTTGGAAAAATCGAGAATGTCATTGATGATATGGAGTAACGTCAGTGCCGAATCTTTTATGGTGCTGATCATTGTCCGTTGGTCAGGCTTTAGCTCAGTCTCACTAAGTAGGCTAAGCATTCCCACTACACCGTTCATAGGAGTGCGAATCTCATGACTCATATTGGCGAGAAACATCGATTTAGCCTCGCTAGCGGCGTAAGCAGCTTCACTTTCATCTCTTAGTGACGCTTGGGCATTCTTTTCTTTGGTGATATCGATGTTGACGCCACCCATGCCGATAGGGTGAGTGGTACCTTGCTCGAAGATAACATCGGCAGCAGCCTTGACCCATCGAATGTCGCCACTCGGAAGCTGGATTCGAAATTCAGCATTAAATTGACCTAGGGTTTCACGCGCTGTGATTAATGAGTGCTCTGACTGTTCCAAGTCGTCAGGGTGGACTCGTTCTTGCCACATGGCGTAGTTATTTGCGCCTAAACTTGGGTCGACACCATATATCTCAAACATTCGTTCGTCCCACGTCACTTCATTGGACTCGAAATCCCAACTCCAAATTCCGATCCCCCCCGCTTGCGTGGCTAGGTTTAAGTTACGTACAACCTCTTCCAATTCGCTTTGATTTTTCTTGAGCTCCATCTTTGCACTGTGCTCAGAACTTTTATCGCGTAACGTAATGACCACGTATTTTCGATGTTTGATTGAGATATAGCGTATGGCCCCAGACAGTGACAGCGTGTCACTGTGGCGGTGTAAAAATAGGGTGTGAGGTATGGAGACTTCTTGATATAACGGCGCTTGATCGAGCTGAACTTGGATTTGTGTCGGCTTGATATCGGGCAGCAATGAACCAATATCTAAGCCCAATAGACTCGTCCGGTCATGGCAAAACAATTCTAGAGCTGCGTCATTGGCATCTAAGATTTGATTGCTCTCATTGAGCAGAATCATAGCATCCATAGCTTGCTCAAAAATAACGCCTATTTGTAGCTCGTGCTCGTTAATTCTTTGGTGCTGATTTGAAACGAGTTCTTTAAGTTTCTGATTACTCTCATGCAAGGCATATTTAGTTTGTTGAATCGCGGTTGTATCTGACTGAGTGATAACCAAATAATTTAACGAACCATCATTGCTAAACATGGGTTCTATTCGCAGCTGTACCGAGCGTGTTGCATCGTTTCCTTTTATCGTGAGTGGTACTGCGACAGATTTCTCTTGATCCAACGATTCAACCAATTGATTAAATTGTACTTGTGAGATTAAAGGTTCAAAGAATTGGCTGAGCTTTTGTCCGATGAGTTCGGTGCTATTGGAATCATAAAAGTGACAAAATGCTGGGTTGCTATAAAAAATACTATGGCTACCTTCCGCACCATCGCAAATGATCACGCCATCAGGCAGCACATTTAGCACGCTGTTGTTGAGTTCTTCCTTCGACATTTTAGAAGAACGAGTCGGTAATAATGATGAAAGTGATAATTTCATGCAGCCAACCCTAGTCATTTATTATTAGTTTAAGGTTATGAGTCCATGCTCATATAGAGGCTAGTATGGTTTTTATTTATATGCAACCTAGTGCAAGACAAAGGGAAGTGTAAGTTATGTCTATGAATAGCTTGCAGTTGGTGAGAGGGAATAGGTAGTGCGGGTATAAAAAAGCCTAAGCACAAGTCTTAGGCTTTGAAACTTGATTAGCCACGCATCATTACGCATGCATAGGCTGTTGTAAATGCTTGCTCTTGGTATTGCTTCAATCCAGTTTCTTTAAAGCTAATTGCAAGAGGATTCTTCTTCAGGCTCTCTTTGATCTCAGTTGGCGAAACGACTTCAACCTGTAAGTCATTAATAAGCTGGATTGCTGCTTCTAGTTTAAAACCAACTGCGCCACCTGCGAATTTGCCTTTGGTTTGGCGCTGACGGATTACAACTTTTTCTACCTTGTAATCTTCAACTAGTTTGGCAAAAGAGAACTGGAACTTCTTAACTTCTTCTGTGCTGTTTGCGTTACCAATTGAAATTTTTGCTACGCGGCAATCTGGTAAATGCAGTACGTTGTCAGAATGATCAAGAAGACAGATAACTGCGTCGTTACCTTTTAGCTCTACACCACAAATTTTCATGTTTATACCTAGTTAGTAGTTTGGTCGCCATTATATAGACCTAACAAAAGTTAGCGACCTTTAAATTTGCCAAGGGGGATGATTCTATTAAGAGGTAGGAGTGATTAGGCCAGCGTGATTGCTGGCCTAATGATAACAAAACTTATATGGGTACGCGTACTAAGGGCACAGTTTACCGCGTTGGGCAACACTGTCGATCATGTAGTCACCACGTAGGTTTCGGTATACCACAGCATGCCAAACTTCATCATTTTCCAAAGTGAATTCAATGGCGTAGTTGATGCCATTCACGACCTGAGTTCTTACTTCATTAACTTCTTTTAGTTTAGACGCGGTATTCATTTGATTCAGTAGCGTGTCTACTGCTTGTTGAGCTTCAGGGGTTAACTCAGAAACGCTCCAGCCACCTGCAAGTGCTTCGGTGCGGCACATCGGGCTGATTGACGCGGGATCTTTCTCAGGCTGTGTTGCTTGACTGCAGCCAGCTAGCGCGGCGATAGCTGTTAGGGAAACTAACCATACTTTATTCATGATAACTCCATAGCAAAATAGTTAACTGACGGTTATGTATTATAAGTAAATTACAAGACAGAATATGCACCGAGTATAACTTTTCGTTAGGTTTCAATATCAAAACAAAGTCAGAAAAAAGCCGTTTTATCAACAATAAAACGGCTTGTTTATAGAGAATTTGATGCGATTAGCTGTTACCGCTTTCTCGATACTTGTATTGGTAGTCGACGTCTAGCACCGCTTTGTATTGAATGTTGCCTTTGTTATTGGCAAATTCTTCAACGTGAACTGTCATTTCTTCGATCTTCACACTTGGGTAAACAACGTTGTTTTCGTGGATCGGTAGTGCTGTTTTCAGTTCAGCATTATTCATTGCTTTCATCTCGTCCATGAGGTCAAAAGCCGCATCATAAGCTTGTTGTTTTGTGGCGTATGCGTCAGTAGTAAAACTTGTGTTGGATGTTTCTGTATTGGTTGAAGCCAAAACGGAAGCACTCATAAGTAGTGACGCTAAAATAACAACTTTTTTCATAATAATTTCTCCTGATGGGTGACCTTCGAAGTTGATATTACGCACCTAAACGTAAGGCGTCTGTCAGTCTGTGTAAGATTAATCCCACTTTTTGTAAAGTGTCCTTTACGTCCATAACCAGGCGATAACAGAGTCAAAATGGCGTTAGCAGCGGAGCTCAAATATCAGACGGGAGTCATAGGAGAACCGTTGCCACTTATGAAGAGTAAAGCGGCAATTGAGCTATATTTATATCAGCGATTTGGTCTTTGGAAAAAGCTAACTGATTGAAATTATGGGTATTGAGTTTTAGTCCGATGGACTTGGTATTTGAATTGCTTAGTTTAATCAGTGTCGATGGTATCGAGACATGGATAAAGATAACGGTGACGGCAGTGGATGCATAGGACAAGGAAATGAGGAAAGTTGGATTATTACTCATCATATGTAGTGCGCTTATCGGGTGTAGTTCGAAGTTCGTCTACAACAATATGGATTGGTTGTTGGTCGAATACTTAGAAGATTATGTCGAGCTCGATAACGCGCAAGAAGATCTGGTAGAGCGTAAGATTGAAGTCTTGAGTGAATGGCATCGCCGGGAAGAGATCCCGCATTATATTGATCACCTTGATGAGCTCATGGCGATTGAACCACGAAGCTTCACAATCGAGCAGTTACAAGCGCAGCAAGATAAGATACAACAGCACTCGCTACGATTGGTTGCTCGAATAGCCCCAGAGATGTACGCATTGGCCAGAGAGTTATCGGATAGCCAAGTTGATGAATTGATGGACAGCATACGAGTTCGACACACAAAGTATAAGAAAAAGTACCAAAAGCTAAGTGAAGTCGAAATTAAAGCGCGATACAAAGAGCGTATCGTCGATAGTCTAGAAACCTGGATGGATGATTTAACCCAAGACCAGTTAAATATTGTCGATGATTGGGTCGATGAGCTCTATGTAACCACAGATGATTGGATCAACTATCAAACCAATATGCGTATCGAGATGAACTCACTGCTTGACCATCGACTTAACGTGGCGAGTTTCCAGCCTCAATTTAATAAACTGATGTTTAACCCCGATAGTTTGTACCCGCCTCATCTTGAGGAAAAAATAGAGTACAACAAGAAAATTGGCAATCAGTACTTGGTGAGAGTCATCAACGCTATGACAGACGAGCAAACGGAATATTACCGTGCGGAATTACAAGATTGGAAAGATCTTGCTCAATCTGTTTTATAGACATCCTTACAAATGAGATCGCTGACTATTTGAACAATGACCAAGGCGGGTTAGAGTAAGGGATTGTTTTCTAACACAGTCAATAACATGGAATGGATTCTATTGTTTGGTGCGGGCGTCCTGGGAGGGATACTAAACAGCATCGCCGGAGGGGGGAGTTTTATTACTTTTCCTGCTCTTATGTTTGTTGGTGTGCCTCCTGTCATTGCCAACGCGACTAATACCTTTGCCGCATGCGCTGGTTATATCAGTGGTAGTTACGGCTTTCGTGACGATATTGCCAATACGGGGCATCGATTAACTCTCACGGTTGTCTTGAGCCTTATTGGTGGTGCTCTTGGCGCCTATTTGCTCCTGACCGTTTCAGAAACGCAATTCTTAACCGCTATTCCATGGCTTTTGCTTTTCGCAACCTTGCTGTTTTTGTTTGGTGAGCCGCTTAGCAGCGCTTTAAGCCGTATCTCTCAATCTTCAAGTAATGGCTCAAAATTGGGTTTGGTTGCGATCTCTGTAATGTTGGTTGTGGTATCGGCTTATGGCGGATTCTTTAATGCTGGCCTTGGCGTCGTGGTACTAAGTTACCTAGTGTTGGCAGGCTATCGCGATATTAATCAGATGAATGGCCTTAAGCTGCTGATCTCTTCGTGTGTGTCTATTGTTGCGATAATTATCTTTGTGATTGATGGCTCGATTGATTGGGGACGAGGTGTTGCAGTCATGCTAGGTACCTTATCTGGTGGTTATGTAGCCGCGCGAGTATCACGCCAAATCGAGCAGAAATACGTTAAAGGCTTTGTTGGTCTTTCGAGTATTGTAATGACGGCTTACTTCTTTATTGATACTTATGCTTAGTACAAATAGCGAGCAGTTGAAGGTGGTCACATGTCGAGCTCTTTTGAGCACAATTTAGGTTAATTTAGCTTCGATCTTGGCATACTGAATACATCCAATAAGGGCCATTCCAACCCGGAAGTGAGCCTTGTCAGATGTAGGAGGAATTATGGAAAGAAAACTAGGCAGAGTGATGTCGAGCAGCCGAATGATTACCTTCATTGCTTTTCTCGCCGCGACGTTTGCGTGGGTACTAAGTATGCCGGCGCTATTTACGGTCTCTTTATTAGCATTAGTTGCCAGTGGCGTGTTGTATTTAAACGATAAGAGAAAAAGCAAAAAAAAGAGCGCCTAGTGGCGCTCTATTGACAGTTAGAAGAACCCGAGTGGGTTAACGTCATAGCTGATCAGTAGGTTTTTCGTGTTCTGGTAATGGTCGAGCATCATTTTGTGCGTTTCGCGGCCGATACCAGACTTCTTATAACCACCGAATGCAGCGTGGGCAGGGTAGGCGTGGTAACAGTTAACCCACACTCGTCCGGCTTCAATATTTCGACCCATGCGATACGCTAGGTTCGCATCACGAGTCCAAACGCCTGCGCCTAGGCCATATTCCGTGTCATTGGCAATCGCTAGCGCTTCTGCTTCATCCTTGAATTTAGTAATAGCGATAACAGGACCGAAGATCTCTTCTTGGAACACTCGCATCTTGTTGTTGCCTTCAAGCAAGGTCGGTTGAATGTAGTAACCAGAGCCAATGTCACCACTCTGTTGCGAGATCTCACCACCAAACACCACTTTAGCCCCTTCTTGACGGCCAATTTCTAAGTAGCTCAGAATCTTATCAAACTGCTCTTGTGAAGCTTGCGCACCAACTTGGGTGTCCGTATCGAGCGGGTTACCTTGTTGAATGGTCTTAGCTCGCTCTGCGACTTTAGCAATGAACTGATCGTATACCGACTCATGCACCAGCACGCGTGAAGGACAGGTACAGACTTCTCCTTGGTTGAAGAAAGCGAGCAGGGTGCCTTCGATACACTTATCAAGATATTCGTCTTCATGATCAAACACATCAGGGAAATAGATGTTCGGTGATTTACCCCCTAGCTCCACGGTAGAAGGAATTAGGCTATCTGCCGCGCATTTGAGTATATGGTTACCGATCTCTGTTGAACCAGTAAAGGCCAGTTTGGTAATCCTGTTGCTGGTGGCAAGCGCTTGGCCCGCTTCACTACCAAAGCCGTTCACAATATTAACTACGCCTGCCGGGATAAGATCGCCGATTTTTTCCATCAATAATAGAATTGAAGTCGGGGTCTGCTCTGCTGGTTTGAGGACCACACAACAACCAGCCGCTAAAGCAGGAGCGAGTTTCCAAGCCGCCATTAACATTGGGAAGTTCCATGGAATGATCTGCCCTACAACGCCAATCGGCTCTGGGAAATGATAGCTGGCAGTATTGACGTCGAGCTCAGCCGCACTGCCTTCTTGAGCGCGAATACAGCCGGCGAAATAACGGAAGTGATCGACGACTAACGGTAAATCTGCTGCCAGCGTTTCTCTGACAGGTTTGCCATTTTCCCAAGTTTCAGCAACCGCGAGCTCTTCAATATGCTGCTCGATTCGATCGGCAATTTTCAGCAAGGTGTTTGAACGCTCAGTCACGCTCGTCGCTGCCCAGCTTGCGCGAGCTTGGTGCGCGGCATCTAGAGCCAAATTAATATCAGCTTCGCCTGAACGAGCGACTTGGCAATATACCTGACCATTGACTGGTGACGTGTTGTCGAAGTACTCACCTGAGACCGGCTTAACCCATTCTCCCCCGATAAAGTTGTCATAATGTGTCTTAAAGTTAACGACTGAATCTTGGCTGCCCGGTTGCGCGTAAATCATAAAAATATCCTTATTGTGTTCACTTCTTTGAGTTTTTATTGCGCCAATCTGCCACCGGTGGAGGGTGAACAATTAGCGAGTTATCAAAGGAGGTAACGCAAATCACAGACCAAATGTTAAAAACTTGTTGTAATTTTTATCTGGAGCTAGAGTATTCAAAGGCTACGAGATGGCGTTTAAAACAGAGGGAGCGACTGAACAGCAAAAGCTAACTGTTCAGTTGTTCAAAATTGGAACACTTTGATTGTTCAATATTGGGACAGCTATGGAATTACAATCTTTTGCGACAGATGGTTGGCTCGCTTCTTCATGGGAGAGGAGCTCCAATGCAGGCTTGAAACAAATCAAAAAGCCGGATGATATCCACTTGCCTAACTCACTATTGAAAGAGAGGTGCTACACGTCACAAGCGGTTATTGATGCGGTCAAAGAGTCGGCACTTCCTTTGTTCAATCAGGTTCTTGCTCATAGTGATAGCCGTTTGATACTCACCGACCCTGACGGTGTGGTGTTGGCTGCTTGGGGCCAAGATAGATTTCGTGAACGTCTGTTATCCATCGCACTTGAGCCGGGTAGCTGTTGGCAAGAAAAGCTGAAAGGGACCAATGCAATCGGTACCGCGCTGTATGAGAAAAGGGCAGTATCTATCATCGGTGATCAGCACTTTATCAAGCAGCATCGCTTTATCAGTTGCTCCGCTAGCCCCTTGTTTAATCCAGAAGGTCAATTAGTGGGCGTGCTGGATATTACTAGCGAACAAAGTCGCCATGATGTGACCACTCAAGTGCTGGTGCAAAATATGGTTCAGTTAATAGAAAACCACCTACTGACCCATACTCCAGATGGTGCTATTCAAATCAATGTCGCGCATGATGAATCGGTTTTAAAAAGTGGTTGGCAAGGGATCGTTATTGCAAATGAACATGGTGAAGTATTGGCGCATAACCAAGTGGCGGCGCAGCTACTGCCTGATGTGCCACTGGTAGGGTCGAGTATCGACACGCTCTTTGAACGATCTAGTCATGGCTCTCAGCCGCTCATATTCGATAAAAAGGGACTCGGCAAGCGAACGTTACCGAAAAAGAGCTTAACCCCGTCCAGTCAGCTTCATTATGGAGAAGATAAGATTGAGCTTGCTTGGCAGCAGGCAAACAAAGTGATGGGGCGTGATATTAATTTGCTAATTCTTGGAGAAACGGGTGTTGGCAAAGGTGAGTTTGTCAAAGCGCTGCATAAACAAAGCGATCGGGCGAACCATCCACTCATTACCGTGAACTGTGGTGCGTTGCCTCAAGATCTTATCGAATCCGAACTGTTCGGCCATGCGCCTGGGGCGTTTACGGGCGCGAGTAAGAATGGATACTTGGGTAAGATAAGACAAGCGGATAAAGGGGTGTTGTTCCTCGATGAAATTGGAGAAATGCCGTTAGACGCCCAGTGCCGCCTGTTAACCGTTTTACAAGATAAGGTCGTCATGCCGGTTGGTGAGGCCAACAGCTATCGTGTTGATATTCAAGTTATCTCTGCCACACACCAGAACCTGCAGCAACTGGTCGAGCAGGGTAAGTTTAGAGAAGACCTTTACTACCGCTTAAACGGCCTAGTAGTGACTTTGCCTCCCCTTAGAGAGAGGCAAGATAAAGAGAGCCTTATCCAAGCTATCTTCGCTAAGTATAAACAAGGTTATCAGTCGATATCCTCCGCTTTAATGGAGTGTCTACTAAGCTACCATTGGAAAGGAAACTTACGGGAACTGGATAACCTTCTTAAGGTGACTGCACTTATCGCCAATGAACAAGATGAGCTGACAGCAGAGCATATTCCGCAGCACTTTGCTCAGCCGTTGATGAGCCAAACGAAAGCGGTAGATGATCGTCAGGAAGCCGATCTCAATACGACATTAAATCAAACGCTAATCACTGCTTACCAAAGCCACAAAGGCAATATAAGTAAGGTTTCACGCGTATTGGGCGTGAGTCGTAATACCGTTTACCGCAAGTTAAAAGCGTTAGGGCTGTTGCCGTCTAAAGAATAGTTTGACCAGATATTGCGGGGTGATAGAGCGGCTGAATCACATGCCCCTCGGGATCTTTACAATGGAAGCTTCTAGCGCCATCGCTATGATCATGTGGGGCGTCGAGTAATGTCACGCCTTTAAACTGCATGTATTCATACCATTCGTGTAACTGCTCTTTGCTATCCACAATCAAACCAAAATGATCGACGCTGATGGGTGAGCATATTCTTTGTGCAGCGGCGCGGCCTAAAGAGAGGTTGTCGCAGCCGTTAGTCAGATAAACAAGATTGTTGTTGGCGCGGCGTAGAATCGTCATACCTAGAATATCGGTATAAAACTTCTCGCATTCCTCAAATTTTTGTACCACTAAGGCGATATGCCTGATCCCTGAAAACGATTTTGGTCTTTCCATGACAACTTTCCTTGTATTGAATTTTAGTAATTATTGTATACAATAAATCCGTGGTATGGCAATGATGTGATAATCAGTTCAGGGAAGAATTATGAGTATGTACTGTATAGTGGTTTCTAATAGAGTAAAGGAAGGCAAAGAAAAGGAGTACCTAGCGATCATGCAGGAAAACGCCAAATCTTCAGTGGATAACGAAATTGGTTGTATACAATTTGATGTTCTTGAAGATACTTCCAATCCGCAGCTATTCCACTTGTACGAGATCTATCAATCTTCAGAAGCGTTGGCTGAACATAAAACGACGTCGCATTATTTGTCCAGTAGAGAAAAGCTGGCCAACATTGTTGTTGAGCAATCGGTCATTCGTTCAAATGTCGTTATGATGAATAGCAAGAAATAACCAAGGGAGAGAAGACAATGTTGTGGAAAGTGTATCTGAGCGGAGAAATCCATACCGATTGGCGTGAAAGAATAATCGAAGGTGCAAAGGAGCGTGATCTTAATGTCGAGTTCTTTTCTGCCAATACGGACCACGAGTCTAGTGACGCCGCAGGAGACGTGCTTAGAGCGAATGAATCCAACTTCTGGCGAGATCATCAGTCCTCAAAGGTTAATGCGATTCGAACATCGACGCTGATTAAGCAGTGCGATATTGGGGTAGTACGCTTTGGTGATAAATATCGTCAGTGGAATGCGGCTTTTGATGCCGGTACGTTAGCTGCCCTTGGCAAACCATTTATTACTTTGCATGACGATGCGTTGATACATCCGCTTAAAGAGGTGGATGCCGCTGCGATGGCTTGGGCTGAAACGCCAGAGCAAGTGGTTGAGCTGCTTAGCTATGTGATCAATTCATAAATAAAAAAAGGAGCTAAATCAGCTCCTCTTTTGTTGAAACCTAGCGATTTACAAGCCGCCTTGCTGCTGTGCTTGCTTTACTAAAGCCTGACGTTGAGCTTCCTTATCTGTTACTTTATTGTCCTTTGAAGCGTTTTGTTCCTCTACCTGTGGAACGAATACAAAGTACTTATTAATAGTCATCTTAAGAACCTCAATTTAATGTTATTTAACCATCCAGGTTAGATTAGTCACCGATACCCGCGAAACGTCTACGCGGTTCCTTGTTTAGGTTTCAAAAAATAGAGGATGCTAACTCAGTTAACATCCTCCATATGCAACTTAATTATAGGAGGAGATCGTAGGCTTATAAATAGGATTTCTCCTCCTTTTACTCTGCGCTGACAATAAAATAGTAGGCAAACGTGTGCGTATTAAATGTCAGGCACCTCTTCAAAAATAAACAAGCTTTTACGTTTGCTCTTGTACCATCCTTTATGTTTTTTGCCTTTAGATTTTGCCCAATTCAATATGTCGGGGTAACCATTGGATAGATCCACTCTCTCTTTTGGATGATGCCATTGCTCAGGGATGTGCATTGCCCAAGGTAGGTTGTCTTTGGAGAAGAAAAAGCGGTCACCTTGCTGCTGAGTATCATCGTCACCCCGCCCGAATTGGCGCTTGGAAGCTTTGGATGTAGCAGGCTTTCCGGGGAAGTGAACCTCTATCCATTCACTCGTGGCGAATTGGCGCGCAATAAATGTGTTGTAGGGTGGAGCGCCAAGAACATCACTGCTGACAGGGTAGTTAAAGGTGACCGATAGGCGTAGCAGTTTTCCCGTGACTTTATTGGAGCCTGTCAGTGTATTCGTCAGTTTAGATCCCGAGTTAGCCGGTAAAGCGTCCTTTAAGTCAGCGATCACAATAATCAGAGTTTGGTTTTTGTCAGCTATTGGTTCTACTTGGGTAGTGTTGCCCATAGTGGTCATACTGACTTGAGCAATATTGCTAATCGGAACATTAAGCAACAGTCGTAAAGAGTTGGTGTAAGTCGCTCCTCGCGCTGTGGGCAAGATCTTATAGTTAATCTGTTTTACCAGACCGTTGATCTTGTATTCCTCGATATTGTAATTGAACACCGCGTCATTAAAGTCGTAGTCACCACGGTTTGGCCATTCATCCTCAAAAGCGATGGTGCCATCTTGCTCGTAAGCCGGGGAGTATGAAGTACTGGTCGATATTGACTCGGGTTGGCTATTTTTATCGCTGGCATCGGTTTCATAGTAATTGATTTCGTTACCATCACTGAACCCGTCGTTATCAGTATCCGGATCTAACACCGAGGTGTTATACAGTTCAAGCTCCTGAGCATCGGTTAGGCCATCGCCATCGGTGTCAGCAAGCGTCGGAGATGTGCCTAGCTCGGCAATTTCTTCAACGTCACTGTAACCGTCACTGTCAGAGTCGGCCATTGAAGGGTCAGTATTAGTTGTCATCACCTCGTATTGGTCACTATAGCCATCTTGGTCTGTATCTGCGGAGGTTGGACTTGATTGGTAAATCACCGCTTCATCAAGGTCAGAAAGCCCATCGCCATCACTGTCGGTGCTGAGTGGATCAGAATGGTAATAGATGACCTCTTCAAGATCATTGAGCCCATCTTGGTCTGTATCATCACTAAGGGGATCGGTATTGAGTAGCGTCGATTCATTCTTATCTGATAGTCCATCCCCATCACTGTCTGAGATATAAGGATTAGATAGGTCTAGCGTGCTGACCAATTCATTGAACTCGGACTCAGCCGCTGTGACAGAGGAAACTTCTCTTACCGAGTAAAGATAGACATTGCCTTTATAGCCCGAGCTATGTTCGGAATCAGGGCTAGATATCAGTGCATAGTCGTCGCTTAGAGAGAGAGAATAGCCAAAATGGTCATTGACGGCGCGAACCTGGGCACTTGTCGTACTGTCTAGCTGCCAGGTGCCATCGTCCAGTTTGTATAGGTAGACGGCACCTTTATCGTTGTCATCGCCTTCAGCACCAACAAGAATAAAACCATCACTGATCGCTAGACTGGTACCGAACTGATCCTGTTTTTCGAGCGCATCAGGCATCAGCTTGGTCATCAGGTCCCAATTGTTTAGGCGACGCTTGTATAGGTAAACAGAACCAAGGAATTTATCAGCCCCTTTAGTGGCATGACTTTCCTTTGGCGAACCAACTAAAGCGTACTGCTCTGAAATGGCCACAGCAGTACCAAACAAAGCGTTTTTGGTTAGGCTACCACCGGTTAGAAATGCTTGCTTTGTCCATGTCTCGTCATCATAAAAATAGATGTAACTTGCTCCTTGCTTACCCTGGCCATGTTCAGAATCGCCGATAATTAGATAGTTATCTTGATACGCAATGGCTTGACCAAAGCGACCGCTTTTATTGCTTGAATCTGCGCTAAGAGTCGCCTCTAGGGTCCAAGATTGCTCTTGCAAGGCGTAGATGTAGACATAGCCGGCGTTACCAGAACCTTTGGCTGGCGAACCAATAATGATGTGGGTGTTGTCACTCGCTATGCTCGAAGCAAAGTCAGCAGGGGAAGTACTTGGCGGCTGTGTGATGATTTGGTTAAATTGCCATTGATCATCTTCTCGCTCATAAATGAATACAGCGCCGTTGCCATCAATATCTGCACCAATCATGAGTCTCTGCTCGGAAAGGTCGATCGCTTTGGCAAAATTTTGCGCGGAATTTGAGTATTGCTCCGGAACAGAAAGGCAAGTTTCATAACTCCACTCTTGGTTTATATTGTTAAAGCTGCAGGCGTTACCATTACTTGAGCCAGTGCCGGGTGCGGCGATAATGGCGTAATTATCATTGAGTTCGACTTGGTGGCCAAAGTTGTCATGGATGTGATTTGATTCATCGGTCAGGTTGTTGATCAAAGAAACCTCATAGCCTAACGCCAGTGCTGGCAAGAGGCTGATTAACAACAAGAGGCGTGTAGAGAATACTCGCATAGCAGATCTCCTAGCTCGTAACGTGATAAGTGATGGCTGACAGCCCGGAAATAGGCAAGGTCACTTCACGTGTGCCATCTATTCGGATCTTGATGGCTTCAGTGGTTTGAGGAACAGTAATCTTAGTTCGGTAATTCAGGCCTTCAGACAGGGTGACGTCTTCAATCAGCAACTCGCGGTCGTCAACGCTAAATAGAAAGATTTGGGTATCGGTTTGAGGAGCATCAAAGGTGATACTGACGGCCAAATGTTGTTGGGTCTGAAAGGAAAAACCATCATCTACAGAAGCGGAGGACAAACTGGAACTGGCCATTGCTTCCACTTGGGGTTGGGTAAGAGCCGGGGGAGAGGAGGCTGCAGGCGTTTGGCTTCCACTCGGTTCATTACCTGCGCTACTTTCGCCGCCGCTAGTCCCTGCGGTATCACCATCGCCACCACCACAGCCAGAGAGTAGAACCACTAGGCCTAGTTTAGAAATAATGCTTATTGCTTTTCGGTTCATCAGCTGTCTCCCTATGGTCTTTCTTTATACAAAGCAAGAGGTTTGCCATAAGTTGATGTGATTTAACCGGTTGATATTTAGATGTTTATAAAGGGTGTTTCAGAATGAGTTGCGGGAGTGTCAAAATGAATATCAATATAGAAAGTTTTGTTGAGCAGATAAAAAAACAGCCAGCTTGACACTCAAGCTGGCTGTTTAAATGGTAAAGATCTAATTACACGTCGTAAGTTGTAGACGCTGTATCGCCGCCTGTACCAGTCCAGTTTGTGTGGAAGAATTCACCACGTGGACGGTCAGTACGCTCGTATGTGTGAGCACCGAAGTAGTCACGTTGAGCTTGAAGTAGGTTAGCTGGTAGGCGAGCTGTCGTGTAACCGTCAAGGAACGACAGTGCTGAGATAGTACAAGGCATTGGGATACCTGACTCTAGCGATTTCGCCGCCACTTTACGCCACGCTGCTAGGCTGTTTTGTAGGATGCCTTTGAAGTAGTCATCTGAACCTAGGAATGCGATGTCTGGGTTCGCTTCGTACGCATCACGGATGTTGCCTAGGAATGCAGAGCGGATGATACAGCCACCACGCCACATTAGCGCTACGTTACCGTAGTTTAGGTCCCAGCCGTTTTCGTTTGATGCTTCGCGCATTAGCATGAAGCCTTGAGCGTATGAGATGATCTTAGACGCTAGAAGAGCCTGACGAAGTGCATCAACCCACTCTTGCTTATCACCTTCAACTGGCGTGATTGTCTTACCGAATAGAGATTCAGCTTCAACACGTTGGTCTTTCAGTGCAGATAGACAGCGAGAGAATACTGACTCAGAGATAAGCGTTAGTGGAATACCTAGGTCTAGTGCGTTGATACCTGTCCATTTACCGGTACCTTTTTGACCAGCAGTGTCTAGAATCTTCTCTACTAGCGGCTCACCGTCTTCATCTTTGTAGCCAAGGATGTCAGCAGTGATCTCTACTAGGTAGCTGTCTAGTTCAGTTTTGTTCCAGTCAGCGAATACTGCTTGCATCTCGTCTGCAGACATACCTAGACCATCTTTCATGAACTGGTAAGCTTCAGTGATCAGCTGCATATCGCCGTATTCGATACCGTTGTGAACCATTTTAACGAAGTGACCCGCACCGTCGTTACCAACCCAGTCACAACAAGGTTCGCCAGCATCAGTTTTAGCAGAGATGCCTTGGAAGATAGGCTTAACCGCTTCCCAAGCTTCAGCAGAACCGCCAGGCATGATTGAAGGACCAAAACGAGCACCTTCTTCACCACCAGATACACCAGTACCGATGAAGTGGATGCCTTTTTCACGTAGTGCAGCAACGCGACGGTTAGTGTCTGGGTAGTTAGTGTTACCACCATCGATGATGATGTCGCCTTTGTCTAGAAGTGGTGTTAGCGCTTCGATGAATTTATCAACAACTTCACCAGCACGAACCATTAGCATCACTTTACGCGGCGCTTCTAGCTTTTCTACTAGCTCTTCTAGAGAGTATGCACCGATGATGTTAGTACCCTTTGCTGGGCCTTCTAGGAATTCGTCTACTTTCGCAGCAGTACGGTTGTGAGCAACCACTTTGAAACCGTGGTCGTTCATGTTTAGGATAAGGTTTTGACCCATTACTGCTAGGCCAATTACACCGATATCACCTTTCATTATTTCTCTCCAATTTTCCTATTTGGACGCTCGCATTAAGCGATTTTTGCTGCTGCGTCTGAATCTAAGTACCACTCCGTCTCACCAGCTTTAGACTGGATTTTAGCTGCTGGGTAAGGCAGCTCGCTTGCTGGAGTAGTATGAATTTCGTTTACGATCTCAACTTTACCTGCACCTAGTACAAGGTAGCTGATTCGTTTTGCGGCTTCTAAAACTTTAGCGGTTTTAGAGACGCGAATTTGGCCTGATTCAGGATGAGTCGCCAATACTGATAGGTTCTCATCTTGATAGTCTGTTTGACCTGGGAATAGCGATGCTGTGTGGCCATCTGCGCCAACACCTAGCAGGATCCAGTCGAATACTGGCGTGCCATTTTCGCATGGGATCACTGTTGCCATTTCTTCTGCGAAGCGTTTCGCTTCAAAGGCTGGCTCTTCTTCACCACGAATGCGGTGAATGTTCTCTGCTGGCAGGTTTACTTGGCTGAACAGTAGCGCATTTGCTTCACCGTAGTTGCTTTCAGCATCATCAGGTGCCACACAGCGCTCGTCGCCCCACCAGAAGTGTAGATTGTTCCACGCAATACCGTCTGCGTATGGCGCTTTAGCCAGTAGCTTGAACAGCATCTTAGGTGTACTGCCACCAGACAGTGAAATATGCACTGGGCGCTCAAGCTCGCTGAATGCTTTCATATCATTCGCTAGGCTTTCAACAACCTGCTCAGCGGTTTGGAAAATCTTATGATTGATCATAGTTCGCAGTAATCCGTATCTGTTAGGTTCTTACAAGGGAAACGCCATGCGCGGTTGTCACGCTGTAGCAAGTCGTCAGACTCTTTAGGGCCCCATGTGCCACAAGCGTAGCCAAATAGTGCTTGAGGGTCTTGTTTGAAATCAAGAATTGGTTGAACGTACTTCCAACATGCTTCTACTGCATCGCTACGAGCAAACAGCGTCGCGTCACCATTCAAAGAGTCAAGCAGTAGACGCTCGTATGCTGTTAGCATCTGAGTCTCTTGAAGTGATGCATAGTGGAAGTTCATTTTCACTTCTTTCGCGTGGAAACCTGCACCGGGCTCTTTTAGACCAAAGCTCATTTGAATGCCTTCGTCTGGCTGAATTCGAATGATTAGCTTGTTTTCTGGTGCGTTTTGACCAAATACTGGGTGCGGTGTCTGTTTAAAGTGGATAACCACTTCAGTCACGCGAGTAGGTAAGCGTTTACCAGTACGAACGTAGAAAGGCACGCCATTCCAACGCCAGTTATTGATGTACGCTTTCAAGCCAACATACGTTTCGGTACGAGAATCTTCAGCAACCCCCGGTTCGTCACGGTAGTTAGGCAGGAATTCACCGCGTACATCAGACTCTGTGTACTGACCAAGAACTAGGTTGTTACGCAGGTCATCTTCTTCCAGTGGTTTCAAACACTGCAGTACTTTTACCACTTCATCACGAATTGAGTCAGCGTTAATCTGCGCTGGTGGTTCCATACCAACCATGGCTAGTACTTGCAGCAAGTGGTTTTGGAACATGTCGCGAACCGCACCTGAACCGTCGTAGTAACCACCACGTTCTTCAACGCCCAAGAATTCCGCACCCGTGATTTCAACGTAATCGATGAAGTTACGGTTCCAAAGCGGCTCGAACATCGCATTTGAGAAGCGGAAAACTAGCAGGTTTTGAACGGTCTCTTTACCTAGGTAGTGGTCGATACGGTAGATTTGGTGTTCTTGGAAGTGCTCATGAATTTCTTTGTCTAGCTTTTGCGCAGACTCTAAATCGTAACCAAATGGTTTTTCGATGATTAGACGTTTCCAGCCGTCATCTTCGTTATTCAGTCCGTGAGCCGCAAGACTTGCTGGGATTACGCTGTATAGACTTGGAGGCGTTGCTAGGTAGAACAGAGTATTACGCTGTTCGAAACTGTATTTATCAGCAAGTTGGTCAAGACGTGCAGTCAGTTTACTGTAATCAGCAGTATCAGAGGTATTGATGGCTTGGTAATGCAGATGATTGATAAAGGCATCTAGGGTTGCTGGCTCTGTTTTCTCCATTTCTTGGAGTGAGCGCTTTAGCTTTTCACGGTATGACTCATCACTGTATTCTGTACGACTTACACCAAGAATGGCGAAGTTTTCCGGCAGCTGTTTGTTTGAGTAAAGGTGATATAAAGCAGGGATCAACTTACGATAGGTTAAGTCGCCCGAAGCACCAAAAATTACGATGCTGCTGTTTTCTGGTATTACCATCATCTTTCCCTTAAAAACGAGGTAGTTAGCACTTATTTAGGCTGTTAGCGTATTGAGATGGTTCACCCTAACAACGATACCTCAAATTATAAAACTGATACTGCCTATCAAATCGATAGGCAAAACCAAAAAAGCGTGCCAATTTCGAAAGCCTGAAAGTTGCGAAAAACAGGTCTATTCGTTCATTTGGCAGCGTATTGTCTATGACTCTTTGACATACATCAACCTTTGAGAGGGCAATCGATTAAATAATGACTAGTTTGTGAGGTAAGTTATTGATAAATATTAAAAGCATCTAATTCAAAGAAATAGCGGCTCGCTAGAGTTAATACTCAATATTGGTGAGGCTAGAAGCGGGATTTAAGAAACGTTTTGACCTTGCGGATATGCTCGTCACGATTAATCTCGCAGATCTGATCTTTCGTTAGAAATAGCGTTGCATATTGCTTGTCTATCTTATTTTCAAGGAATAATAGGTAGAGCTTTGGATCAATGTGTCCAGAGGTCGCCATACTCGTCATAATATCAAGTGACTCAGACAGGTTTTTCGCTTTTTTATAAGGGCGATCACTGGACGTTAGTGCTTCAAACACATCAGCAATGGCCATGATGCGAGCTGGAATCGAGAGATCTTCTTCATATAAGCCACGTGGGTAACCTAAGCCATCGATACGCTCGTGGTGTCCTCCGGCAATTTCTGGAACGTTCTTAAGGTGATCAGGATAGGGGAGTCGATTTAACATCGTAATGGTTTGTATGATGTGATCGTTAATGACAAAGCGTTCTTCGTCATTGAGCGTCCCTCGGCGGATTGAAAGATTATAGACTTCACCTCGGTTGTATTTCAGTTTACCGGGTTGTAGGACGAATTTTTCTTGCCATACGTCTTTAGGGTTAACGTTTTGTGGCCATGGCACCTCATGTACTGCTTTATCTGAGAGAATCGGCTCCATGACAGGTAGCTCGGCGCGTTCCCCTGCACGTTGTTTTTCAACCCAAGAGACACCAAGTTGATCATCAATGGTTCTTTTCCATTGATATTGACTGATCGCCTTAATCCGTTCGAGGGACTCATCGTCCATAAATTCTCCGCCGATATTACAATGGGCAACAAAAGCGAAGTCTTCATTTAGCTGTTGGTGTTTATTGATTAACGCCTGCTTAAGCTGTTCACTGTCTCCTCCACTGTTCACTTGCTTTAAGTAGTCAATTTCTGCTTGTGCCTTGATCAGTTCGAAGCGCATGCGCACTTCGTGGATTCTGTCGTAAATTGTTTCGAGCTTGGTCGCTTTATCGATGACGTATTCAGGCGTAGTCACTTTGCCGCAGTCGTGCAACCAAGAGGCCAAGTGTAGCGCTTCCCATTCAGTGTCACTCATGGCAAAAGTGGCAAAATATTGTTGGTCTTTGCATGCTGCTTGAGTGAGCAATTTGGAAAGCTTAGGTACACGTTGGCAGTGACTGCCTGTATAAGGTGATTTAGTATCGATAGCAGAGGCGATTAGCTCAACGAAGGCGTTTAGCATTTCTTTTTGTTGGCGAACTCTATCAATGTTTTCTTTGGCAAGTTCAGCAAAGCTTAATAATTCTTTTAGAAAGGCGTGCTTGTCACTTTGCTCTTGGGTGATGGCTCGCTCATAACCTAGTAGTAATATACCGACCAGTTCATTGCTTCGGTTGATTAGCGGGAACAGATAAAAATCCGAGTTATAAAGCGTTTCTCGGTAGTTCGCAACGGTATTGTCGTTTCGATTAAAGTGCAGTACTTCTCCTTTGGCGAGCTCTTGCTGAATCCAAGCGGTGGATTGGAGGAACTCATTTATATCGATTTTGAACGGGATTATGGCGTGGTTGGCTGACACCTCATAGTCCCCTTGAGTCGAATCTTTACTATACAGGACAATCGTCTCGGCTCTTGTGACTAAAAAGCTTTGATGGGTGATGGTTTTCGCTAGTACAGAAAAATCTTGGTTACTGGCGGTCTCATGTAGCAGGCGCAACAAGTCATGCAGGGTGTGTTCCATTAACTCAATAGAGGTTGTTAAGTTCGCCACCTCTTTAATCACACTCTTTGAATAGCGAGTTTTCTTAAAATCGAACCTCGCAATACTATCGGTTTGATGCATCAAGTTTTGTAGTGGATTTGCCAGTCTCTTCGCGACAACCCACACGATCAAAAAGCTCATCACCATTAGCGTAAAGGCGACTTTTAGTTGCTTATCTCTCATAGAAAGCAAGTTAGCGAGAAGGTCATCTTGCGGTGTGGCTTCAGCAAGTAAGATTCGAGTGTGCTTATTTAAGCTGACCGGAGTCAGTGTAATAGACCAATCGACATGGTTTTCGGTCGCTTTTTCGTAGAGTATTTGACTCGACACTCTCCCCAACACTTTAGCGAAGATACTGTTCTCTATTTGGGTACGATTTTCTTGTTGGTCATCACTGAGTTTAAGCCCTCCTTGATAGTGAGCCAGTACATTAAACTGGTTATCAAACAAGACCAATTTGCTTGCATCTGAATAGCCAAGTTGAGCAATTTGTTCAGATAAGGAGTTTAACGTAAAGTCAGCGCCCACTACGGACTTTCCATCGGCACTTCGGCGAGAAAAGGTGACGCCATTCGTTTGGAGGAAATAGAAAAAATAGGGCTCTGTTAAGCGAACTTCGCCATCATTGTCGGCGTTTTTAAACCAAGGTCGAACCCTAGGATCAAACTCGTTGTCATTGGTTTTATGGGAATCAAGAACCTTATAGCTACCATCAAGAAAGTAAAAAACGTTCGCGCCAGAAATATAAGTCTGGTTGATCATCAAGGTCGCTTTAGCTGGCGCACCAAAACGCTCGCGTTCAGCATTGGTTCTTAGCGGACGAAATAAGGCTAGTTCACCTTTTTCATTTCCATAGTAGAGCGCGACTAACCCAGGGCTACGATTAAAAATGAGATTGAGAGAGGTGAGAAAACGTACTTCTTTATGCGGTTTCTTATTTCGTTCGACAACCTCGCTTAACGCCATAAAGTCGAGGGTGGTCAAAATGGGGCCAGTGTTGAGTTGGAACGTCGACTCCAATTGACGGCTATTTTCTTCACTAAGTTCTTTTGCACTTCCGGCTAACAATTCTTGTGCGTGACGATAACTAATAGCAATGAGTACAGCGCCGACTAAGGTGGTCAGAATGAGAAACAAACTAGTAATATGAATACTGAGAGGATATTTACGTTTGCGCATGATCTACCTTTAGTGGCTGACCTAATAATTATTAGTCGAAAATCATGGAAATGCATATGTTAGGCAGACTTATTACTTATGGTTTTTCAACTGTTGGCGGGTGGGAATAAGCGAGATGAGTTGTTTATAAGTCGAAACAAAATATCGTCAACAAGCGGTGATTTTTTAAGTACAATCTGTGCTCCCAAGTGATTCACTAAGAATAAATACAATGAAAAAAATAATCCCAATTGCCGCGCTTGTAATGTCAGCACAAGTCTTCGCTAGCGACTTTGATCTCAAAGCCACGATGAAGCAGATGAAAATGGAATTTAAACAAGCCGCTCAAGCTGAAGAAATCACCGATATGCAATCAGCGGTATCCAATTTATCTGAGCTTATCGAACAGTCAAAGCGTGGTGATTACCCGCCGGAAAAGTATGATCTATACCAAGAAGGTTTTAATAAACTTTCTGTCGCGATTGATTCTGTTGAAGCGAAGCTCGATGCAGGCGATCTCAATGCAGCGAAAGCAGAGCTGAAAATGGTTGATGACCTACGTGTTGAGTACCACGACAAGCGTAATCCGAGTATTTGGAGCAAGATTTTCGGTTAAGACGTTTATTGTTTATAAATCAGCATGATCTAAGTTAGATTTTTTAAACGAATCGGCTGAATTTGTTGCAAGATAGTTATATATTTTCGCTCAATTAATCGAGAGTGAAAATGATACGGACGTCAAACTTTAAGCGAAGTATGCTGATCGCAAGTGCCCTTAGCTGGGTGCTTGTGACTTTGATGCCTGTCATTAATGCACATGGCTCCAGCGCAGGCGTTTGGGCGACTCTTTGTACTATCAATGGCTTTGAGCTTGTTCAGGTTGAAGAAGGTAAGCCAGAGGTACAGCATAGTAAGCCGTGTCCGTTCAGTCATTTCTCGGTCTTTCACCAAGATTCACTTCCAACACCAACATATCTACGTAAGTCTTCGTTAGCAGTTGAAAATCCGTACACTTATTTGGCTCTAAGTGAGCGGTTCCAGATTGCTATACCTCGCGCTCCACCGTCCTATCCCTTCACTTAATCTAACAACCAAATAAAACAGGCTTTAAGCCACTTAAGTAAAGTTAATGCTCAGCAGCTGACCTTGAATAGATTCGAGGGGCTCGCTTATACGCACAAAAAGGAATACAAGATGTTGGGTAGTCAAATTCAGACTGGACCTAAGGACGGCGCACGTGCGTCAAACGTTCAACAACAAAATAAGGCAAGGTACTTTCTTGTTTGGAGGTGGCACTTCTATGCGGGGTTGTTTGTTATCCCGTTTATGCTGATGTTAAGCCTGACTGGTATTGTGATGCTGTTTGATGATGAAATTGATCAGATGAGATATCAAGAGTTAATTAGCGTGGAAGAGCAAATGAAACGCTTACCGATCTCCACTCAGCTAGAAGCGGTAAAAGATGCCTATCCTAATGCGTCAATCACTCAGATCATCGTCACCGAGGATCCCACTCACGCGAATCGATTTAATGTCCGTTTGGAAGATGGAAGCTCGATCTTTGCGACCGTTAACCCATATACCGCCGAAGTATTAGGGCAAATCGATCGAAGCGATAGCTGGTATCAATTGGCCAATGATATTCATGGTACTTTGCTGATCGGCAAATGGGGAGACTATCTAATCGAAGTCTCTGCGAGTCTAGGTATCTTATTGCTGGTCAGTGGTATTTACCTTTGGCTGCCTAGAGATAATGCATCGAAAGCTGGTTTTCTAAAGATTCGCTTTAACAGCGGTAGCCGCACTTTAATGAAGGATTTACACGCCAATCTAGGCGGTACGCTTTCAGTCGTCTTTTTGCTATTTTTGTTATCGGGTCTTGCTTGGCCTGCCGCAGTATCGCCTATTCTTGCCTCAGAGTGAGACGGGAGTTTACACCATTGCTGCAAACTCGATGGCTGGTGATGTGGTTGACCCACGCCGCGATAGAACGATTCATATTAACCAATATACAGGGCAGACACTGATTGATGTGACATGGGATGATTACAGTATTATCGCCAAGTTAATGGCTGCTGGAGTATCGTTACACCAAGGTGATTTAAGCGCAGTCAATAAATGGTTGAACGTGTTCTTCTGTGTTGCTTTTATCACAATAGCGATTACCGGCGCTTGTATGTGGTGGATTCGACGCCCAGCAAGGCAAAATAGGCTTGGCGTACCTGCAAGGTTTGCGCAAGAAGGCATGTGGAAAGCAGGCTTAGCTACATTAGTACTGATTGGCCTGTTATTCCCCTTAGCTGGAGTGACGATTGTGGCTGCAATGCTGATAGATGCTTTATTGGTGCAGAAAAGTGACAGACTAAAGACATACCTTTCATCATAACCATTTGTTAATTGAATAAGACGGCTACCTGCATTGATGTAGGTAGCCGTTTTTGTTTGTTTTTACTGCGATAAAACTGATTTATAGCAAATTTTCTTGTTGGAGAAGGCGTAGGATGATCTCTCATGCAAAGAGGCTAGAACCATAAAATAACAAGAGAAAAAACTATGAATGAATTAGTACAACGATTTTTGCGCTATGTGACTTTTGATACTCAATCAAATCCAGCTGACTTAGGCTGTCCGAGCACTCAGGGACAAATGGTGTTTGCAGAGTTTCTAAAGCAAGAATTGATCGACATGGGGCTATCCAATGTATCGCTCGATTCAAATGGCTACTTAATGGCAAGGTTGCCGAGTAACGTTGACTATGACGTTCCCGCTATTGGTTTTATCGCACATATGGATACCGCTCCAGATGCCTCGGGAAAAGACGTAAAGCCACAAATTATTGATGACTACCAAGGTGGCGATATTGCGTTAGGCAAAGGGGATGAGATTTTGTCTCCGATTCAATATCCAGAGCTGCATAAGCTTCATGGACATAACTTGATTACTACCGATGGTACCACGCTACTAGGCGCGGACAACAAGGCAGGTATTGCCGAGATTTTGTCTGCGATTTCAGAGCTGATCGCTAATCCAGACATATCTCATGGTGATATCTGTGTAGGCTTTACGCCAGATGAAGAAATAGGGCGCGGCGCGAACCTTTTTGATGTTGAGAAGTTTGGTGCCAAATGGGCATACACCATTGATGGTGGTCCAGTCGGTGAGTTGGAATTTGAAAACTTTAATGCCACTAGCGCTGACGTAATTTGCCACGGCGTTAATGTTCACCCTGGAACGGCTAAAGGCAAAATGGTCAACTCCATGAACATTGCTGCTCAATTTCAAATGATGATGCCTGCAGACGAAACTCCTGAGACTACTGAAGGATATGAAGGTTTTTATCATCTTAAATCGGCTGAAATGTCGGTTGCTCGTAGTGAATTAGGTTACATCATTCGCGATTTTGACCGAGAGGCACAAGAGCAACGTAAGCAGTTTATGGTAGATAAAGTTGCTGAGCTGAATGAAAAGCTAGAGAAGGGCAGAGTTGAATTGATTCTGACGGATAGCTATTTCAATATGAAAGAGCAAGTAGAACCTTTCCCCCATGTTATTGAGTTAGCAAAACAGGCGATGATTGCATGTGATGTAGAACCTCAGATTAAACCGATTCGTGGTGGTACTGACGGCGCAAGACTCTCATTTATGGGCTTACCATGTCCGAATATCTTCACCGGCGGGTATAACTTCCATGGTATTCACGAGTTCATTTCAATTGAAGGTATGGAGCAGGCGGTAAAAGTAATTGTGACACTGGCAGAAAAAACTGCATTAAACTATCGATAAGTTATACTCAAAACGCTGATATCTAGCGAAAAATCATATACATTTATAGTTATTGATTGGACAGCTAGGTATCAGCATGAAAAGGATTTTTTTACTCGTTTCCCATCTTGGTTGCGTCGCCTTGGGTTTCGCCTTAGGGATATATGCTCTGCCTATTCTTACCCAACCGCCTTCCCCGACTATGAATCAAGTGCAAGAAGTTACTAATCAAGCACTTTATACCGCGACGTTTCAAAAGGATCGTCAAGATAGTGACTTTCTGCATTGGGGAGAGGGCTCTGTCTCAATCAGTTCACAGCAAGTCGCGTTTGTAGGTGAATTAGCACCAGGCCCAGACTACAAACTTTATTTCTCACCGACCTTCATTGAAACCGAAGCTGGTTTTAATGCTAACAAAGCGCAGATGATCCAAGTTGGCGAAGTGAAAAGCTTTGATCGTTTTACGGTTTCTCTACCAGAAGAGTTTCCACTTAAAGATTACAACACTGTCATAGTTTGGTGTGAAACTTTTGGCGAGTTCATTACGTCAGCTCGATATAAATGACCGAAATGTAGGAATTGTCTCAGATTTAATGTGGTTATCTTAATGTAGTCTGACATTTTTGAATACTTTGCAAAATTCAGGTAGTTTCTTGCAAAACACTGACATTTGGTTAGTGCTCGAATCGATAATGCGTGACTTGCTCAACGGCTGTACATCTCGTCCTATAACGAATTTTTAATTGAGATAGCAGCGCGCTCTAATAAGGATACATCGTTTTGTTTAACTCGTTTAGTTCAAAACTATACATATATCTTTCATTGCTCCTCTCTTTGGTGTCTATGCAGGCCTACGCTGCAGAAATTGAGGTGTCGGTTTCTTCTACAACTGCTACCTATCAAAACGGTCAGAGCATTGATTACACGATCACTGTAAAGAACACGACGGCGAAAACACTTCGAGACGTCTCGATTAAAGATCCGCTTTGGGACGAACAAGCAGACGGTGAAACTGGAAAAGTAAAAGCATTTAGTTCACTAACCATTATACCTTCAAACAGTTGGGGCTCGAATCCGGGCAGTTTTATCGCAAGTGATGCAAACCTTGATGTAAATGATGCGGTACTTTTGCCCTTTGGCAGCATTGACTTTCTAGTTCAGGCAACAGTGAGTAATGATGTTGTCGGTATCATTGAACTGGGTGATACGGTAGTAGCGGCAGATATTGACGGTGATGGGAGTGCAGAAACCTTTACTCCTGCGACTAAGAGTACTTACAATCCCGTCCCGTACCAGTATGAAATGAATCTTTCAGTCGACAAGTCTCAATATCAAGTGGGAGATTCGCTGACCTATACGCTAGAAGTGGTCAATACTGGCAGCTATTTAGTACAAAACCTCTCAATCGATCAGCTGTTTACTTCACTCAGTGTCGAGGATATGAGCGGTGGCACATCTTCACCGTTTGCTAGTGTTGAAATTAGTGGCAAGAAATCGGGAACTCATAGTGATTTAGGTTCATTTACAACCAGTGGAGACCTGCAAGTTACCGGCGCTTCTATCGCTAAAGATGAAAAGCTCATCTACACGATCACAACGACAGTAAACAACAATGTAGTAGGGGATATCATCACCTCGGCTAAAAGCCACACTAAAGATGGTGATGTAGATAGTGATGAACTGACAACGCCCCCAGCCCAGCCACAAGTTTCAATAGAACACACTATTAGTAAAACAAGTGCCTACTTAGTCAATGGTGAACGTGTCTTTACCATTAAGGTAAGTAACGCGGGCCTAGGTATCGCGCACAACTACCATGTTAAGCAGAATATTGCTGATCTTGTCTCTAACTTAGGCCTAGGTAATAGCCTTAAGGCAGAGCATGATTCGACAGATGTGAGTGGTAACCCGTTTGGTAACTGGAGCATTGACGTTACTGACGCAGGTGTTAACAGCCAGTCAAATTACAAAGACAATGGCACGCTAGATAATGTCCCTTTTGATGATACTGTTTCTTTATTTCCCGGCGAATCTATTACGTATGAAGTAAAAGCGACGATCTCCCCCGTTGCTATTGGTGTGGTCCAAGGTGCAAATGCAGGAGTGTATGATTCATCAGATGCGCTGATTCAAGATGCCCAGATTTCTAAAACCTTTACAGCTGAGCGAACACTCAATGTTGACGATCCCGAGATCAAAATCGTCAAAACGACTAAAGACACTCAGTATGTTCCAGGTGAAACGGTTGATTACGAAATTAAAGTAAAGAACTCTTCGTCGAAATATTTTGCCAACGACTTATTGGTTGTTGATGACTTAGGCTGTGTGCAGACCGAACAAGCGGCAGGCGCGGGGCAGGGCCAAGCGTTCAAGCGATGGAAACTAGAGCCAGTTAGCGCAGAAGATGACCAAGGAACCGATCCAGGCAAATATAACTACGGTTCTTGGGTGACGAGTCCTGTTACGGTGTCACCTGATATTGCTCCGGGTAAGAGTATTACCTATAAGTTGACGGCAGAAGTTAATGAATCGAGTGTTGGCCTGATTATCGACAATAATCCGGCTTGTAGCGACAACGTGACTGAAGATGGTTCCGGTGTTCAAATGCCTGATGATAACCTTCGCGCAAGTAAAGATGTCGACAGCCGTTTCTATTCAGCGGGCGATGTCCTTACCTATACCATTCGCATTGATAATGATGGTGATGGTTTTGCCGATCAAGTTTCTGTCGTCGATAAACTCAGTGAAGTGAAGACCACTTCGGTTTTTGGCCCAGATGTTAACGCTTATAAAACTTGGACGATCACTGGAGAGGCTTTCCGCAGTGATGGCTCATCAGCTACAGCTTCGGTTACTGGTATTACGGGATCAATCACAGATGTTGATCTTGATGTCAAAGCAACACTTGAGCCTCATAGTTACATCATCTACACAGTTGTCGCGAAAATTAATCCAATAGCGAATGGGCATATTCAGAATAGTGTGACCGTTGATGGTTCTGTCTATGCAGACCGCGGTTCAGACCCAAAAGACTTTAAGATAGGGTTAAACAAGACAGTAAAAACCAATCGTGACTCAGGCTTTCATTCTGAGCGCACCAGTTACTCTAAATTAGACAATGAGATCATTTACAAAATCCACCTAAAAAATGCCAAAGGCAATGGCTATGCGACCAATGTAAAATTGGTGGATGAAATATCTAAGATATCAGCAGGGTTATTGGAGCCGGACAGCAGCTCAAAACAGGTGTTTTCCTCATGGTCCATTGGGGCTGAAATTCTGTCCGATGACCCAGATTTAGTTGGTAATGGTGCAGTAACGAAAGTCGGTGATTTTGAAGATAATAAAGATATCAACCTTACTGCTCAAATCGCCCCGAATACCGAGGTTGTCTACACCATTATCGCTCAAATCGATCGCTCTGTAAGTGACGAGATTATCTATAAGAAGTTCGATAATACGGCGACCATTGAGACACCTGATTCTGATTCACAGAGTGGCGCGTCTGATACTGCTACCGTGCCCCCTAAAGCACCTGATGTGGTTGTTGTTAAAACGACCAAAGAGAATCAGTTTTTCCCGGGACAATATGTCGAATTTGATGTGACGGTTTATAACCGCGGCGCAGGTTATGCGAATGAAGTGGCAGTGAAAGATGATATCATTGGTATGGATGCATTTTCTAGCTGGACGATTACTGCTAGCACCGACAGTAACAATACTACCTACAAAACAGGTAGTTATGCGGGGAGTCCATCTAACTATCCTACAAATGGTAACATCAATACCAAAATCGATATCGATCCTAAAACATCTGATGGCCCCGGTTTTGTTAAATATACGATTCGAGGCTTGGTCAAAAATGACTATAAAAATGACGAAATCTCAAACACAGTTGAAATTCATGATCCAGTCAACAACCTAGACCAATCTGCATCAGCAGAAATTGGTGATAGTGGTGATGCTAAGCTTAACGTTTCAATCCTGAAAACTGCAGACCGAACCCAGTTTGTCCCAGGTGAAGACGTGACGTACTTTATCACTTTGCAAAATAACAGTGATAATGATGCGACCTCGCTTAAGCTAGGCGATCCCCTAACGGAAATTCGTTCAGTACTTGCCAATAATAAGAACAATCACTTTGCTGATTGGCACAATCAATCGCCGTTTGAATATTGGCAATTTGACTACGCTGATGGGGCAGGTTGGCAGCCACAAACCAATAAAGATCTTATCTATCCAGAAGCTGACGATGAGACTTTCTCATTAGCGTCAGGTGAAATCCGTACCTTTAAGATCAAGGCTCACGTTAAAGATAATGTGATCGGCACTGACGATGGCCTTGGTTTAAAACAAATCATCGTGAATGATGCGTATATTTTCCGTGACTATAATCTTGTCACCGAGCAGTCGCATGTCTCTCACCATGAGATGCAGAGAGTGGATAGTGGCGGCGCAGTGACTCGTACATTATTGGTTAATGGCAAAGATAGTCGAAACTATGCGCCGGGTGACACGTTAACCTATAAAGTAAAAGTCTCTTCTAACCGTGGTTACTACAACAACCACCGTGTATTCGAAGACATCGAAGGCGTCAGCGTGTTGTTGCTTGACGGCACTAAAGCTAATCCATTCAACGACACGTTTTCTGTCTCCGTAACCAAAGATGACGCGAATGGAGGGGATGGCACAACTGATGGCACCTTGGATGGTGTTGTCGAAGATAACAAGAACATCGATACCACGATTGATGTCGCTGGAGGTGATTACGTACTTTACACCGTAGAAGGTGTCGTACGTGGTGATGCGTCAGGTGATATTACGATTGGCGGCATTACTGTTGAACCTTACGACTACCATTTAACCTTCAGTAAAACGGTAGAACAGAAAAACTACCAACCGGGTCAACCGCTAACCTATCACCTGACGATCAAGAATGATGGTAAAGGTGGCGCTTACTCGATTCCTGTTGAAGATAAAATCTCAGATATTACTACAACGATGCTTGATGGCTCTGATGATATCGCCTTCCCATATGGTTGGACAATCGAACCTAAAGTACTAGGGGGTAGTCCATACGCTGAAGTGGATTTAGATGGAACGCTCAAAGATAACGCAGATATTGAAACTAGTTTCTCCGTTCCTGCGGGTGAAACTATCGATTATGTAGTGACCGCAGTCGTCAACAAAAATGCGGTAGGTAATATTGTCAACTTACTTAAGGTTGATGGTGATACTGTGAGCGCGGAATCGAAGCCTGATACTGAGAAATATGACTTCGAAAAACACCTAACCAAGTATTTAGACCAAGATGGTACAACCGAATTGTCCGGCGGCTACACGCCGGGTGGTTACTTGGTGTATGAAATTACGCTTAGAAACCTGCATAACGTTCACCTAAAAGACATTCCGATTGTCGACGATATTAAAGGTATTACCACCGACTACTATGATGGCTCGATTGGTCAAGCTTTTGATTCGTGGACGATTACTACTGACGTTGATAACAGTAAATTATCCAACGCGGGTACTGTCAGTGACAATAACAATATTGATACGCAGTTTGACTTAGCGGGTAGTGACTTTGGGAGTGATGGCAGTGGTACGTTTATTAAGTACACCATCAAAGCAAAGATCTCTGAAAAAGCGGTTGGCCCTATCCAGAACAGAGCCAAAGTCGATGGTAAACATAACTTAGATTCAGAGCGTGCGGATATGCTAGCTGCAGGGCTGAAGAAATCACACTTCGCCTATACCGATGATAGCTTAAGTACTAAGAAGCAGACGTATAACTTTGACCCATCAAGCCATGGCGCAGTCGTGGTCTACAAACTGCGTCTAGAAAATGATGGTAAGGGTACTGAGTACGGCGCATCGCTGAAAGAAGAGTTCTCGAAAATTCAAAGTCGACTGGCGCAGAATGCAGCAGGTGAAAGTGATGATCAAACAGGCCCCGTGTTTGATGAGTTTGGCTGGAACGTTTCGGTTACGCAGTCTCCTGAGCTTGTAACGACGATCGGCACCTTTACTGGTGGCAATAATGTAGATATCGATATCCCAGAGCTTTCAATTGCTCCGGGCGGTTGGATTGAGTTTATTATCGAAAGTGAAATTCGCCATGATGCTTTAGAGGATGTCGTTGCGACACCGCACTACAACGGTTCAGCCTTCGGTCAGTCCACAATTAAACCTGACGCTCAAAATTTGCATGTAGAGAAGAAAATTGTCTCTATTGGTGGTCGACCATATAAAAATGGCGATACCTACAAGCCAGGCGAAGAGGTTGTTTACCTTTTAGATGTGGATAACAAAGCTAAGGTTTGGACCGATCAGACTCGAATACAAGATATTGTTTCTAATATTCAGGTTGAAATACTTGGCGGTTCGACAGAGCAAGCATTTAGTACGTTTTCTATTAGCGATCCAATTTCCCTAGGAATTGTGCCGAAGGGTGAGACCTACTTACCGCCGTATGATGCAAACAGTGACTTAGACGTGACGACAGACATTGGTCCAGCAGAAGATATTCAGTTCACGATCAAAGGGACAATCAGAGACGATGCACTAGGCGATATTGACGCGAACAACGCCAGTGCTGGGGGTAAAAATGTTCATACTCCAGTGATCCCACCTGTGGCGCCTAACTTAGTATTCGAAAAGTTGGTAACCAATACCACTGCAGATGGCGGTAGCTGTTCGTTCCCATCGAACACTGGTGCTGGGTGTGAATACAATCCAAGCGGACAAGTTAGCTATACCATTTCTGTTGAGAATACTGGTGAAGGTATTGCCAACGATGTCGCGATCATAGACAAACTAAATTCGATTGTGACCTCTACTGGGGCAAAAGCGTTTAGCAGTTTATCAACCACTGTACTTGAGCAGCCAAGTACAGACCGTTTCTCTATTTCGGGTAACTACTCTGGCAGTAAGCCTCTTGATGCAACGTTCGACTTAATGCCGGGTGACAAGGTGGTATTTGGCTTATCGGGCAGTGTTGATGATGATGCAACGGGTACGATTACTAATGTAGCAACCGTTGGTGGCAAGGATTCGAATGTCATCGTATTAGGGCAGGGTGATGCAGAGATTCTTGCGTCTAAGAGCACGGATACACCAACTTATGTTCCGGGTGGTGAAGTACGTTACACCATGTATATTGCCAACAAGGCTGACACCAATGCGGATGTCAAAGTAGAAGATGCGATCTCGAAGTTCTTAGTTGAAACAGCTGATGGCACTATGCAAACCGCTTTGAAGTCTTGGACCACAACCGTGACCTTTGTGAGCAATGTTGGCGCTGCTCACAATGATGCAAGTGCTATCCAAACGACAGGTGATATTGACGCGATTGTTAAGTTAGGTGCAGCCACTCCGACAGAACCTACGGTTCTAAAAATCGACGTGGTTGGTAATGTACGTGATGACGCAGTGGGCAAGTTTGGCAACACGCTGTATGTCGATAGTAAACAATATGACTTGAAGCAGCACTATATCTACCCAGAACCGGGTGGCTTATCAGTCAGTAAAGAAGCTTCGATTTCACCTGCGGTTTATGCGCCAGGCGACAAGATAGGCTTTGATATCACGATCGAAAATACCGGTGTAGGTTACCTACAAAACTTAACCGTCGAAGACTTAGTAAAAAATATCGGCAGCGAAGTGGTGGGGACCCCTCGACCAGGCAGAGTGTTTGAGTCATGGGATAGCGCGAGTAGCTCGATAAACATCGTAGATTCAGGTGCAAGTGCTTCACACGTCATCTCGCAGACCGACTTCGATAGTGCTGATAGCTTTAAGGGTGAGTATCAGTTAGCGCCTGGGTCGAAGATTCAACTGCATCTTGAAGGCATCGTCAAAAACAATGTTATTGGTGAAATTACCAACAAGGTGAGTGTTGCTGCTAACGGCGTTAATGAAGTGACTGATAGTGCAACTTATTTGCCGATTGATGCTGAAGTGACGGTGTCAAAAGAGGTCGATAAAGACGTATACCAAGCTGAAGACGAACTGGTTTATACCATTGTATTAACCAATACTCAGCGTGTCTGGGCAACAGATGTTCAAGTGACAGACTTTGTTAACCGTATTAGTGCTGAAACAATTTACGGTAATACGATATCTGTCTTTAAGCCGGGCACAATTGATATCAGTGCAACGTCGGCTAAGGGCACAACAGTTCTCCCAGCACTTTCAGGTGAGTATATTAATAACATGGTCGATATTGCGCCTGAAGATGTGGTGACAGTCACCATCAAAGGTACATTAAAGCCAGAGATTATCGGTGAAGTGAAGAATGTCGTGGATGTCGAATATGACGGAAAATCATTGTCTGATGAAGCGATAAGTAAACCACTCATTCCTGAAATTTTGGTAACGAAAACGCCGATTGAAGAGTACTACACACCAGGTTCAATCAACGGCTTTGTTATTACGATTGAAAACAAAGACGCGGCATTTGCCAACGATATCGAGTTAGAAGATCTACTTTCAAAGATCATGGTAGAAACGGTAGATGGTGTCGATAAGCCAGCCTTTACTCATTGGGAGTACTCATTTAAAGCCAATGACCCGATGACGACAGTCGACTATAGCGGCACTTATGCATTGAATAGTGATATCAAGAATATAATCGACTTGGCGCCAAATGATACGATTACCTATACGGTACGCGGTAAAATAGATAGCCGTGCGATTGGCGACATTAATAATACTGCTAACGTGAAATACAACGGTAAAGACAGTTCAGCAAGCGCTGTGATCAAGCCGAAACCTGCAGATATTACTGTGACGAAAACAGCGGATAGAGAGTTCTATCAAGCTGGTGAGCCCGCTCAGTTTGTGGTTACTGTAAGTAACCAAGGTGATGGCTTTGCTGACGATGTGGCGATTAAAGACATCATGAATGATGTTTTGGTTACTTTGGTTGATGGTAGTACTGGAACAGCATTTGAGAGCTGGACGATTAAGACCGAGCCAAGTGACGCCAATTCTAGCCTAACGGTTACGCCAAGTGGTAAGAACCCAGACATCGATACCCTCGCGGATATTGCGCCAAATAGTACGGTGACGTTCACTATTGATGGCATAGTTAACCGTTATGCGACGAGTGATATCCTCAATAACGTCACGGTTGATTTCGCAACTGATCCGCAAAAGAGTGCCGATGCGTTAATCAAACACCGCCCAATCTCACTGAAACTTGAGAAGTTTGTTGGTGAAACAGGCTCAGACACTGAAATGACTTACGAGCCGGGTAAGCCAGCAACGTTTAGAGTCATCCTGACTAACCAGAATGAAGCGTTTGTCGGCGGGATCCAACTGAAAGATCTGCTAGGTTCATTGGAAGTCGATACAGTGAATGGTGCTCGTGAGCCTGCGCTGGACTCTTGGTCTATTAAAGTCAACAAAGGCAATGAACTAACCACGATCTCGCCAGACCCTAGTGGTAATAATCGAGAGGTTGATTCTACGGTGAATATAGCGCCTAACGATGTGCTGGAACTTGTTATCACAGGGCAAGTAAACAGTTTCGCTAATGGCCAGATCGATAACAAAGCAAGTATGTTGGTTAATACAGGACGAGTGGACCGCTTTACTGCTGTGGCGAGTTTACTCCCTGAGCCTGACAACGTGATTATCACCGAAGAAGCGGATAACCCTATCTATAAAGCGGGTGAGCCAGCAACGTTCCGCGTCAAGCTATTTAACGATAGTAAGGGTTTTGCCAATGACGTGTTATTGAGAAACGCTATTTCGCGCATGAAGGTGCAGACTAAGCCTGATTTGTCGACTGGCGACAGAGAAGTGGTGAGCGCGTTTACCGATTGGAAGATCGAAGCGAAGAGCAATGACCCTCGCTCAAACATCAACGCTGGTACTTTGTCAGACAACAATGATATTACCATTGGAGGCGATATTGCTCCGGGCGATACGGTTGAGATTGCGATTACCGGTACTACCGACCCACGTGCGATGGGTGAGATTGTCAATACGTCATTCAAGATCGATGAATCGGATGCTGCGCCAGCGCCTGCTCCGTCAACCCGAGATGCGAGAAACGCTAGCATAGAGTCGGTAAGTGCTATGATCACGCCGAGAGCCGTTAGCTTCATCGTCGATAAAACCACCACTAAGGGTGAGAATGCGCAATATACTAACGATGATTCAGAGCTTACTTATGTATTGAAAGTAAGTAACCAAGGTTCATCAGCCATTACAGGAACTAAGATGGTCGATGAAATTAGTAAGCTTGCGGGCACTAACGGTAACCCTCTGTTCACATCGTGGAAAATGAGCATTGTTGAATGGCCGACAGGACAAAATAAAGGCGAGTTTACTGATAAGGATCTCTTGCTTCCTGACAGTGGACCTTCATTAGACCTGCTGCCATACATGGGCAATGGCTATGAAATTACTATTACAGGCCAGTTAAACAAAGGCTTAGATGACAATATAACCAATACCTTTACTGTGACAGACCCTGCAACCGGGACCAGTGCTTCGGATGATGTAACCATCCATGTGAAGAAGTTTGCGGATAATGAAGGTGAGTTAGAAGTTACCAAGGAAGCGCTACAAACTGACGCTCAAGTTGGTGATGTTGTCGAGTACGAAGTGACTATCTTCAATAACAATGAGTCAGAGTTCAAAGATGTCAAACTTGTCGACCGTTACCCATCAGGATTTGCGTATGTTCCGGGTTCTACCGAACTAGTAAACAGCGGGCCAGACGGTGAGTTTGATACTGGCGATGACGTGATTAAAGTTGATGATCCTGCGGTAACAAACAGCTTAACCTTCAATGTTGGTGACATGTTGGCGTATGGCAATGGTGAGAAAACCATTACTGAGAAAGTGCGCATTCGTTACCTATTAAGGGTTTCGGTCGGAGCAACATTTGGTAAATATGTAAACTCAGCGGTAGCAATGTCTCCACCAGAAGGTCAAACATCTGGAGCATTGGAAGAAAAATCCAACACGGCGACGGCAACCGTTGAAGTCTTGCCGGACAAAGTTTTCGATACCGCATCAATCATAGGTAAGGTATTTGAAGATCATAACCAAGATGGATTCCAGGCAGATGCCACTGCGTTTGATGTGATTGTGACAGCAAATATCTCACATAAAGATTATATCGGTGGTACCACTGTGGTGATTCAAGATGGTAGAGAGGTTCGTCTTTCTGACACTGAACACGTGGAAACGAAAGAAGAAGCAGAGCTGTATCAACACAACTATTCCCACGATAGTCGTTCGAATAGAAAACTGAAGCAATATGATTCTGCGTTGGTGAAAGGGTATGAGATAGATAAGCTATTTGGCCTGTCGCAAAACCGCACGCTACCAAAGAGCAACAAGGCAGTGTTCCAGTTTGAAACGCGTAGCGACAAAGGCTTCACCTTTAGCGTGGTAACCGATTCTGGTACGCGAATCATGTTTGATAGAAGTGGCGAAATAACCAGCCATTATGTAGATGATAAAAAAGATGGGCTGTCGGCTGAAAACCTAGATGTTACGCGCAACCTATATAGAGATGGTGACCATTATCTGTGGGAGATTGTGATTGAAAACAAGGGTATTTATGAAGATGGTATTCCTGGCGTTCGATTATTGACTGTTGAAGGTATTGTTATCGAAACGGACCAATATGGGCGTTACCACGTACCGGATCAGTGGGTACTGGATAAGAAAGGTAAGAACTTCTTAGTGAAAGTCGATACCGACTCTTTGCCGACGGGAATGAAGGTCATCAGTGAAAACCCACGTGTTCAACGAATTTCACCTAACAAACTAACGAAATTCAACTTTAGTGTTGCGACAGAGGAAGATTAATTCATGCTAAATCAGACAAGTACAATGAGTGAACCAGTATGAAGGCGCTAAAGTTGAGTCGTATTGCTATCTGCGTTGCTGCTGCTATTCCTGTAATAGTTGCTGCAAAAGATACCAGTAAACTAGAAAAGCTTGATACTGACACAACGGGTATCGAAGTCGAGTTACATCAGCAAGAAGACAGTTCGCGAATTTATCTCAAAGAAGGTGCGATTTGGGCGAGCCGTGATATCACACGTTTTGAGCCAGTTCTAGATGTGAGTGTTGGTGATGAGCTAGAAGTGGACCAAGGGAAGCTAGCCGATAGCGTTAACTTTACCATTAGCTCGAACTACAGCTACTACATGGATCGTTACCAGATCGAAATTTACCGTGGACGCGATCGCTCATTGTCTCAGCCTTTGAAGGTTTTGACAGGCACTGACGTTGCCAATGACATCGATGTTGAATGGGATGGTACGACGGATGTTGATTACCAGTTTAATGTCGGGGAGCAACTTCAGTTCCGCTTTAAAGCGTGGGATAAAGACGGCAACATGGATGTCACTACGATTGGTGTCATGGATCTGGTGACACAAGATTCCGAAATTGAACTTGATCGTAACGACAGCGAAGACGACCTATCGCGCAGTTTTGGCCGTGCGAAACTGATGCGCCATAACATCCCAACCAACTCTGGTTTGGCTAAGTTTATTGGTACTGGGCTAAAAGGCGTCGACAAAGTTGTTATTGGTGAAGATGAGTTTGATATCGAAGATGGTGAGCTGTACGCAGAACAGTTCTTGCCAGCAGATGCGTATATCTTCCCAACCAAAGTGGTGTTTGATAACGGTGATGAGCGCCGCTATCAGCTTTATGTACGTATTCCGGATACCTATTATGCTCAAGCTGGTTTGGCGGATATGTATATTGGTAAGAACCGAGTAACGGGTGACACCGGTGCACTTGGTGTTAACGATCAATATCAAGATGATGTCTACAACCAAGGGCGCATCGCCTATTTCAGCCAAGGTAAGTTTGGTGACAAGCTACGCCTAACCACACACTTTGATAGTAAAGATGGTCAAATCAAAGACATCTTTAAACATCCTTTTGCGGCTGACGATTCTGATGTATTCGATGTTCTAGAGGATGACGACGAACTCTATTACGGTGATTATGGTGATGGGGCGAATATTCATAAAGTGGTCAACACCAAAGGTAAAGTCTACTTCGATCTTGAATATGATAAGTCTCAAGCTCTTTGGGGGAACTACAATACCGGAATTACGGGCACGGATAACAATGATTACAACCGAAGCTTGTATGGTTTTAAGGGCGATTATCGCACCCGTTCTACCACCAAGTTTGGCGATGATCGATTAAACGTTGTCGGTTTTGCAGCCTCTGCTGAATCATCATTTGCTCACGATGAGTTCCTTGGTACAGGTGGCTCACTTTACTTCCTTCGCCACGGTGAAGTGGTTCCAGGCAGTGACAAAGTCTATGTTAAAGTAGTCAATAAAGATTCAGGTATCTCTGAAAAAGAAGTGCCGCTTCAGTCTGGTCGCGACTATGAAATTGACCCTTACCAAGGCCGAATCATTTTGATGCGTCCGCTAAACAACATTATCTCCGATAGCTTTGGCTCAGTGATTGATGATACGCCAACTGACGGCTACGAAAATTACTTAGCGGTTGATTATGAATATGTTCCTCAGGGCTCTGACATTAAGGACTCCATGACATACGGTGGCCGTATTAAAGGCTGGGCGAACGATTATATTGGTATTGGTGCAAACTACGTTTCGGAAGAAAAAGACGGTCAAGACTACGAAGCCTATGGTACTGACCTTACCTTAAGAGCAACGGAAGGTACCTACATCAAGGCGGAATTTGCCCAAAGTGAAGGACGTCAAACAGACTCTAACTTTGTTTCCTTCGATGGAGGTTTAACCTTTACTCCGATTGGTACCGATCTCGAAGAGCGCAAAGGAGACTCGATACAGGTTAAAGGTGTTGCAAACCTTTATGACATCGCACCTAACATTTTCGGTGTTGTCGGTAACGACATTAAAGCTTGGTACAAAGAGAAAGACGCTGGCTACAGCTACGCAAGCCAAAGTGATGATTTAGAACAGTTGTCGTATGGTACAGAGTTGCGTCTTCAAGCCACCGATCGTTTAAGTTTTGCTACTCGGTATACTTCGATTGAAGAAACTGACATTAACGGTGTGCAAGAAACCGATACCCAGCAGACGGAATTAGAAGCGCAGTTCAAAGTTACTGACCACATCAAAGTGTCGGCTGCCGGTAAGCAGGTGGATGAACTTAACCGAGAAAATGAAAAAGGTAAGGGGACACTGGCAGGTCTAAGAGCCGACTATATCTGGGATAGTGACAATAGTGTCTACGTGAAAGGTCAAACGACAGTCGATAAAACTGACCAGTATGACGACAACGACAGTGTGTCTGTTGGTGCAGAATTTAGAGTATTAGAAGATCTTACTCTTGGCGCTGAATACACAACAGGTGACCGCGGCGATGCAACGCAAGCGACAGCAAGTTATGACATTACCGATAGCTACACGACTTACGTAACTTATACCGACGATAACTATGAAGGAGAGAATAACGTTATTGTCGGCCAACGTGCTGACCTAACGTCTAACGTCGACTTCTACCAAGAAAACCAGTTTGTTGATGAGAACAATGGCAAAGGTCGTATTGATTCGTTTGGCTTTGGCTACGACATGACAGACGACATCGACTTCGGTATTGGTTACCAGCAAGGTGAGATAGAGAAAAAGAACGAGCTTGATCCAACGATTCTCGAAGTGACTGAGCGCAAAGCAGCGACCTTTACCGCGAGTATCGACATCGATGATGTGAGTTTGAAGCATAAACTGGAGTATCGTGTTGATAAAGGTAACGAAAATGTCGATCCAAGCCGTCGTCGAGTTGACCAGTTTGTCACAACCAACCGCTATACTCAGAACCTGACCGAAGAGTACACGCTGTTTGGTAAGTACAATTACTCGAAGTCTATTAGTAAAGACACCGATGAAACGTTAGCGCGTTTTGTTGAGGCGACAGGCGGGTTAGCATATCGTCCAATTTACAACGATCGCTTGAACTTGTTGAGCCGCTATACCTACATTGCCGATAAAGATAACTTAGATCGCGACGTAGACTACTCAGACGAAGAGTCGCATATCGTTGAAGTGGAAGGGATCTACTCTGTTAATGCTAAAGTCGATGTGGGCGCGAAGTACGGCCATAAAGACAAAAAAGAGACCTTTGAGCGCGCCTCTGGCAACAATGAAGTCGTTGAAAGTAACATTAACCTATACGGTTTGAGCGCTTCATACCATGTTATTAAAGAGTGGGACGTGACGGGTGAGTATCACTGGAAAACCGACACTCTAAACGATGAACTGGAACATGGTGCGCTGATATCAGTAAATAAACATTTATCAGATAACTTTAAAGTGGGTATTGGTTACAACTTCTCCGGTTTTGACAGTAACTTAGCTAATGATGATGACTATGATGCCAACGGTGTCTTTATTAACCTTGTCGGTAAGATCTAAAGGAATAACATGAGAAATAGATTCAGCGCGTTGGTGACAATCGCAGTTACCTTAGCAGTATCGGCGTGTTCAACGGATACCTATGTTAGCAAGGAAAACATCGATAAGTTTGGTGATCCGCTGGTGGAGAAGTTCTTAATTCGAGAATGTATCGTCCCTGAAAGGGATATTCGTATCGCGATGGCTTCTCACTTTGATTTTGATAAGGCTGAGCTGAACGAGCAAGATAAGCAGAGTATTGACCACCTTATTAGCGGTATTCGTAAGTTGCATGGTCAGATTTCGATTGTTGGCCACACCGATTATCAAGGCAGTGATGACTACAACATCAAGTTGTCACTACGTCGTGCTGAAGCGGTGAAAGCCTATATGCAATCACAGCTTGATGCGAGCCGATACGACTGGGAAGTGAAGTATTACGGCGAATCTAAGCCGTTGGTTGAAGGTCAGTCCAAACAAGCGAATGCAGAAAACCGCCGAGCGTATGTGGTGTTTGAACAAACTCAAACCCAACAAGAAAACGAGTTTTGTGCGCCGCCAGAACCTAAACGTAAAGTTTTTGTCGCAATGACCTCTCACTTTGATTTCGACAAAGCAGAGCTTAAGCAAGTTGATGAAGCGAGCTTAGATGAGTTTGCTAGCCAGTTGAGTGGTCTTAATGGTCGCGTATTGATTGCAGGTCATACAGACTACCAAGGATCAATCAGTTACAATGAAAAACTTGCTGAGCAAAGAGCTGAATCCGTATTGCAATATTTGCAAACCAAACTAGACCCTAATCAATTTGTGTGGGAAGTTAAGTCATTCGGGGAGCTAAACCCAGTAACGCAAGAGCAAGATTTGGACGCCAACGCGCTTAACCGCCGAGCCTTTATTGTTTTTAAGGAAGGCGATTTGCCAGATCTCAGCAGCGAGAGTAATGAGTAGAACCAATGGGGGCGATTAACGCCCCTTTTTAATAGCAGGAGCCGTACGTGGAGAAAGTACAAGCAGCCATCGATTTTCTTCTATCCCATAAACTTGTCTTTACCGCACTGGTTATCGTCCTTATCGCGATAACACGTCGTGTGATCTTATCCATGATTCGTGGTGATGTGGCTTTTGTCTCCGAAGAGCAGCGAAATTGGATGTCTCGGACCAAAAACGGCACCTTCATCATTACGGTGCTAGTGCTGTTTATTCTCTGGCAATCAGAGATTAATGAATTTGCGCTGTCGGTGACCGCGATTGCCGTTGCAATCGTTGTAGCGTCGAAAGAAATCATTTTATGTTTCACAGGCTCTATTCAGCGTGCAAGCTCTCGCTCATTTCGCATTGGTGATTGGATTGAAGTGGGCAAAATCTGTGGCGAGGTGATCGAGCACAATATGATGGCTACCGTCATCCAAGAGATTGATTTGTACCACGGCCAGTATCACTACACAGGTAAGACGGCCACATTGCCTAATAGCATGTTCTTCACTTACCCAGTGAAAAATCTCAATTTCATGAAGCGCTATGTTTACCATGACTTCGCTATCATCGTGCCTAAGTTCGTCAACCTGTACCCTCTGGTGCCACTCATGTTAGAAAAGATTGATGAACACACTAATTACTTCAATGAAGTAGCCAAACGCTACAATGCAATGATTGAGAAGCATGCTGGTGTCGATTTACCAGGCGCTGAACCTCATATCCATATCACGAGCGGTGGTACGGGTGAGCAAGTCGTGCACTTTATGCTGTTCTGCCCAACGGATAAGGCAACCCATCTAGAGCAAGAAATTCGTGCCGATTTCATGGCACTTTATGAGGAACGCTTTCCGTGTGAAGAGCAATCAAACTAAGGGATAAGTATGATTAACAAAATCGGTGAAACGGATATCAATCTTAAACATAAAGCGACTTGTCATTGCGGAGCGGTAGAGCTTGAGCTGACGTTACCCAATGGTATCGAAAATCCTCGTCGATGTGACTGTTCTATATGTCGTCGTAAAGGGGCCATCGTTGCTTCGGTAAAGCTTGATGGCATCCGGATTGTAAAAGGAAAAGAGGCGTTAAAGCTCTATCAATTTAATACCAACACAGCGAAGCACTTTTTCTGTTCACATTGCGGAATTTACACTCATCACCAGCGACGTTCGTTCCCAGATGAATATGGTTATAATGTTGGCTGCTTAGAAGGGGTGAACCCTTTCGATCTTGGTGAAGTTGTCACCAATGATGGCGTGAACCACCCCGCAGACCGTTAGAATCACTGCGATCAAGAGGATAAAATCAGACAACTCTTATTGATAGCAATTGCTTGTCGATACGATTAAATACTTGATTCGAAGTGTTTGTTGAAATGGAGTATGTTGCGCGCAATTGCCGATATGAGCTCAATCACTCAAGATGGAGCACAGCATAAGGAAAGCAACAACTCATTAAGGAACTGCTGTAAGTTCGGCAACAGTAGCGTGCAGGCAGGCACGCTGGTTATCGATATAATAACGGCTTAATAATTCCTTAATGTACAACAAATCGATTTATAACCTATTCACTAAGGTTTCCGAAAACGCATACCTAAATGGGCTATGTAATGTTTTCGTTATGCTCCTTCCCGTATCACTATTGTCAGCTTTTACCATGTTGATTGGTAACGGCTTATCTTGGTTTGGGTATACGTCACTTTCAGAACACTTAGTCTTTATCAGTACGCTTGTTTGGAAGCTATTTCCACTGTTGCTGCTGGTTTACTACGCCTTATTTCTATCTACGTTTCACAAAGTTTCGCGCACCATCATTGTGACGCCATCTATACTCGTGTACGTCATTTTAAGTAATGAGTGGGGGCTACTGCATGCTGGCTCAGTATTGCCAGCGAACTATCCACTAGCGATTGTAACCCCGCTGTTGGTGGCACTATCGGTTCGTTATATGACGAGACGACGAGTGTTTGTAAACAGTGAACTACCTAATGTCGTCGATCAGTCAATCAACCTTATTTGTGCGACGGTACTATTGGTCTTTGTTTATACAGTGATTGGCCACGTATTGGGTGCATGGTTTCAATCCTGTACTGACGTGAGCGCGCTGGTGCCAAAGCTAGGGGTATACTCACTGTTTGATGCGCTATGGTATGAACTTATTCGTAACTTGTTGTGGAGCATAGGCATTAATGGTCACATCATATTTTCGCCATTTAAAGCGGAATTGTACGAGCTGACCAGCAGCAGTTTTGCACTATACAAAGAGTGGGGAACCGACTTACCGATATTGACCAGTAACTTCTATGATATCTACGCAGGTATCGGCGGAGCGGGTAATACACTGAGCTTAGTGTTATGTATGCTCTTTTTTACTCGTAATAAAGGTTACCGGAACTTAGCGATCGCGACTTTAGTGTTGAGCATATTCAATATTAACGAGCCGATTTTGTTTGGGTTACCCGTCATATTTAACCCTGTGTTGATCATCCCATTTTTGCTTACTCCTTTGGTGGCGATCTGTATTGCTTACGTCGCTACGCTGTTGGGGATGGTTCCACCGATCTCGGAATTTGTCAGCTGGATGACCCCTGCATTTATTAGTGGATATTTGGCGACAGGCGAGCATATCAGTGGCGCATTATTGCAGTTTGTCATTGTTATTATTGGTATTGTGATTTACTTACCTTTCTTTAAGCAAATGGACAAGGTGATTGGTAGCCATGCGATCTTTTCTAAAGGCTCTTCTGACGAGTTCTTTAACTATGAATCGATAGGTGGTGGACGCAATGTTGCGCTGCTTCCTCATATGAGTAGTAACCTTGTTGCCCAGCGTCAAATTAGTAAATTGCAACAGGATGGGGAATTCGTCCTGTTCTATCAGCCTCAAGTTGATGTAGAGAGCAATAAAGTGAGCTCACTGGAGGTTCTTATCAGGCATAAAGCTGAGGATGGAACGATTACGCCACCGAGCTTTTTAGCGAGTTTTTCTAAACTTGGTCTGACGTCTGAACTCGATTTGTGGGTAATCCAGAAAGCACTGGATGAAGTCTCGCCGCTAGCGAAGGATGCGGAGTTTAAGGTTTCAATCAATGTATCGACAGAGACCTTCTTGATCCCGAGCTTCGCGACGACGGTGATTTCCTTGATTGAACAAAGTGCATTGGAATTCCATCAAGTTGAACTAGAGATTACCGAAGATCTGCTGATACAAGATGAGCAAGCGACTTGGGGCGTATTCCAACAACTGAAAGAACGCGGTATTGGTATCGCTTTGGATGATTTTGGCGCAGGGTATTCGTCGATTGGTTATTTAGGAAAATACGACTACGATAAAGTCAAAATTGATCGTTCTTTAGTCGTCAACTTAAAGCATCGTAATGGGCGAGAAATGTTCCGTCTAACTAGTGAAATAGTCAGACTGACTGGAGCGCAAATCGTTGTGGAAGGAGTGGAAGAGCAAGAGGAGCTAGAGTTTATTGCTGAGCAGGGCATTAAGCTGATTCAAGGCTACTACTTTTTCAAACCGATGCCATTCAATGAAGTGAGTGATTTGATAAGTTTGACGCATAGCCAAGACGTTATCTTGGCTTAATAACAAACCCCGGTATGAGCTACCGGGGTTTGTTGATTTTTAGCGCTGAGGGTAATATTTGTTCTTCATTTTTAGCGCAACATTGACGAGGGCGATCAATACAGGCACTTCAATTAAAGGACCGATAACACCCGCGAAGGCTTGATCTGAGTTGAGACCAAATACCGCAATACTTACTGCAATCGCTAGCTCGAAGTTATTACCAGTAGCGGTAAACGCAATAGAAGCGTTCTTGTCGTAATCGATGCCCATTTTTTTGCCGATAAAGAAGCTGACAAAGAACATCACAACAAAGTATATCGCTAGTGGAATTGCGACTCGGAAAACATCCATCGGCAACTCAAAGATCATCTCGCCTTTTAAGCTGAACATAAGCACGATAGTCGCAAGTAGGGCGATCAGAGTGATTGGTGAAATTCTTGGGATAAACACCTCGTTGTACCACTGCTCGCCTTTTAGTGCTGTAAGCCATTTACGGCTTAGGAAACCAGCCAAGAAAGGAATACCAAGATAGACTAAGACACTTTCTGCGATATCTAGCATAGAAATATCAACATCGAAGCCTTGGTAGCCGAGTACTGGAGGTAGAACCGTAATAAATAGCCACGCCATAAAGCTATAAGTCACAATTTGGAAGGCACTATTTAGTGCGACCAGTGCGGCACCATACTCTTTGTTACCTCCACCAATATCATTCCATACAAGCACCATAGCAATACAGCGAGCCAAACCAATCAGAATAATACCGACCATGTATCCCGGTTTGTCACCAAGGAATGTCAGCGCAAGGACAAACATCAAAATAGGGCCCACAATCCAGTTCATCACTAGCGAGAGGGTAATAGCTTTCTTATCTTTGCGGACCTTACCTAGCAGGCCGTAATTAACCTTAGCTAAAGGTGGGTACATCATCAGGATCAAGCCAATAGCCAACGGTATATTGGTACTACCGACTGACATTGACTCATTCCACTCAGCGACTTGAGGAAATAGCACCCCAATGCCAATACCAATGGCCATAGCGACAAAGATCCACACGGTCAGGTAGCGGTCTAGAAAGCCCATGTTGGTTGATGCGGAAGCTGATTTTTCATTGTTGGTTGCGACTTGTTGGTTCATGGCAACACTCTCTTTCGTTTATCGTCGAATGGCGATTGGTTGATTTTAAAATAAGGGAAGTAAGAACTTCCCGTGGTAATTAGCTAAATACTGAGCTTAACAGTTTAGAGAACTGCTCAATCTCAGGCATGTTAACGCGATAACATACTTTTGGTGGCATTGGTTCAGCAGTAATAAATCCGGCTTGTTTCAGTATTCTTAAATGCTCTGAAACTGTGGATTGCGCGAGGCCTAGTTCAGACACTAGATCACTATTCAAACAACCGCCCATTTTTTCCAAGTTGAGCAGGATTTTAATAATTCTGACTCTAGCCGGGTGAGAAATTGCCTTCGCTTGAGCTGCGAGATGAAGCTCTTGAGCACGTTCTTGTTCAGAAGACTCAAACGCTTTGCTGCTGGTGGTATTACACTGAGATTTAGTCATTCCCAATCCAATAAGGTTAATCGTCGAATCACGATAGATAATACGCCGATTGTATCAAATCTGCAACCAGATCGCGGAAATGTAAATAAGGCTATGAAATTTATAAAATAATCTATTCATTTGTCGTATATTCGCTATGAACCTATAACAATAAAGAATGGCTATGAAAAAAATATTTCTATTAATTTTATTAGTGCTTGTCGGATGCACACAATCAAAGCAGGAAGTGCCAATTGAGGCGGATTCTGGTTGGACTTCAGGCGTATTGGATAACGGGGTGCATTACCATATTTACCCAACAGATGATGAGTCGGTTGCCTTACGTATGTACGTGCACATCGGTTCAGCGCATGAAAGCGAAAACCAAAAGGGTTACGCTCACTTCTTAGAACATATGGCCTTTAATGGCTCACGTAACTTTAGTTCCAATGACATTGTCGATTTGTTCGAGCACTCTGGGTTAACCTTTGGTGCGGATATCAACGCCTATACCTCTTACTATGAAACGGTATATCAACTTGATCTGCCTGATTCAGATCAGCTAAGCAATGGCGTGAAGTGGATGCGCGACATCGCAGATGGTCTCGATTTATCACCTCAGGAAATAGAAAAAGAGAAAGGGGTGATTCAAGGAGAGTTTCGCCGGACGCGACTTGAAAACAAATCACTATCTGAAAAGTATTATGACCAACTCATCGAAGGGACGGCTCTAGAACATCTTGATCCACTCGGAACAAAAGAGTCTGTTAATGCGGCGACCTCAGACTCTATCAGAGCATTTTATGAGGCTTGGTACCATCCTCAATTAACTGAAGTCGTGATTACTGGCGATGTAACGCCTGCGCAAGCGCAGAAACTGATCAAAGACCAGTTTTCGAACTGGGAAGGTGGGCAACTGCCTGATGGTACAGATGTTAAGAAAATAGCGCTGAGTCTGAACGATTTAACTGAGGTTATTGGTGAATATGACGCGCCTAGTATCAGTCTGCTTATTGATAGAGCTCCAGCAGCAATAGAGACTCATAGTGACCTTACTCAGCTTTGGATGGATGATATTATTCAACAGCTGATTTGGACGCGTCTAGATACCAACTTGGCTCAGGCTGCCCAGCCAGTACAGAGCTTATACTCTTCTTCTTATTACATTAACTATCGACGTTATGCGCTTATGTCAGTGAGCTTCTCTGACGCTGAAAGAGTGGCGACGCAAAAATTGTTTATCGAGACACTCGCTTCGTTAAGGGATCATGGCGTCTCTGAGCTTGAACTTGAAGCTGCCATGGCTTATTACCTCCAACAAGTGAAAACCGTTGATGAACAGTGGGAGCAGCGAAGCGCGACGGATATAGCCGAGTCGAAAGTCAATGCGATTTCGTTTGGCGAACCGATTCAATCTAAGCAAGATTATCAGCGGAGTTTAGAGCAGTTCATTAAGTACGCGACGTTTAAACGAGTTAATGAGCAGCTTGCGCAGTTCTTGAAGCAAGATTACAGCTTAGTGTTAGGTGCGAGCTCGGAAAGTCAGGTTGAAGCACTTGCTCTGACAATGCCGAGTGTACGTACGCAGTTGAAGCAGCAAGGTGTCAAACCCCTAACATTAGCCGCAACAGAAGATGAGTTAAGTCGTCCTGACGGTAGTGGGGCAATCGTTAGTGAAAAAACATTAGATTCAGGCTTTACCGTCTGGCAATTATCGAATGGTGTCGAAGTTTGGTTTGAACCTGATCCTGACGCTGGGGAATATGCGCGTTTAGTGTATGGTAGCCAGGGCGGTAAAGCAGTACTGGATCCAAGCTTATATCCGGCTTCAGAACTGGCGGTAGCGACAATTACAAGAAGTGGTATCGGTGGGTTTGATGGTTCAGGTTTAGATTCATATCTACGACGCAACAGTATCGAAATCTATCCATTTATTGGTTTCACGCACCATGGCTTAGAAATAGGCGCACCTAAAGATAAACTGGCGGAAACGCTTAATGTGATGTTCAACATTGCGACGAACGCCAACGTGTCGAATAGACAACTTGAGACGGTAGCGCGTGAAAATATCGAAGGCATTAACCGTTACCTAGATACTCCAGTAGGAAAATGGACACGCGAAATCAACCGTAACAGCTATTTGCCACAGAGCTACCACTATATGGTATCGGCGCCTGAAATGTCGATGGTGACGGAAGCCCAAGTAAAAGAAGTTCATAAGCAGCTATTTTCGGTAAATCGTTCGAACAAGCTGGTCATTGTCGCTGATCTATTGCCCGCTGAAATTCGCGAGATGTTACGTTTCTATGTTGCATCGATTCCACTAGAAGCAGCTTCAGACTATGCATTCTCTGCGGACTACAATCTGAAACCGAAATCGCGTATCGATATGCCAATTCACAATGAGCCAAATAGTTACTACTTGGTTCGTGTGACAAATCCAAGCGTTGCAAACAATGACGTCGAATCTGTGTTTATCGACGATATGATTCAGCGTCTGCTTTCAAAGCGTTTAACGGAGTATATTCGAGAAGATTTAGGTCTTGATTATGCGCCAGATAACTATGTCACTGCACAAGATAGTGAACCGAGCACCGACTGGTTTATCGAAGCGCAGGTAGCCCCTAGTGATATCAGTAAAGTCGACGCTGCAGTCGATAAAGTAATTGCACAACTGTTGTTAGGTGTTAACCAAGAAGATGTGGATTTGGTGGCAAAACAGCTAGTCGTTGCGCTACAACCCTTAGCTGATGATACGGTCGAAAGAACTTGGTTCTACGCGCGTTATTTGATGCATGGTTATGGCGTTGATGCGTTGACTGATGTAGAGAGCATGGCTCAATCAATTACAAAAGAGGCGTTTAATCAGCGTATTCAACAAGTTTTTGGTGAGCAATCGCTGAAAACAAAATACACATTGACTCCGAAAGAGTAGATTGGTGAGTTACGTGTAAAAGCAGCGCCTTTAGGCGCTGCTTTTTTAGTTTTGGAAGCAATTGTTTTGGATAAAATGATGGATCTGGTTGGGTACCAAAGCACTATAAATTAGGCTGGTGTGGCTACTTTTAATTTCAACGTGATCCGCCATCCCTTCAAGTCTAGTTTCTTCAACCGTAACGGTTCCATCGGACATCATTCGATTATCCATTAACAATAAAGAGCGTACTCCTAATGGCAAAGTTCCCGCAATACTGCCGAGTTTTTGCGGCAATGCCCATGCACTCTCGTGCTGTTTCAGGCCAAAGTCGGGGGAGTTTCCGAGTATAGCGCTCATGCCCAACTCTTGAATCCTGGTGACGATTGACGCGCCTTTGAGCGGTGAACCAATAGTAACGACGTGCGAGACTTTCGATGTGGGAAGTTGGCGGTGTTCTAAATAACGTTTGATGATCAAACCACCCAAACTGTGACCAACGAGAACATTGGGCATCGAGTCTGATAAGGTTTTATCGAGTAGAGAGAAAAGACGTTGCTCATTAATCGCGACGCTATTGTACGAAAGGATCTTGGTTCGATAGCCGTATTTACGGAGTTTGTGGCCAAGAGGCTGCATGACCATACCGTGCATATACAAACCATGCAGAATAATCACTTTCATTAATACCTCCTAACTATCGTTTTAATTCAGACGCTTAAGTAAGAAGATGATTATACACTGTGTCACTACTAAGCGAATAGTGCTCTGGAAAGCACTATTCGTTACTCAAGTCTGAATCCTGCAATTAACTGCGAGTAAAGCGGAAGGTTTGTAGTTTTTGCTGCTCACCCTCAATAAACGCATAGCTCTCAAGCAGCCAAACATTTGGACCAGCGAAACCAAGTTCAACATGAATGTCAGCACTGTTTATATCTTGGTAAATGATATCGTTAGTGTTGATAGGGTAGAAGTTGTATCGACTTGAACTGCTTTGCTTTTCGCCTGCAAAATTTACGCTCACGTCCTTGGTATTATTGATGATTGCCATTTGGTAACCATCCGCTGAGGTATAAGAAAATGCCGCAGTGAGATCGATGCCTTGGTCATTAGCAATACTCACGTCCGCTTGGGTGGTTTTAGCCAATGAGCCATTTGCATTTAGAGGCTTAACCTTGTTCATATCTTTGCTGTGCGTTTGAATGTTGACGTTCCACTCACCAACAAAGTTATCTAACTTGTCCCAGTTTTGCTGAACAGCAGGTGCGTTTTGCTGCGCGTTGTTATTGCCGATCTGAGCAATGGCATCATCACGACTACTAGAACGGCTTGCTTCACGGTTGTTTTGAATATCGGCTGAAGCACCAGCAACACCACCCGCGACACCTCCGGCAATCGCGCCTTGCATTGCGAGTTCAGCGTCACCCGTTAACGCGCCAAGGGTTAACCCAAGTAATGCGCCACCAGCAGCACCTTGCTTAGTGAGTGCATTAGGATCGTCTTCTCCGGGGGTTACACAGCCTGCAAGAAGGGGAAGCGAAAGGGCAATTGCAAGAGATGTTTTGATTGTAGGGTTCATAACCAGTTCCTAAAACAGTGTTTTTTATTTCGTAAAACGGTAACCAGTGATTGTCAGAGTCCTGTGAGTGAAACGCATTAAAGCGTAACGGTATATTTCAGACTATTTCACGGCTTCGTTGCTTTAGATTTAGGCTACGTTATGGGAACAAAAGGATCTATTCACTGGTGATTATATCGCTCATAACCACCAGTGATGAATGGGTGTAACTATTGGGTGTTAGACAAATATCTTCCCGTGTGAATAAGGGACGACATCGCCAGATACGATAACTTGCTCAGGTTCGACGTGGCAGTAAAGTGTGCCGCCGCGTTTTGATGCCTGATAGGCTAATAAATTAGGTTTATTTAATCTTTTGGCCCAGAAAGGGGCGAGTCCAGCATGAATGGAGCCAGTCACTGGGTCTTCATCACCACCATTCGCTGGCCAGAAGTAACGTGAAATGAAGTCGTATTTTTCACTTGCCGCTGTCACTACCACATCGTAAGGCGCAAGCTGTTTTAGATATTCACTTTTCGTTTCTAAGTCGATGATGTCTTGTTCGTTGTCATAAATGGCAAAGTAAGCTTGCTCGCTTCTAAGCACTTCTTTTGGTTGAATAGAGAGTCCTTCAAGCAGCATTGATGGCGCTTCTACTGGTACAGGCTCACGCAGTGGGAAGCACATTAATATACGACCTGATAAGTCTTTTTCTACCGTTAATGGACCCACTGTTCTGGTTTCAAATTGAATCACTTCGCCCGCATCAAAATGCTGAAAAAGGACATAGGCAGAAGCGAGTGTCGCATGGCCACAAAAATCAACTTCACAAAGGGGAGAGAACCAGCGAATCTCAAATCGGTCGATACCAATTGGTTTGATAAATGCGGTCTCAGACAAGTTATTTTCGGCAGCGATATTGAGCATCACATCGTCACTTAACCAATCGTTTAGTGGGACCACCGCTGCTGAGTTACCGCTAAATCTCTGCTGGGTAAACGCATCGCAGACAAACATTTCAAATTCCATAGTCACTCCTTATGAGGTATTGAACCAGATGGACAAATTATTATCTTTTGTTACATCTAAGGGAGGAAAATACCCTAGGGGTGCGATCAAGCTCTAACAGAAGCACCCCTAGGCAACATTTAATTTTACTTAAATGTTGAGGCAGGTTTATAGCGGGCTACTAACCTCATCAACCAAATACAGGATGGATTGATAGGGGATGCCGCTATGATGCGATAGGCCGATTTCACAGGTTCGACTGTTACTAAAACCGCGCTGGCAATGTTCTGGTACTTGTTGCTTCAATGGATGAACGGCTGCTGCATTAAGCTCTGGTGTAGTGAAGCCCTTATCGCCCGCCCAGCCACAACATGTAATATGTTCAGGTACAACCACGTCAGAGACGCATCGTTTCACGAGGTTTAGCATGTCATTCGTTAGTCCCATACGTTGAGAGCTACAGGTGACATGTAACATCACGGTTTCTTGCTTGGGTGATATAGACAGGTTGTCGATAAGGTATTTGGAAACAAAACCCGTTGGCTCAAGAATCTCTAATGGGCGGGTAAAGTTCTCAATACTCCGTTTTGCACAAGGGCTTGTATCCATAAGGATCGGGTATTCACCTTCGTAACTGGCTTTCCAGAGAGCGGTTTCAAGCTGCTTAGACTTTTCACTCGCGATGTCAGTCATACCTTTACTGTCATATGGCATACCACAGCACTGCTCATCAAGAGACTCTGGGATGATAACTTCAAATCCCGCCTTCTTGATAAGTGACAATGTCACCTCGGTCAGGCTTCTTTGATCATCAGCATCGATTTGTTGACCCATGGTACGTGACGCACAGGAAGGAAGGTAAACGACTTTCTTGTCCGAGCGAACCAGCCGTTCCATCGCTTTATCCAAGTCGTGAGAGTTTGCTTGAGGAGTCTCAGGTAGCCAAATTGGTGTCTTGCCTTTGCTCACCTTGCGAATGCCATTTGTTACCTTCGCAACGCTGCTTTCTCCAATCACTTTGACCGCAAGCTTATTCGCTTTGAGTGATGCGCGAGTTAGGGCGGTTGTGGTGCTGAAGTGATCCGCTGTCCACTTGGCAATCGGGGTAAACTTCTGGTATTTCTCAGTGCGCAGCTGTTTAACAAGCTCGCCAGTATTGATGCCAACAGGGCAGCGATCGGCACACAACCCGGTGGCCGCACAGGTATCTAGCCCTTGGTACTCAAATATTTGCGCTAACTCAGTCGCTTCAGTTTGCTCTCCGGACGCGCGTCTTCTTTGTAGCTCGCGGTAGAGAACGATACGCTGACGAGGCGAGAGGGTTAATGTGCGAGAAGGGCAAACAGGCTCACAGAAGCCACATTCAATACAGCGGTCAACCAACGAGTCTGCAGCGGGCATCGGCTTTAAATTTTCAAGATGCGAGTGAGGGTTATCGTTAATGATGACGCCCGGATTTAGCAGTCCTTGTGGATCAAATAGAGCTTTGATCTTTTGCATCAACTGGTAGCCATCTTTGCCCCATTCCAATTCAACATAAGGTGCCATGTTGCGCCCGGTACCATGCTCAGCTTTTAGCGAACCTTGATATTTCACAGCAACGAGTTCAGCGACATCATCCATGAAGCCACCATAGCGGTCGATTTCGTTTTGAGATTCGAAACCTTGAGTGAAGACAAAGTGGAGGTTGCCTTCTAATGCATGGCCAAAAATGATCGCTTCAGAGTATTGGTATTTATCAAACAGCGCTTGAAGGTCGCGAAGGCCATTGGCTAGGTTTTCTACAGGGAAAGCGACGTCTTCGATAATGACAGTGGTGCCCACTTCTCGAACGGCGCCGACAGCAGGGAACATACCTTTTCGTATCCCCCAAAGCGTAGCGACAGTTTTAGGATCTAACGTAAAAGGGACCGATTCAATAATGGAATAGTCTTCAAGTGCGGTCATTATCGTTTGGCATTGAGTATCAATAGTCGCTTGATCGCTTGCGTGGGTCTCGACCAATAGCGCCGTCGCTTCTAGATCTAACTGCTGGATAAAGCTCGGCATGCCGGGCTTGTCAGCGACCGAACGTAATGCTCGTCCATCCATAAGTTCCACAGCGGCAACCGGAGTCTTTGACAGCGTTGTCACGGCTTGGCTCGCTTCTTCAAGATCGGCGAAAACCAACAGAGTAGAGGCTTTGAAGTTGTGTTCAATAACTGTGTTGTAGGTGACCTCCGCAATAAAGCCGAGTGTACCTTCAGAGCCGATCATTAAGTGTTCTAGGACTTCGATTGGATCACTAAAATCGACTAGTGCATTAAGGGCGTAACCAGTGGTGTTTTTTAAGCGATATTTATGGCGGATTCGCTCACTTAGTACTTCATTGTTTTGAGTTTCGCTGATGAGCGCATTTAAGCCATCAATGATATCGGGACGAGTTGCTTTAAAGGCGGCAATGTTTTCTTTACTCGCAGTATCAAGCAAGGTTCCATCGCTAAATACGACCTTAATACTATCAATGGTTCGGTAAGAGTTTTGAGCGGTGCCGCAGCACATGCCACTGGCGTTATTGGCAGCGATTCCACCAATCTTACAAGTATTAATTGAAGCGGGATCCGGACCTATCTTACGTTGAAATGGCGCAAGGTATTTATTGGCATCAGCACCGATCACTCCAGGTTGAAGAAGAATCTTGTTACCATCATCGATGATTTCATGACCGCGCCAGTCATCGGTTAAGGTAAAGAGAACGGAGTCAGACACGGCTTGCCCAGATAAACTTGTACCCGCGGCTCTAAAAGTAAAATGGATGTTCAGCTCACGACAACATTGAATCGCATAAATGACTTCTTCAAGATTTTTAAGTCGCAGCACTATTTGTGGAACCAGTCGATAAAAGCTGGCGTCAGTTCCGTAAGCTAAGCGTTTAGCATGTTCAGTGATGATTCTTTCTTGTTCGATTTCAACTGCGAGCAGGGCTTCGAGCTGTTGATAGCGGTTATCGTTGAGACGATTCGACATGTAAGCTTCCTTGTGTTTGCCACTGGTGTTGTCTTTTTTATTTATCCAGTAGAAGAAAAAGTGTCACAGTTTCAATTTGTTTGCTGTGACACCCTCTGAATTTACTTCATCTTGACCAGTGATTCTCTGTTTAAGTCTTTGATACTTTTAGCGCCGGTCAATGTCATTGCGACGCGCATCTCTTTCTCGTACAGATCGAGCAGGTTCTCAACCCCAGCTTGTCCTTGAGCCGCCAGCGCATAAATGAAAGATCGGCCAAGTAGAGTACAGTCAGCGCCAAGTGCCAGCATACGCACCACATCTAGTCCGGTTCTAATCCCAGAATCGACGAATATTTTTAAGTCCCCTTTGACTGCGTCCGCAATAGAAGGGAGTGCTTTCGCGGTAGAAAGTACCCCATCTAGCTGACGGCCGCCGTGGTTAGACACAACGATGCCGTCAGCACCAAAAGAGACCGCATCTTTCGCATCTTGCTCATCTAAGATGCCTTTGATGACCATAGGGCCGTCCCAAAAGTCGCGAATCCATTCAAGATCTTTCCAGCAGATAGAAGGGTCGAAGTTGTCACCTAACCAGCCGATGTAATCTTCAAGCTTGGTCGGCTCACCGCGGTAAGTGGAAATATTGCCAAGGTCATGAGGTTTACCCAATAGCCCGACATCAAAGGCCCAGCTTGGGTGGCGCATCGCCTGAAATACACGACGTGCAGCCGCGTTTGGTCCGCTCATGCCTGAATGCATGTCGCGATAGCGCGCACCCGGTACTGGCATATCGACTGTGAAGACCAGCGTAGTCACTCCGGCGGCTTTTGCTCTCTCTAAGACGTTTTTCATGAAGCCGCGATCTTTCAGCACATAGAGTTGGAACCACATTGGGCGCTCAATCGCTGGCGCAACCTCTTCAATGGGACAGACAGAAACCGTAGACATAGTAAATGGAATGCCCTTGTTCTCTGCGGCTTTAGCGGCTTGGACTTCTCCGCGACGGGCATACATACCAGTCAGACCAACAGGCGCTAAAGCGATTGGCATTGATAGCTTTTCGCCGAACACCTCAGTTTCTAGGCTGAGATCTTCCATGTTGTTTAGCACACGTTGTTTAAGTGCGATATTAGCAAGATCCTCGGTGTTCTTTCGCAGTGTATGTTCACCGTATGAGCCGCCATCGATGTAGTGAAAAAGAAACGGAGGTAGCTTTGCTTTTGCAGCTGCTCGGTAATCTGTAGAGGCAGAGATAATCATATGTCAGTCCTATCATTCGTTAACTGTCACCCCTCTATGGAGGCTTATAGGGTATTGCTCGATAAAGAAGAGGCGTTATTACTCATGTGGCGTAACTGCTTTCGTAGTTACTAGTCTATTGTCAGGGGGCAAGTAACAACGCCTCAAATCGAAGTCTTTATTTCATTAATGCATCGGTAATTTGTAGGCCGTAAATGGCGAATAAGCCAATCGCACCTGTTACCAATAAGTAGTACATGGTTGGAATAATTGTTTTTCTTAGCGTCGCGCCTTCACGACCTAAAAGACCTACCGTTGCCGATGCAGCTACGACGTTGTGGATAGCAATCATATTGCCAGCAGCGGCGCCAACGGCTTGCAGAGCAACGACGACAGCGCTTGAAATCGTTAACGTCTGAGCCACTTCAAACTGGAATTGGCTAAACATCATGTTGGATACGGTGTTTGAACCCGCAATGAAAGCCCCCAGAGCACCTACAGTGGCACTTAATGCTGGGAAGGCATCACCAACGAGGCCAGCTGCAAAATTAGCCGTGGTCACAGGCATACTTGCTAGTTCTGCGCCATTGATGCCTGAGTTGATAAAGATACGTACCATAGGAATGGTGAACACCAATACAAAGCCGGCGCCAATCAGCGTCTTACTTGATTCACCAAATGCTTTTGCTAGAGGCGCGACACTTCGCGATTGAAGCAATACAGCAATAAGTGCGACGAAGACTAAGATGCCACCCGGCAGGTACAGAGGCTGTATAGCGGTACTGATACCTGTTTCACCAAGAATGTTACCAAAAGATAGGCTCACGCTACGTAGAGCCGCTTTAAACTCTGTGCTAACACGGCTGGCAACCAGAACAACAGCGAGTAAGACATAAGGGAACCAAGCCAACACCATGCTCATTGGTTTAGCCTTGTTCTCATCCAGTTCAATCTTAAGCGAACCTAACCACTCGGCTGGCCATTTGTTTTCGTCTTCGAAGTCCCATGTTGATTTTGGCACTAGGAAACCACGTTTAGCCGCAGATACAACGATAGCAAGGCCAACTAAACCACCAATCAATGATGGGAATTCAGCACCAAGGAACACGCCAGTTAGCGCGTAAGGGATAGTAAACGCAAGGCCAGCAAAGATGGCAAATGGCAAGATATCTAACCCTTCAGTCCAACTCTTATTTTTGCCAAAAAAGCGAGTTAGCATCATCGCCATTAAGACAGGGATCAATGTGCCAACACAGGCATGGATCAGTGCGACACTGGATGTAATTTGTTGTAAGTACGCTTCCCAGCTTGAACCGTTAGCAATGAGTGTCTCGCCAATATTGTGGGTATCGAGACCTTTGTTGACACCAACAATGATAGGTGTACCTACAGCGCCAAATGATACTGGCGTCGATTGGATCATCATGCCCATTAGAACTGCTGCAAGTGCCGGGAAACCAATCGCGACAAGTAACGGTGCGGCAATCGCTGCAGGCGTACCAAAGCCAGAGGCCCCTTCGATGAACGAACCAAAACACCAGGCGATGATGATGGCTTGAACACGACGGTCTGGGGAAATGTTGGTGAAGCCGTTTCTAATGGTGGAGATAGCTCCGGTGTGTTTGAGCGTATTGAGCAGGAAAATAGCACCAAACACAATCCAAAGGACCGAAACGGTGATACCTAAGCCTTGAAAAATAGAGGCGATGACACGAGTCGTCGACATATCCCAAGCGAATAGGGCGATAACAACGGTCAGTCCAAAAGCGACAGGCATGGCTTTTTTGGCCGGCCAGTTGAGACCGACAAGGAGTATGGCTGCCACCACGATTGGTGAGAAAGCCACTAGGGCAAGTATTGTTTCACTCATTAGTATGTCCTTTACATTCTGTAGGCTGAACTCTGTAGAGTTTCTTAGAATTTATATTTGTGACGTGTTTGTTAATTGGAGGTGAATTTACCTCTTTATTTTTTGTGGATATAGGGAAATAATGAAAATAATTAGTTCCAAAAGTGACATAATCAATGCGTGCAGATGACCTAATACTATTTTCTCAAGTGGTTGAAATGGGCAGCTTTAGTAAGGTGGCTGAAGCAAATAGCCTTACAAATTCGGTAGTTAGCAAAAGAATTGCCAGACTCGAAGAGGAGATAGGTGTTCAGCTATTATATCGAACAACGCGTAAATTGACGTTGACCGAGGCAGGTAAGGCACTCACCCAAGGCGCCAAAACTGTGAAGCAAGCCACTCAGGAGGCTATGGACGCAGTTTCAGGCTTTGGTGAAAATGTCAGCGGTCATATCAAAATGTCTGTTCCCTCCATTTCTGGTGATTTGATCTTGGCTGACGCTGTCGCCGAGTTTTGTAACCTTCATCCCGGTTTATCAGTCGATATGTCGCTTGATAACCGCTTTGTTGATTTAGTTGAGGGCGGATATGACTTAGTCATTCGTACTGGTTACCTAGAGGACTCCAGTTTGATCGCTCGGCATATACTCGATTCGCAATGGGTGGTATGTGCGTCGCCTGCCTATATTGCGCGCAACAGCAAACCCAATGAGCCACAAGATCTCACCTTACACAATTGTCTTCAATATGCTTATCAGACGACGGGGGCAAGTGAGTGGGAATTCAAAGCAAAGCAAGGCAACTACATCGTTAAAGTGTCTGGCTCATTTTCGACTGATAACGCAACCGCGCTTAGAAAGGCCGCGTTGGGTGGACACGGTGTTGCTTACGTGCCGCGTTGTTTGGTCTATCACGACATTCGCAATGGGCAGTTAGTCGATCTGTTTCCAGAACAAGTTGGCAAGCGATTGGGAATATATGCGGTTTACCCATTTACTCGTCAGCTGCCAAACAAAGTAAAGCTACTGATCGAGCATATTCGAACTCGCTACTTAGCTATCTCTCACTACTTCTGATCGTTCTTATGATGAAAAAATGCCGATGCATCCGTGCATCGGCATTAAGTCGGCGGCCAAACCGAACTTATTAAGTCTAGGTCAGGTTGACCTATGCTGCTTCGATTTCTTCATCTAAATCGAAGGAAGCGGCAATCAGTTTCTTGGTATAGTCGCTTTGCGGGTTATGGAATATCTCATCAGCGGTGCCTTGTTCCTTCACTTCGCCTTTCTGCATAACCAATACTCGGTCTGACAGCGCTTTTACGACACTCAGATCGTGGCTGATAAACAAGAAACCAATGTTATGTTTCTTTTGAATATCTTTAAGCAAGTCGATAACCGTCAACTGAACCGAACGATCGAGTGCCGATGTTGGCTCATCCAGTAAGATGAACGAAGGCTCAAGAATCAGCGCGCGTGCGATGGCAATACGCTGTCGTTGCCCTCCAGAAAACTCGTGTGGATAACGGTTAATAGAATGCGAGTCGAGTCTTACTTCTTCCAGCGCTTTGCGTGCACGAGCCATGCGTTGTTGGCGCGTTAACTGTGGCTGGTGAACGGTCAGTGCCTCGGTAATAATGTCACCGACCGTCATGCGTGGAGATAGCGAACCATATGGATCTTGGAACACCATTTGAACATCTTTCTTGAGCTCAAAGCGCTGCTTCTCGCTGAGGTTAGCAAGATCTTGCCCTCTAAATTGGATGCGACCTGTCGATGGAAGTAATCCAATAAGCGCGCGTCCAAGGGTCGATTTACCTGAGCCAGACTCTCCAACAATACCTAAGGTCTCACCTTGTTTTAGCTCTAACGAGATCCCTTTAACCGCCTCAAAATATTGACTCTTGCTTGGTAGGAAGTGAGATTTAATAAGGAACTTCACACGGATATCATCAGCTTGAAGTAGAGCAGGGGCATGCTCTGAAATCGGGTCTTTGCTGCCTTTTGGTATCGAGTTGATCAGCATTTGCGTGTATTCGTGCTGAGGGTTAGCAAATAGCGCGTCGCACTCTCCTTGCTCAACGACATCCCCTTTACACATCACGATGACTCGATCAGCAAGGTGTTTAACTACCCCTAAGTCGTGAGTGATAAATAAGATAGACATGCCCATTTTGGCCTGAATTTCTTTGATCAGGTTAAGCACTTCCGCTTGTACAGTCACGTCTAGCGCAGTTGTTGGCTCATCGGCAATCAATATGTCAGGTTCATTAATTAGCGCCATGGCGATCATAATGCGCTGTAGCTGACCGCCAGAGAACTCGTGTGGATACTTGGTGTAAGCTTGCTGCGGGTTTGGCAAATGAACCAAATCGAACAGCTCCAGCACTTTCGCTTTTGCTTGCGAGCGGGTCACACTGCGATGGCACATAATCGCTTCAGCCACTTGAATACCAACGCGCATAAACGGGTTTAATGACGTCATCGGTTCTTGAAAAATCATTCCGATACGGTCGCCGCGAATCGACTGCATCTCTTTTTCAGGTAGATCAAGCAATGATTTGCTTTCGAATTCAATATGAGATTGAGAGTGGATCAGAGCATTATTGGGTAATAGCTGCATCAACGCATTAGTTGAAACGGACTTGCCGCTGCCTGATTCACCTACGATTGCGAGGGTTTCGCCCTGAAATAGGTCGAAACTGACATCCTTGACTGCGTCGACAATACCATCATTGGTGGTAAAGCTCACCGATAGGTTTTTAACCGATAAAATGGTCGTCTGTGACATGATATTTCCTTATTAATTTATTATGTTCGACTGTTCCATGACAGCGTTGTATTGCTTTAGCGTTGTAAAATAGTGGTGGGCCTTTTGTACACCTTCAAACTCAAGCATCCATTGTGCGCTGCGTTGAGCACTGCAAAACGCACCCATGTGGGTCAATAAGTCTTCGCACTGTTTGTGGATGATGTGCTGCGTCGCATTGACCAAATCGAATGTTTCGATGGAGATAAACTGAAGTTGAGCATAGGTTTGATTGAGCAGATCGAACGCTTGTTGATGCTGTCCCATCTTATTTAGGATTTCAGATTGAGAGACCGCAGCATCACGCAGTCCAGTGACAAGGCAGCCAAACTGACACGGTTTGGTATTTTCGTCCGTTACCGCGTGTTGTAGGTGAGTAGGAAGATGGTTTAGTACTTGGTCATACAGGTAATGAGCTTCAGGCCAATGACCTTGCTCTAATAGTTGTTCTGCTTTGAGGTAGTGTGTCCAGCACTGTTGCAAATCCATATCCATATACTCCGCTAACGAATCATCGCTATATTTAAATGCAATTCATTAACCAATGCAAATGGTTATCATTTAATTGTTAAAATTTGCACGTGAATGGATAAAAAGTAATCACTTAAACCCGAATTGGCTGTAAGTCACTAAAATATAACCAAATCTGGCCTAAACTAGTTCTTATAGAGTATTCAACACAAGGATAGAGTGATGACAATTCAAAGACTTGAAGCCAGTCAGCTATACCTAACAGCTGAACTAGAAAAACTAGAAAGCAAGTCGACAAAAGAGTTACCGCCTATCGACGAAATTGTCGGACAAGAGCGAGCACAAAAAGCTGTCGAGTTTGCTATGTCGATCAAAGAGAAAGGCTACAACATCTATGCGATTGGCCAAAATGGCCTAGGTAAACGGACGATGATCCTCCGTTACCTTAACCGTCATCAACACGATGCCACTGAACTGTTTGATTGGTGCTATGTGGCGAATTTTGAAGATATTCGTACGCCAAGAGTGCTAAAGCTGCCGTGTGGTGTTGGCAGTAAGCTCAAGCAAGATATCGAAAAGCTGATGTCAAAATTGGTTAACGCAATGCCACTTGCGTTTGATAATGAGCTCTATTTTAGCCGTGCTGATAAGTTAAAAAATCAATTGGCAGCTAAGCAAGAAGCCGAGCTTGCGGTAATCACCAAAGACGCGAAATCCAAAGGGATCAGCTTAACGATTACTACCCAAGGTGATTATCAATTTGTCGCGATGAATGGGGAAGATCTGCACAGTGAAGAGACGTTTGATGAGCTGAGTAAAAAAGAGCAAGAGTACTTTGGCTCCGCGATTGATAACCTTGAAGTTCAGCTTCGAACCATGGTTAGGCAGCTCACTGAATGGGAAGAGACGTACAGCGAGAAGATCAAAAAACTCAATGACGATGTGACGTTAGACGTTATTACGCATTTCATTAAGCAATTGAAGAAGGACTACTCTGGTTACCCAGCGATCAAGACCTACCTTACAGAGCTGCAAGCGGACATTGTCGAAAACGCCGATATTTTCTTGGAGCAAAGTGCTGAGCAAGGTGAAGCAGCAACCGCATCTCTTGATAAGAAATTGCCGCGCCGCTACAAGGTTAACGTCTTAGTAAGCCGTAAAAACGAAGACTTCCCAATTGTGGTTGAAGAGAATCCGAACTACCACACTCTGTTTGGCTACATTGAAACCGCGACATTCAAAGGTACGGTGTTTACGGATTTCTCGTTGATTCGCCCAGGTAGTTTGCACAAAGCCAATGGTGGTGTGCTGCTCATGGATGCACAGAAGGTTCTTGAGCAACCTTATGTGTGGGATGGGCTTAAGCGAGCGTTGAGAGCGAGACAACTGAGCTTTACCTCGCTGGAAAAAGAACTCACGTTAACGGGGACAGTCTCGCTCGATCCTGAAGCTATACCATTGGATGTGAAAATTATCCTGTTTGGTGATTATCGTACTTATCAACTTCTGCAGCACTATGATCCAGAGTTCAGTGAACTGTTTCGAGTGACAGCAGATTTTGAAGATGAAATGAAGCGTGATGCGGATTCCGAGCTGCAATACGCCAAGTTCATCTCTAGTGTTGTGAATGACAACAACATGCTTCACTGCGATCGTAAGGCTATTGCGCGCATTATTGAGCACAGCTCTCGATTAGCAGGGGATCAGAATAAGATTTCTCTGCACTCTGCGAACATTGCTAACTTACTGCGTGAATCTAATTACGTGGCGAAGCAAGCGAACTCCAATATGATTCGTTGTAGCCATGTGGAAGAAGCGCTAGCCAATCAAGAGATGCGCGTTAGTCGACTGAAAGACAGCGTGATGGAAAGCTTTATCAATGGCACTACCTTGATTCATACAGAAGGTGAAGCGATTGGCCAAGTGAATGCGCTTTCCGTGCTCAGTACAAACGAATACATGTTTGGTGCGCCTAACCGAATTACGGCCACTACTTGTTACGGTGACGGTGAAGTGATCGATATTGAGCGCAGTGTTGATCTCGGCGGCAGTATTCACTCCAAAGGGGTGATGATCCTAAGTGCTTATCTATCATCAGTATTTGGTAAAACAGCCAAGGTTCCGCTGAGTACGACCATTACCTTTGAGCAATCTTATGGTGGCGTGGATGGTGATAGTGCGAGTATGGCGGAGTTCTGTGCAGTAGTGTCTGCCTTTTCAAAGCAGCCAAACCGCCAAGATATTGCGATTACGGGTTCAATGAACCAGTTTGGTGAATCTCAGCCAATCGGTGGGGTGAATGAGAAGATTGAAGGCTTCTTTGATGTGTGTGCTATCAAAGGCCGCAATGAAAACCAAGGGGTGATCATTCCTCGCTCAAACATGCATAACTTGATGCTACGTCCTGATATTGTCAAAGCCGTAGAGAAAGGAGAATTTAATATTTGGGCCATTGACCATGTAACAGAAGCGATTGAATTGTTTACTGGCAAGCCTGCAGGTACGCCAAGTGAAGAAGGCAGTTACCCAATTGATACTATTTACGGTATCGCTCAGGCGAAACTCAATGCGTTAAGAAAATAGCAAAAAACGAAAAGAGCCCCAAGATTGGGGCTCTTTTTTATTGAGTGAGTTTAAAACTCAATGATTTCGTTCCCAGAAGCTTGGTTATTGGCGAACGCCTCAATATTTGTCAGAGTAGTTTCTGCAATGTTGCCTAAAGCTTCATTAGTCAAAAAGGCTTGGTGACCAGTAAATAGAACGTTATGGCAAGCTGATAGGCGGCGGAAAACATCATCAACAATAACGTCATTCGATTTATCTTGGAAAAACAGCTCTTTTTCGTGCTCGTAAACATCAAGTCCAAGAGCGCCAATACGACCTTTCTTTAGCGCTTCTACTGCAGCGGCAGAGTCTAATAACCCGCCGCGGCTGGTGTTAATGATCATCACTCCGTCTTTCATCTGATTGAAAGCTGCTTCATCGAGTAAGTGGTAGTTTTACTTAAACATTGGGCAGTGCAGAGTAATAATGTCACTTTGCTGGAATAGCTCTTCTTTTGAGCAATATTTTGCGCCCATTTCTATTGCTATTGGGTTCTCATACGGGTCATGACAAAGAATGTTCATCCCTAAACCTTTTAGGATGCGCATGGTCGCAATACCAATTTTACCTGTACCGATAACGCCGACGGTTTTGCCGTAGAAGTTAAAACCCACTAAGCCTTCAAGGTTAAAGTTCGCATCTCTAGTGCGTTGGTAGGCTTTATGGAATCGACGGTTGAGGCTCATCATTAGGCCAACTGTATGCTCGGCTACAGACTCAGGTGAATAGGCCGGGACGCGCACCACTTGGATACCCAGCTGTTTTGCTGCTTCTAGATCAACACGATCAAAGCCTGCACAACGCATGGCAATAAGCTTTACACCTTGTTCTGACAGAGCTTCTAATACCTCTTTTGATAGGTCGTCATTAACAAAAGCACAGACAACAGGGCAACCGTGGGCCATCTTTGCGGTTTTTTTGTTTAGTTGAAACTCGTGAAAATGGAGATTGAAACCATGAGTTTGGTTAATTTTTGAAAAAGAAACTTCGTCATAAGATTTAGAACTGAATACCGCGACATCTATCATATAAACCTCTCAAAGATTGCGGGGAGAGTAATCCCTTTATTGAATACCTTATTTCAACAAAAATAAACCATGAATTATTAAGGGCTATTTTGGAGCTTGGAATGAGGTAACTGTCTGATCTATATTGAGCGATAATTTTTATTTGGTTGAATGGTTAGTATGGTCAAATTAGCTCCATTGAGAACAGAATTGCTTGAGCAAGTGATTCAATTATCGGTCGCCGAACAACAGTTGCCCTATGTAGGTACAATCGATGAAGTGTTAATTAATGCCGACGAACATACTCACCCGCATATAGTGCTTAAACATGATCAGGTGATTGGTATTTTTCTCATTGATATGCTGTATTCACAGTCGTATGAATTCGCAGAAAGCGGAAGCCTAGGCTTTCGCGCATTTTTGATCGATCAACACCAGCAAGGCCAAGGTTATGGCGGGAAAGTTATGGGTCAACTGCGTGGCTATCTTGCTCAGCACTACCCAAATCATCACTCGATTTATCTAACCGTTAACTGCAAGAATACCAATGCATACCAGTGCTACGTCAAAAATGGATTCCATGACACCAATGAATGTTATTTAGGTGGAGCTGCAGGCCCACAGCATATTATGTTGATGAAGTTGCACGCGTAAGGTAAATATCAAACACTTGAGATGACTAATTTATTAGTACCTCTTAAGTGTTACTAATTTCATATCATTGTTACACAAAGCATAAAAATTACTGCTACGTTGAAATTAATAAAAATCTAAATCGATCCTATTTAACCGCTTATTTAATAAGGTTTTGAAGGTCGGTAATTCATTATAATTTTGGCTAGGGTATATAACTATGTTGGTAACGAAACTTAAAGAAGTCTCCATTGCTGCTAGGGCATGGTCAATTCTTGGACTGTTTGCGATCAGTCTGCTTACAAATACTTTCCTTAATATCGATGCATCTCGCCAGCACATGCGAGAAAACTATGAACGTGGCGTTGAAACCATGGTTGAAAGTGCATTGGGGGTCGTCAAATATTATCACCAACAGAGCCAAAACGGTGCACTGTCGGAGGAGGTGGCTCAAGCCAGAGCATTGGAGACCATAACGGCTATGCGTTTTGATGGTGACAACTATATTTTTGTTGGTGATAGAGAAGGGTATCAGCTTTCAACAGGCGTACTCTCCCTACTTGGTACCAACATAATGAACTTACAAGACAGTAATGGTCAGTACTTTGTGCAGAAACTTTATCAGACGGCGCAAAGTGGCGGCGGTTTTGTCGATTACTACTGGCGAAATCCAGACAAAGAAACATTAGATCCTAAAACCAGTTATGCCACGATGTTTCAACCTTGGGGCTGGATGGTCGGCTCTGGTATGTCGGATAGGCGGCACCTGTTGCCAGGTGCCTCCCTCCTCAGAACCGTACGTGCAACTTTCACTGCATACGGCTCAAGCCTCCACAAAGGCACCGTTAAGCACCCAGTAACTAAATTACCTTTGCGATACACACTTAAAGCTTTAAA
>NZ_SATR01000343.1 GCF_004551525.1 Vibrio ouci | reverse complement strand
CTTATCGACTTGTACTAACACATCTTCAACTATTCCTCTAGGCACTTTTACAGATCTATCGGCAAGTAAAGGAGTTACAGAAGTTGGTTTTAACTCACCTAGATTGAGACTTTGAAAAACTGAATATGGAAGTAAATTCACACTAGCTCCAAGATCAAGTAAGGCTCTTTCAATTTTATGTTCTCCAATAAAGCAWGAAATTGTAGGACAACYAGGGTCTTTATATTTCAAWGCATTATYRTTYTGAAGAATGGCACTTACTTGTTCGGCTAAAAAKGCTTTCTTTTTCACATTCAGTTTTCTCTTCAYAGTGCACAGATCTTTCAAAAATTTRGCATARGAMGGWACCTGTTTAATAGCATCYARCAAAGGTATATTGATCCTTACCTGTTTGAARGTTTCAAARRTKTCAGARTTGTGATTGACTTTCCTTTGTTTGGTCATGGCATGAGGAAATGGAAGTGCTGGCGGCTGGCGG
>NZ_SATR01000342.1 GCF_004551525.1 Vibrio ouci | reverse complement strand
ATTTTTGAAAATATATTTGGATTTGGTTTTTGGAAAACTGGTTTGTTGTAAAGAAAGGAGGGGTTTTGAAGWKRAAATRCCTCCTTGATRTTTKGAAAGTGGTTTAGAAATACTWCCTGTTTGAGAGACAGAATCACCGGAGGTCTGTTGAGAAACTTTTTGTAGYGCCAGGAGTAATTCTGGRGATTTGGAAATGGTGTCGACCCAATGYTGGACKGCGTCTGYTTGGTCCTGTTGGGGTTTTGTAGTTTCTTCTTCTTCAATAACTGCCTCATACCAAGATTTGATTGGTTTAGCTGCTGAGATAGCTGAGGACATGAGTTTTGTAGTAGATTTGGGGTTCTCTGGTTTTGTAGGTTGGGTTTGAGGGGCTTTCCCCTTGTCTTTGGCCTTTGCTTTCGGAGGCATCAAGACCTGTTTTGAAGGAATTCTCGGGTTAGGAAATCTGGAATGGAATTTGAATCTCCTTTAATGTACACAATA
>NZ_SATR01000341.1 GCF_004551525.1 Vibrio ouci | reverse complement strand
GGGCTTTGTTTCCTAATTCAATGGAACTAAACGTTAACTCTGGGATCTGATCTGGGAAGTCCACTGCCTCGCTCACAACATGCCTAAGCCCAAGTACAAAACGAAAAACTGGCCACAATACAATCAATCACTTATCAATAGAGGCTCTCTTACATTSTGGATTGATGAGGCTGCTATCAAGCAATGGAATCACCAAGCCAAGCAACCTAAGCGAGGAAGACCACGGTTGTTTAGTGATATCGCCATTACGACAGCATTGATGATGAAGCGCGTATTCTCAATGCCTTTGAGGGCATTACAAGGTTTTATCAACTCAGTATTTMAGCTGGCTAAACTACCGCTTGTTTGCCCTCACTACACTTGCATCAGCAAACGAGCAAAGTCTGTTGATGTATCTTTTAAAGCTAAAACAAGAGGCGTCATCAAGCATTTGGCCATTGATGCTACTGGGCTAAAAGTCTACGGTGAGGGGGAGTGGAAAGTTA
>NZ_SATR01000340.1 GCF_004551525.1 Vibrio ouci | reverse complement strand
GCATATCCTGACGCGAGAGGCCCGAAGGTCCCCCTCTTTGGCCCGAAGGCATTATGCGGTATTAGCCATCGTTTCCAATGGTTATCCCCCACATCAGGGCAATTTCCCAGGCATTACTCACCCGTCCGCCGCTCGACGCCCTTAACGTTCCCCGAAGGTTCAGTTAAGTCGTTTCCGCTCGACTTGCATGTGTTAGGCCTGCCGCCAGCGTTCAATCTGAGCCATGATCAAACTCTTCAATTTAAGATTTTGTTCGGCTCAATGAATACTGACTTCAAAACTACTAATGTAATTTTAAAGCTATTATCGTTCCAACAGAACGATAATGAATTGACTGTGCCAAGACTAAGTTTCCTTTTACAAAGAAAGCTAATCTCGTTTGGTCACTTCGTTTCATTGAAACCTAATTTGATACCGAAGTATCTAATTGGATTATCATCAACGAGTGCCCACACAGATTGATAGGTCTATATTTTTAAAGAGCTT
>NZ_SATR01000338.1 GCF_004551525.1 Vibrio ouci | reverse complement strand
CAATCTAGGTGAGTTAAAACCAACTTCTGTAACTCTCTTACTTGCTGATAGATCTGTAAAAGTGCCTAGAGGAATAGTTGAGGATGTGTTAGTACAAGTTGATAAATTYATTTAYCYTGTRGATTTTRTTGTCTTGGAYACACAACCTGTTGAAGCATGTAATTCAWTTCCTRTYATTTTAGGRYGTYCRTTTCTTGCAACTTCTAATGCATTGATTAATTRTAGGAATGGACTRATGAAGCTATCWTTTGRRAACATGACATTGGAGATGAATATTTTCAACATTTGCAAGCAACCTGGRGATGATAATGATTTACARGAAGTGGACTTTACTGAAAAATTAGTTCATGATCAATTTCAAACCACTTCCAATGAAATTGAGATTGATGAATCTGATGATTTGCAAATGGTTTATTTTCAGGAAGAATTAAAGGCAAGTAATTGGAGACCAYAAATTGAGGAATTGCCGCCACGATCAATTGAGCCAATACCTTCAAG
>NZ_SATR01000337.1 GCF_004551525.1 Vibrio ouci | reverse complement strand
AGAGCAGCCTGCGTTCTTTCTTCGATTTCCAGYTCGTTCACCGTTGGATCGGGCTRAGATTTTGACAGCARCTTCTAGACACRTTCCTCTTCATTCTGRAYGGTTGGATYGAAKATTGRTGRTGTGRAAGCTGGYCGTTTTGACAGAAAACGGGGCTGTCAGTWTTGTGAGTTTTTCTCAAATAATTMTCCTTTAATCTTGTTRTAATCYGAGAATAAGTWGTTCTTGATGATATATATGTTGTATCCCTTAGTTGAATCTGAGGAAGAACAGTTGTGAACCCATTATTTGTGATAGTGGAAGTTTTTAGGTGGACTCCGGTCCCGTGGTTTTTCCCGCATCGGGTTTTCCACGTAAAAATCTTGGTGTTAATTTGTGTGATTATTTGCATTATATTTGATCATTGTTTGAATCTGTTTTTTACTGCACAAAGAGGGAAAAGGGATTGGGACTTGTGAATTGTATTCCGCTGAATTGATCCGGTTATTTGTCCCTGGTTTTCC
>NZ_SATR01000040.1 GCF_004551525.1 Vibrio ouci | reverse complement strand
TATTACTCGCTGCAAAACAGCGAAAACCTGAACGATGGACTGGTGATATCAGGAACTGTAAGCCAGTTGGCGAAGTCCACCTAAATCCAGAAAGAGAAGCTGCTTAATAAGCGAGCAAATGATGGCAACTATCTTGAAAAACACCGATCGGGTGAAAGTGCTTACACATTAGAAGTCTATAAAAATGCATGTTATGAATATGACGGAACTACCTTAAATCCTGTGCGATAAAAAAGCCCCGCAGTTTGCGGGGCTTCGTTTTACTACTGACTCAACTATTTAGTCGGCATTGGTAAGATTTCAAACAGACCATCAAACTTATCGAGTGAACCACCTAGCTGCTTGATAAGAGACGCATCGCCTTTAATACCTGCTTGGCCTGACTTCACTAGCTCATCTAGTGTTGTTTCACCTAGAACGACTCGCGTAAAGTCTGATTTATGGATGATTAGCTCAACATCAACCGCTGGGATTTTCTCGACCTCGATATTCGACATGTTCGCGTTCGATACTTCACCGTAGTAGCGCTCTTCGATATCTGGGTGGTAAACACCAAAGTTAAAGTTTAGCTCTGCCGCTTCTGCTTTCGGTGCATTCAGGCTTACCGCGATAAAGTCTAAGAACATGCCTGTTGGCGTATTGGCGATTACATCTGCAGACGCTAACTTGATTGACGGTTGAATATCACCTGTACGTAGCTCTACTGCACCTTGCAGATAGCTGTTACGCCATGCCATGGTTTCTGACTGATAGCCTTGCTGCTCAAAGCTGTCCGCCAATGCAAAACGGTAGTCGATGTTATTCGGGTCACATTGCACTAAGTCATTAAATAACTGCGACGCTTCTTGGTACTCACCTTGGTTAAAGTGATTCATGCCCGCTTTGTACAAGGTGTCTGCACCTGCTGCGTTGACATACACACATGACTTTTCTGTCGTTTGTAGCGGGTTAGTGTTTACTGGGTTCATGTCATGGTAGCCCAAGTATAAATCCACGACTGCACGAGCATTGTGGCTGTATGAACCGTGGTAACCATTGGTATGCCAAGTATCGATTTGAGATTGAGGAACAATCTTTTCAATCTCACGGCCAACATCATGAATCGTTATGCCGTGATTCGCTAAGCGCATCGCCTGATTATGAATAAAGCCATAGTTATCGCGCTGCAGCGTCATGTATTCGGAGATTTCATTTACATCAGTATTGGCATTGTTCCAAACTGGCGCCGAATGAGCCGCGTGAATATTGTCGACTAAGCCGCTGTCAACATAGCGCATTTTTAGCTCAGTTAAGTACTTAGTCCAAACCAAAGAATCACGAACTTTTGCACCGCGGAATGTGTAGATGTTATGCATGCCGTCGTATGTCAATTCAGCCGTGTTGAGTGAACGATACTCAGGTACATAAAGTACAATTTCTGCTGGCGCTTCTGCTCCTGGCATATTGATCGCGTGGAACTCCAAACCATCAATGGTAATCACTTTTTCACGCTCTTGAATTTCATCTGTTGGTGCAACTAGCGTTACTTCACCACGTGAGGTCCCCAATCCTAGAGCATTATCAACAATACCTTTAGTGTTGTTGTCTAACGTTGTGCCATATTGGTAGTTCGCACGTCGGCCCATCGCGGTACCAGCAATGACGTTTTCATCTGCCAGCTCTTTAATGAAGTCTTTTGGCGCATAGATTTTTGCATCTTCTGCAAAGTCACCAGACTCAACAACACCGCGAGAGCCACCAAAGTGATCAGCGTGCATGTGCGAGTAGATAAGCCCAGTGATTTTGTGCTCACCATTAATTGCAGGAAGGTGGGCTTTAGCAAACTCCCAAGATGCCGCTGCGGCTTGCTTTGATAGCAGAGGATCATGAACAACATAGCCGTTATCGGTGCGATAAATGGTCATATTAGAAAGGTCAGCACCGCGAATTTGGTAAACACCGTCCGTCACTTCATACAAACCACCAGCAGCGTAGTTAAGCATGCCCTGACGCCAAATAGATGGGTTCACCGTTGGTGGTAGATCTTTTACTGACATATCCGTCATATATTCGAAACGATTTTTTAGTTCGCCAGCTTCGTGCGTACCGAACTCAGCAATTAGGCCACGAGTTGTACGCTCAAATGCAGAAGTATCTTCCCATGGTAGGATTTTAGTCATCGCTGCATTCGCTTTCACTGTATGCTCGGTTGCAGGTTTGCCTTCATAGGTATCGATTGATGCATAATCATTGGCTGATGCGCCAAATGACATAACAACTGCGAGAGAAAGAACTGAAGGAGCAAATCGAGTTTTCATGATGAACCTCTTGGGGTTTGATATCGGGTATGAAGCTAATTTACTCCGTTGACACATAGCAATACATGCATGAAACTGTATTTAATACATCACAAATCATTATGTGTAGGCCGTTATGCTCAATGACTTAGATCTAAATCTACTCAAAGTCTTTATCGCCGTTTATCGACATAAATCCATTACCCTTGCAGCCGAAGAGATGGGGATGACCCAACCTGGAGTCAGTGGCTTGCTTAAAAGGTTACAACAACAAGTAGGCAGCCAATTATTTGTTCGCTCTGGCAGAGGGATCGCCCCTACCCACCACGCCCAAGAACTGATTCGCCATGTAGAACCCGCGCTTATTCAAATCAGTAATGCATTAGAAAGTCTCAACGGGTTTAGTACTCATCATCCACATAAGTTCGTCGTTTACACCTCTGAGCCCGTGATGCTAATGCTATTGCCTAAGATTGAAGCCGACGTAACCTTGGGTAATGTCACCATTGAACTCCAACCTACCCATTCCAACGAAGAAAGACTGCTGCATGGTTTAAATCAGCACCAAGCCGATTTAGCCATAGAGTTTACCGAACACGCGACCAATGCATTCTTCACTGAAGCCCTGTTTGATGACCAAATTTGTGTCATTGCCCGCAAAGGTCACCCGAGAGTGTCGCAAAACATCACTCGCGAGCAGTTCTATGCAGAAAGGCACATTACTTTGAAACTGCGCCGAGAAGACGCCTATCTGGCAGATTATTTTACGGAAGAGAGCCTGCGTGACCGAACTGTCGCTGCAGAGTGTACGTCATTGGTTTCACAGATGTCGATGGTCTCAACCAGTGACTGCATTGCAACCATGACTGCCAGCATCGCTAAACAATTCGCCGATAAATTAGATATCCAAGTACTCAAACTGCCATTTACTGACATCCCAATCCAATATCGTTTAATGGCCCATAATCGAGTGCGAAAAAGCCCATCCAATATCTGGTTAAGAGATAAACTGAAATCGTATTTTGAGTAGGCTAAGTAGCAACGATAATCACTAATTTCGCCAGAGATACCTGACTGTCTATCTTAATTAACTCAACCCAGATATGATTTCTTGGTGATAGCGAGCTTAGCTAGAACTGAACGATAGGAATAACTATGGATCTGAATCTACTCAAAACATTCGATGTGGTAATGAAAACGCGCAGCGTCAATGAAGCCGCGGAGGGCTTAGGCATTACAGCTCCTGCAGTCAGCCACGCATTGAACCGCCTTCGTGAGCAATACCAAGACCCATTGTTTATTCGTAAAGGACGTGGCATTGCACCGACCAATTTCGCTATCGAATTACACGAAGAGATCCAAGAACCCTTAAACTTACTGCTCAATGGCGCTAAATCGAGACAACATTTCAACCCACAAGCTAGCCAGCGGACGTTTCGTATTTCTAGCCATAAAGACCTCGACCTGATGTTAGTGCCGCCAATGATAGAGTATCGGGCTAAGCACGCACCGAACGTGAAACTTTCCGCCGATATCGAGCATATCAATGAAAGTAGCCGTCAAGATGATCTACGTATGCGTAAAGTCGATCTTATTATCACGACCATCCCTTTAGACGAGCACGGCTATCATAATGAATTCCTATTTGAACTGCCGCTCGTTGTTGTATGTAGTAAAAATCATCCACGCATTCAGGGCTCGCTCACGCACGAGCAGTTCTTTACTGAGAAGCACCTACTATGGGGAACACAGCGTTTTAATCAAGACATCCTCGATTCACTCGCTTGTGAACCACAACCCTCCCGCCATATCGTCTATAAGACCGATTCGATTTGTAATGCCGTGATGATGGCGGCTCAGACCGAGTGGCTGTGTGTGACAAGTCAATGGCACGCCGATCTACTTGCCCCAGGCCACCAGCTTCAAGTATTCCCGCTACCCTTTAAATCGGTGCCTTTGCCGATTTATATGACTTGGCATCACTCCCAACAGCAAGATACAGGACACCAATGGCTTAAAGAGTCTCTACTTAAAGTCACTGAGCGTTTTCGCTAAATGCGAAGTGGATTAAATAAAACTAAATCCACATTTAAATTTAAGCCTATCGATTGATAAATCCAAACTTCATATTATCTCTTCATCGACGAACGCATACCCGTTCGCACTATCAGAGAGAGATGACTTATGAACTTTCAAAAATCAATCGTATCTTTAGCTATCGTTGCCACTCTTGCGCCAGCATTCAGTTTCGCTGCGTCAACAACCAGTGCAGCCAAAGACGCGTCAAGCTTCACTGTCGCAAAAAACGAACAACTGAAGCAGTACCTAAATTTCGATAATCAAAGCGATTTTGACGACGCTTCCCGTGGTTTCATTGCTACTTGGCCAGAGAAAACCATCAAAGACGCGGACGGTAAAGTTATTTGGGACTTCAGCAAGTACGATTTTATAGAACAAGATAAGAACACCGATACCATTAACCCGTCACTTCTGCGCCAAGCAAAACTCAACAACCTTGATGGTCTATTCAAAGTCAAAGATGGCATCTACCAAGTCCGTGGTTTTGACCTTTCAGTGATGTCCTTCATTAAAGGTGATGATGGCTGGGTAGTGGTTGATCCACTGATTTCTCCTGAAACTGCTGCTGCAGGCTTAAAACTTCTGCGTGATAACGTTGAAGATTTACCAGTTACGGGTGTGATTTTCACTCACTCTCATGTCGACCATTTCGGCGGCATCTTAGGTGTAACAAGCCAAGAAGACATTGATGCAGGTAAGGTTGAGATTCTTGCACCTGAAGGTTTCTTTGATCACTCGATCGCTGAGAACTTAATGGCGGGTAACACCATGTCACGCCGCGCATCTTACATGTACGGTAACTTGCTTGATGCAAGCAGCAAAGGTCAAGTCGATGGTGGTCTAGGTAAAACGACCTCTTCTGGTGCACCGGGCATTGTTAAACCTACCCACATCGCCAACATCACTGGTCAAGAGATGGAAGTAGATGGCGTTAAGTTAGAAGTGATTATGGCGCAAGAATCAGAAGCCCCTTCTGAATTCATGTTCTACTTCCCGCAGTACAAAACCATGATGGCAGCAGAAGTGATGACGCACACCATCCATAATATCTCTACGTTACGTGGTGCAAAAACGCGCGATGCTTCTTCTTGGGCACAGTACATTGACGAAGCACTGCACACCTATGGCGATAAAGCCGACACCATGATTGCATCGCACCACTGGCCAACGTTTGGTAAAGAAAAAATCCAAAACCAGCTAGAGAAAACACGCGACATGTACAAATTTGTTCATGACCAAACGCTTCGTTTAGCCAACAAAGGTTACACACCAAATGAGATTTCAGCATCAATCAAGCTGCCAGATTCATTAGGTAAAGAGTGGTACAACCGCGGTTACTACGGCACGGTATCGCACAACGCACGTGCAACGTACGACTTCTACTTTGGCGCATGGTGGGACGGTAACCCAGCAAACCTAAACCCACTAACACCAACAGAGCAAGGCACCAAATACGTTGAAGCGATGGGCGGTGAAGACAAGGTTATCGATCTCGCTGAAACAGCGATTGAAAAAGGCGAATACCGCTGGGCAGTAACACTACTGAACAATGTCACCTTCGCTAACCCTGACAATATGGACGCTCGCTATCTAGAAGCCGATGCAATGGAGCAACTTGGTTACCAATCAGAATCAGGCCCATGGCGTAACTACTACCTAGGCGGCGCAAAAGAGCTTCGTCAAGGTATCAAGCCAGTCGCGACACCAAACACGGCGGCAATTGCGAAAAACATGCCGTTTGATCAGTTCATGAACTACTTAGGCGTAACGGTAAAACCTGAGGCGGCGAAAGGGTTAGACATTCAGGTCAATATCAATGTTGAAGGCGATGGTCAGTACTCAATGGATTTAAGCAATTCAGTACTTAAATCATACTCAGACAAGCAGTTTAGCGATGCTGACCTAACGATTACTATGACCCGTCAAGCATTTGAAAACATGATGACAAAACAAGCAACGCTGCAGGAGGAAATCAAAGCTGGTGACTTTAGAGTCTCTGATCAAGTTGAATTTAACAAACTCATGTCCGTGTTTGATCAATTCGACATGTGGTTCGGTGTTGTAACGCCATAAACCATTACTAAAATCCAAATAGTTGTTTAAGTCAAAGCCCGTCTAGTCCGCGGGCTTTTTTTGCGCCTGCCATTCCCCGAGTCTCCCACCTACAGGCACCTCATAAACCGATAACCGTTTGTTGGTTAAAGCACTCACGATCAGTTTACTTGTTTTACATCCCGTCACTGACACCGCTATGATAAGAACATCACGCACAGAACACATATGGAAATGATGTTCAAATTATCCCTAGTTATTTTATTGAGTGTATTTCTAACTGGCTGTGGCAACTTGCTATCTCTGCATTCAGACTTGCAAGACGTCGAGAACATCTATAAAGAAATTACCGTCAATGTCCCTACAACTGATAGTCCCAAAAGGCATGTCATTGTTCAGCTCAGTGATCTCAATAAGTCGAGTGTGCTTACAGTCAATTCAATGGAAAACACCGATAAAACCACGTTTCCCTCTTTTTTCAATCTGACTGACTACATCTTTGTTTTTGAAGACCAGAACCTCGATTTTACCTATCAGATCGATGAGCCTAGTTACCTTTTCATGCAAGATACTTTGGTCAACAATCAGGTCGCGATCGGTCCTGATAACCAGGTACTTGATGGGATACCAACCCTTGACAGATTAGCGGTCGTTCCCTACCTAGAGTTTAAAGTCAGAGAAGAGCGTGTAGGTGCGATTGTCAGCTTAGATGACCCCGCGTTCTCTAAAAACGCGAAAGAGATGGGGATGTGGCAACCGCTGCAGTTTGTTGAAAACGATTACGGGGGAATCTTCTTCCTTGACGCTTATGATCCCGCAAAGATTCCGGTGCTATTTATTCACGGTATGGGCGGTAGCGGTCAAGACTTTGAAGAGATGATCGCTTTTTTAGATAAAGATAAGTACCAGCCTTGGCTTGTTAATTACCCTTCATCTTTGTCACTCACTTTTTTGGCACACTCTGTCGCCAGTTTGATGCGACAGCTCAACGATCAGTATCAATACCGTCCTATTCACATTGTCGCTCATAGCATGGGTGGGGTCTTAACTCAGCGTTACCTCAATGTCTGTAGTGTCGGCAATCGATGCCACTCTATTCGATCATTTACGTCTATCGCATCACCATTTGGTGGCGTGCCATCTGCCGAGTCTGGTGTGAAGTATTCTCCGGTCGCAATGCCATCATGGACTGACTTGATGCCAAATGGCCATGCCATCAAGAACCTTTTCCCAGCAGATCAAAACAACCTTCGTCCACCGCACTTATTGATCTTTGGGTACGACAAAGGGACAGGAGATATCGGGGCGAGCAGTGATGGAACGATTTTGATGAGCAGTCAGCTAAGGGTAGAAGCGCAAGAACAAGCAGAAGAAATATATGGCTTTAACTACAACCATACCGACATTCTCAACCAGCCGGATGTTTACACTAAGATCAGAGCTTTCTGGTTGAGAGTAGAGAGTGAGCAAAAAGAGTAAATAATAAGAAGCCAGCTAGTCGCATTGCTAACTGGCCTTGTCGAGAACTAGAACTGGTAGTTCACTTCGATTCTTTGATCGCCCTCTTTGAACTCTTGCTCCTGTGTCCAGTTAGCAAAATAGCGCACATTGAATCTTGGAGTAATTTGATAAGAGAGTGACACTTCGTTGGCAAAGACTTCACTGTTCCCTTGACCAAATGCGGACTCCATAAAGTCATCCGAACCCGCTATCGCGGTTAACCACATAGGGTTGTAGTTCACCCAAATCTTATCGGTAATGGCCAGCTTACTGTACATACCTACCACACCATAAACACCAGGAATGGTATAGCCAATGCTCTTATCAATAGGGTAAGTGCCTGACTCGGTATCGACCGTGGTATCGACTTGCCCATTGGTGATTCGTGCACCTGCCCCAGCCAGAGGATAGAGCTGTAGCGCTCCCCATTTAGGTAATGCTTGAATAAAGCTATACGAGGTATCCAGTTGCTCTTTTTCAACGTTATAGTTCATATCTAGCTGCGCACCACGGCCATTGGTGGTGTCGACACTAAAGTTGCGAAAACGCAGGCTATCAATCGAATCATCACGTTTACTCGAACCGCTCCAGCCCAACTGTTCGCCCGCGATACCTTTGACTTCAATGATATTCATCGCCATCGTGTCAGGGTTGCCAGTGTCATACGTCTGGCCAACTTTCAGGTTTAGGCCTTTATCAGAGACGCCAAAGCCACCTTGAGTATATACCGCTAATGGGTCAGACATATCTTGAACTTGCTCACTGCTCTCAGGTGCTGACTCTGCATGAGCGAAGGCAGAAACCAGCGCTAACGCCAAAACTTTAGGAACCGGATGCTTCATATCTCTCTCGATGTTATTGATTAAAACATCAAGATCCTAAAAGCTTCGACCTAAGCTATCGATAGAGCGAAGATAAACAGTCAATTAAGTCGGGTTTAATTGATTCTTGCTGTCTATGGATTCATGTCGAGGCAATAAATAACCGCTATCAAAGCATCAGCGTAATCAACACTGAGCCTTAAAGCATTACACTTAATCATCTCGATTGTGGTAAAGTCCGCGCCTGCGTACTGCCGCACCTTAATTGTTTCCAACGCCGCTAAATAAAAGGCCTGCACATGCCGTTTTCTACTCTTTCATTAAGTTCTGAACTTACCCACGCACTGCCACAAGACTTCAAAAAGCCAACGGATATTCAAACATTGGCGATCCCTGAACTGATGGCAGGTAAAGACGTATTGGCATTAGCAAATACGGGCAGCGGAAAAACCCTTGCTTATGGTTTGCCTGTATTGGAAAAGCTAAGCGAAAACTCAGAACAAAGAGCGCTGATTCTGGTACCAACGCGCGAGCTGGCGACCCAAGTGAGTGAGGCGATTAACCAAGTTGGTCAGGCTCTTGGTCTTAACGCGGTGTCTTTGTGCGGTGGCGTCGATAAAGAATTACAACAGCAGGCACTTGCGAAAAATCCCAACATCTTAGTCGCGACAACCGGTCGTTTGGTTGACCTTACCAACAACGGTTTAGACTTAAGCGGTGTGCAATACCTTGTGTTAGATGAAGCGGATCGTCTACTGGATATGGGCTTTTGGCCGGATGTACAAACTATTGCGTCGGAAACATCAACTAAGCGCCAAACCGCGATGTTCTCAGCCACGTTTTCTGATGAACTGAAGAAAAAAGCAAAGCTACTTATGTGCGATCCCAAACAGGTGGCGGCGCACCAAGAAAACAGTACAAACCAAGAGATCACTGAAACGCTGTATCTAGTTAACAAAGGAAGCAAAACCAAAGCTTTGATTGAGCTAGTTAAGCAGAATGCTTGGACGCAGGTGTTGGTGTTTATTGGAGTAAAAGAAAATGCCGATGGCTTAGCGAAAAAGCTTAATAAAGCTGGTATTACAACCTGCGCTTTACATGGTAATAAGAACCAAGATGAACGTGAAGAAGCGCTAGCACAGTTTAAGTCCGGGCTAACACAGGTGTTGATCGCTACCGATCTATTGGCGCGTGGTATTCACATCGAGCAACTACCTGTAGTGATTAACTTTGAGTTGCCAATGCATGCGGAAACATACGTTCACCGAGTTGGGCGTACAGCCCGTGCAGGCGAGCAAGGTGTTGCAATGTCGCTGGTCTGCCATGGCGAAGCCGAAGCTCTTACCGCGATTCGTAATTTGACTCAACGTGAATTGCCAACCCAAGACCTTGAAGGTTTTCCAGTAACGGATAAGCCATCAACAGGTGAGAGCAAACGCGCTCCTCGCGATAAGAAAGCCAATCGACGAACCAATGCTAAAAAGAGCATTAAGCAGTTTCAAGGCAAAGCAAAACGCTCAGCCCCGAAAGCGAAATAACCGCTAGCTAAGCCACTTACGTCTCTCACATTTTGTAAGTGGCTTGGTCCAGAGTTGTTTGAGTTACGCTTGTACTATATCGCTCACTTCTCGGCGCGGCGACGGTGGAGTCAGTTCTGACTTGCCTAAGCGAAACAACATTTGTACGGTTTGATTCGATTCAATTGCGTAATGCTGTTTGAACTCATCCTGTAACGGCAGCATGTCGGAGTATTCTTGAAGAATCTGGCTCATAGGGTGTTGTGCTAAGCCCATCGACGTCGTGACTAGATTGATTCTTTGATATATACGTCCACATTTTACCTGGGCTAAACGGCTGTTGTCCTCACTCACTAATAAGCCAAAGTGAGGGGCATTTTCAGCCGCTTTTTGCGTCGCTTTGATACCTTCTGCACCAAAGCGTTTAGGGTCACTCTCTGCATTTTCACGGGTCACAAACAGCTTTTCCGCTAGCCAACGCTTCGCACCAGAGACGCCATTTTGCGCCAAACCAAACCCATCTCTGTGCTGAGCGAATTCTTTTTCATTAAAACGGAACATGGCAATCGTCTCCAAGCTCCTCGCCGCTTGCTGTTCTTCAATCGTCATTGCTTGAGTAAGAAACTGGCTCATTGCTCCATTGTCACTCTTTGCATCAACGAACTTCATCGCGAAACCATCGTCACCAGCAATGCTCTGAATACGTGCCAATTGTTCCTCTGCCACGATATCAGACTGATAAGGCGTCTTTGTCGATTGACGAATTGCGAGATAACCAAACAGAGGATCGGCTTGAACCTCTGAATCAGGAATTAAGGTAATCGCTGCAACCGGTTTTTCTTCAAGACTCTGATTGTCATACTCCCCTTGCGGAAAATACTCAACGTCAGCTCGAATACCAAAACGAGTCGCCGCAATCACTAAGCCTTCAATAAAGGTTCCCTGACCGATATGAATTTGACGATGGATTGGATCAGTTTGAGGTAGCAAGCGCTCAGAATCGACGTAAAGGAGGATTTGATTTTGATTTGGTAACGCTACCTTCCATGGCTGAATGTTGTGAGGATTCGCACTTAGCATAGCGTAACTGAGCAGTGTCTTTCTTATATCATCATAGGTATGCGTCGGCCGATAAATAGCGCTATTGGATGTGTTCAATTGATTAACCAAAATTGGACTTGCCGCTAAGACGACGCCGCCTGCTCCTAAGACTTTGATAAAGTTTCTTCTGTTCATGTTATCCCTCGCTCTGCTAGAATTATTCCATGGAATAAATATACATTCCATGGAATATAAATCAAGGGCATTCTATAAAATGTTGACAGAAAAGCAGCAGAACTCATTCAAGCTATTGATATCACTTGGAATAATAAATCAGCTAACTGACGCCTGGTTAAGTAAAGCTTTGGCACCTCATGGAATTAATCAATCTCAGTTTAATCTGCTCAATCACTTCGCTCGTCACCCAGACAAAGAGCAGACGATCAGCCAGTTAGCGGAAGTGATGCAAATGAACCAACCTGGTATCACTAAGGTGGTGAACAAGCTGTCTGAAATGGATTTGATAGAGATTCGTAAAGACAAACAAGATGGGCGTAAGAAGTGGATTCGTATTAATCAGCAAGGGTTGGACAAGGTTCAAAGTGCGTTTATGAGCTTTCTGCCCACCGTTGACCAATGCTTTGACCAATGGGACGAGAAGCAACTTGAGCAGATGCTGGAACACTCTCAACGTCTGCAGAATTGGCTAGATAACAATCGCGACGCTTAAAATTAGATATAAAAAAGCCACGCTTCTGATTGAGTAGCGTGGCTTTGTTTTATCTGTTGTTTGTACGACTAGCTTAGCGCTTGTTTAATTCGTATCAAGGCTTCATCTAGTGTGCCTGCTGGGCAGCCTAGATTAAGGCGAACAAACCCCGCTCCCTCTTTACCAAAGGCAATGCCCATACTTGGCACCAAGCCTGCTGCAACAAATTTTTGCTCCAGCTCGGCGTCAGTTAAGTTAAGCGCACGACAATCTAACCAAGCTAAATAGCCTGCTTGTGGGGCGACAAATTTCACCTCTGGCAGTTCCGTTTGTACAAACAGCTCAAGTTTGGCGATGTTACCTCGCAGGTAGTCTTTTAAGTCCACTAACCAACCAGAGCACTCTTGATAAGCAATAGTCGCTGCAATCATCGATAGACTATTGAACACGTCCATGCCATGCGCATCTAGCCTGCGAGTGAACTGTGCTCGAAGCGATTCATCTGGAATCATAAAGTTAGAGATTCGCAATGAAGACAAGCCAAACGTCTTACTTGCAGCCGTTGCCACTATCAGGCGTTGAGAGAGCGCTTGAGGCAGACGCAAAGCTGAATAATATTGCGCATCACCAACTACCAAATCACCCCAAATCTCATCACTGAGAAGCCACACTTGGTACTGCTCACACAGCTCGGCAACCTTTGTGATTTCGCTTTCAGACCAAACTCGCCCTGTCGGGTTATGTGGGTTACAAAAGATCATTGCTTTTGCACCATTAGCGAAACAACTTTCGAGGTGGTCAAAGTCGAGTTGATAGACGCCTTTGGTTTCCATCAGTGGGTTCTCGACGACAACACGATCGTTGAATTCAATGATCTTACGGAAGGAGCCATATCCCGGACTTTGCATCACGATGCCATCACCTGTTTCGGTGAGCATTTGCAATGCCATTGCGAGCCCCGGAAGTACGCCATGTACCGTGGTAATCCACTCACGCTTAACATGAGTATCATGCTGATTTTGATACCAATCGATCGTTGCTTGGTAGTACGCATCATCGCGTTCCGCGTAGCCAAAGATCCCATGCTCAACACGTTGTTGTAGCGCGTCTAACACCACTTGCGGCGCTTTAAAATCGTAATCGGAGACCCACATCGGGAGTAAATCCGTCCCAGCCAATCCCAGCTTTTGCTGCATAAAGTCCCATTTTACAGAGCCACTTTCCTTGCGGTTCAGAATTTGGTCGAAAGCGTTCATCAATGATTTACCTTATTTTGTTTCTACTGCTGGTGTATTTGAATGCTCGTCAGCAATCTGTTGTTCGTTTTGTTCTGGCTTTGCTTTTGCGATACCAAAGCCAGTGAAGCCATAAATCAGAGCGAAGATGACGCCGGTGTAACACTGAATTGCCCATGGTAGGTAATCCAACGTTGCCACGCCTAGCGTACCGGCCATGTAGATACCTGCGGCTGTCCAAGGCACCAACGGCTCAATAATAGTGCCGGCATCTTCGATAGTTCGAGAAAGGTTTTTGGTGTCCAAGCCCATCTTGCGGTAAGCGTTTTGGAATAACTCACCCGGAATCAACAGCGCTAGCTTGCCGTCAGAAGTGGTGAAAACCACAGTAATTGTTGCCACTACAGTCGAAGCAATCAGCTGACCTGTGGTGTGAATCGCGTGTAGGAACTTACCTAGTACCACGTTTAGTGCGCCAGTCAGGCTCAATATGCCGGCAAACGCGAAAGCACAGAACACCAATAAAATCGTGCTCATCATTGAGAATAGACCGCCGCGGTTAAGCAGTTTCGCGATATCTGGCACTAAGCCATTTACACTGTGACCATTTGCTTCAAACATCGATAGGTTGAAGCCGTCAACATAAGCTTGGAAACCTTGGTTTAAATTAAAGCCTTGGAAAACCATACCCAGCACAATTGCGATAGCCGATGCGCCAAGCATCAATGGCAGAACAGGTTTCTTAGTTAACGCGCCCCATAGGATCATCACTGGCGGAATAAGCAGTAGGATGTTGAAGTTGTATAGATTATCTAAGCCCGAGATGATTTGGACCACTTTCTCTGGCTCATGAATGTTGGCGATATCAGCGCTTTGACCAGCAAAGAAGAACACCACAGATGCAATCACAAAACCCGGCAGAGTGGTGTAAAGCATGTGTTGGATGTGTTCATACAGAGTAGTACCCGAAACAACAGGCGCAAAGTTGGTAGAATCAGATAATGGTGAGATCTTGTCACCAAAGTACGCACCTGATACAACAGCACCAGCCGCAGCGGCAAGTGATACGTCAAGACCTGCTGCAACGCCCATTAGCGCAACACCAACGGTACCAGCAGAGCCCCAAGAGGTACCAGTACAAACAGAGACAACACTAGTAACAAAGAAAGCGGCAATAAGAATGTATTCAGGGCTGATGACTTTAAGTCCCCAGTAAACCATGTAAGGGATTGTGCCACTGACCATCCAGCTGGCGATAAGGCCGCCCACTGAAACTAGAATCAGGATAACTGGCATCGCTTTAGCCAATTTCTCTACGATGGCATTAATGATGTCATCCCAGTTGTAGCCGATCTTCCACGCGATAAGACCAGTGAAAACGGCTGAAATCAGCAATAGGACTTCAATGCGAAGTCCAAGCATTCCGTATCCGACGGCCAGAAGTGCAAACATCACCGCAATTGGGGCGAGTGCTAATCCGAACGACGGGAGAGGCTTTGAGTTTGTCATGTTATTTTTCCTCAGGATCGATGTAGGGTTTGTTCGGAATAGATAGTAACGGTCAGATAATAGGCAAAATGAGAGCAGTGTGTCGTTTTCATGTAAGCGCTTACATGAGGTATGCGAATGTAATATTCATCACAGTTTTATCCAATTTTTTCTATTGCCTTCACGGTTTGCCGAGTCACTAAGTCAGCCTTAAATTGGTGCTGGTTTGGCGGAGAATAACCATCTTTATTTAAGTTTAACGCCAGTTTCGCTGCATATATCGACATTTCATCGATCGGATTATGCATAGTAGTTAGTCGTGGATAGAGGTAACGTGCTAACAAAACGTCATCGAAGCCAACAATAGAAATATCATCCGGCACCGAGAAGCCCTGTTCATGCAAGCTTGCCATTAAACCTGCAGCCATCACATCATTGAACGTCACTACCGCTGTGACACCCGGGCACGATTGGATAAGCTGGCGCCCTGCCTCTTCACCGCCTGACTCACTGAAATTTTGGTTAATCACCCATCCAGTCGGGATGTCAAGATTGGCTGCGTTCATCGCCTCTCGATAACCTTCTAAACGCTCTGTTCGATCTTCAATAGGTAAATCACTGGTAACGCAGGCAATCTTACGATGACCTTGCTCAATCAAATATTCGACCGATTGGCGTGCTCCCGCTCGATTATCTACCCAGACAGAACGATTGGAAATTTGTGCAATGGTACGGTTAAGCAACACCATCGCTGGGAGCTGCGCGGCGTATTGCATCAGCGTGGTATCGTCGAGCATCTTTGAATGAACTACCATCGCCTCACAACCTTGGCTAATGAGAAAGTCGAGTCCTTCTTTTTCTCGTTGAGCATTGTGCCCACCACTGACCACAACCAACTGACAGCCATTCGCACGGGCGACTTCTTCAACGCTTTTAGCAATAAGTGCAAAGAAAGGGTCAGCCAAATTGCCTGTTAACAAACCGAGTGTGTTGTTACTGCGATTTGCCAGAGCGGTTGCGCGCGCATCCCTACGATAGTTGAGCTCTTTGATTGCCCGTTCGACCCGCTCTTGAGTTACAGGCTCTACATAACTAGTGCGGTTAATCACTCGTGAGACAGTCGCGGTCGAAACACCCGCTAAGTCCGCGACGTCTTTCATGGTCGCCATTGGGTTCTCCAAGAGAATATGAAGGTGAATGGAAAGTAGGATAAAACGAGGCAGAGTGTAGCGATTATTTATTGTTGATTATGTTAGTAAGCTCAAAGGATAGAACTTTAAAAAGATGCAGCCTGCTTATTTACAGAGTCACAAGATAACAAAAAGCCACTAATCAGACGACATCCGATTAGTGGCCTAACAACGATTTTAATGAAGGTTGAACATCAACCCGCAGTGGGGCCAACCAAGCGCATTTCCCAATCTTCCACTTCGCCAGTTTCTAAGCGACGTTCGACAAGTTTGCCCCAAGACTCAACCAACGGCAGTTCGGCCAATCGGCTGAGTTCTGCTTTATCTAGGCTACCAGTGAATACCGCGCCCATGATGCGAGCTAGCGACCAGTCTGGGTAAGGTCTTTCGCATAAAATAATCTCATCACCTGCGCCGATATCGCCTTGCTCTAAAACTCGGAAGTACCAGCCTGTTCGGAGCGTATCTTGCAGCCTTCTCGCCATATCGCTTTGCTCGAAGCGTACGTTGAGTTTCCAGCAAGGCATACGTCCTTGAGACACTTCCAATAATGTTGAGCCGATGCGGATTTTATCTTTCAAGCAAATGGACTCTTCTGTCACACCGCTTGAGCTAAGGTTCTCACCAAACGCACCAGCGGATTGAAAAATCGCGTTATCGCCGAGCTCTTGCTGCCAAACTGGGTAGTGTTCGCTTGGGTAAATATGAAGAGCTTTTTGAATGCCGCCATGAAAGCGCGGATCGCCTTGTTCATCATTAGTGAAACCCAGTTCTGTTGCATGCTGACGCTGCGATAAAACCTGTTTGTTAATCGCACTTTTCGCACCATGTGCAAAGGCAACGGTTCTGCCCGCCAATACGCTATTAATAACACCCAACTTCTTCATATCGCTTCCTTATTGCCTGAAGATTAATACCGTAATAGGTTGTCCTTCTCGGCTTCATTCACACTGTTGAGCATGATAGCCTAGTGAGCTCGTGTCAGTATAGGGATGTAAGGACAGTTAATAATGCTAACCCGCCAAATAGATTCTCACTCTGGTGTGATGACCTCAAATGAGATGATGACAGCAAATCCTCACTCACCAGCGCTGGTCAAAACTATCGACATGCCTAAAGGTTACATCGATGCGATGCACCAACACACGTGGCATCAAGTCATCTTCCCCATCAAAGGTTTGCTACAAACCAAAACAGATTACTATCAGCACCTTGTACCACACACCTCTGCGCTGTTTGTGCCTGCGGGCATTCAACATGAATCTATCGCCCTTAGCCAAACGACATTTGTCGGCATCTACCTTAACCCCGCCTTTGGTACTGAATATGAGCATCAAGTTCGAACCATCACCTTGACGCCGTTCTTGAATGAGTTGCTACAAGAAATACGCCGCCAGTGTGAAGGACTAGTGAGTGATGAGGAAGTGTCGCGCTTGCTCGCTGTGTTGCACGATCAAATCATGAAAGATAACGTACAGACGTTTCAATTGCTGCTGCCACAAGATAGGCGTTTAAAACTGATATTCGAAGCGCTGACTGACAAACCAGCATTAGATTTTTCACTCAAACAGTGGGGAGAGAAAGTCGGCGCATCGGAACGAACATTGTCACGCTTGTTCTCCAAAGAGTTCAACACCTCGTTTCAGCTATGGCGGCAACAAATCAGGCTGATTTACTCACTCTCTTTGCTAGATGAGGATCGTTCAATTCAAAGCATTACCGATCAAGTGGGGTATCAAAACGACTCTTCTTACATCAAAGCGTTTAAAGCGTACTTTGATGTCACCCCACAACAGTTTCGCGTTAATGGCAAACAAGGAGGAGTAAGGCGCCCTTAGTCATCTCAAGACTTCTACATAGAAAATTGCTCTCGATTTCTTTCACTGAAACATTGAATGGAATCGCCCTGACTCTCTTTACTTAAATTTGACGCCTACCGCTGAAAAACGTTATACACCTCTTTCATTCGGGGCAGCCAGACTCCCTCATCCAAATCAGTGGTAATAAGATGAACTCAATCAAGACCAATACACGCGTTAATCAACTAAGTTTTGGCTCTCCAAATTCGTCTTTGGAGTTAGAGCAAATAGCACTTGAACCACTGGCAGCGGGGAACGTTCGAGTACAAATAGAAGCTACTAATATCAACCCAAGTGACCGGTTATCGATTTATGGCATTGGGCAGTATCGCCGAACACATGTACCGCCACGGGTCCCAGGCTTTGAGGCCGTCGGGAGGATAGTCGAAATCAACGATATAGACCAAACGGCCTTCCACATTGGTCAAAAAGTGTTGGTCGCTAAAAGCGGTACCTGGCAAACCTATGTCGATACGCTTACTGAGAACATCTTTCCATTACCGGAACATCTTGAGAATGGCTACGCCTGTCAGTTGTACATCAACGCTCTGACAGCTTGGGCTATCGTCACCAAGGTTGCCAAATTAACCAAGCAGGATGTAGTCATCATTAACGCGGGTAACTCTGCTATAGGTAAGATCTTTGCTCAATTATCTTACTCTCTTGGCTTTACCTTGCTCGCGATAAGCTCAGCGCCAGAACGTTACCCATACCGTTCCATCTCAGTATTGGATGCTAATCAGGATCTTCAATCTCAGATTCACGCTCTAGGGTTACCGCAACCGAATGTGGCATTCGATGCTATTGGCGGCAAAAGAGGCACTGAGCTCATCCAAGTTCTACATAATGCGGGAAGCTACATTAATTACGGCACGCTTTCACTGGCTCCTTATGAGTCTGATTTCTTCCAGTTTATGAAGCAGAACAACATTAACTTCAGCACATTCTTTTTACGGAATTGGGAAGAGTCGATAGGTAAAGTGACGCGAAAACAAATCTTTGCCGAGATGCTAGAACACCTCATGGAAAATCAAATACAGTTCGATGTAGCTCGTTACCTTCCACTCGAACAGTACCAAGCCGCATTAGCATTGATAGAAGACGAATCAACAAGGCTGCAAGGTAAAGTGATTCTGACTATGTGATGACGTTCAGAACAACGTAAGCCCAAACTGAATGCGAGGTTTCTAAATGTAGTGAAGCGCTGGACTTACATTCAAGGAGAGGATTGGGCAAATCGCTTTCAAGTAGGAAAATACGAAAAAGGCCGCTAATTTCTTAGCGGCCTTTTTCTGAATGTGGCTAAGTGCCGGGGTTGCGCTCAACGAGGGATTTAGTAAATCCCTATCAATTCCATTCGTCTAAAACGACGAAAGCTCGCAATAAATGCGAGCTTTCTGAATGTGGCGGAGAGATAGGGATTTGAACCCTAGATACGCTATTAACGTATGCCGGTTTTCAAGACCGGTGCTTTCAACCACTCAGCCATCTCTCCGTTGCGGGACGTATATTAGGTATAAGCCCTAAACTTGTAAAGCATTAATTCGCGACCTATGGTTTAAGTGCTGAGAAACTAAGCAGTTGTTGAGAAGGACTTCACTCTTCACAACGTGATTTCCGCCTCATTATCTAAGCTAAAAGCTCTACTCACACATTTACAATAAAATAGTGTTTTATTTATAACCAATTAATTTACTTATGAAAAAGCACTTTCAGATAACACTTGTACGCCCGAAAGTCATTGCACAATAGTGTGAACTGTTTCAAAATTAGTGGATTAACAGAGTCGAATAGTCTTTATCTGAGGTTTTTATGAAAGTCGCTGACTTATTTAAACATCGCGGTCTAACAAATTCTAAGCAGCATTCAGAGTTTATGCACTGGATGACACCTACAGTGCGTGAGTACTGGGGAGAGATTGTTAACAAGGCTCATAATCGTCATCTGTTTACACGCCTGCGTGATTTTCACACTCCAGCAGTCAACGATGAAGTAAAACCAGATCCAGTCGTTCCGCAGCAGCCAAAACCAATCGAAATGAAGCCTGAAGCGCAAGCTTTGTACCTAGAGCTTCAACAACAAATTGGTGATGTTATTCATATTGGCGATTGGCTTGATGTGTCACAAGAGCGCATCAATCAGTTTGGTCAAGTGACCGAAGACATGCAGTGGATCCACACCGATCCTGAGCGCGCTGAAGCTGAGTCTCCATTTAAAACGACGATTGCTCATGGGTTCTTAACACTGGCACTATTGCCTAAGTTAACTGACAGCGTTGATCCAGATAAAAACATGTTCCCTACCGCTAAAATGGTGGTGAATATTGGTTTAAATCAGGTTCGCTTCCCTTACCCAGTTAAAGCAGACAATCGCGTACGTGCAGTCAGCACTCTTTCTAAAGTGACGCCTATCCGCAAAGGCTTAGAAATTGAACGCGAAATTAAAGTTGAAATTGAAGGTGTTCGACGCCCTGGCGCCGTTGTTACTTCAGTGATTCAACTGCACTTTTAAGCCACTGCAAAATTCCTTTATAAAAAACGCCCGATGAATGTCATCGGGCGTTTTTCTTTTTTACTGTTTATCCATTGGCGACTGTGAGAAGTCGAGCTTCTGTTCAGTGGAAGGCTGTTCAGGTTCGATTGGCTCCACTCGCCCTATCGACGAATCCTCAAGCAGCGTACCATTTTCATCAATTGGGATTTTACGCTTATACAGTTTATTCAATGCTTTGATAATTGAGTGTTTGCCAACTTTGTTCTCTCGAATCTTTTTCAGCATAGGTTTAGATAAGCTTTGTAGGCCAACGACTGTATCTACACCAATTTGTAGCGCGACCTGATCACGCAGTACTCGTGACGGCTCATGACCGAGTTGAGCAGCCAAGAACAACCAAATGTAGCTGAGTGAATTTCCGTTAGGCTTCTGCCCCATCCATACTTCACCCGCTTTATACATCGCTTCTAGATGGCCTTTTTCTGCAGCTCGCTCTAACCAGTAACAACCTTGAGCAAAGTTACTCGCTACGCCGACACCATTGATATAATTCAAGCCTAGCTTCATGCGACCTTCGTTGCTTTTTAGCTCGGTTGCCCGGCGGTAGTACGCAGTCGACATGTTCGGATCATTATTGTTTTCTGGTGAAAACCAGTCGCCCAGAAACACAAGCGCATCAACATAGTTTTCTTTCGCGGCTTGTTCCATTACAGAGATAGCCTTTGGCGTATTGACCTCTGTTCCTCGTCCATGAATCAACGCTTGCGCCATTTCGAACTTATGCGGCAAGCTCCCTTCAGAAGCACTGATGCACGTCTGCCAAAACTTCGCTTGTTCTTTTAGGACAACATCTTGCTGCATCTTGTTACTAATACGAACGACACCGTACATTCCTGTCACGCTGTCGAGCTTGGCAGCTTTGGTATACCAATAGATAGCTTCTTTGATGTTTTTGCGTTCAGCTTCTTTAGCAAGATAAAGAATCGTCGGGATGTCACCGCCTTCAGCTTTGACCACACGCTCTTCTTGCTCTTGACGGCGATTTCGCTCTACCGCTTTACGAAAAGCGATCGCTTTCTGCTTGCGCTCTTGCTCTAAGCGTTTCTTTCTTAGCGAAAGAGCAAGCATCCACATAAACATACCCAGTAAAAGCAACCCTGTTGCTCCTATGGCAATACCAATTATATTCATTCGTTCTCTTGTCGTTATACTTTACCGTTTACATTTCTGTATCGGCAGCAGGCTCAAATCATTAAGGATTTTCATCATACCCTATATCTGAAATCGACGCACAAATACCAACGCGACTCTTTAATATTGGTGTATAGCCCTCTAAAAATGCAAAAAATCCGAGCTAAGCTCGGATTTCTTTTGATTTAAGTAGCATGAACTTGTCCCTAGGATTCAGGGAACTCCCCTTTTGTTGCTTGGCTATCAGCACTCGCAACCCAGTGCTCATTCGGATCAAATGCTTCATCGCATAGGTCAATAGAGTAACCCATTTCAAGCACTTCTTTTATCGTAAGGTTATCAGCAACTTGTGTTTTCTCACCACGCTCATTTCGTAATTCCATCATGCGCTCCTTATCAAAATGAGGACTCTCACTATTAAGTTTAGTCGAGATTCCTTTTTAACAGGACTTAGAAAGGGAACTACAGCGTAAATTTTTGCTGCAGTGAACAGAACTGCAAACCATCAATAAGCGCCCCGGCATGAGTTAAGCTATCGTCATCAAACTGAACACCATATTTATGGTAGTGGGATGTTTTCGATACATTCTTCACGATGGCTGTTAAGACCTTACCATCACTTTCAGCACCATTTGCATCGATTGTCAGTTCTATTACTGCGCCCAAGCGGTAGTTCGTTTTGGTACGATCGACCACGATCAAACAGCCATGTTGCGAGATATCTCTGATCTGGCATGGATACTTGTGCTTGTTAGGCGAGAGAATACCATCGAGGCTGATTTCCAAACGAGCGCTTGCTCTTAGACCAACAACGACCTGAGTTGATTTTGGCACACTGATTAGCAGTAGCTCCGTATCACCACCATTGAGTACGTATTCAATTTTACTCTTAAAGTAAACGCGCGCCCCCTCCCCTTTTGAAGAGATAACACACGCCTTAATGGAATAGCCTCGTTGCATGAACAGCGACATTTCCTTAGCAGTAACGGTTGGCATCTCAAGTAGCAGGACATTATTTGAATGTAGGCCCACATACTTGGTACGGCACTTCAGCACCTTCCCTGTGGGTGTGGTCACGATACAAGCCACTTCACACAAAGGGAGTACATCCTGAAATGCATCTTCACCATAACGGATAGATGTCGATTGATCCGCAGTATGTTGCTCTGGTTGATCCTCTTCTGCAGCGAGGTCGATGCTCTTCAGATTCTTGTTTTCAGCTAGTCCTGCCATAATTGACCTTTATGCAAATAATTCAGTATGTGCTTTATAATAGTTGAGAACTCACTCGAAAAGTCTACAGATCACAATTGCCAAAATTAACACTTAAAAAATTGCAATTAGACTCAGAGACTTAAAGCCAAATTTAGAATATTAATCACTCAACATTGGAAGTAGTGAGCTAATCAATAGTTCCTCAATGACCATATAGTGTTAATGGTTATCATGAATCTAACCAACATTGCTGACAATGCGACTTTCGTTTAGTACTTCCATAGTAAGTCTAGTAAATGAGAATGAAATGGCATCAAAACAGGCAGTGCTAAAAGAAAAGACGGCTTGTGAGGAAAAGATTTAAATTCAAAGAAACAAAAACAGAGCCACTAGGGCTCTGTTTTATAATAGTCATTTACGTTAAGACCCTCTTTGAGACAGAGGATATTTCCGGACAACTTACTCAGCGCTTAGATACTCGCATAAGTAAGCAGTCGACACAGCAACTTGTAAGTCAAATGATGAATTTGCTTCTACATTAAATGACTCACCTGCGTTGTAAGTCACCCACTGTTCTTCACCTGCTTTTTTAACAGTCAAAGCGCCTTTTACTACAGTCATGCGCTCTGCCGCAGCCGTACCAAAAGTGTATTCACCCGCAGCCATAACACCGACGCTAGAGTCACCATCTTGTTGTGTAAAACCTAACGACTGAACTTGTCCTTCAAAATAGCTGTTCGCTTTGATCATCCTTCTCTCTCCTTGGAGCAAATATTTTTCAACGATCGTTTTATACGAACTGGGGCCATTCAGCAATAGATAATTTTCACCACGTTTGGGGGGCAACTTTATGATTTATAGATGAAAGGGTGAGTGTCTAACGAAAAATAGCAGCTTGTTAGCAGAATGGGGGATCATCAACTAGTCATTTACTCAAATGAAAAAGTTCGTCTGTTACTCCATAACAGGCTAAATGAGCACTAAACTATAATGAAACAAGCGAATTCCTGCACCTAAGTTTGGGCTGGGGTTCAATATTCTGTAGGCCAAAATTGCGTTAGTACTCAATATCCTACAGTCTGACTGGTGTTGGTAGTAAATAACCTACAACCTTAACTGTTACCAAGCATCGAAAATTAATGGGATAGTCCCTGCTGTTATGACTAAAACTTCCGCTTTTAAAACTGCTGCCATCCTAGTCTTTCTTCTATTACTGCTAGGATTTTCTAGCCTGATTTATTTTAGCTATCAAGACTATGTGCACCCAAAACATGTTTATGGCCGCTGGATAGAAGTGGGAGCGCCGCCATATCAAACAGAAGTACTGACGCTCAATTCCCAAGGGGTGTTTCGTAATAACCGATTAGTATCGACACAGTTTGAGTTCGATGGAAAGCGAGTAACGGTACATACAGGTAGCGGAAGAGCCATCTATCAAATCGCGGGAACCTTTGATTCACCCCAGCTTAGACGCCTTGAACCCAATAGCCCGACACAGAGGTTCATTAAAGAGGGATATGAAAACACAGTGGATATGCAAGGAGGAGGTGCTGCTAAGCATCGCCGAGCAGCACTCTCGGATCATTTTGGCAATAAATAACGCCCTATTAACCCGTCAGAACTACACCTTCTGGGTGTTTCACTAAGGTTGGTTCAGGTCTAGCAAGCATGTAGGCAAGTGTTAACGGCCCGATACGACCAATCGTCATCACCACAATCATAATGTACTTGCCGGGCTCAGATAGTTCGGCTGTCAAACCTGCGGTCAGGCCAACGGTCGCAAACGCTGAAATCGTTTCAAATAGAACTTTATCAAAGCTCGCGTTTTCCGTGAGCATCAACAAGAACATGGCAATCGTTAGGATTGCCCCACTAACTACAATAATCGCCAGAGACTTTGTTACCACTGGCCAACCAACGGTTCGTTTAAACATCACCACATGTTTTTTCTGCCTTAAAAAGGCCCATGTAGCAACAAACGCCACTACGAAGGTAGAAACCTTGATACCACCACCTGTAGAGGTCGATCCCGCACCAATCAGCATCAACATGATCATCACTAATAACGCAGGTTGAGTGTACAACGCTAAATCAACACTGTTAAAGCCTGCGGTACGTGCGCTCGCGGATTGGAAGAAGGCTGCTAGCCACTGCCCACTTGGCGTTAAACTTCCCATGGTAGCTTGGTTGTCTTGTTCTAACGCCCAAAACAACAAGGTGCCAATAAGCAGCAATGTAGGTGTGGCTACTAACATGATCTTGGTGTGTAGCTGGAGGGCTCTAAAACCACGCCGCCAGTTTGTCGAAACGTCACCAACCACCGTGAAGCCTAAACCACCGAAAATGAATAAGCCCGCTAGCGTCAAGATAACGATTGGATCTTCAACAAAGCTCATCATACTGTCTGAAAACAGGGCGAAGCCCGCATTGTTAAACGCAGAGATAGCATGGAAAAGCGCGTAGAATAGCCCATCACTCCAGCCCATTTCTGGCACCCAACGGTAGGCAAGTACCATAAAGCCGATCGTCTCCGCCACGCAGGCAAAGATAATAATACGCTTAACGAGGCGGCGAAGGTTAACGCGTCGGTCTTGTCCCAATGCGTCTTTCGCTAGCGCTTGTTGCTTTAAGCTTAAGCGTACACCAAACATATACAGTAAAACCGCCGAGAGCGTCATCTGCCCCAAGCCACCAATCTGCATCAACAGCATCAGTAGAATTTTACCAGCGATAGTGAAGTGTTCTCCGGTATCAACAACGCCTAAGCCAGTTACACTGATAGCCGAGGTTGCAGTAAACAGAGCATCGGTAATCGATAGCCCAGTGACAGAAAAAACTGGCAGCGTGAGCAACACTGCCGACGGGAGAAGAACACCCAAAAAGCTGAGTAAAATGACTCTCGGTTCAGAGCCTTTACGCTGCTTTTTGTCAGAATCTAACGCATAGAATGTGTCGGTGCGAGAAAACGGATTCATAATGAACTCAATTTCTTAGCCAAGGTATCACGAGGGCCAACGATGATGATCAAATCACCAATTTCAAGTCGCTTCTGGTAATCGGGCGTTTTATTGATCTCTGGACCACGCTTAAAACCTAACACTTGCACATCTTGCTCTTTACAAAGTGCAAGGTCGCCCAGCGTCTTACCCATAAGCTGCGAACCAACAACAATTTCCGTCATCGCTAAATCAGAACCTAGCTCTTGGAATTCGAGAACACGTTTATCCAACATTTTTCTCGCCACCCTAATGCCCATATCTCTTTCAGGCAGAATCACGTGGTCGGCACCAATCTTGTGGAGAATTTTTGAGTGAAACTTATCGTTCGCTTTTACCCAAACGTTTTTTGCCCCGGCTTCTTTAACCACCAAAGTGCTTAAAATACTGGCATTGACGTCAGCACCAATTGAGACCATGACCATGTCGTAGTCACTTAAACGAAGCTCTGCCACTGTTTCTTCATTGGTACAATTGGCTACTAGCGCTTGACTAACAAAGCTCGCGGCGACTCTTACTCTTTCTTCATCCAGATCGACGGCAAGAACCTCTGCTCCTGCTTGCTGAAGCTCTTTACATACAGAAAGGCCAAATCGACCTAGTCCAATTACAGCAAACTGTTTATCGGCTGATTTCATCATTGTTCCTATTTTCGATAGGGGGAGATAAGCGTCAAAGTGTGCGCCTGTCGATTTCGGTTATCAAACTTAATCCAAAATCTTGACACAGTTTTAACCTTGTCCAATATATCAACAATAGCTACTCAATAAAGAGGCTAGTGTGGGTATGGGCAAAGACTTATACTTACGCTACAAAATAATGAAATCGAATTGGAAAATGAACGACTTACTCACCTATTTACCTCCATCTATCGCTGAGATGTTAAACAGCTGGGATACCAATGTTCTATTCATCACTATTGCCAGTCTGCTGGCGTGGATTGCATGGCGTATTATTTATGGCCGTTTAGAAATATTGGTGAGTAAGACTCAGTTCCACTGGGATGACCTTACTTTAGCGGCACTTAAAACGCCCATTAGTACGCTTATCTGGTGTTGGCCTGGCACGATATCCGCTGGATTTCTACTCCAAGACTACATGGGCTCTAAACTCAATTGGCTGAGCACCCTCAAACTGATACTCGTCATAGGGATCTTTGTTTGGATCACTATGCGTTTAATCAACAATATTGAAGAGTACGTACTCGCCAATCAGAACCGAGACGAAACAACGGTTCAAGCCGTCGCTAAGGTAGCAAGGTTGTTCTTTATCGTCATTGGCGCTCTGACGGTGATGCAAGCATTTGGCCTAAGCTTGTCTGGTCTGCTTACTTTTGGTGGTGTCGGTGGTTTAATTGTCGGTCTCGCGGCGAAAGACCTACTGTCCAACTTCTTTGGTGGCATGATGATCTACTTCGACCGTCCGTTTAAAGTCGGTGATTGGATCCGCTCTCCTGATCGTCAAATTGAAGGAACCGTTGAAAGAATTGGTTGGCGCATGACCATCATCCGCACATTTGATAAAAGACCAATCTACGTACCCAACTCTGTTTTCAGTAGCATAGTAGTAGAGAACCCTTCTCGAATGCTTAATCGACGTATCAATGAAAATATCGGTATTCGCTATCAAGACGGAGCGAAGGTAGAGCTGATTGTGTCTGAGATTAAGGCAATGCTAGAAACTCATAGCGATATTGACACCAAACAAACACTGATCGTTAACTTTAACGGCTTTGCACCGTCTTCATTGACCTTGCTGGTGTACACCTTTACCAAGACAGTTAACTGGATTCGCTACCATGAAGTGAAGCAAGATGTGTTGCTAAAAATCTATGAGATCATCCGCTCTCACGGCGCTGATATTGCATTCCCTACTCAGACTATCCAGCTAGAACCACAAAAAGCTGGTGAAGTTGAAGTTCCACCAGCCTTAAACTAATCAAGCAATCATGCAGTAGCCTATGTTCTGGCTACTGCAGTGCCACTTCCCGCTCAACCGTGTCTTCCACTTTCTCGGCAGCGAAATAGAGCCAAATCATGGCAATACACACCACAAAGCACAGTCCAAACAACCAAGTAGAGCCAAGCCACTCAATCATGGCGCCACCGACTAGCGGGCCAATAGCAAAACCTAACGTGTAGATACCTGTCGCGCCAAAATAGGAGCCTCGCAGATGAGATGGAGCTAAACGGTCGATTTGTACGTTGATGGTTGGGAAGGTAATCACTTCACCAACACTAATAATGAAACACGCGATGGCCCAGCCAACTGCTGAGTCATTTGGTGACACAATAAAGGCTAATTGACCAATCGCAATCGCCACCATGCCAATACGGGTGCGGGTAAATAGCGGGAAAGACTCCATCAATTTAAGCAGTGGAAATTGGAGTGTGACGATAGTGGCAGTGTTAACGAACATCAGCATCGCAATTAACGTCGCAGCATCCGCAATGCCGCTACGCACAATCACTTGTGGTACCGATGACTCAAGCTGAGCGTATACAAACATCAGCAGTAAATTAGCCAACAACAACAAAAGGAAAATTTTATCTTGGCTGATGACTTTAAGAGTTTGGCGAAAGTTAGGCAGTACCGACGATTCTTTGATCTTGTCTCGCAAAGACTGTTTTCGCTCAATCCCAAAGATAATCCAAAGGGCGTAAGCTAGGTGAGTAAGACCTGTCACTAGGAATAAGCCTTGTGGATTGGCCAGTGCCAGCGTGACACCCAACAATGGGCCAATAGCACCACCAATATTTAAGACGAAGTAACGGATGTTGAGGGCAAGTTCTCGGTCTTTATGGTCTGCAAGGTAGTCACCTAATACAGCTTTCGCAGGGCCGTCGATCAGTGGGTGCATTAATCCCGTCATAAGAACAAGGATGTAGAACTGCCACATTTGATCAGCAAGTCCAATACCAGTGTAAGCGAAGAAAGCGATCACACAGCCCGTCACCATTAGCCATTTACGGCCAAACTTGTCTGACAAATAGCCGGAATAAAGCCCAACGCCAGATCCCAATAATGAAGCTGCTGCTAGCATGGAACCGACTTCAATCGCACTGGCTCCGTAATCTTGATATAAGAAAACCACTAAGAAAGGCCAAGCCATGAAAAAACTAGTCCGAGCAATCAGCACGCCGACCAGCACAGTCCAAACAGGAAGATTAAACCTTTGTACCCGTTCCCACTGAAATAAGCTTTGTTCCTTATTCATCGAACCTCCTTCCCTAGCCCGATTGTTATCTATTTGTTATGCAACAGTATACTTTTGGTGGGTATGAAAGAAAGGGATTATCAAAAAATGCCCGCAAAAAGCGGGCAAATAATGAAAAGGCATTAAGTTATTAAAAAATAATCTAGTTTTGCGGCGTCATGGATAGGTTTGCCATCCAAGAAAGTAAACGATGATGTATACTTCGGTAACTCTGAATTAAAGAGTAAGCGCACCCGTTTACTTTATCTATTTTGGACAATGAGCAATGATAAAAAGAAGTGATATAAAACAAGAAGATATCATCAAATCCGCCATCGAAGTTTTTTCTAAAAAAGGCTTTGAGCAAGCCAGTATGGAAGGTATTTCTAAGCAAGCAGGCGTATCAAAACGCACGCTTTACAAATACTACCCAAACAAAGATGCTCTCTTTGAGGTGATTGTAGATAAGCTCATGTGTCGTTTTGATGACCATTATGAGGTCGAGTTTGACCCTTCAGTGCCGATAGAGCAGCAGTTAACTGAATTAACGCTCAAGCAGATGTGTTACATCAATAATGAAGATTTTCAAATCACCGCACGCTTGGTGATGGCAGAGTGCATCCGCTGCCATGAAACCTCTAAAGTTCTAGTTTCAAAGTTCGAATCGATTGAAGACTCTTACGGGCTACAGAAATGGGCTCAGCAAGGGATTGATGCCGGCGCACTTGAAATAGCCAATATTCCGCTGGCAATTGAACAGTATATTGGCAGCATTAAAGCGATCATTTTCTGGCCGCAACTGATCACTCATACTCCCCCACCAAGCTGTGAACAAGTCAAAGCCACGATTGATCACGCTGTGATGAGCTTTGCTGCAACGTACAAAACGAGCTAGATTCGTTGCGCTAAAAGAAAAAAACGCCCCTGATGGGGCGTTTTTTATGTTAGTTATTATCGTGAATCATCACGTGCTCGAGTAACGATGACACCATGTCTTCGTGGGACATACCACTAAATCCACTATCAAGCTGGTGAACAAGGTTCTCAACTAAGATACCTTGATCTTCCGTCCCTTCTCCTTGAGGGTGAACACGTAATTCAACGTTGTCACCATCCACCTCTACATCAAGGTGTTTCAGTAGTTCATCCATATTCAATGAACCGGATTTAAGCTCAGGTAAGACTTCACGCAGATCGATCTTATCCCCTTCGCTGACGTTGAAATCTTTAATGGTATCCAAAGAACCATCATCAATTTCATTCCAGACAAAGGTATCCATACCAGTGCCACCGACAAGAATGTCAGAGCCTAGGCCACCTTCAAGGATATCATCACCGTCACCACCCATTAGAGTGTCGTTCCCAGCTCCGCCAAATAGCACATCATTGCCGCTACCGCCGACTAACAGGTCATCTCCGCTACCAGACGTTAACTCACTATTTTCACCTTCACCGTGGAGCTGGATATCGTTGGACTCAGCGCCTTTATCGATTGTGCTCGCATCAGATACCACAGCAAAATTGACCGTAATTGGATCGGATTTCGCTTCATCACCATTAGACTCTGTCGACGTCGCTCGTAAGGACAAGCAGTGCTCACCGACACTCGCCCCTTCTATTTTCAGGTCTGAAATAGAAGCTGCAGGCACCAGCCAGACATCCTCAGCGGCATCGTAACTGATTCCACTGACTGAACTTGTTAACGTACCGCCAGCAGGCACACCGTGAACTTCAAGCGCCAACACTTCCGTTGAGTCAGTTAACGCCGCCATTACCCCTACCAAGGCAATTCCACTGTTACTCGCAGCCAAGCTTGCAGTGATGTTGCGAACGTGATTTACACTCGGATCAATAGTTAGTATCGGTGCATTAGCTACAGGCGTAACCGCTATAACATGGCTTTGTGGCTCAGCCTCTAATGCCAAGCCTGAAGGGTTGTAGCTATCTTTAGCCGTCACATCCAACTGAATCTCGTCTGTTGGTGCTAAGCTCGCATCTAAGTACAAGCCATTCGGCGCAGTTGGCGTATCAAGCAAGGCATTCAATTCACTTAGCGTGCCCGTTAAGGTTAAGCTACCACTGCCCTCACCTGTAACTAATACTGAAGAACCATCGGGTTTCTGGATCGAAAGAACACCGTAATCGACCGTAATCGTCACTGTCATTGGGTCATCGGCATGGCTACCAACGTAGTCCACATCCGATACGTTAATTCCACTGATCAGTTGATCCGCCGACTCTGCAATACCCGTGGTGATATCATCAATATCGATAATTGGTTTATCATTAACATCAAGTACATCAAAGGTGATCTCACCGCTATCGGTCAGGAAGTCATCCGCGCCATTGGTGGTGCCATCATCTTCAATCACATAACTAATAGTTACTTTGCCATGGAAGTTTGGCGCAGCGTTAAATGTCCAAGATTGACCGTCCGGGTTGAGCGTCAACGTGCCTTGCTCTGCAGGTACTGAGATAGAATCAACCGTTAACGTATCGCCATCAATATCCGAGCTTGCCGCAATAATCTGAGCCATTGTGATTTGGGTTGAACCCTCCTCATCAATATCATTGAGAGTAAGGTCTCCCGCAACAGGCTGATCATTCACTTCACTCACATTAATCACAAATGTCGTTTGATTGGTGGATGACGTGCTTGGATCCGCTGGGTCTACAGCGCCATTATTGCCACCATCATCGACTGTCGCGGTCACCGTTACTGGGCCGCCAGAATTGAGATCATTGCTGTTGGCATCAGGCCTGAAGATAACGTTACCCGCAGTAAGCGCACTGTTAATGTCTGCTAGTTTGCCAGTTAGAACCAAGCTACCATCAGGCTGCAACTCGAAGTTCACACCAGTGAAGTCAGTGAACTCTAACGAACCTTTATCGGCTTGCAGCGTTAAGGTGTATTGAGCGTTAGGGTCATCGTATTCGACATCGATATCAGCAATAGTGAAATTGTTGATTGCAATGCCATCAACAACATCTTCGCTAGTCTCAAGGTCAGAAACGCCAACAAAAGTCGGTTGATCATTGACTGGGTCGATGACTAACTCAACATCAAATTCACTCTTAGGACCTAAGTACTCTGCACCACTGGCGTCTTTATCAACACTTTGCACGGAAATATGAATCGGACCATCAATACCTTTGATGTTGCCATCATCAGTATTGTGTTCACCCGAGTTAAAAATAATCTTATCGAGACTATTTTTGTCGATATCGAGTGTCCAAGTCTTGGTCGCTTCATTATAGCTAGCTAACGTCACGCCATCTGGATAGTAGATAAGGGCATCAGCCGGAACATTCGTCACTTCAACGCGTAATGTTTCTGGCGCATTCTCGCTATAGGTTCCACTACCAGACGCAGATAAAGCATCATCAACCACAGACGCGTTAATATCGATATCGACATTTTGCCCTTCAGTGCCCGTTGCTTTGTCAGTTGGATCCACATCGATGGCATCACCGACAGGCGTCACTGTCAGTTTAAAGTTCGGCAGATTGGCCGCTTCTGTCGGCACACCCAACAGCTCTTCTTGGGTATAAACCGTAATGCCGAACTCTGCTGTACCACTGAAGTGTTTTGGTGGCTGAACGAAAATATCATCTAAGCTCAAAGACGTATCAGAGCCAGAAGGAAGCTTAACGCTCCACTCACCATTACCATTGTTTTTAACTACATATCCGCTACCTGGCTCTGCACCAAGTAAGAATCCGTCAGGTACATTGGTAAATTTAATCGATACGAATGTCTCTGAGCCATCGTTATCTGCTAACTCGATCGAAATTGGATCAGCAGTGCTGCCCAGTGAAATTTCGGTGTCTTCTAGGCCCACGACTTCAATTGTGTCATCACTTGCACCAGGTCCAGAAACAATCACATTGTCGACCACAGGCTCGACGTCAAAGCTGACGGTATCTTCAAATGGTTTTGAATGCGATACCGAAGTCTCTGGGCTATTGATATCAAACACGGCGGTATCTGTGATGGTACCCGATACTTTAATATTTATGGTATTGCCGCTGTCTTTGGTTGGATAATTGGTATCCGGTCTAAACAAGATATTGTCTAGCGCACCATTTTCAATCTCGGTTTGATTGAAGGTCAGTTGCGTACCTAAAGGTTGACCCGCTGAGTTATAAAACTGGCCCGGAGTACCATCTTCAATCGTCAATGTGATCGACGATATCACTTCCGTACCACCCTCATTGTGGGTATCAGAGCTAGAGACCTTATCACCCAGCGTGTAGTCTAGGTTGAGTTTGATAAAGCTATCTTCAAAGCCTTTAACATCACCACCCGTTTGATCGATTGGATTCATTGAGTCATCAAGCGACTCGACAATATCGAGTGACAACTTAGGCTTATTCGCAGATACATCAGCAATCGGATTAACCTCTATGATGACCGATTCATCATTCGAGACACTGTGCCCCGATGTCGTATCCGTTGTGATGATAGTAATCGGTAGTTTGAAGTCGCCCGAATAGTCTTTTGGTAAAGTCAATTTGAGGCCATCAAGGCCAACAATATTTCCTGCAGCATCTAGGGTTGCCGAAAAAACATAGGTGCCATTAGTGAAGTCAACATCGGCACCAGAAACGCCGATATTAAAGGTCTGCCCATTTTCGGTGAACGTATCATCGATAATTATCGTAATAACGTCAGGGTTGGTATCTCCACCACTCACCGTGAGTAGCGGTTTTAGTTGGCTGCTCAAATCAACCTGAGTATCTTCCACCGCCGAGATAACACTGTTGTCAGGGATATCAATTTCAGCAGCTATGTTACCCACTTCTTTGATATGTTCGGGGAATGAGAGAATCACAGAGGTTTCTCGCTCCGCAATAACGCCAGGAGACTTATTCGGGTCAGCATCATCACCTTGATCGACAACTTGGGCGTAAATCGTTAAACCGATATCATTGAAACGGCTGTCATCGTCATCATTGCTGTTGCCAGGTGTTAAATCTAATCCTGCCGGCGCTGTGATGGTGAAATTCTGTTCATCAATAATGACCCAACGTCCATTACCCTCATAAACAGCACCAGTCACTATTAACTGGTCCATTATGTCGGGGTGATCGTTATCAAACTGAATCACTAATTGGGTAACATTCTCTGTTGACTCGTACTGGGTATCTGTCGCATCCGTTTCTTCATAACGGATCACGAACTCATTATTTAACGCATCTTTCGCACTATTAATAGTAAAATTAATGCTGCCAGTATCTGCATCCGCAACAATCTTGTTGTTTACATCACCAACCACGTCACTGTTTTCGTTTTCCACCACCAGCTTGTTGTCATCATCGGCAGTTTCAACTACAGGCGTCACATTTACATTGACGGTTCCGTTGATTGTTGCTGTCACTCGACCACCTTCACCGACGATATCGTCACTGGTGTATTCATGGTCACGCTCTTCAATTTCAACGACTGTCGTCAATTGGAAGTTAGTGCTCGAATCTTTTGGCGGCGTGATCTGGATGAAGTTATCCTGCAGCGCAATTTGCGTAAATTCTGCCGGCAACTGACCGTCCAACGGTGTCACTGTCAGTGTCCCTGTCGCACTGTCAAAGCTCCACTCTACGTTACCATTGACGTCTACTGTCGCTCCTTCTGGCACTCCACTAATGACAATCGAAGTGAAGTGCTCATCAGAATCCGGATAATCACTTTGACCTTTTGGATGCCAATCAATATTAATCGCGCTGTCTTCGTAACCTCTAGAAGCGTTGCTGTAAGTTGCAGAAGTATCAATCACTGGCTCAACTTCAATGCGAATCTCACGTTCAAACGTGCGCGAGTGTCCGTCATCTTCAGTCACAATCAGGGTTTCTTTGATATGGATATTTTCTGTTGAAGACGCAACTGGACGAATGATGATGCCAGACGACATATCGACATCAGTCATATTCGCTTCGTAGATCGGATTACCCTGCGCGTCGTAACCAGCAAAGTTGAGGTTGACGACAGTTCCATTGCCATCTTCTATCACCACACCTTCTGGAATGTTAGATAGTAAAACGGTAATTGATTCCGAACTATCCGATGGACGTTGAGCGTACTCACCCGATACGACCGAGAAATTGAGAACAGCTTCGCCATCTTCCTGAATCTTTGTCTCTACGCCTGAAATGTCACCATCCTCAAATGGAGACCAATCACCGGTATTACCCGTATTGTTCTGCGGTGTATCGGCTACACCCGTAACTTCAACGTTAACGGTTTTAGTCCCTAAGACCTCTTCATCAACATGAGTCACGCCACCAGACAACTGCGCGGTATCTTTAACCACACCAGTGACATCAAAGGTAAAGTCTTTATTACTGTGCAGATCAGGAATGACCTCGACATTACTCAACTGGTCGTAAGGGATTTCTTGGTAAGTAACACCGTCCACTGTTACTGTCGAGATCTGGCTGTCGCCGTCACCGACCCATTTAAGTGTCGCCCCTTCCGTAATATCCGATATACGCACATGTAATGTTTCGGAGCCATCGCTATCCAACGAAGGCTGCATTTGAATCACTTCATCGAGCGTGAATGGGTCGTAGTTAGACTCCGACGGGTCAATATCTGGATTGGCAATATTGTCTTCATTGATCTTAATTCGGCTGACACTAAAGCTGCCAGAATCTGCATCCGCTTTAACATCAATCACAATCTCTTTGACTTCAGATTGAGCACTGCTCTTATCAACACTGCCATCTTTATACGGATTGCGTGTCTCAGTTGTGATGGCGGTTGCCTCAAGGCGAATTTCACCAGAGAAATGGTCGTTTGGATTGACCTCAACTCGGTTTATATCGCTAGCACTAATCTCATATACGCCGTTTACTGGCGTTAACACACGATTACCGATCATCAACTCAAAGTGACCTTCACCTTCAACGATCTTCAGCTCATAAGTGATGGTTTCTGGGCGGCTGCTATCTTGAGTCTCAGCCTGAAGTTCAAGCTGAACATTGCCTTGGTCTTCAACGGTTTCGTAATGATAGGTGCTGTTGTCATCACTCCAAATCGCAATATCAGCCACGCTCTCAATTTCAATTCTAAAGCTAGAATCAAGGGTATGATCTATGGTGCCATTATTATCAATTTGTAACTGATAGTTAATTTCAACACCCTTACCACCAGTCGAGAAATTACGATCTGGAACAAAGTAGAGGTTATCAATCGTCGCAATGGTATTGTTGCCATTTTGCGTAAAGCTTTGCTGTAGAACCGAACCATCAAAGATGATATCGCCAGAAGCACTAGGTTCTAGCTTGTAGAACACACCGTTATCTTCGTAGTAGAAGGTTCCTCGGTGATTACCTGCTTCAATGGTCAACTGACCAATGTCTTCTGCGTTATCTCTATCAAACAGATCAACAGATAGCTCGACCTTAGCTGGAGAATCAGCTAATCCGTCTTGATTATCTTGCGCATTTTCCCATTCTGGCGCATCGCCCGGAGCATAGTTGATTGTCGAATCACGTCCCGCATCTTCAAAGGTTGTAACTTTAAGGGCTATTGGTTCTGCTTCATGGTCAGTAATGGTGATGTCTAGCGGCACCACTGAGGTATCTTTATCGCCGTCCGTCGCAGTGATATTGACCGTGAAGTTGATTTCTTCACCGCTGTGCTCAAGATCTTTAGCAGCAGCGAATGTCACTTGGCCATCAGAATCAACGACCAACCAGCCTATATGGCGCTGGGTAACCTGACCATCTGAACCTATTGTCTGTTCGAAAACGAACAGGTTTTGAGAACCTGGGTTCAGGTCTACAACGTTGGTATAGCCGCCATTGCCATCACCAAAGACGATTTGCGCACCATGGCTGTCTTGGGTACCTTCAATCTGGGTCAGAGCAGCGTTGTCGGCGCCTTTATCAGTCTGGTTGGCAAACATATTGACCGTACTGCTCCAGCCTTCACCTTCTTCAACCGTCACTGACTGTTCACTTAGCGTAGGAACATCATCGACAACGGTTATAGGCAGAGAAATGACTTCACTCTTATCTCCATCGAAGTCAATGGCATTAATCATGAAGTTAATATCGAGTGTATTTTGCTCTTGTCCATCAGGGTGCTGTAGTGGTTTAAGTAACTCAAAGGTATAGCTGTTATCTGAGGTATTAAACTTGATGGTAAAGACAGGCACACCTGACGCAGTTTGTGCAGTGTAAGTAAAGGTTGTGCCGCTGGTTGAAACAGGCGCCCACTCTAGTGTTTCTCCACCAGATTGAAGTCCCTCTAGCGTTTCATCTGCATTAACTAATTCATATTCGACAACGCTATCAGCACCTTCTGTAACCGTAAAGTTGCCTGAGATTTCTGTATCTTGAGTTCGATCAGAGCCAATTCCTGACAAGTCATCTTCATCGACCGTTGTTTCACCTGTTGTACCGCTCAATATCGGTTTGTCATCTGCAACTTCAATCGGCAAGCGAATCGGCTGGGAAGCATCACCGTCGCGGTCAATTGCGACGACATCGAATGGGATAGTTAAGCTATCTTCGCCTTGAGCATGATCGAGCGCTTTAATTTGGCTGTAGATGTAACTACCATCGCTAAATAACTCAAGAGTAAAGACCACAATTCCATTCGCCACGCCGTGATAAACCGTCGGTCCAGTCGCGTCACTAACATCTTGGATCTCGACATCAACACCACCCGATTTCAAACCACTTTCAGACGTGTTGATATTGGTTAGCTCATACTTAACGACAGTATCTGCGCCTTGATTGGTATCGAAGGTGCCTGTAGCGAACGCCTGCCCCGGTGACGTACCGTTGATGGTATCGTCTTCGTTGACGGCAAAGGTACTACCATCACCAAAGCCATCAATTTTAGCCATATCATCACCCACGTTAACCACAAGATCTCTGTTTGGTGACTTGTCGTTATCGCTGTCTACGGCATACACCGGAAGATGCACTTCGAGGTTGTCTTGGCCTTGAACGCTGTGGTCAAGCTCTTGCAACAAGGTAACGGAGTAGTTACCAAGATTGGATTGGTCTAACGTGATACTCAATACATCAATTTGGCTGGTGATACCGTTTTCTGTCACTGTGATATAACCGCGGTATACGCCGTCCGAGCTCTCTTCTAAGATCACTCGTTGCCCAGCAGAGAAGATGCCTTCTCCAGCCGCTCGGCCATTAAATTCTGCGACATCAATCTTCAGTGCTGTGACGGTATCACTGCCTGTTTCAAAGGTGATGGTGCCGCTCGCACTTATCTGCGTTGAGCCGACGCCTGAGCCATCACCCAAGCCCGCTTCATAGACGTTGGCTTCGGTAATTTGGGTGATAACCGGATCGTTACCGTCAGTGATGGTCAACTCTACCTGGCTGGTTAAGCTGTCACCGTCGTTATCCGTCACGGTCACCACAATGGTGTGCTTCACTTCATCACTTGAAGAGTGGTCTACATTGCTGTTTGGAATAAATGAGAGCGTGCCGTCTGGTGTGATAACCACTTTACCATCGGTCACTGGGTATTCGGTTTTACCTTCCTCTAAGGTGTATTTATCACCATCAAAAGTGAATGAGGTCACTTGGCCTTGGTCTGCACCCGCTTCCGTCAGCACATCAATAATGTTGCTTTGCGCCGAGCTGTCGGTGTCAGGTTCGACAACACTGAGCGTGCCGTTAGCCACCACTTGGATGTCATCACCCACATTAACCACTAGGTCACTGTTTGGTGACTTGTCGTTATCGCTGTCTACGGCATACACCGGAAGGTGAACTTCTAGGTTGTCTTGACCTTGAGCGCTATGGTCAAGCTCTTGCAGCAAGGTAACTGAGTAGTTACCAAGGTTCGATTGGTCTAACGTGATACTTAATACATCTACTTGGCTGGTGACGCCGTTTTCTGTCACTGTGATATAGCCGCGGTATACGCCATCCGAGCTCTCTTCTAAGATCACTCGTTGCCCAGCAGAGAAGATACCTTCTCCAGCCGCTCGGCCATTAAATTCAGCGACATCAACCTTCAGTGCTGTGACGGTATCGCTGCCTGTTTCGAATGTGATGGTGCCGCTCGCACTTGTCTCTGTTGAGCCGACGCCTGAGCCATCACCCAAGCCTGCTTCATAGACGTTAGCTTGGGTAATTTGAG
>NZ_SATR01000336.1 GCF_004551525.1 Vibrio ouci | reverse complement strand
ACTGACTTCAAAACTACTGTGTAATTTTAAAGCTATTATCGTTCCAACAGAACGATAATGAATTGACTGTGCCAAATAACCCCTCTCTATAAAGAAAGTAATTATTTGTATTGGTCACTTCGTTTCATTGAAACCTAATTTGATACCGCTCTTTATTAAGAGAAATATCTAATTGGATTATCATCAACGAGTGCCCACACAGATTGATAGGTTTATATTGTTAAAGAGCTTTGCTTTCAGTGCCTTAGCACTTAAGCAGGACGCGTATAATACGCYATTGACTCTGTAAGTCAACATAAAACTCTAAATAATTTAGAACTTTATGGTGACTTGCTTAGTAAATAAGCAAAGTCGAAATTAAAGCCTGGCGATGTCCTACTCTCACATGGGGAAACCCCACACTACCATCGGCGCTAATTCGTTTCACTTCTGAGTTCGGCATGGAAATCAGGTGGGTCCAAATCGCTATGGTCGCCAAGCAAATTCTTTAATTCGGAAAGCTGTT
>NZ_SATR01000335.1 GCF_004551525.1 Vibrio ouci | reverse complement strand
AGCGCTTGTGGTAGCCATATTTCGATTTCCAGTATTTGTTGGACCCATACAGTTCTTGACAAGCAACCGCGAGATTACGTGGGTGATATCTTTCCCAGTAAGCTGCATTGGTTCTTGGTGGAATAAGGGGGACAGCTCGCTTAATGCGAATTGCGTTGTAGCAGTCTCGTGTGTCATAAGCACCGTCTGCTGATATTTCAATTCTCTTTCGGTAGGTTTGCTTGAGTAATCTAGGAAGAACTTCAGCATCAGTTACATTGGATAGGCTCAACTCAGCCGCAACAATGTCATGGGTATCTGCATCAACTGCTAAGTGGAGTTTGCGCCACGTCCTGCGTTTGCCGTCAGTACCGTGCTTCTTAACTTTCCACTCCCCCTCACCGTAGACTTTTAGCCCAGTAGCATCAATGGCCAAATGCTTGATGACGCCTCTTGTTTTAGCTTTAAAAGATACATCAACAGACTTTGCTCGTTTGCTGATGCAAGTGTAGTGAGGGCAAACAAGCGG
>NZ_SATR01000334.1 GCF_004551525.1 Vibrio ouci | reverse complement strand
GGCGTTATGTGATTGGAGACAAATATGAAAAAATCGACAATGTTAGTGCTATTTGTCGTCATTATGCTGGGTTATTTCATCTATGACCGCTATGTAGCTCAACCTAAAGAGTTGGTGCGACTATCAAAGCTAATGCTGAGTCAGGTTGCCATTAAAGAAGGGTGGTTTGATCCATCGGAAGGGTTGCGTGATTTACCAAATGGAACTGCGACTTTACACAAAGAAATCGATACAAGCTTTAAAGACGGCGATACAGCTTATGCTAATGGAAAAATTGCCTACAAAAGTAAAACTACAGACATATGTAAAGTCGTAGACTTCAAATTTACCTACGGCTCATTGAACGACTATGAGATTTTTAGTCAGTCAGACTGCATTGAGTAAAATCACATAACAATAAATTTAAGCAGATTCGCAACGCTTGGCATTTTTGGTTTGAATAGGCTTAAGTGTTTACGGCACAATGGGTTAGGTGTGTGGTAGCGTTGCTCACTACTTAATTTGGCGTTA
>NZ_SATR01000333.1 GCF_004551525.1 Vibrio ouci | reverse complement strand
GTATGTAGCGCGAGTTTGGTTACGCAACTAACAATAAATTTAAGCAGATTCGCAACGCTTGGCATTTTTGGTTTGAATCAACTTTAGTGTTTACGGCAGAATGCTTTAGGTCAGGTGGTGGCGTTGCTCACTACTTAATTTGGCGTTAGGCAAAGGGCAGAAAAGTTCTTTGTTCTAATCTTCTTGCTCCCTCTGGCCAGCTGCTTTTCTCAGTCGGCAATTCTGTATTGTCGGCTCAAATYCTTGAATCTCTCCAACCGTAAAACATGCCAARATTCGTGGGTTGCCTCATTGGTTTTCAGTATCGGTTGGTGGTGAGTTTCACTGGCTTAAAGTGTGGAAAGGACAAGTTAATCGAAGCTTTCATTTTTKCTGTCAGTTCGCAGCTTTTAGTTTTCCGGTTCAAAAGCTACTTCGTCGCTGCAAAGACGCATTTCGTGGATGTTGAAACCTAGGCTGTAACATAGCGGCTTCAGTTGTTCTTGAATCACAAAAAGTCAGTGGGTGATT
>NZ_SATR01000332.1 GCF_004551525.1 Vibrio ouci | reverse complement strand
CCCTATTTGCCAACTCAGCTTGGCCATTAGTTTGTGGATGATAGGGGGTACTGACCTTGTGAATTACACYATATTTTCTCATCAAAATCCCAACRGGCTTGTTACAAAAATGCTTACCCCCATCACYAATCATAGCCCGGGGCATGCCAAAACGAGAGAAAATATTTTCTTTCAAGAATTTGACCACAACTCGATGGTCATTRGTTCGAGATGCAATGGCCTCCACCCATTTAGACACATAATCAACAGCTACAAGGATGAATTGGTAACCAAATGAACTTGGAAAAGGTCCCATGAAATCAATCCCCCAACAATCAAATATTTCCAAAACAAAAATGGGGTTTAGGGGCATCATGTTACGCCTAGTAAGGTTACCTAGTCGTTGGCATCGGTCACATGCAACACAGAAGGCATGGACATCTTTGAACATGGTGGGCCAATAAAAACCACACTGCAAGATCTTGGCAGTGGTTTTCTTGGAAGAGAAATGCCCACCACATGCTAATGCATGA
>NZ_SATR01000331.1 GCF_004551525.1 Vibrio ouci | reverse complement strand
ATTGTTTTAAAACATTTAGACTATGCTTGAAGAATCCAAAACAGAAATCATAATTTCTTTTTTTAAATATCATTTAAAGTTTATAATTTTAAAACATTTAAACTATCCTWGAMGAATCYAAAACAGGAATCCTAATTACTTTTTKAAAATTTCTTTTAAATTTTATTRTTTTAAAAYATTTARACTATSCTTGAAGAATCSAARAGAGAAATCATAATTTCTTTTTRKAAATTTCATTTAAAKTTTATAATTTTAAAACATTTAAAMTATCCTWGAAGAATCCAAAACAGRAATCCTAATTACTTTTTKTAAATTTTWTTTAAAYTWTATTGTTTTAAAACATTTAGACYATSCTTGAAGAATCCAAAACAGGAATCCTAATTACTTTTTTRAAATTTMTTTTAAATTTTATTGTTTTAAAACATTTAGACTATGCTTGAAGAATCCAAAACAGAAATCATAATTTCTTTTTTTAAAATTTCATTTAAAGTTTATAATTTTAAAACATTTATA
>NZ_SATR01000330.1 GCF_004551525.1 Vibrio ouci | reverse complement strand
GGCGTTAGCTGCTTAATCAAATAAAAAGGAAGTTTCATGAAAACAAAAATCTTAATTATACTTTCCCTCCTAGTCCTGAGTAATCCTTCGTTTGCTTTTCAAAAAGAAATAGACAAGTTTTTTGAAATATATGAATCTGGCAAACCTATCGAAGCTGTGGACTCGATTTACTCTACGAGTAAATGGATTACTCTAAAAACAGACGATGTACTTAACGTAAAAACTCAATTTCAAAATCTGACAAGTCTAATTGGTGAGTATCAAGGAAAAGTGAAAATAGGTGAAGTCCATGTAGCAGAGAGGCTATATCACATCTCTTATTTAGCTTTGTATGAACGTCAACCGGTAAGGTTTGAGTTTGTCTTCTACAAACCTAAGAACGACTGGACTATTTCTAGTTTTTCATTTGACTTCGAAATAGATGATCAACTCAAAGACTTTGCTAGGGCTAAAATTGTCGGCTTCATTCCAGACAGCTAACAATAAATTTAAGCAGATTCGCAACGCTTGGCA
>NZ_SATR01000329.1 GCF_004551525.1 Vibrio ouci | reverse complement strand
TTGACCATAGCGTACAGGGTCAAGACAACCTCGAAGTGCATCTTCCTGTTTATGCGCTAGACAGTGATAACGACAAGTCGCCAAACAGCGACCTTGTGGTTAATGTGGGTGATGATATTCAAGTGGTGGCTAATGGCACGCTCAGTGTTGTCGAACCTGATACCGACAGCTCGGCGCAAAGCAACATTATCGATGTGTTGACCGAAGCGGGTGCAGACCAAGGCCAAGTGACCTCATTCACCTTTGATGGTGATGAATACACCTTAGAGCAAGGCAAAACTGAATACCCAGTGACTGATGGTAAAGTGGTTATCACACCAGACGGCACGCTCTCATTTATTCCAAACAGTAATGTTGATCACTCTTCAAGTGATGAAGTGAAGCACACCATTGTGGTGACCGTGACGGATAACGACGGTGACAGCTTAACCAGTCAGGTAGAGCTGACCATTACCGACGGTAAGGATCCCGTGATCGCTCAAATTACCCAAGCTAACGTCTATGAAGCAGGCTT
>NZ_SATR01000328.1 GCF_004551525.1 Vibrio ouci | reverse complement strand
CGACAGACTCRTAGTCTGTAGCATCTTCAATCGTTTCATGAGCCAGTACTAATTCTTGAGCCAACATAAAAAATCCCCACTAACTTTGTTAGTGGGGATTATCATACGWCCCGAAGATCATTCAAGTCTCTAAACCGATCGGCATTAAGTCGTAAGACTAGGCTTTCTAAATAAGTGGTGGACGGCCGGGGTTGCGGGCAACCGGGACTCGTTCCCTGAAAGGGGAAATTGCTTCGCCTTAAAACGACAAAACCCAGTCCGAAGACTGGGTTTTTAAATAAGTGGCGGAGCGGACGGGACTCGAACCCGCGACCCCCGGCGTGACAGGCCGGTATTCTAACCAACTGAACTACCGCTCCGCACTGGTTAGACCTAAGTCTAAATTTAAAGCCTGGCGATGTCCTACTCTCACATGGGGAAACCCCACACTACCATCGGCGCTAATTCGTTTCACTTCTGAGTTCGGCATGGAAATCAGGTGGGTCCAAATCGCTATGGTCGCCAAGCAAATTCTTTAATT
>NZ_SATR01000327.1 GCF_004551525.1 Vibrio ouci | reverse complement strand
GCTTGGCAAAGTGTTGTTGGCTATATCATCAGATATTACAGCCAAATCAGGCCGCACCAGTATAATGGTGGCCTGACTCCGAATGAGTCAGAAAGGCTTTACTGGAAAACTTACAAAACTGTGGCCAATTTTAGTTGACCACTACATAGTAACTGAAAATCAGATTGTACGTTTAAGGTTGCTAGGAATTGATCGACGCGTAAAAGATATAGAGAAAGACTGCAATAGAATGATCGCTAGTCATCGTCGATACAAGGAGAACAATCCAGTTAACAATAAATTTAAGAGTGATTCACAACGCTAGGCGCTTTCACTTCAAGCCAGTTTAGTGTTTATGGCACAATGGTTTAGCTAAGGTGTTAGCGTTGTTCACACCTTAATTTGGCGTTATGTTTACTTGYATTTCAAAGRCTTAAAGGTCTTAGGCTYTAGTTCTTTGTCCCTCWRGCAATTCGTCCCKAGTAGACTCAGCAAATCCGCATTGTCGTTCTAAGTCCTTGAATCTCTCAGGCGGTAAAAC
>NZ_SATR01000039.1 GCF_004551525.1 Vibrio ouci | reverse complement strand
TCGAGACAATCCTGGCTGGACTTCGCCACCCCATATAACGTTAACTTGGAATGGAAAGTTGTTTGGGCTAACTGAAATTGACGGGGTGTTCTATCCGGTGGGTGGGGCATCTTGGGGTTTTAACTTAAAGAGTTGGTCTTTAACTCCAGAAGCAATCTCCCCGACATTACTTGAGAAAAGTGCTTGGTTGGACGTGGTGGAAGTACTTAATGATGAGTATCCCGACTATGTATTCAGTGTTGAATAAGCTACGACATAATAAACCTTTAAGGTTTCAACTTACTTTTTCTCATCTTAGGGACTTGCGCTAGAGTGATTGGTCTAGCGTTTTTTATTCCGAAATGATTTAGAGTCCCAACTTCGATTTAAAAGGTAAGCAGCTGCGATAAATTGCTTTATTCGTGACTGCAATCTTCCCTTGCTCAGTAAAAGTCTTCTTTTCCATTTCTGCCGCCTCACCAGTAAGCGATTTAATCGGAAGTGTAACACTGATGTGGGTTTTACTTGAGCGCCAACGAGAGGCTCTTGAAGACACATTCAGATATGTTCTATAGCTAAAGAATAAAGTAGGAGGGGAGTGGGGCAGTAAGTTGTGATGAAAATGTGTTTAAGAGAATTGAAAGCGGTTTTGAGGGCTCAAAAACGGTGAAACCCCGATGTTGGTAGCATCGGGGTTTCGAATTTTTAGACTTCTCGGATGGTAAGGCCGATTATCTTATATGCAAAAGGCTGGATTTAATCCGAATTAATTCCTGGTAGGGAATTAGATGCGGATGAAGTCCATGTGCTCAACTTTTGGCTTGAACGCGTGACGTTGAACGTCTTGTGGCTTAACCTTAACTTCAGCGCCGCCAATCACTAGAGTGATTGCTTCGTAGAATTCAGGCTTGTCCATTTGGTTCATCACTTCGTTGTGATCAAGAACGATAGCTACTGCTGCTTCTTCACCGCCGTATACAACTGCAGGGAATTTACCAGCGTGACGTAGGCGGCGGCTCGCACCTTTACCTAGTTCAGTACGTACTACTGCTTCAAATTTCATAGTATTACTCTCAAAAAATTAAGATATTCATATTCACACTAACAATGCGACCTTGTCATGTGTGGTAAACGCTCAAGAGAAATTGGTAGTAACTCTGTAAGCGAGCGCGGATACTATCACCCAATCCCCATTCTAGCAATAGATAATCGGCTTTTAGCCCCTATTTTAAGGGCAAATAGAATCAATCGGTTAACTTTGATTCAACTCTTCTAATGCTGAGTAAAACTGAGTAAATGAACCGGATCTGAATAAAGCCCTCACGACGGGTTAAGTTTGCGCCTTGTAATCTGAGTACCAAGTTAACTAAACCTGTCTATTCAAGATTATAAGGAGCATATCATGGGCCCAGTAAGTATTGTTGTTATCACATTAAACGAAGAGAAAAGAATCGGTCGCTTAATGGAAGATCTCAGTAAACAGACGCACAAAGAGTTTGAAGTCATTGTTGTGGATTCAAACAGTGATGATGCAACCAGAGAGGTGGTCGCAGCCTACGAGGCATCATTACCAGAGCTGACTGTACACAAAATGGAAACACGCGGAGTGAGCTTAGGGCGTAATACAGGTGCTGAATTGGCGAAGCATGAGCGCTTACTGTTTCTAGATGCAGATGTGCAGCTTTCTCCGACGTTCTTGGCCAATGCGATTAGCCAGCTAGAAGAGAAGCAGCTTGAAGTCGCCGGCGTGTATATGGGGGCGAAAAATCTACCACTTGTACATAAAATGGGTTATGGCTTGTTTAACCTAGGCTTGTTTGTCACTCAATTTGTGTTCCCTACGGCGGTTGGCGCATGTATTTTTTCAACCAAACGAGTGCACGCACAACTTAAAGGCTTCGATGAAGAGATTGTTCTATGCGAAGACTGTGACTACGTAAAACGAGCGAGTAAGACTTGGCGTTTCCGATTCCTTAATCTCACATTTGGATTTGATCCGCGCAGACTCGACCAAGACGGCGTATTCAAGATGGGTGCGACCTACCTTAAAGCGAACATCCGCCGATTCTTTTATGGTGAGATGCGCAACAACGAAATGGAATACAAATTCGGTCACTACAAAGAGCAATAATTGCTAGGTGATTGACGATGTTTGAAGGATTCAGCTTATTCATCGGGGCCTTATTGGACGCACTGATTGGCCCCAATCTATTTGTTCCGGGTGAACCTTTTTTAATTGCAGCGGGGTATCAGTTACACCAAGGGGTAGTAACTGGTGTATTTGCTGTATTACTCGGCGGTTTTATTGGCGACCAAGCGAGCTATTTTATTGGACGAAAGTTAGGGATGCCTGCGCAAAAAAGGCTGATAAAGTGGCAACCCAAGACAAGGCGTCCAATTGCACGTTGTCGACATTTGATGTTCAAAAAGGGCAATTACGTACTGGCCTTTGCACGCTTATTAGGCCCAGTGGCTTGGGTTGTGCCTTTTATCGCAGGTACGCAAAAAATCACTTGGCAGAGGTTTACTCTCTTTTCGAGTATTGGCCTTGTGCTTGGCGTGACACAGTTTGTCGCCTGGGGATACTTGCTATCTTACGGCGTCGAGCGTTTCCCGCTAATCGCTCAAGTTCAAACGTTTGCCACAGAGCATATCCCGAGCATCATCGCGATTTGTGTTAGTGGTGCATTCTATTTAATTGGCAGAAAATTACGCTGGCGCTTTCTATTTACTAAGTTTACAGCGGTGTTTGTGCTGTCGATGCTCTATGCCAACTATGCTCATTTTTTCTTTTATGCGGATGACTACCAACTAGAGGCAAACGCAAAAACAGAACTCATCGCCCAAACTGAAATTGATCCAACCAATGTGTCGTTCAAGGTTTATCCAGGTAAGTCGTCTATTTTCGATGCTCAGGCAGTTAATGTTTTCTACTATGGTGAAAATCCGAGAAATTTAATGCTGGAACTGGGCTGGATAGAGAATAAAACCTTCTCTAGAAATGATTTGGAATTCTTGGATTATATAAGACTGCTGAGGGATAAAACGCCGCCAGTGTCCGATCTCTATTGGAATGAAATCCCGCAAGAGATGGCTTTTCAGTTACCCGGTAACTTAATGAAGCGTAGTCATATCCGTTGGTGGCAAGCGGGCATCGATTCGGTGAATAAACAGAAGTTTTGGGTTGGAGCATTGAGCTATGATGATGGACTCCAGCTAACGCCATATTCAGGAATTGTCACGGTGCTACACAGTGTTGATCCTAATGTGGATGCAGAGCGTGATAAGTTTGCTGCCCAAATCAACACACAGCTTCCTTCTAAGCAAGTTGAACTCGCTTTGCTAAAGCCTCCTGTTTCACTTGATGAAGAGCATGATTACTTTACTGATGGGCGAGTGTTGCTCGTCTCTGATTGGTAAAGAGTCCCTTTCTAAAAACTGCCCATAAGTGATTTATTGCTTTGTTCTGGGCAGTTGTTTGCCTGGTTTGCAGTCTGTTGTTCCAAGTTTTGGGGCTCTCCGGTGAGTGGGGAAATGGCATTAACTTTGCTGACACCATAAGTTTGTTTCTAGTTAGAGCGCTTATGAGTATCGCAAAGGGAGAACTATGCCAAAGCTTAAATTCCATATAATCGTTGACGGTGTCGACGAGGAAGCATTTGTTGTTCACAAGTTTAGTGGCATTGAATCACTCTCAAATGACCTCACTCGGGCGAACGAGTTATGTTGTGGCTATCGCTACCAGATTGAGCTCGCAAGTCGGCGTTCTGATATCGATCCTGATTCTCTCATCGATCAAAATGTACGCTTAGAGTTACGTCGAAACGGAGTGTTAGAACGTACGACCTTTGGAATTATTAAAGCTTTCAGTAAGGGAGATACGGGCCATCATCATACCTTTTACTCTCTCCAACTTGTGCCTTCACTAGAGCGCTTATCTTTACGACACAATAGCCGTATTTTTCAGTATCAATCTGCGCCTGAAATCATCTCTGTTTTACTGCAAGAAATGGGGATTTCGGATTATGCCTTTTCACTGCAAAAAGAATACCCTCAGCGCGAATACTGTGTTCAATACCGAGAGACCGATCTGGACTTCATTCATAGGCTGATGAGCGAAGAAGGAATGATTTACAGCTTTGACCATGAGCAAGGCCAAGGGCGAGTGGTGTTTAGTGACGTGAGCACAAGTTTAGCCAAGCTTGATGATGCGATTTGTTATGCACCCGCTTCAGGGGGAGAAGCAGACAGTACGAGTGTCTCGAGCTTGAAAGAGACCAAGCAGTTCGAGGTCAGTGACGTCACGTTAAATGAGTACAGCTTTCTTAAACCTTCTTATCGATACTCTGATCAGCAACGGGCCAATGACGAAGGTTACCAAGATATGGAAAGCTATCAGCATTTCGACTTTCTTGGAGACCACCAAAATGGAGAGCTGAGCCAGAACTTAAGTCAAACACGTCTAGAAGCCTTGCGCCGTTATAGTCATATCGCAGAAGCAAGCAGTGATGACATGCGACTCAAAGCGGGTATGCGCTTTACATTGTCTGAGCATATTGATCAAAACGTATGCCTAGATTGGCAAGTGGTGTCTGTGACTGTTCAAGCCGAACAACCACAAGCATTAGAGGAAGAAGGCGGTGAAGGTGCGACAACTTACCGCAATAAACTACTTCTCGTTCCTGCATCGAATCATTGGAAGTTTTTGCCCCAGTTCAAGCCGATAGTTGATGGTTCATCCATTGCCACGGTTGTAGGGCCTGAAGGTGAAGAAATTTACACCGATGAGTTTGGCAGGGTGAAACTACATTTTCCGTGGGATAGATACTCAAATGGTGATGAGCATAGCTCTTGTTGGGTTCGAGTTTCACAAAGTTGGGCAGGTTCTCAATATGGAATGGTCGCACTGCCAAGAGTGGGTCAAGAGGTGATCGTTTCGTTTTTAAACGGCGATCCTGACCAGCCGATCGTTACGGGTAGAACGTACAACGCCAATAACCCAGTACCTTATGAATTACCAGAGCACAAAACCAAAACGGTCTTTAGGACTGAAACCTACCAAGGTACGGGTTTTAATGAGCTGAGTTTTGAAGATCAGGCAGGGCGAGAACAGATATATATTCACGGGCAAAAAGACTTTAAGGCCAAGGTCAAAAATGATGTGAATACGGTTGTTCACAATGACCATCATTTACTGGTGGAGAACGATCAGTTTGGGCAGATTCATCAAGACAAACACCTGACGGTAGATGGCGAAAGCCGAGTGGACATCAAAGGAAATATGAGTGAAGTCCTTGATAGTAGTCTCAATCAACAGTTGGGTGAAAAAATCTGCGCCGAAGCGGGCAGAGAAATCTCATTAAAATCAGGGGCAAAGATTGTTGTAGAGGCAGGCGCTGAAATTACCTTAAAAGCGGGAGGAAGCTTTGTCACAGTTGATGGAAGTGGTGTTAGCTTAAGTGGCCCTGCAATTAACCTCAATGCTGGTGGTAGCGCGGGTCAAGGGAGTGCTTACAGTGGGCAAATCGCTAGTCTACCAAACGGGGTAGAGGCTCCCGCTACACCAGATGTCGCAAAAGCAGTACGCCATCAATCCTTGTTGTTAGCTGAAGAGAGCCGTATTCCTCTTGTTAAGCCTTGCCCACAAGAAGGGGCGAAATAATGCTATCTGAATGGTTTCAAGTGAGTGAAGGCAACTATTATTGGTTGGCTGACGCTAATGCTCATCAGCAAGTGGTTAAAGAGTCTGGTTTTGGGTTTGACGATTCTATCCCCCTTTTCTCTGGCCCTATGTTCGAGTCAGCGAAAGCGTTATCACCATGGTTAGTACCCGTCTCAGAGCAGTTGCTCAGTGTGAAAAGTGACGTACTAGATCTCGGCATAGGGATTCAAAGCGCAGCTGAATTTGATCAGCTTATCGAGCACTTACGCAGTTTACTACTTGCTTCTTATGAAGGTGAAGAAGTGATGTTTCGCTTTTACGACAAGCAAGTCATTGGGCCAATGCTGCTTGCAATGGAAGAGAGTGAAGTAAACAGTTTGCTAGGTAATATCGACCAACTTGCCATCGCAAACGAGTCTCTTGCCTGTTACATCAACCAATCTAAGTTTGATTTTACGCTAAGCACAGAAACATGGTGGAAGGTTCAACCGCATCACCTGACGGCTCTATATAACGAAAATACTCACGCCAAGTCCATCGAACGAAGATGGTGGAACCTGTTCCCTAAGATGATGGAGCGGTTAGCTAACCCGAATGATGTGATTCTGAATGCATTGAAAAAAGCACAGGAAAGAGGCTATCCACAAGAGCAAATGGAGGCCTGTGTTTTGGTTGAGGTGACTCGTCAGACTCAAACACACCTGAGTGAATTGTCGCAGCCTTTTCATTTAAACCTTGAAGAGCTTAAAGAACTAGAAACCCTGAAAGAGGTTTGGACATGAGTATTGAAACAGGCAGTAGCGCTTACTTTTTGCCATGTGAGCAGTGTAATCGCTGGATCGAAATATTTGTACGAGATGAGTTTAACCTGCCGTTTAATGGTGTTTCTGGAACGCTTACTGATTCAGCAGGCAATGAGTTCAGCGTTACGCTAGGCGAAGAGCCTATCTACCTTGAGGGATTAGCCTCCGGCCCTGTATTGCTTAACTTAGACAGTGAACAGTGGTTATTAGAATCACAAAAAGATGCGCATAAGCCGAATACAGGCTCGAAACCTACGGCGGATTTCGCCACTGAGTACGTGAACCAAGAAGGGGCTAAACCGGAGTTCTTAGAAATCACCGCCGGAGACTTAACTGAGCTCGCCGAAGGACAATCACTACCAGCACGCCATGAGAAAGGCAAAGCGGACTCACTTAAACTCATTACCGACAAGAGCTATGTCCTGCAGGTCAGAGGCTTTAACTTTATTACCCTACGTGTCGGTATGTTCTTTGATGGCACCGGCAACAATACCTACAGCGCAGAATGGGGCAAGAAAGAGTTAGATAAGTATTACTACAAGTGGCGCCCGAAGTATGAGGCGGAATGTGAGAATATCGCTTCTCGTACAGGTATTTCTCGAAATAGCATCCCTATAACTCAGCTGTCGGATGACTGCTTTGCTTATCCGCAAGAGAAAGGCTTCTTTCAGAAGTTGTTTACTGGTGATGATGGGGATACAGAAACTGTTGAGGGTAGTGCGACAAACGAGCTGACCAATATACAGAAATTGTTTGAGCGTTACGCACAAGACAAATATTTTGAATCCCAGAATTCATACTCTTTTGCTCAATATGTCACCGGGATAGGAACGGGTAATGAGATAGATAAGAAACCTGCTAAAGAATCGATATTTGGTCAAGGCACTGGAATAGGTCAATACGGAGTTGTTGAAAAAGTAAATGTTGGGATAGAAAAGCTAGTTGAGCGAATTTCGGAATTAAAAAACACTTTCGAAAACGATTTACCAAATGTGGTTGATGGTATTTCGAAGTTACAATTTGACGTATTTGGCTTTAGTCGGGGAGCAGCTTCAGCAAGGCATTTTGTCAATGTGGTCCTTGAAGGTTGCAATGGTAATTTTGCAAAGGTATTCACAGAGGAATGTGCCAAGAAGAAAGTTGGACTGTCTAGTTCATTTGATTGGGATTTAGTGGATAAGGATAAAGCGAGTTGCGAGGTAACATTTGTTGGGGTGTTTGATACGGTGGCCTCGGTTGTACATCTTGTATCTCTAGACTCCAAAACGATCCTCGATTTTGACTTCAGTACTCATACTGATAATGGAGACGTTAAACTTTGGCTTGATCCTGAGCGAGTTAGAAGGGTTGTTCACTTAACTGCAAATTCGAAAACTGAATGTAGAGAGAACTTTAGTTTAAATCGGATCAATAAGTATGAAACATTTTCTGAGCTGACGTTACCCGGCGCTCATTCAGATATTGGTGGAGGTTATCACTCTAGGCACTCGTACGCCCAAGAGGACTATTTACTACCTTTACTGGAAAATAAATTAGTGAAGAAAGTGAGTCGTTCTTATTCTAGTCATTTTGAGAAGGAAAGAGCTCTTAAGTATGTACTCCAGACTCTAGAAGAATATAAAAAACTGGATTTAAACAGTGGATGGAAAGACTCAGATTATGCTCCAGTGGTTCTTGAGGATACTAAACTAGGCAACAATCGAAATAGAGTTACAGGAAAACTGTTTATCAAGCGGAAAGTTGAAGGTGACTTATCGCGTTTATATTTAAGAGTAATGTATGGCTTAGCTGAGTTTCATGGTGTGCCTTTAACGGATGATGATGGATATGCTTGGACAGATGACGTTTATCTATTAGTAAAAGATTTACCTTCCGATAAGAAGGGTAGTTCGATGACATTTACTGAGTTAAACGCGAATATATTGAAATTAGCCAAAAATGGTGATTATGAAGGGGTTATAAGCTCATTGAGTACACCACAAAGGCTAAAAGAATTCATGGCTTCCGATTTGTACCACCATTCTTCGAGTGATACTGTTGGAATGAAACCACTATTTAATGAGTCAAAACAACAATTTGAAAGAGCTAGTTATGAGTGTAATAAAGAGACTTAACGGACCGCTAATACGTTTAGCTTTGCTCTTAGCTGTTTTGAGCAGTACTGCATGTGCTTCAACGGCGCCGGATGACATGCCTGAGTGGAGAGTGAGTGTATCTTCATCATCACTGTTTCCTACTAAAGTCACAAAGTCCTATGGAACTAACCATCAGGAAAATTGGACATCCCAGCTACATGCGTTTAGTCAGTTTATGGCTAAAAGCGATATGAGAAATGTGAAGAAGTGGCTAGATGGTTATGATGGCTACGGCTTACCTCTTCACACTTTCACTATGGTAAGGGGAGTTCAAGTTTCTGGAAGGAAGTCATTACCAGATGAAGTTAATCTATACTGGACTTCGCTTGCTAATACTCAGTTTTATGTAACTCGATTTGACTTAGATGAAAAGATAAAAAGAATCATGGCTAGCAAAGATAGTTACATCGGACGTTCAGGTGATGAGATTAGCTGTTATCGAACAGAAATTGTTTTTGGTCTCTTACCAAACGGGCAAGCAAAAGTCTTTTTAAAAGGTTGCGGAGAGTTAATTTATCTCACGGAGCTAAAACCAGAAAAAGTAATGGATAAAGACGCGCAGGGCTTTAGTGCAGAGGATTATATAAAGCTTTCATATCTTACAAGAATTCAGAAAAGAGCAGAAGTAGCAGGTGCTACTTTAGACCCAATCCCTTGGGATAAGGTCAATAAGGTCTACTCAAACGGAGAGGTGACCGAGCTAAATGAAAGCTACACCAAGTAGCGAATTACGACACTTCTTCCCAATTAATAAAAATGCGATTGAAATAACTCACTCTAATGGTTATTACGCCTTTAGAGTGAGCTTGCATGGTTATAATGTCACCAAATCGCATACTACTATCAAGCAAATCAGCTATCTCAGTGAGGTTTCATGGACAAGGACCCAATTGACGAAAATAACCGAAGGCCGCTTGCCGTTCGTGATGTCGCCATCACTCGTAAAGTCGCTATTTGGTTAAGTAAAAAAGACGTCATCCCTAATCAGATATCATTAATGAGCATAGGCTTTGCCCTCGTGGGCTACAGCGTAATGTTGACCTACCATTTTTTGCCAGCAAGCTATCTATTGCTATTGGCGGCTGCGGCTATACAAATGCGTCTATTGTGTAATCTATTTGATGGTATGGTTGCCATTGAAGGCGGAAAGAAAACTCCGGCGGGTGAGCTGTATAATGATGTACCAGATCGCATTGCCGACCCCCTGCTTATTGTCGCAGCAGGTTTTGCAACAGAGTCGGTATTTGGTATGCCGTTGGCTTGGACTAGCGCGATAGTGGCGGTGTTGACTGCTTATGTCCGAGTCCTAGGTGTAAGCATGGGGACTCCAGCTGATTTTCGTGGCCCTATGGCGAAGCAGCATCGTATGGCACTCTTAACGGCCACTTACCTGCTTTTGTTCTTACAGCATGTATTTGGTTGGTTGCCCACTATCTTCATTTACAGCATGGATGTGGCACTGCTGATTATGCTGCTAGGCGGTATTTATACCACCTGGCGACGCCTTGCTTTTATCTCTGAATATAAAACACAAAATGCGAGTGAAGAGGCTCAGCCAAATGAGAGGGAACCACAATGTTAGGTATCCCATTACATTCGTTTTATATCATGGTCGTTATCGTTTCGATTTTGGTGCTAGGAACGCTTGTCTATCTATGGCTATCGAGGCAGCACAGAGATCGTGATTACTTAGAGTTAAAGCTTCGAATCCGTTCGTGGTGGTGGATGATAGGAATCGTCTTCGTTGTTCTCTACCTGCCTTTGCAATACACGCTCTTCTTCGTCGGCTTTTTGAGCTTTATGGCGCTTAAAGAGTTCCTATCCATTGTGCCCACTCGTATGACGGACCGTCGAGTTATCTTTTGGGCTTACCTTTCGATTCCATTCCAATACTATTGGTTATCCATTGGTTGGTATGGCGTGTACATCATCTTTATCCCTGTGTACATGTTCTTGTATCTACCAATGGTCGCAGTGTTGATAGGAGATACCAAAGGCTTTATTCGGTCAGCAGGCGTCATCCACTGGGCCTTGATGTTAACGGTGTTTTGTATCAGCCACATGGCCTATTTGTTAGTACTACCAAGCTTGAATCTTGATGCGGGCTCAATGGGAATGCTGCTCTTTTTGCTGATATTTACTCAGTTTAATGATGTTTGCCAATATGTGTGGGGCAAGTCATTTGGCAAACATAAGATCGTCCCTAAAGTGAGTCCAAATAAAACTTGGGAAGGCTTTGTCGGTGGTGCCCTAACGGTGATTGTTGCTTCATATTTCGTTGCCCCATATCTGACGCCTTTGACAGGAGTACAAGGTTTAGTTGCAGGCGTAATCATTGCCTTTAGTGGCTTTATTGGTGATTTGGTTATCTCGTCAGTGAAGAGAGATTTAAAGATCAAAGATACCAGCCAATTTATACCTGGGCATGGCGGGATTCTCGACCGCATCGATAGCTTAATGTTTACCGCGCCGCTGTTTTTCCACTATATCTACTATCTGTACTATTGAGGACTTATGGCGAGAATACTCAGAGTTTTATTCATTCTGTTGTTCGTAAAACCACTTGTGTTTATCGGTTTAGGGTTAAACATTATCAACAGAAAAAACTTACCTATGAATGGGCCAGTTGTCGTCGCTGCTAATCACAATAGTCACTTAGACACGCTGGTGTTACTGGCGCTATTTCCAATCAGTATTATTCATAAGGTTCGCCCAGTCGCGGCAGCGGATTATTTTTTATCTAATCCAATCGTCGCTTGGTTATCGCTCAATGTGATTGGCATTATTCCAATACGCAGATCACCGTCTAAAGAGCAAAAAGAAGCGATCTTTGATGAATGCCATAAGGCTTTAGAACAAGGAGATATATTGATTATATTTCCGGAAGGTAGCCGTGGTGAGCCTGAAGTGATGAGTGGTCTGAAAAAGGGAATATATCATCTAGTGAAAGATCACCCTCAGTGCTCAGTGGTTCCTGTTGTTATGCGTGGATTAGGGGCGTCGTTACCAAAGGGGACGGCAATGTTTGTCCCTTTTAATTGCGATGTTGTACTGGGCGATAGTGTTAATGACTTTGCCAATGCGGCCGAGTTTGTTGAGGTGATGCAGGACCAATATCGACAGTTAAGTGAACAGTGCATTGTTCAATTAGAATAGCAGTACGTCTAGAAAGTATATTCGGATATAAATTAGTTAAGCCCAGCCCCGCGCTGGGCTTTTTCATTTTACGCAATATACGATATGGTTATGGGTATTAAGAGAAAGACTCAGATAGTTAGCTATGTTGTTGATTAACGATAAGTACATACTCAATGTACTCACAGGCATCTTGGAAGAGCGTGAGACTGGTGTAAAAACAGCGCTGGGAAGTAATGAAGTCGCGTTGTTGCAGTTTATGACTGAGCACCCTAAAACTCCGTTAGCTAAAGCTCGACTGCTTGATGAAATATGGTTCAAGAAAGGGGTAGTAGTAGAAGAGAGCAGCTTGCTCCATGCTGTCTCGACTTGCCGTAAAGCGTTAGATGATCGAAATGGAGAAATCATCACGACAATCAGAGGAGTGGGTTATCAGTTTAATGGTGATGTTTCGTCTTATCAGAACCTATCTATACAACCCTATTTGAGTGACAGTCAGGACGTTGCTCCCTCGGCGATTAAGAAAAACAATGCGCGTTACCTAACGGCCTTTAGTGTCAGTGCATTGGCGGCATATTTTTTATACGGTGCAATCAGTACGCCTTGGGTGGAAGCCGATTATACCGAGCAACGTTATCTAGGCTGCGTAGTCCCAACGCAAGACAAATCAAAACCAATGGTTCTTAATAATGTAAGAGCATTCACTTCAGGTAATCAGGTAATACTGGTTGCCAAAGATGGTCAGTCTGTCAGTTACCTACCGAGCGAAGTGGAGGTGACGTGTGAATAATAAAATACTACTCGCTAGCATCACATCCGGGTTAATTGTAGGAGCATTAGCGGCTGAAATTGGCTCTCCAACGGTTGCCCGTTCACTGCAGAGTGAAACCAGCATAATACTCAAATCCAATGAAGGTATTCATCATATGGGTATGAATGCAGGGATAAAATTAAAACGCTCAGGGAAGTATGAAATGTATTTCCTCACAGACCAGAAAGTCGGTTTTAATTCATCGGGAGAGTACTACTTTCAGCGTCATGGTTTATCTCTAATGCCGGAAATGTCGGAACAAGTAATACCGGCCAAGAATGATGCTTCAGTCATCGATATCATGTTTTCTCAGCGAGGCATGCACTCACTAGAAGACCTTAAATTGATACCTCTTTCAGATAAGCAAATGATACTTGTCGCCCCAAGATATTCATACTTATTCACTGATATTGTTGAATGAACCTGATTTAAAAAACCTAAAAGCTCACATTTTCATGAATGAAAGTGTGGGCTTTTTTATTAGTTAATCTTAATGAAATCAATGTTTTGATATGTATTAAGGTATGTTAAGGATGAATCATTCTCTGGCTGACAAAACGCTAACTTAGAGAAAAAATTGTTGAGTATAACAACGGCAACTTCCATTCATTAGAGTTGCCTCAATGAACAAAACTAAGACGTTATCTCTGTCTATTCTATATTTGTCCGTATCTATTTTTGGTACACCTGCACTATCACAAACACCGGAAAGTGTTCCGGTTACCGTTGAAATCACGCAACAGCTTGCGACGACCATGGCGATTGAAGAAGTCGGCAAACTGAAGGCGACGGACTCTGCAGCGCTAACGTTTAGTGCTGGAGAAAAACTAAAATCCCTTCACTTCAACGATGGTGACACCGTCAACAAAGGTGATTTGATTGCTCAACTTGACGATTCAAAAGCTAAAGCGGAATTAGAAAAGTCATCCAGTTCACTAGCCCTTGCGAAGTCGAAATTGTCTCGTGTATTAGCACTGCTTAAGAAGCAACCTGACTCAATGTCAGCGCAAGATGTTGAAGAACTCAAGCAGCAAGTCGCGTTGGCTGAAGCTGACTATTCACAAAGAAAAACCGATCTGCAGAGCTATCAATTGGTGGCGCCATTTGATGGTCAACTGACCAATTTCTCGCACTCTGTGGGTAGCCGTGTTGAAGCAGCGGTTGTTCTGGTACACCTAATTAAACTCGATCCCGTCGAAGTCCATTATTCCATTTCCCAGTCTGAAGTCGGCAAGGCGAAATTAGGCCAAGCGGTCACTTTAAAGGTTGATGCATACGGTGACTCTACGTTCTCTGGCCAAGTTGATTATATCGCGCCACTTGTCGATGAAAGCTCAGGCCGAGTCGAAGTTCACGCCAAGCTGGATAACGCCGACAACCGCTTAGTGCCTGGGATGTTTGCCAAGGTAAGCCAAAATATTGGTGATTCGATCAATCATGTAGTTGTGTCCCAAACATCGGTAGGCGCTGACGGAAATCAACGTTTTGTCTGGGTGATCAAAGGTGATAAAGCGGTAAAACAACCCGTAGAGTTAGGGGATAACACCAATAACGGATATGTGGCAATTAAGTCAGGTTTGAGCATCGGTGAACGTGTTGTTATTACCGGGCAGCAAAATCTCGATGTTGGTACGACCGTGACAATTCAGGGCTCAAAGCCTTCAATCACATTGCCAGCTCTTCGTGACACAAATAAAAGCTCAGATGAGAAAGGTGGACAAGAAAGCAGTAAGAGTGAAAGACAGTTAGACGAGGTAGACAATGAAGCTGCCTGAAATATGCGTTAAACACCCAGTATTGGCTTCAGTATTGAGTATTGCCATCGTCTTGATTGGTCTGGTCTCTTTTCAAAAGCTATCAATACAGTATTTTCCTGAGCATCAAACGTCGTCAGTGTCGGTTAACGCTTCAATAAGCGGTGCGAGTGCCGAGTTCATGTCGCAAAATGTGGCTGATAAGTTGATCTCAGCGGTAACGGGTCTCGATAAGGTCAAGTCGATGACGACTGATTGTAGCGAAAGCAGTTGTTCGATGAAGATAGTGTTTAAAGATGGCATCAGCGACGTTGAATACGCAAGCCTGATGAACAATTTGCGCAGCAAAATCGATGGCATCTCTGACTTCCCTCCTGCGATGATTGATAGACCGACGGTGACAGACGACTCTTCGGAAACCAGCATGCCGAGCAACATCATTACCTTTGTGAACAAGGGAACGATGGATAAGCAGGATATGTTTGATTTCATCAGCCAGCAATTGGCGACGCAATTTAAAAATATCCAAGGTGTCGGCGGTGTATGGGGTCCTTATGGCGGATCTTCACGCGCAATACGTGTTTGGTTGTTGCCAGAGCGTATGGCGGCTTTAAATGTAAGTGCCTCCGATGTGGTGAGTACTTTGAGTACCTATAACGCCACTTTTACAGCGGGTACGATCAAAGGTGAAGTTCGTGACTTTGCTATTAATCCAGTCAATCAAGTGACTTCGATTGAAGACGTGCGTGATCTCGTGATTCGTGTAGAAAGCGGCAAGATAATCCGTGTCAGTGATGTCGCCAATATCGAGATGGGGGAGGTTAGTTTAACGCCGAGTACGTTACATGTTGATGGCCACCAAGCGATGTCATTGCAGGTATTACCGCTTAAAGATGAAAACCCTGTTGATGTTGCAAAACGTGTCAAACAGGCGATGGAGCAGATGGAACTGCCAGATGGCATCGAGATGAAGATGGTTTACAACCAAGCCGACTTTATCGAAGACGCCATTGATCAAGGATTCATGACGCTCATTGAAGCGATTGTACTGGTATCCGCAATCGTCGTGTTGTTCTTAGGTTCGCTGCGTGTTGCGGCAATTCCTTTAATCACGATACCTGTATGTGTGATTGGCGTATTTGCTGTTATGGCTTTGCTAGGTTTTAGCATCAACGTACTAACTATTCTGGCGATTATATTGGCGATTGGGCTAGTCGTTGATGATGCAATTGTGGTGGTTGAAAATTGCTATCGTCATATAGAGGAAGGCCTTTCACCGGTCTCGGCTGCATTGAAAAGCTGTAAAGAGATCGTATTCCCAGTTATCGCGATGACCCTAACGCTGGCTGCGGTATATTTGCCAATCGGTTTAATGTCGGGATTGACTGCAGATCTATTTCGACAATTCGCGTTCACGTTAGCAGCCTCTGTGATTATCTCTGGTTTTGTTGCACTAACTCTTTCACCAATGATGAGTGCGTATATGCTCAAATCTTCACCTAAGTCTCCGAAGTGGTTTGCTTGGGTTGAAGCGAAGCTAGACGACCTAACCGAGGGTTACTTCAAGCATTTACAAGCGTGGCTTAGACATCCCCTCAGAGTGCTAGGCGCGATAGCGATTTTGATCGGTTTAGCGAGTGTCTCTGCTCTCATGATGCCTAAAGTACTTATACCAACAGAAGACACTGGCTTTATTGAAGTGAGCTCTGATGCGCCAACAGGTGCTGGGCGTAGTTATCACTTAGAAAATGCAAAGCAATTGAATGATGTCTTCTCCGGTAATGAGTCCATAGAGGCAAATTTAGCCTATATCGAAGGCGGGCCCACCAACCATATTTTGCTGAAACCGTGGGAAGAACGAGGAGAGTCAGCGAGCGATATAATCGATGAACTTACCATCAAAGCAAAAGAGACTTTGTCAGCCTATGGCGTATCGTTCTCAGTACGCTCAGCCGATAATTTGAATGTCGCAAGCAACGTCAATATTCAGCTTACTACCGTTAATCGAGACTTAGATGAACTTTCAAAAACAGCAGAACAAGTTGTCGGCTTGCTGAATGAATATGACGGTTTAGGAAACACCAATAACTCGATGCATCGTGATCAATTAAGGTTTGATCTATCGATAGACCGTAATGCAATTATCTTGTCTGGAGTTAACTACGCAAATGTAACGAGCGCAATCTCTTCATTCCTAGGTTCAGTGAAAGCAGCGGATCTAAAAGCGGATGATGGATTTACTTATCCGATACAGGTTCAGGTGAATCGCCAAGCACTAGGAGATTTTAAGGTTCTCGACAAGCTGTACGTTAGTTCCGATTCTGGGCAGAGGCTACCATTGTCGCAATTTGTGTCGATTAAGCCAGTTACAGCAGAGTCCAATATCAAAACCTTTGGTGGCAAAGATGCGGCGGAAATTACCGCCGATGTGATGCAAGGCTACAGTGCGAGTGATGTCCAAGCCTATCTTGACGCTGAGTTGCCAAAACTACTAAAAGCAGGGCAAGACTATAAATACAACGGTGTGATTAAAGAGCTTAATGAGTCTGAAGCGGGGACTCAGATTTTATTCGGGCTCGCACTTATTTTCATTTTCTTAATTCTGGCGGCGCAATTTGAGAGCTTTGTTGATCCTTTAATTATCTTATTAACCGTTCCTCTGTGTCTCGTTGGGGCTTTGATTACATTGGATGTGTTTGGGCATAGTTTGAACCTATATTCAAAAATTGGACTGCTGACTTTGGTTGGTTTGGTCACCAAACATGGCATCTTGCTGGTGGAGTTTGCCAACCTAAAACGTAAAGAAGGTTACGGCGCTAAAACTGCAGCATTAATGAGTGCGAAGTCGCGTTTAAGGCCAATCTTAATGACTTCGCTAACCATGATTATCGGTTCTTTACCTTTAGCGCTTGCTGAAGGTCCAGGCTCGCTTGGGAGAGTTAATATTGGATTGGTACTCGTTGGTGGGTTAACGATTGGCACATTTTTCTCTTTATTTGTAGTGCCGATGGCTTACGTCGCATTTGCGTCTATGTCTGAACCTGATGACTCGTTTGAGTTAGTGACAGAGAGGTCGTAATGCTACTGATCAACGATACGCACGTATTAGATGAAACAGGCGGTTTTATTCATAGCCTAAAGAGCAACATTCGCCATCCTGTTGGTGTTAATGAGTTGTCTTTGCTGAGCTATATGTTTACCAATCAAGGTCAGGTGTTAAGTAAGCATGAGCTGATGAACGAAGTCTGGCATAAAAGAGGCATTGTCGTAGAAAGTAGCAGTTTGCTGCACTCTATTTCGACATGCCGAAGAGGGCTTGAAGATAAAGCGGGTGAAGTTATCCGCACCGAAAGAGGCGTCGGTTATGAGTTTACCGGATCAGTCAGAAAGATCACGTCGATCTCAGAAGTTATAGGCCCTAAAGAGCCGATTGTTGAAACACCGTCAGTTAGGGAACTGGAACATAAGGCTGAGGTCAGGACTAAATGGAATGCTGGGCACGTTCAAGTGATGAAACTATTCAGCATTTTAGTTTTGGCAATCCTTGTTGGTTTTGTTGGGGCTAAGTATTTTTACAATAGCCCGTTATTCATTGGCTATAAGGTAACTAGCTATAAACAGTGTAGCTATATGCCAAATCAACAGGGTGAGAAGGTCTATTATCAAAATCCCACGCTTTACCTATTTGAAAAGTTGAGCTTACTTGTCGATTCCGATGGTCGTTCGGTGAGTTTCAATACTGGAAGTGAGGCGGTGAACTGTGAATAACATTGTTACCTCATGCACTACGGTTTGCGGCTTAGTCTTGGGTTGTCTATTGGCTTTGCTTGGAACATCTGAGCACAATCGTCACTTTACCAGCAATACGGTAACGCACATAGAGATTGAGGATGATAGAAAGGCTCAGTCCATATCATTACCACTTAGGTTTGAACTAACGTTAAAAGAGAATCAAACCTACGGTGTGTTTGCTATGTTGCCGAGTAGTCAGGTGGGATTTTCTGGGAAAGGAGCTTACACGCATAACCATCAAGGTATGATGTTTATATATGACACGCACACGCCTTTAGAGTTAGATGATGCGAAAGATGGTTTAGTTGAGCAGTTATTCGTTAGGCCCGGCGCGTTTGATGGCAGGATGAAGTTTGTTGAATTAGGGAATGATCATGCCATCTTAGTTGGGCATAAAGTGGCGCTTTACTTGAAGCCGTAGTGGGCTTGTTCCAAATAGATAAAAGGCGATGCAGGTGCATCGCCTTTTTTAGTTTGGTTAAAACTAGTTTGAGGACTTAAATGACAGTACCGCTTTCAATCCGCCCATAGAGCTAGAGGATAAGGTCAGCTTACCTCGATAGCTGTGGGCCATTTCACTGACAATGTTTAAGCCTAAACCCGTGCCGGGCGTGGTCTCGTCTAGTCGAACGCCACGTTTAACCGCTTGCTGAATTTTGTCATCAGGGATACCCGGACCGTCATCTTCAATGATGATATCAATATCGCCTTCTTTACTTTGCTGCGAATGAACCCGAATGATGCTTGAAGACCATTTGTAAGCATTTTCTAGTAAGTTGCCCACCATTTCGTCGAGGTCGGTTTTATCAACGGCGACTTCGATATCAGAATCAAGCTCGTTAATGAGGGCGATTTCTCGCGAGGCGTAGACTTTATCGAATGCCATAGAAATGGCGTCGACACGCTCAGAAGGGTTAGCACGTACTGCCAAGATGTTTTTAGAACCCGCCATACGAGCACGGCCTAAGTGGTAATCAATTTGGCTCTGAATCTGATCAACAGGCGGCTGCAGTAGCTTCTGAGTGTCACTGTCAAAGTTATGAATCTCATTCTTAAGCACCGACAAAGGCGTCTTTAATGCATGAGATAAGTTGCCTGCATGATGCCTAGCTCGCTCTAGTAACTCTTGATAATGAAACACCAACGCATTCAAGTCAGAAACAACAGGAGCGACTTCTTTTGGGTAATCTTCTTCGAGCTGTTTCTTATCGCCTGAGCGAAGCTGTGAGAGCTCTTTGTGCATTTTGGTCAATGGATGCAACGACCACTGAACCTGTAGCATGATAACAGCCAGTACGCCGAAGTAGAGTAGGGCGAGGATGATCCAAAGCTGACTCATCAAATCACGCACCGTATCTTCAATCGGTTGTTCATCAATGCCGACCAAGACTTCAATTGGGCCATCGTAGTCTGGGTAGTAGAGGGTTGTTTTGAGGTAGATGAGCTTTTCGTCTCTTGCCCCGAAGTACTCTTTCTTAATGCCTTTCTTCGCTTCTATTTTTTGATCCCACAGGGAGCGAGAACGCAGCAAATCCGCATCGGTTCGGGCTGACCAGTAAAGGCCACTGTATGGGCGGTTAAAGCGAGGATCAGAAAGGTTAGTGGTAAGGGTTAAAGCGCCTTTTTCATCGGCTTCGAGAGAGGCTGCAATTTCATCCATGTAGATAGAGAGTTGAGATTTAGTGTCACCAACCATGTAGTTAAATACTTGGGTTGGCACACTGACACCCGCCGCAATGACCATCGCGGTTAACCAAACGATAGCCGCCAGTACTAGGCGGCTTTTTAAACTAAGGCGTTTAAGCAGGGTACGCTTATTATTCGGCATTAAGCTGATATCCTAGACCGCGAACGGTTTTGATCACCTTCGGAGCAATTTTCTTGCGGATACGGCCAATGAAAACTTCGATGGTGTTTGAGTCTCTATCAAAGTCTTGCTTATAGATGTGCTCAACCAGCTCTGTACGTGAGATTACTTTTTCAGGGTTATGCATGAAATAAGCAACAACCTTGTATTCGAGAGCCGTGAGACTGATTGCCTGACCTTGCCACATTACCTTAGACGTTCGAGTATCTAAACTCAGATTGCCAATCTGCATAACAGGGGACGCATTCCCCGATGCGCGGCGCAGTTGAGCACGTATGCGGGCGGTCAGCTCAACCATTTCAAATGGTTTAGTCAAGTAGTCGTCAGCACCAGCATTTAAGCCTTCGACGCGTTGGGTCAATGTGTCTCGCGCACTTAGGATAACAACTGGTGTGTTAATGTTTTCGTCTCGGATACCTTTCAGAACCGTTAAGCCGTCAAGTTTAGGCAGACCTAAATCAAGGACTATGGCATCCCACTCTTCAGATGTCGCTCGGTACAATGCGTCGATGCCATCTTGAGAGAGCTCTGGTACCCAGCCCGTTTGCTCCAGAGTTTCAACAATTTGTTCGCCTAGGCGCGGGTCATCTTCCACTACAAGAATTTTCATAAGCTTTTATCTTCTATTTTTTTAGTGCTTGTTTAAGGTTTCTACCTTTGATTTGCAGCATTTCGAGCGTTTCTGCGTTGTATTCAACTTTGATGATGTTGTTATCGTGATTAATCTTGAGTTCGTAAATCCAAATATCATCATCTTCTTCAAGTTCGACGTGAATAATTCGGCCATGCAGATCGCGCTCTACAGCAGCATACATCTCAGAGAATGGCTTGATATAACCTTTCTTTACTGCTTCGTAGACCTCATCTTGGTCTTCTTCAAACTCAATTCTAGCACCTGGTTTGTGAACATCTTGCACCAGTGCGTGACCATCTTGATCGTCATGATCGTGTTTCTTCGCCATGCTAGGGAAGGCGAGCAGCAGACAAGTTAGTATTGTGGCGGTACTTAACAGTGGTCGCTTGAACATAATCTTACCTTTTACGAATTTCTGTATAGCAGTATACATTGGCAAAAATGAACACCAAGTGAATGGCTAGTTATTCGATAACTCATCTTCAAATATTTTGTCGCGCATCTTCCAAAAGCGTCCTGATTTTCGTGCAATCACGAACTGAGGGGGACGAAAGCGGTGTTGGCTGTTAACTACTTTAGTTGGTGACGCATCTTCAAACGGGCGGTGCTTGTCGGCTAGGTGCGGTCTAACAAACTGATCTTTAAATCGTTGTTTTTGATTTTTGGTGGTAAGAGACCAAAACTCACTAACTTGAGCTTGGTTTTCTCCTATATAAGAAACCTTAAGACTGCTTTTACCTTTATCGTCTTTATGAACGCTAAGATCCATCTCTATACATTCAAACACCAATGCATCTTTAAGGTTTAACGCTTCCTTAAGCTTCTTGTCTGGGTCAACTAATGTCGCATCACATTCATGGCAGATACGTGCGGCGATATCATTGTCGGCCCCGCACTCGCCACAGTATTTAGCACGGAATCGATAGTTACAGTGCTCGCGTTCACCCGTTTCGTCATCTTCGAAGAAACCTTGGCATTTACGACCGAAGTGCTCAATTAAATAGCCGTTACTATCAAGCTTGCCCCAAAAGTTGTTGTTAAAACCGCAGGCTGGGCAAGGAATGGTGATGATTTCACTGTCTGAATCGGGCTTAGCATCGCCCACTTCTGGTTGATAAAGATCATAACTATTACCAGCATAATCCAGCACCAAGCACTCGTCTTTTCCTGGTGACAAGCGTAGGCCTCGGCCAACGATTTGTTGATAAAGACTGATGGACTCAGTTGGACGAAGAATCGCAATAAGGTCAACGTGAGGGGCGTCGAAGCCAGTAGTTAACACCGAGACGTTGACGAGGAATTTGATTTTGCGCTCTTTAAAGTTCTGGATGATTGCATCACGCTCAGGCGTTGGTGTATCACCAATCACAATCGCGACCTGATCTTGCGGCAGCAGCCCATAAATTTCTTGGGCGTGGCGGACGGTCGCAGCAAAGATCATGATGCCTTGTTTATCTTTAGCCAGCTGAATGATCTGTTCGACAATTTGCGGTGTTGCGCGCTTCGCTTTATCGATAACCATATCGAGTTCTGCTTCTTTATATCGCCCTGTATTGGCTGGTTTTAGCTGCGAAAAGTCGTAACTTAAAACCGGGGCATCCATCATTCGAGCGGGTGTTAGAAACTTCTCATCCAGTAAGTAGCGAATGGGTAACTCGAAGATACAATCTCTAAAAAAGCGTGGCTCTTCACTTCTGACTAGCCCTCGGGTGTGATATTGGTAAATCCAACCCATACCTAAACGATAAGGCGTGGCCGTTAATCCAAGTACTTTAATCCCCGGATTTTGCTCGCGCAGGTGGGTGATGACCTTTTGATAGCTGGTATCTTTGTTATCAGGCACGCGGTGACATTCATCAATGACTAACAGCGAGAATTGGTTCTTAAATTGGTCAAGATTACGCACGACAGATTGAACGGACGCGAACACTACTTGTTGATCTGTTTCTTTGCGCCCGAGACCTGCTGAAAATATTGAGCCTTTCAGCCCGTAACCTTCGTACTTTTCGTGGTTTTGCTCAACCAGTTCTTTAACGTGAGCCATCACTAAGACTCGACCTTTAGCTAGGCGTGCCAGCTCAGCAATCACAAGGCTTTTCCCCGCGCCAGTCGGTAGCACGAGTACGGCAGGGGTGGAGTGTTTACGAAAGTAATGGATAACAGCTTTGACAGAGTCAGCCTGATAAGGACGCAGTGTATACATAAAATGTGTGAAATAGCTCAACTATTTAGTCTAGTGGCACTATAATACCTCACCTAACAAAGATGAGGTATTCATGCGTTTAGATAAATATTTGTGTGATGCACTAGGTGCGACACGTAAAGAGGCAACAAGAATCATCAAAAGTGGTGATGTAACAGTAAATGATGTCGTGCAGAAAAGTGGTTCAGTTAAAGTAACGGATGACTGCACCGTCGAATGGCAGGGGCGTGAGATCCATAAAGCAGGTCCTCGCTATATCATGCTGTTTAAACCCGATGGCTTTGTTTGCTCGCATGAAGATGGCTTTAATCAAACCGCGTTTATGCTGCTTGATGAAGTAAAGATGGAAGAGCTTCACTTTGCAGGTCGATTGGATGTCGATACGACAGGGTTAGTGCTAATCACTGATGATGGCCAATGGTCTCACCGTATTACTTCGCCAAAGCATAAATGTGAGAAAACTTACCGAGTGTGGCTTGCTGACCCAGTTCAAGCTGACTATGCAGATAAGTTTGCTGAAGGTATTCAACTGCGCAATGAGAAGGGTTTGACGCTTCCAGCGCAACTTGAGATTGTCGACGAAGAAGAAAACGAAGTGCTGCTTACAATTACTGAAGGTAAGTACCACCAAGTTAAACGTATGTTTGCTGCACTGGGTAACAAGGTTGAACACCTTCACCGTGAGCGCATTGGCGCTATCGAGCTTTGTAAGTCATTAGAGCCTGGTGAATACCGTTACCTAACGGAAGAAGAAGTCGCGTCTGTTTGGAAATAATACCTCTATTAGGAATTAGTTTATTTCCAACTAGGAACTAGTCTTTTAGACAGATTTGATTGAGGATAGATCGGATCACTAACACCTAGAAATGGTGTTGTTATTTTCTGTTTGGTTGCAGCACGGAGGCTGCATCTGATACGCAACCGAGTAGGAGAGTTATGTCTGAAAGAACGGTAGAGACTACCAACGCCCCCCAAATCAGTTTTCTATTATTTTTAGTCTTGGGGGCAATCGGTGCCTTAACGCCGCTAGCCATAGATATGTATTTGCCAGCCATGCCAACCATCGCCAGAGATTTAGGCGTGACCGAAGGTGCTGTTCAAATCACATTAACCGCATATACCGCAGGTTTTGCCATTGGTCAGTTGATCCATGGTCCGCTCGCAGATAGCTATGGTCGACGTCCAGTGTTGATCTTGGGCGTGTTATTTTTTGGTTTTTCCTCTGTAGTCAGTGCGACAACGACAGGTATTGAAGCCCTAACGTGGGTTCGAACTGCTCAAGGTTTTGCGGGCGCGGCCGCTGCAGTGATTATTCAAGCTGTTGTGCGCGATATGTTTGATCGTGAAGATTTCGCGCGTGCAATGTCATTTGTCACCCTTGTGATAACCATAGCGCCGTTGATTGCGCCAATGATTGGCGGATACGTTGCAGTCTGGTTTGGCTGGCGTGCAATTTTCTGGATTTTAGCTGCGTTTGCGTTAGTGGTGATCGCACTGGTGCTGTGGAAGATTCCTGAAACACTCAGCGAAGAGAATAAGCAGCCTTTGCGGATTAGAACTACGTTACGCAACTACAAGGGCTTGTTTAAAAACCCTGTGGCAATGGGACTTATTTTCTCTGGGGCTTTTTCGTTTGCAGGTATGTTTGCCTTCTTAACGGCAGGCTCATTTGTCTATATTGATATTTACGGTGTAAGACCTGACCAATTCGGTTACTTGTTTGGTCTCAACATCATCGCAATGATCATTATGACTAGCATTAATGGCCGCTTGGTGAAGAAAGTAGGATCGCATACTATGCTGCGCTTTGGCTTAGCGGTTCAGCTTATTGCTGGCATTGGTTTATTTGTTACTTGGCTACTGGATGCTGGACTATGGGGAACCGTTATCTTCGTAGTCATGTTTATCGGCACATTATCAACTATAGGTAGTAACACAATGGGCCTGTTGCTCAGCAGTTACCCGACAATGGCTGGCACAGCTTCCTCATTAGCAGGCACACTCCGTTTTGGTACGGGTTCGATTGTCGGTGCTGTTGTGGCATTCATGCCTAATGGCGTAACATGGCCGATGATTTCGGTTATGAGCATGTGTTCGATTGTTTCGGCAGCATGTTATTGGATATTTGGAAGAAAGGCGTAATGTCTGAATACACGATAGAAATACAAAAACTGGTTAATAAAGCGTTAGATGAAATGGCTACAGAGCATGCATCAGGTAAGTTAACTAATGGCCCGACGGCCAACAACCTGTACCTTGTTCGCTGGATTACTAAGGCGATTAAGTCTCAGCAGTTTCCACGTATTGTCGCGGATGATTTAATTCGTTGGCAGAAAACGGGGCGCTCTAAAGGCAACAACGCAGGTCTTATGCAGACATTCCAACGCATTTCTAAGTTCTATGGTCAGTTTTTCCCTGAAGGCGTGCCAGATCGTACGATCAAAGATCACGAGATCAATGCTTTTATCGATATGATGGAAGAGAACAATTGGGAAGTGACAACGTCAGAAGAGCTGGTCGATTGCGGTAAGGTGCAGATCTTCACTGAAGGGCCTAACTCACTTGCGATGTGTACAGAGCAATGTGAAAGCTGTTTCGACGGCGAAGATATGATCAAGCCAATGAGCTGGTTTGTACGCGGCCATCATGCTGACTTCGTAGAAAAAGCGGCAGCGGCTGGATTCATGGTTCACAAAGTGACCGACTATAAGTCGAACGTTAAGTACCATGGTGAATACATTGTATTCCCAGCAAACCGAGGTAATCAGTTGGCTGAAATACCACTCAGTTTGACTGTTTAACCATGCGTTAAAAGAGCTTCCATTATGGAAGCTCTTTTGCTTTTCGGACAATGGCTTTAACCATGCCTTTGAATATAAATAAATGCGCCGGCATCATTGCAAACCAGTAAAGCAATCCTCTAAAGCCTTGCGGGTGCCACCAAGCTGTAACCGTTAAGCGCCTCTCTTGCCCCAAATCCTCTATGGCGAACTCTAAACGGCCAAGTCCTGGACCTTTCATACCAAATAATAGCGAGATAAAGCGCTGCTGTTCACAGCGAATCACTTTCCAGGAATCAATAAAATCACCGACCTGTAATTCTGGCCCCGGTGGCGAACGACGAATGGGTTTACCGCCACCAAAGAATATGTCGAGCCATTCACGAGTGCGCCATAAGCTATTGGCAAAAAAGTAGCCTTCCTCACGACTACCAATCTTTCTCACCAGTTTCCATAGTTGGTCTGCTTCAAGTGTTGTCGTAATAGAAGCGCCAGTTTGCTTTGGATAATAACCGTAGCCCGGTTGCCAACGAGAAAGTGCAGCTGGGTCAAAGCCCCATACATTGCTGCGGACGAAAGTACCTTCACGCTCAATACTCTCTGTCACCATCTGAACAAAGGAGATCATTGCTTGGGGATACTTCTGCTTAATCTGCTCTGAGTCTGCAACGAAGTCGTGTTCTAAGCCAGAAAGCAGCGCGCTGCCAATACTAGAAGGTACAGAGGTGACAATACCCAGCCACTGAGAAGCCATTTTAGGTGTTAGTAAGCGGGTTGGAATAATCTTTATCGGCTTATTTACTGCGCGAGCAATGACATGAAATTGTTCACGATAGGTGAGCGTTTCTGGGCCGCCAACCTCAAATAGTTCGTGGTGAGTAGGGGACTCTTTCGCAAGGGACAGTAAGTAATGATTCAGGTTTTCGAGAGCAATAGGGTTAGCTTTTGAGTCTACCCACTTTGGTGTGATAAGAACTGGCATGTTGTAGACAAAGTCGCGCATGATCTCAAAAGCGGCAGAGCCTGGGCCGATGATAACACCGGCTCGCAGCTCAGTAATCGGAATACCCGATTTTCGAATGATATCACCAGTCATGCGACGAGCTTTTAAATGGCTAGAGTCACCAGTTTGAGGCTGTATCGCACTCAAATAAATAACATGTTTGACCGAGCTACCTGTTAATGCCTGCTTGAAGTGTTCAGCCAAAGAAACTTCATATTCAAGGAAGTCATGCCCATGAGCCATACCATGCACAAGGAAATAGATAAGTTCAAACTGAGGGATAAGTTCTAAGGTGGCTTGTTTATCAGCTAAGTCGAGATAACACATGTTTAGGTTAGGGTGAGGCTCTACTCGGGCGGACAGATAGTCGAGATGTCTTGACGCAGCAGTGACTTGATAGCCTTGTTCGCACAGCTTATGAAGGAGCTGCGAGCCTACGTATCCAGATGCCCCTAAAACCAGAACCTTTTTCATCCTGAACCCCTATGGTTTTTATGGTTTCATATTCCGACTGATCATATAATACACAATCTATTTTTGCTCTTATATCATATTGTTGCGGTCAGAGGTGCTTCGTCTCCATGCTTTCTCAAGTTTTACTCCATACTCGAGGTGATTTCATCCGTCGCCTGATCGCAATTGCGATGCCCATTACGCTGCAGAGCATTATGTTCTCTAGCCGAAGCCTTGTTGACGTCCTTATGTTAGGTCAGCTAGGGGAGGCTGAAATTGCCGCCGTCGGTGTTGCAGCGAGAGCAACCTTTGTTACCACGATTATGCTGGTGGGCGTTACCACTGGTGGCTCGCTACTTACCGCGCAATATTGGGGAGCGAATAACCGCAAAGGGGTTCGCGAAAGTACCGCATTAACATGGCTAGTTTGTACTGTGTTTGCTGCGCTAACTGCGTTGCTGTTTATTCTGTTTCCAAGTCAGATCATGGGGCTAGCAACCAGCGACCCAGAGGTTAATCAACTCGGTAGCGAATATTTGGTGATTACCTCGGTAACCATGTTCGCGGTTTCTTGTGTTGCCAGTATGTCGGTTGGCTTGCGCGCTATGCATAAGCCGGGCGTAAGTACTTTCTTTAGTGGCATTGGGATACTGTCTAACATCTTCCTCAACTGGGTGTTTATCTTTGGTAATCTTGGCGTCCCACCAATGGGAATCAAAGGTGCTGCGATCGCAACAGTACTGAGTGGCGCGATTGAAGTTGCGACTCTGTTTGGTTACCTCTATGCGCGTAAGCATCTGTTAGCCTTTGGCATTGAAGATATTCGTCAAGTGATCGTGTGGCAACGTGTAGCTAAGTTTCTTCGTTTGTCATTACCGACCACATTTAACTTTCTTGCATGGGCGGGGGGACTGTTCGCTTATCACGCCATTATGGGACAATCAGGTGTACAAGGCTTAGCGGCGCTTTCGGTAATGACGCCAGTCGAGTCGATTGCACTAGCTCTTTTGATCGGCATGTCTAATGCTGCAGCCGTACTGGTCGGTAACCAGATTGGCGCCAAGAAATACGATGCGGTTTATTATCAAGCCATCGGCGTGACGCTTCTAAGCTTGCTTGTCGGTATTGTGGTGGCAGGTTTGCTCTACTTGGTGCAAGGCGCGGTATTAGATGCCTTTAGCGCGTTAACCAACGAAACTCGACTACTCGCGGAAAAGTTCATGGTGGTCTTGAGTGTCGGGATTATCCTGCGTTCCATTCCTATGATGACGATAGTCGGAGTATTAAGAGCGGGCGGAGATGTGAAGTTCTGTCTATACCAAGATTTGGTCGCGCAGTGGCTAATTGGTATTCCGCTGGCTGCGTTTGCTGCTATTGGCTTAGGTTGGCCGCCCGAATGGATCTATTTACTGTTTTTAACTGAAGAGTTTATTAAATGGTTTGGCTCTATCTATCGAATGAATACACGTAAGTGGATTAGAAATTTGATCGAAAATTAGACATTGACCGCCAATGGAGTGTGTTTTGATGCATATCTTGTGATCTAGAATCCAAATTGCTTCCTTGAAAGCGCGATTTAGTGTAGATTCACACTCCTATTTTAAAGGTTAACGAGAGAATCGATGTTACAGCTGACAGACCTATGTAAGGGCTATGTAGATGGCGGTGAGTTTCACCCAGTTTTACAAGGTGCTGAGCTAACATTGAAGCAGGGTGAGCAAGTTGCCCTGATGGGCGAAAGTGGTTCAGGTAAGAGTACCTTATTAAACCTTATCGCCGGCCTCGATACCGTTGATTCTGGTGAAGTGTTGTTCCCAAGTTTTTCGATGCACGATGTCGCTGAAACTAAGCGTACTGCTTACCGTCGTAATAACATCGGTCTTATCTTCCAACAGTTTAACCTTCTACCGACTCTAAATGTCGCTGACAATATTCGCTTTTGTCGCCAGCTTAAAGGGCTGCCTGAAGATCAGGGACTATGGCGTCAAATCCTTTCTGCACTCGATCTTATGCCTTTATTAGGGCGTTATCCTGAAGAAGTTTCTGGTGGCCAGCAGCAACGAGCCGCGATTGCACGCGCGTTATATATGGAGCCGAAAATTCTTTTGGCGGACGAACCGACAGGTAGTCTCGATGAAAGAAATGCAGAGGCGGTGATGCGCCTTTTGACGACGTTGACCAAACAACTCGAATGCACCTTATTATTGGTGACGCACAGTGAGCGAGTCGCCGACCACATGGAAGGGAAGGTGAGACTACAAGGAGGACAACTTCATGTTATGGCCCGTAGTTAAAGCGCTACTTGGCCACTACAGACGTTACCCTTTTCAAATAATTTTAGTCTGGCTTGGTCTTACCTTAGGTGTTTCTCTTCTTGTTGGTGTTACTTCCATCAACACGCATGCTCGTCAAAGTTACGAGCATGGTGAAAAGCTATTCTCTAATCCTCTTCCATACCGAATTCGTCCAAAACACGTCACGAATAAAATCCCACAGGGCTTCTACGTTCAATTGCGCAGAGATGGATTCAATCAATGTGCGCCATTTGAAACTTTACGAGTAGATACCGCTGACGGTGCAGATTTGATGCTTGTCGGTATTGACCCTGCCGCACTTATTCGTTTTCAGTCGGGAACATTGCTTAAAAACATCTCCTCTTTGGCGTTGATGCAGCCACCATACCCAATTTTAGTTAGCGCTGATTTAGCGAAACATATGAAATGGTCTAATGGTGACTCAATTGAATTGGCAGATGGGAGCAAGTTAGGTCCTGTCATTATTGAAGACAAAGGCCAACTTAACGGTACTAGAATTATTGCTGACATGTCATTGCTTCGAATGCTAGAGCGAAGTGCGGGCATTTCAACGATTGCTTGTAGTGAAATGCCACCTGAAAAACTGGCGAAGCTAAAAGCTATGCTGCCAAACGGGATGGAACTCAAGCGTAGCTCAAGAGCCGAGCTTGAATCATTAACTCAAGCGTTTCACATGAACTTGAGTGCGATGGGCATGCTCGCTTTCTTGGTTGGTCTGTTTATTTTCTATCAAGCGATGTCACTGTCATTGACTCAACGTCAGCGTTTAGTCGGAATCCTTCGTCAAACAGGGGTGTCTGGTTGGCAACTGGCACAAGCGTTACTGCTTGAGCTAGTCGCGCTGGTCGTTATCAGCTGGGTATGTGGCAATGCGTTTGGTATGTTACTGGCCAATCAATTAATCCCGACGGTATCTGCGAGCCTTGGTGATCTGTATGACGCCAATGTCGGCTTAGCGATAGAGTGGACGTGGCAAAGTAGCCTATACAGTTTATATCTGTCTGCTGTCGGCGCGATTGTCGCTTGTGCTTGGCCACTGGTTCGTTTGCTTCGCTCGCAACCAGTTCGTTTGACGACGCGTTTATCTCTTGTTCGTTTCACCGGTGCTGAGTTTACCATCCAAGCTTTGATTGCCTGCGCTCTGTGTGTTGCAGCCGTCGCAATTTACCAAGCACCGCAAACCCAAGAGTCAGGCTTTGTCATCATTGCTCTGATGTTATTGAGTGTTGCTTTGTTTACGCCTTATATTGTGTGGAAGGTGTTTGAAAGCTTCTCTTATACGCTTCGCTGGGTCAAAGTCCGTTGGTTCTTTGCTGATGCAGCGGCAAGTATGAGCTATCGTGGTGTCGCAACCATGGCATTTATGTTGGCGATGTCAGCCAATATTGGTGTCGAGACCATGGTGGGCAGCTTCCGTGATACGACGGATAAGTGGTTAAGCCAACGTTTGGCTGCTGACTTATATATCTACCCGAATAACAGCTCAGCTGCGCGCATGAGCACTTGGCTGTCTAAACAACCTGAAGTGGACTCAGTTTGGTGGCGTTGGGAGAAAGAAATCTCTACAGTGAGAGGCGCTCTACAAGTTGTTAGTACTGGTCCTTCTGAAGGCGAGCTAGATGCGCTGACGGTAAAATTAGGCGTACCAAACTATTGGTATCATTTGCACCATTCTAAGGGTGTGATGGTAAGTGAGTCCATGGCTCTGAAACTTGGCATCAGACCGGGTGATTATCTCGACTTATCTGGTAAGTTAGGGCAGGGCTGGCAAGTCGTTGGGGTTTACTATGACTACGGCAACCCATACAACCAAGTCTTAGTTTCCCATCGAAATTGGTTGTATGCCTTTGCCGGAAGTGGCAGTGTTGCCCTAGGCACAGTATTAAAAGATGGCATTAATCCGGTCGGACTAAAACGTCGTCTTGAAGCCGTATTTAGGATTGATTCTGAACGTGTGTTTGATAACAGTCATATCCACAATCAAGCGATGAAGGTATTCGATAGAACATTTTCCATTGCAGATACGCTTGGCAATATCACTCTGGTGATTGCGGTGTTCGGGATATTCTTCTCTACTGTCGGCGGTGAAGTCTCAAGGCAAAAGCACATTGCGTTGCTACGGTGTCTGGGGATGTCAGGTAGAGAGCTTGTCTTAATGGGAAGTTTACAGTTATTCGTATTCGGGGCGATTTCTCTGCTCATTGCGATGCCGCTAGGGCTTGCACTGGCCCGTTTAGTTGTTGATATCATCATTAAGCAGTCATTTGGCTGGACGTTGGAGTTACAGTTCATTCCAGGTGAATACATGCAAACTGCTACGTTAGCGATGTTATCACTGATGATCGCAGGGGCAATACCTGTCATTAGGATTATTAAAAGTACGCCAATGAAGGCATTAAGGGATTCGCTATAAATGAAGGTTAAGATCAAGAGAACAACCAAGATCTTTCTTGTTGTCGTAATGATGGTTATTACGCTTGTTGCTCTTTATCTGAACAATTCCCCGCAGTCATTCATTGCTGGGGAAGAGGATGAACTTTCTTATGCTCTACGTGCGCCAAGAGACCAAGTCTTTGAGCCTGTACTTCCTGACAGTCCGGTCATCCTGCCTAGAGACTTTGCTTTTCAGAACAAATTCCAACATGGTTGGTGGCATTTCTTCGCCAATGTGAAAGATCGAAAAGGCAACGAATACGGTGTCCAGTGGAGCTACTTCCGTGTTGCTAGCAACGATAGTGGTATGTCTGGTTGGTTGAGTCCTCAGCTATTTATTTCTCATATAGTTATCTCTAGTAAAGATCAGGTTTGGCGAGAGCAGCGTGTTGCACGTGGTGGTATCGGCCAAGCAGGTATGACAGTCCAGCCGTTCAAACTCTGGATAGATAACTGGTATTGGCGCTCTTTGGGCAAAACACCATTCCCAGGTCTGCTTGATGTCAAGACTGACAACTTTGCGATAAATCTCAAAACGCTTACTAAAGGTCCGTTTGTGATTCCGGGCGATCGTGGTTATGTTCCTAAGCATGATTTGTTGCCAATTGCTTCTCACAATCTTACTTCTCCTTTCCTTGAAGTTAGAGGCGAATTGAAGCTTGCCAACAATAAAGTCGTGTCTGTCTCTGGTCAAGGGTGGATGAGCAAAGAGTGGGGCAGTGGCTTGCTTGCTGAAAGTCAGACTGGCTGGGATTGGTTCGTTGTCCATTTAGATAACGATATGACCATGTCGGTTAGTCGCTCGCGCCACGAAAAGCAGCTTTCTTACTCGTTTGGCACATTGTCATCGAACGATGGCAAAGTAGAACGCTTGGATGACAGCGAGATTTCAATTGAGCCTCTAAATGAGACCTTGCTGAAAAATGGCAAACGCGTTCCCTTACAGTGGTCCATCAAGGTGCCTAAACACGGTATTGATGTGACAGCACAGGCACTAAATAGTGACATTTGGCTGCCGTTCATCATCCCTTATGGTGAAGGGCCAATTAAAACAACAGGCACTCACCAAGCTGTTGGCTTTATGCAGTTGACTGGCTACTAACTTTCTTTGTCTACTAGGCGTGTCCGGCGCCTAGTGAACTTATTCTTCATAAATATTATAAGCTTGCATTACTATCGAATAGCCTATACTGGTTATAGCGTTCTCAATCAATTAGCCAGCATAGAAAATTAGCTCTGCTTTACGAGGTGAATGTGAGCGGTAGCAAATGTTGGCGATATAACTATTAAAATTCCTGTTTCATTGATAAACAGTTAGTTAGATTGGACTAGTCATTAATTTTGCTTATGTCGATTTTCTCAGCATTTATTTATAGCGATGTAGGTATAGCCCAATCATTCTTGGTTTTTTAGTAGTATAAAAAGTAATTGAAAGGTCATTATCATGGACAAATTGATTCGCGATTTTTTGCGAATGGAGTCAGCAAGTGGGATTTTACTTGTTCTGGCAGCAGCGATTGCGATGCTGGTTGCCAACTCTCCACTTAACGAATTTTATCAAGGTTTTTTGCATTCGTATCTGCTTGGAATGTCGCTTTCCCATTGGATTAACGATGGCCTGATGGCTATCTTTTTCTTACTAATTGGCCTTGAAGTAAAACGAGAGCTGCTAGAAGGGGCGTTGAAGTCGAAAGAAACCGCAATGTTCCCAGCAATTGCTGCTGTCGGCGGTATGCTGGTTCCAGCTTTGATCTACGTGATGTTTAATATCGATAATGAGAGTGCGTTGGCTGGTTGGGCTATCCCTGCGGCAACAGATATCGCATTTGCTTTAGGGATCATGGCGTTACTGGGTAACCGCGTACCGGCTAGCCTGAAAGTATTCTTACTGGCATTAGCCATCATCGATGACCTTGGTGCGGTCGTGATTATCGCGTTCTTCTATACAGCCGATCTATCAACATTAGCTCTGACGGCCGGTTTCATATCAACCGCTGTTCTATTTTGGCTAAATGCTAAGAAAGTGACCAAGTTATCTCCGTATTTGATTGTCGGAGCCATTCTTTGGTTTGCAGTATTGAAGTCGGGTGTACACGCAACTTTGGCGGGTGTCGTGATTGGTTTTGCAATACCGCTAAAAGGTGAAAAGGATGGCCATTCGCCGCTGAAACACTTAGAGCACTTACTACACCCTTACGTTTCATTTGGTGTATTGCCATTGTTTGCGTTAGCAAATGCAGGGATATCTTTAGAGGCCGTCTCAATTGAAGGTCTAACATCTATGGTTCCAATGGGTATTGCCCTCGGACTGTTAGTAGGTAAACCCGTGGGAATCATGCTGTTTTGTTGGGCGTCTTTGAAGCTTAAGCTTACTGAGCTTCCTGTTGGCATCCGAATGAGACATATTTTCGCAGTATCCGTGTTGTGTGGTATCGGCTTTACCATGTCGATATTCATCTCATCACTTGCGTTTGAGTACGAAGCAGAATCGCTTGATACCTACGCCCGTTTAGGTATTTTGATGGGCTCGACGATTTCGGCAATACTTGGCTACATTCTTTTGCGGATGTCATTGCCCAAAGAGCAAGCTGCTCAATAAAGGATACATTGCCCATAAAGCGTTGCTTTGTGGGCTTTTCTTATTTAACTGTTATTCCATCCGCCATTTTCTGCTTTTTCGGCGCATTTCTTGTTCATCCCTCTAAGCTAATATATCCACTCGCTATGAAAAGCTTGTCTAAAATATGCTCAATTGCTTCATTGGTGGTATTTCCTACTAATTGGTGTGTTTTATTCGGTTTTTTCGATGTGTTACGTCACAACAAGCGAATTTTCTCGTTAACCGATTTTGAATAGACTTCTCAGGTCCAAACATTATTGTGACCTCTCTCGTATTGTTAAGGCCTGCTTTTCATGTTTGGTATGTGCAGCTTGATGTATTATTGAGAACGAGTATTAGCAGTAGAGACGTTCTACTCAAATACATATAGCGTGTACGCTACAAATTTTTATACAGTCTTTGGAGGCTATTCTTGATGCTGTTTGCAGTTCTGTCCGGTTTCATCCTGGCGGCGTTTGTTCCATGGCTATTTAGGCGCTTTGGCGAGCTAACAAGTAAGTTGCTCGCGATATTACCAGCCGCTCTATTTGCCTATTTCCTCACTTTTTTGCCGTCGGTGACAGAGCAGGGCCCACAACTATTAACTTATGACTGGGTTCCTAGCCTTGGCATAAGCCTCAACTTTTGGCTTGATGGCCTTAGCCTTTTATTTGCACTGCTTATTTCTGGTATTGGTTTCTTTGTTGTTGTTTACGCAGGAAGCTATCTAGCAGGCAAAGCTGACCAACGTAAACTGCTGATGTATCTGTTAGCGTTTATGGCAGCAATGCTTGGTGTTGTGCTGTCTAGCAACTTAATGGCAATGTTTGTTTTCTGGGAACTTACCAGCATTACTTCCTACATGCTGATTGGTTACTACCACGAGAAAGAGTCTTCACGTCGCTCTGCATTGCAGGGTTTGATCGTCACTGTGGGTGGCGGCTTAGCATTGCTTGCCGGAATCATTATGCTTGGCATGATTGCAGGAACGTATGAAATTCGCGAGATCCTGGCTCAAGGTTCAGCGTTACAGGCGCATCCATTATTTGGCGCGACGATGTTCGCCATTATTCTCGGCGCATTTACAAAATCAGCGCAGTTCCCATTCCATTTCTGGCTACCAAATGCGATGGCGGCTCCAACGCCAGTAAGTTCGTACCTTCACTCGGCGACGATGGTAAAAGCGGGCGTCTATTTGATGGCTCGTTTACAGCCAACAATGGCAGGTAATGAAACTTGGATGATGGTTCTGACAGGTTTTGGTGCCGTAACCATGCTATTAGGTGCGGTAATGGCAGTGACCAGCACGGACTTGAAAAAGATCCTTGCTTATTCAACGGTGATGGCGCTAGGTACGCTGACTATGTTGGTGGGTATTGGTACAGAAGCCGCGCTTGTTGCAGCAATTGTATTTCTACTTGGCCACGCTTTGTACAAAGGCGCGCTATTTATGGCGGCAGGTACGATTGACCACGAAACGGGAACAAAAGATGTTCGTGAGTTAGGTGGTTTACGTAAAGCAATGCCTTACACGGCTGCGTTTATGTCGCTGGCAGCGCTGGCTCTTGCCGGTGTACCGCCATTCTTTGGTTTTATCGGTAAAGAAATGATGCTCGCGGGTGTGCTGTCTAGTCCTTGGGCTGCATTGATTGCGTTTATGGCCCTACTAACCTCGATCTTTATTGTTGCATGTGCGTGTTTGATCGCTATTAAACCGTTCTGGGGCAATTTGAAAGAGACACCAAAAGTCGCTCACGAGGCACCGTTAGGTCTGCGCCTTGGTTTCACCATATTGGCAACGATTGGCTTGATTTTCGGCCTAATCCCAAGCTTAGTGACGCCTTTAGTCACCTCGGCAGTTAACGCGATTTCTGGTGGAACAATCGAGAGCGTTGATGTGTCGCTTTGGCACGGTATCAACTTACCATTGATGATCAGTGTTACGGCACTTGTACTTGGCTACTTGTTGTTTAAAAAGTGGGATTCACTTGGTTCTAAAGTATCGCATGCGAAGCCGTTGCTCGGTTATGGTCCAGAGCGCGGTTACGACATCTTTATGGATAACCTAGTTAAGTTCGCTAAGTGGTCAACTGTTAAATTGCAAAACGGTTACATGGGCAACTACATTCTGACGATCTTTATCACCACGATCGCATTAGTAGGTTACGCCATGTTCACTAAAGTGGGCTTCCACTGGGAGGTCGACTTCTCTGATGTGACTATCAAAGACTTAGGGGTATCGATCCTGATCCTTGCGGTGATCACATACGCATGTACCACACCGCTACGTTTAGGTTCGGTTGCTGCGATTGGTGCGCTTGGCTTCTCAATGGCACTTATCTACGTATTCTTTAGTGCACCTGACTTGGCGATTACGCAGGTTCTGATTGAAACACTGACAGTAATCATGTTGGTACTGGTGCTATTTAAATTGCCTAAGTTCCAAAAGCTATCGAGCTCAGACACACGCTGGCGTGACTGCGCGGTGGCAATCATGTTCGGTGTGATGATGGCAACGTTATTGCTCACTGCGGTTAACTTTGCGATGCCAGGTGGTATTAGTGACTACTTGATTGAGAACAGTTACCCAATCGCTAAAGGGCGCAACATCGTGAACGTGATCTTGGTAGATTACCGCGCACTAGATACCTTGGGTGAAATCTTCGTGCTGTCATTGGCGGCGATTGGTGTTACCGCAATGCTACGTACTAAGAAGGAACAGTAATGAACAATACAAGTACTTCTCTTATTCTTCAGGTCATCGCGCGGTTCCTATTGCCGATGCTGTTACTGTTCTCTGTTTTCTTGTTGCTGCGAGGACATGACGAACCGGGCGGTGGCTTTATTGCTGGCTTGGTGGCATCAAGTGCTTTTGCCTTACACCTGTTTGCGTTTGATGCGCAACAAACGCGCCGATTAATCGGATTAGATAGTTCTTACTTGATGGGGGGAGGGTTATTGATCTCTACCTTAAGTGGCTTTATCGGTGTCCTAAAATCAGGCAGCCCGTTTCTAAGTGCGGTTTGGTGGTATGTACAAGTGCCGGGGCTAGGGGAGTTGAAAATCAGTACTCCTCTTATTTTCGATATCGGAGTTTACCTTGTGGTTTTAGGCATGGTGACGACGTTACTGTTTTCACTCGCGCAGTTGGAGGAATAAATGACGACGTTATTTGCCATAGTAATCGGCGCTCTTTACGCAGCGGCTCTCTATATGATGCTACGTCGTAGTGTGGTCAAACTGGTAATTGGTTTGATCATACTATCGAATGCCGCCAACTTACTTATTTTCACTGGCGGTGGTTTGGTTCGCGGCGCTCCTCCTCTTATTGAAGAGGGAATGAGTGGACCTGTTGGCGCAATCGCTGACCCACTTCCACAAGCACTAATCCTGACCGCCATTGTTATTAGCTTTGGTGTCCTAGCTTTCGCCGTTGTCTTAATTAAACGCGCATACAAGGTTATTGGTGCTGATGATATGAACGAAATGAAGAGTACAGATTCACAATTATGATGCTATTAATGCCAGTACTGATCCCAATGCTAGCTGCAGCAATTTCTATGGTGTTGTGGAAGCATCAGACGTTGCAACGCTGGATCAGTGTATTTTCAAACTTTGCATTATTGGTCGCTGCACTAACTCTGTTTAATCAGGTATACAGTGACGGAATTCAAGTGATTACCTTAGGTGGCTGGGAAGCGCCGTTTGGTATCTCATTAGTTGCTGACTTATTAGCAGTGGTCATGGTTACCGTATCTGCAGTGGTGGCGTTTTGTATTTCAATATACGCGCTAGCGACCATGACAGAAGAACATGAGAAGTTCGGTTTCTATCCGTTACTTCATCTGATGTTAGCGGGTGTTATTGGCTCTTTCCTGACAGGCGATATCTTCAACCTTTACGTATGGTTTGAGATCATGCTTGTGGCTTCATTTGGTCTGCTGATTCTTGGCGGCGAAAGAAGTCAAATGGAAGGCGCGCTGAAGTACGTGACGCTGAACTTACTTTCATCAGCCTTGTTCTTGAGTGCGATCGGCTTGCTATATGCTTACGCTGGTACGCTAAACATGGCCGATCTAGGCCAAAAGCTTGCGCAGTCAGATAATCCTGAAGTGGTAACGGTAATCTCGCTATTGTTCCTTGTTGCTTTTGGTATCAAGGCTGCGGCATTCCCACTCTTCTTCTGGCTTCCTGCGTCATACCATACGCCACCAGTAGCTATCTCGGCGGTGTTCGCTGGTCTGTTAACGAAGGTTGGTGTTTACGCGTTATACCGAGTATTTAGTGTTATCTTCATTGGTGATTTAGCCTTTACCCACAATACGTTGTTAATGTGGATGGGTATCTTCACCATGGTGACTGGCGTATTGGGCGCCGCTGCTCAATATGAAGTGCGTAGGATTCTCTCGTTCCATATCGTAAGTCAGATTGGTTACATGATCTTGGGTTTAGCTCTGTTTACGCCATTAGCGATTTTGGGCGGCGTGTTCTACCTATTCCACCATATTATCGTGAAAACTAACCTGTTCCTGATTGGCGGGGTAATGCACCGTTTACATGGCTCTTACCAATTAAATAGGCTAGGTGGCTTGTACAAATCGGCTCCGTTTCTAGCAATTCTATTCGCGATACCAGCGATGTCACTTGCCGGTATTCCACCGCTATCGGGCTTCTTTGCTAAGTTTGTCGTGATTAAAGCAGGTATTGAAGCAAAAGAGTGGATCGGTGTGATTGCATCGCTTGCTGTTGGCCTGCTGACTATGTACTCGATGATTAAGATTTGGGCTGAGGCGTTCTGGAAGAAACTACCAGAAGATGCTGAAGTATTGCCAGAAATGTCAGACTCAGAACGTTTGTGCTTGTATCTACCGATCATTTTAATGGCAACGATCACTGTCGTTATTGGTATCAATGCCGAATGGTTTATTGATCTTGCTTCAATGACTGCTGAGCAAATCCTAGATCCACAACAGTACATTCAGGCGGTGTTAGGAGGTCAATCATGAAGGCTTTCGGATGGAACATGATGCTAGCACTGGCTTGGATGGTGCTATCAGGAACGTATACGATTTCGAACCTGTTCGCCGGTATGATAATGAGTTACGTCGTACTAGCTTATGTGTTACGCGATCGCCCTCTGTTTGGAACGTATTTTGGTAAGTTGCCTAAGCTGGTTAATTTCATCCTGTTTTTCATTTGGGATTTGATTAAGGCAAATGCTCGTGTTGCTTATGACGTACTTACCCCAACGCATTTGATGAAGCCAGCTGTTATTGCAGTTCCACTGGACCTCAAGACAGATGGTGCGATTACGGTATTCTCTAACCTGATTACCGTAACACCTGGCTCGCTTGCACTGGATGTGTCTACGGATAAAAAGGTTCTTTACGTACACATAATGTACTTTGAAGATGAAGAGCTTCATGTTGCCGAGCTTAAGCGACTTGAAGCCATGGTTATCGATCTATTAGGGTGATAATGATGTTAGACACTGTATATGATATTTGTTTTTTGATGTTGAGCATTTCATTGTTGCTTTCTTCAGTTCGTTTGCTCAAAGGTCCTTCGTTACCGGACCGTGTTATCGCACTTGAGCTCATGGCGTCTTTAACCGTAGGCTTAGTTGTTCTGTATGCGGTTGCTTACGATGAACCTAAGTTTATTGATGTAGCGATCGCGTTAGCTCTTACATCGTTTTTAGCAGCGGTAGGTTTCTCCCGCTACCTTGAGCAAAGAGGAGTAAGAGAAGATGATTGAGTATGTAATTGCATTTTTTGCTCTGATGGGAGCATTCCTGATGCTTCTAGCGAGTATCGGTTTGAACCGTATGCCCGATGTGCTCACGCGCATGCATGCAACGACTAAGGCTGGTGCTCTTGGCGTTGGCTTACTCGTTATTGTGTTTGCGATTGTGTTCTGGGAAGACACGTCAATCGTTGTCCGCGCTATTGCGGTTGTTTTCTTCATTATGTTTACAGCACCCATTGCGGCACACGTTGTTGCGAGAACCAGTTACTTTGTTGGTGTCCCGGTATGGGAAGGAACAGTGAAGGATGCCATCAAAGAGCAATATGATATGGACACGCACCAATTGTCGAGTAAATGTGACCAAAATAACAAATAGTTAGATAAAAAACGCTCCCCACCAGGGAGCGTTTTTTATTTCATCCAGTAACAAATCGGAGCGATTTCTGTCTTATAAATCCTTTTTTAATGATTAGGCAAAGCTGAGACAGCTAACTACAATCGTTATTCTAAGCCCTCATAAGCATCCCATCACACTTGGCTCTGCATTTATTTGTGCAATTAGTGTAATCAATCTCAATATTAAGAAATGGCTATTTAACCATTGTTAAGTTGTTCGTGAGTGAGTGATTAAGGAATTCTCATTATTGACTAAGTTGTTAGTTTATTTGGGTAATTGAAATTGCACCCTGTACATCATCCTATAGCAAAGTAATTTAAGGGCTTATGTACGATTTATTGACGACTAAAATTGTGATGCATGGCAGCGAATTTATGTACCGATGTGAAACTTGTATCATTATTTAAGCATGTATGAGTGATGGCTTTAACTCATACCAACAAGTTAGTCCTGATCAGATTTTGATGGCTTAGTTTTGCAACATATCTGTTTGCCGAAATTTCAGCTGAAAGTTGGAGCGAACTATGGGTCTTCTAAAATATTTGGCGATAGGGAATGTCGCGGGCGGTCAGACACTTGTTATTGACGTGAATGGTGATGTCCGAATCCTACTCGATGGAGAGCAACCCAGTCCTGGTGAAGTTGTGCTCAATTCAGATGGAACATCGGGGGCGGGGTCGTCTGATGTACAAGTCGGGTTGGTTGACCTGAGTGGCGCTGCTCAAGATATAACTCTAGAAGTCGAAGACATTTTTGCTGCCCTTGAAGGTGGGCAGGACCCAACACAGTTAGGTGATGATTTTGCAACCGCCGCCGGTGGAGAGGGTGGTTCCAGTCTCACAGGGACAGGGACAATTGAGCGTGATGGTAGCGAAACCCTAGCTGAGACAAATTTTGATACCGACGGGTTTGAATCATTAGGCTTATCTGAGACACAAAGCATCACCTTAATTGAATTAGAACAACAATCGGCTCCTTTCTTTTCAGATGACAATGGCGCTCCATTAGGAGAGTCGGTCACCGTTTCTACTGATGAAGATACAGACGTGGCAGGCTTGCTCGCGGCGATCGACCCTGATGGAGACACTTTAACATTCGCACTTACACCGGATGGCGCACCCGCGAATGGTACGGTGACGCTGAATCCAGATGGGAGTTGGAACTACACACCAAATACAAATTTTGATGGGACAGATAGTTTTACTGCCACTGTATCTGATGGTTTAGGTGGCGTAGACACGTTAGTCGTCAATATCATTGTGAACCCAATTCCAGAGATATCGGTCTCTGGAGGAGGCCTAGTTAATGAAGGTTCTGACGCCGTGTTTGTTGTTGACTTCGATAAGGCGTCAAATCAAACAACGTCATTGAACCTGAGTACTAATTTGTTGACAGTAGAATCTGACGATATCGGTGAGATTCAAGTTGTAACTAACTTAGATCAAGTACTTACGGTTAATTTAGATGGTTCGGTCGATGTGCCTCCTGGGGTGACCTCTTTAACTGTAACGGTTCCTACTGTTCAAGATGATGTGTTTGAAGGTGATGAATCATTCGAATTGATCGTTCAACCTTTATCTGGATTGCTTGGTGGAGGATCGAGTGACGCAATCATCAAAGATGATGGTAATGGACCTGGCGAGGATCCTGACGATGATACACCGACTCTAAATGTATCAGATGCGCAGCAAGTACAAGAAGGCACAGATGCCGAGTTCGATGTTTCCCTTAGCAACCTTGTTGATGCAGACGTGACATACGATTTAGCGATCAACTTAGAAGGCCAAACGGCTGAACTCGCTGACTTCCAATCACCAACCTTTAGCGTGAGTTACCAATTTGAAGGAGAGTTGTTTGAACTCGATTTGATTGGTAGTGAGTTGACGATACCCGGGACGGCAACCGATCTCGTGGTAAGCGTATCTACAGTAAATGACGATATATTTGAAGGCGTTGAAAGTTTTGAATTATTGGTTGATGCTTCTTTCTCTGTCGAAGGAAGCACTATTGAACTAGATGGTTCGGGGGCTGGTTCAATAGTTGATGATGGCGATGAAGTGAATAACGACTTACCTGCGCTGACCGTAACCGATGCAGGCCAAGTGGTGGAAGGTAGTACCGCTGAGTTTGGTGTGTCATTGGATAAAGAAGTTGATGGTACCTTGAACTACGTCTTTACGCTCGATGTCGACGAACCACTCACGGCAGAGATGGCGGACTTCTTAGCCAATGGTAACCTCACCGTGAGTTACACCGACAGTAACGGCCCTCAATCCTTCCCGATCAGTAACGGTGGTAACCTCGATA
>NZ_SATR01000326.1 GCF_004551525.1 Vibrio ouci | reverse complement strand
GGGCGTTAGGCAAAGGGCACAAAGTTCTTTGTTCTAATCTTCTTGCTCTCTCTGGCCACCTGCTTTTCTTCGTCGGCAATTCTGTATTGTCGGCTCAAATTCTTGAATCTCTCCAACCGTAAAGCATGCCAAGATTTGTGGGTTGCCTCATTGGTTTTCAGTATCGGTTGGTGGTGAGTCTCACTGGCTTAAAGTGTGGAAAGGGCAAGTTAATCGAGGACTTCGTTTTTGCTGTCAGTTCGCAGCTTTTAGTTTTCCGGTTCAAAAGCTACTTCGTCGCTGAAAAGACGCATTTCGTGGTTGTTGAAACCTAGGTTGTAACATAGCGGCTTCAGTTGTCCTTGAATCACAAAAAGTCAGTGGGTGATTGGTTGCTTATCGTGTTTAAGGTATTCTGTTTTCAAATCAAGTTAATGAGTGCGTAGCAAAATTTGCCTAACAAACAGTTCAAGCAGATTCGTAACGCTCGGCGAATTTACTATGCGTTGTGTTTGGTGTTTTAGGCGGTTTGCAGAGGCTT
>NZ_SATR01000325.1 GCF_004551525.1 Vibrio ouci | reverse complement strand
CGACTATTTCGACCATTCCGGATCGATCTACAGTGTCCGTTTTGCCAAATTCAASTCMCAGAAGGAGATATAGTCATTCCAAGAGCAAAATGACTACMGAAAGTACACAAACACTCATCCCGAAGCTGACCAAAGACAACYATGATAGTTGGTGCATCAGATTAAAGGCATTCCTTGGTTCACAAGAGTGTTTGGAGATTGTACACTATGGTTATGATGAACCAGAGTCYAAAGAAGAAGAAGATGCTTTACAAGAGGCASARAAGCAAGYCCTSAAAGTCAACAGAAAGAAGGACAACAAAGCAAARACCATCATCTACCAAGGTCTTGATGAAGATACATTCGAGATCATAGCTTCCGCTGAAACATCACATGATATATGGGAGGCTCTCCAACAAAAGTACA
>NZ_SATR01000324.1 GCF_004551525.1 Vibrio ouci | reverse complement strand
CTCGATAAAGAAGTCGATGGTACTTTGAATTATGTGTTTACGCTCGATGTCGATGAACCGTTGACGGCAGAGGTGGCGGACTTTTTAGCGAATGGTAACCTCACCGTGAGTTACACCGACAGTAACGGCCCTCAATCCTTCCCGATCAGTAACGGTGGTAACCTCGATATTCCGGGTGATGCGACGGGCATGACCGTCACCGTTGGTACTTACAACGACGACATCTTTGAAGGTGTGGAAAGCTTTGAACTCGATGTGACGGTAACGGGTAGCATCGGTGACAACAATGAAGCGTTGAACCTCAGTGATAGCGGCGACGCAACCATTATAGATGATGGTGGTGAGGTCAATAACGACACGCCGGTGCTCACCGTGAGCGACGCAGGCCAAGTGGTCGAAGGTAATGACGCTCAGTTTGATGTGTCCCTCGATAAAGAAGTCGATGGCACCTTGAACTACGTCTTTACGCTTGATGTCGACGACCCGTTGACTGCAGAAATGGCCGACTTCCTAGCCAATGGTAACCTCACCG
>NZ_SATR01000323.1 GCF_004551525.1 Vibrio ouci | reverse complement strand
CGGTACCCCTCAATCTCAAATACTCATTTTTGGGAGAAAATAAAACTTTTCCGGTAATAATCTCTTCCAAACTTAATGCACAWCAAGAAGGTAAGTTATTACARACTCTGAAAATGCACAAAWATGCATTAGGATGGACCATARCTGACATAAAAGGAATTAGYCSTTTGATTTGCACWCACARGATTTATTTGGAGGAAAATGYYAAACCCTCTAGAGAAATGCAACGAAGGCTTAATCCTAAYATGAAARAAGTAGTGARRAATGAAGTCATTAAGCTTCTAGATAATGGAATCATTTATCCTATTTCTGACAGCAAATGGGTAAGTCCTACCCAAGTTGTACCTAAAAAGTCTGGAGTTACTGTGATAACAAATGAGAAGAATGAGTTAATTCCAACTAGGACTATTACTGGTTGGCGCATGTTCATTGACTATAGGAAACTTAATTCAATGACTAAAAAAGATCATTTCCCTTTACCTTTCATGGATCAAATCCTAGAAAGAGTTGCAGGTCATGAATTTTATTGTTT
>NZ_SATR01000322.1 GCF_004551525.1 Vibrio ouci | reverse complement strand
CCCCTGTTCAACTACAAGTTGGGCTGCTTCGAGTTTAAATTCAGGGTTAAAGGTTCTTCTTGTACGTTTTGTCATGGTGTCACCTAATGTAGATGAGGTGCATCTTAACACCTCTAATCAGGTGGCCAAATTAACTATGCCACTACACTACTTGGTTATTTGGCAACCAATAAGCATTGTAAGTACTCCTTTCAGATTGTGTGACTTCTAGCCTTGGCGCATATACATGGATATCTTTAAATGGGGTGTATGATTTTATGCTTTCTATTTGTTCCCAACAAATAAACCCTGTCTTGTAGTGGTATATACCTTCGGGACTTACAACTAGTATTGTTCTTCCGTTAACCCAAGCCAAAACTTCGCGAAAGCCAAACAATAGCAGCAACAAAACTACAACTACTTCACCAACGTTTTCCGTAGGAGTTAGAAAATAAAGAGCAACGACAAGAGCAACCACCAAACTCCAGCGGCTTCTATAAACACGAACACCAATTGGTAAATCTCCCACTGAAACTCCTTATCCAGTTAACGCC
>NZ_SATR01000321.1 GCF_004551525.1 Vibrio ouci | reverse complement strand
CCTCTAGCAGCATCAAGCGCCACCTTAGCTTTAAATTCGGGTGAGTGGTTTCTACGTTTTCTAGTCATAATCTGTTCCAGTATTTTTAGGTACTATCAAAACAGATCAATCACTTAAAGTCATGTCCGAAAATCGGGAGCCACTTCTTGAGCGGATGCCTTACAAACAGCGCGTCAGCTTCAATAAACGATATCCTCAAAAATGACGAGTTCTCTGATGACTTTAAGCAGACCTTCCTTAAGGTATATGAGAAAGGACCAAATTTTAATTTTGAAGACTTTGTTGTGACATATCCATGCGGAGGTGGTGCGGTATGCGGCAGTATTTTTGATTCTTCAAGTAACCGCTTTGTCTCATTCCCTGACGACTTCATCGGAGCATCAGAGAAGCCCCCTCTGGCAGGATAGTTGTCACTGTTAAAATTTAACCAGTTTGGGCGGTAAGAATGAATTGTGTCTCGTATTCCAGCAGAAAGAAAAGAAGCCATATTGAAGAAGCTACTGCCTCCATATTCAATGTCAGTAAGCCAGTTGTCA
>NZ_SATR01000038.1 GCF_004551525.1 Vibrio ouci | reverse complement strand
TGAAAGCCTTCCCAGAATGAAGATAGGAAAGTATGATTCGGCATGAGAACGGTAGTTTGTGTAAGTTTTGTTTGGCGATAAAACTCTATCACTTACTACCGTTTTTGTTTTGTGTTCCCGTTAATCCGCGATGAACCATAAAAAAGCCTGCGCAGTGGCAGGCTTTTCAATCAAATTTAATAACCAATTAGCTGGTTAGGTCATCAAAGAATTTCTTAACGCCGTTGAAGAAACCTTCAGACTTTGGCTTATGCTTAGTCGCCGCTTCACCGCCACAAGACTCTTCAAACTCTTTCAGTAGTTCTTTTTGACGAGAGCTTAGGTTAACTGGAGTCTCAACCACCAGCTTAACGATTAGGTCACCAATACCGCCGCCGCGTACACCCTTAACACCCTTACCGCGCATACGGAACATGCGGCTAGTTTGCGTTTCAGAAGGCACTTTAAGATTCACACGGCCATCAAGCGTAGGAACTTCAACTTCACCACCTAGCGCAGCCATTGCAAAGCTCACTGGTACTTCACAGTAAAGGTTGTTGCCGTCACGCTCAAAGATATGGTGCTCTTTTACGTGTACTTGTACATATAGATCGCCTGCTGGTGCGCCGTGCTCACCCGCTTCACCTTCGCCAGATAGACGAATGCGATCGCCAGTATCCACGCCTGCTGGAATCTTAACATTAAGTGTTTTAGTTTTTTGCTTGCGACCTTGGCCATGACATGACTTACATGGGTTCTTGATGATCTTGCCTTTACCGTTACAGGTAGGACAGGTTTGTTGAACCGCGAAGAAACCTTGACGCATTTGTACTTGGCCGTGGCCATGACAGGTTCCACAAGTCTCAGCTGAAGAGCCTTTCTCTGCGCCGCTGCCGTCACACGTATCACACTCGACCAGTGTTGGTACTTCGATTTCTTTAGAAACACCACGAACCGCTTCTTCTAGCGTTAGTTCCATGTTGTAACGTAGGTCAGCACCACGTTGTGCGCGATGACCACCGCCACCACGACGACCGCCACCAAAAATATCACCGAATACATCACCGAAGATATCGCCGAAGTCTGCGCCGCCGCCACCGAAGCCACCGCCGCCGCCCATGCCACCTTGTTCAAAGGCTGCGTGACCGTACTGGTCGTAAGCTGCACGTTTTTGAGCGTCAGTAAGAATTTCGTACGCTACTTTTACTTCTTTAAACTTTTCTGCAGCGCTGTCATCACCCTGATTGCGGTCTGGGTGGTATTTCATCGCTAAGCGCTTGTACGCTTTCTTAATATCGCGCTCTGATGCATCGCGGCTTACGCCTAATACTTCGTAAAAATCACGTTTTGACATGTTCTTCGTCACCAATGTAGTACTGCAAACAGTGGGTTAGTCGACCACCGCTTGGTGTTTGTATCATTCTAGATAAAGGCTTTAAACAAAAGTGCTTATCTGGAAGGACAGATAATTACAAACATACGGGCGTATGAGTTTCCCCAAACGCCCGCATTAAGTCAGGACCAATTTCAAAACAGATGACTTGAGTTCTAGGAGGAAGCGCGGAATTTATAAGTATAAATGAGCACTTCCGACAACGAAATCAAGTCACTCTGTGAAGAAATTACTTCTTGTCTTCTTTAACTTCTTCAAACTCTGCGTCAACAACGTCATCATCTTGAGACTGTTGCTGTGCACCAGCGTCAGCACCTTGTGCTTGCTGAGCTTGAGCTTGCTGCTGAGCGATTTCCATTAGCTTCTGAGCTGCTGCCATAAGAGCTTGAACTTTAGCGTCGATCGCTTCTTTGTCTTCACCCTTACGAGCTTCTTCTAGCTCAGTGATAGCTGCTTCAATCTTCTCTTTCTCGTCAGCTGGAAGAGCTTCGCCCGCTTCTTCGATTTGCTTACGAGTACCGTGAATCATTTGGTCAGCTTGGTTACGTGCAGTGACTAACTCTTCGAACTTCTTGTCCGCTTCTTTGTTAGCTTCTGCTTCTTGTACCATTTTCTCGATTTCTTCGTCTGATAGACCGCCAGAAGCTTGGATAGTGATCTTCTGCTCTTTACCAGTCGCTTTATCTTTCGCAGATACGTTTAGGATACCGTCAGCATCTAGGTCGAAAGTTACTTCGATTTGTGGCATGCCACGTGGTGCTGGCTGAATACCTTCTAGGTTGAACTGACCAAGAGACTTGTTGTAAGTCGCTTGCTTACGCTCACCTTGTAGTACGTGGATAGTTACCGCGCTCTGGTTGTCTTCAGCTGTAGAGAACACTTGGTCCGCTTTAGTAGGGATAGTTGTGTTCTTCTCGATTAGCTTAGTCATTACGCCGCCCATCGTTTCGATACCGAAAGATAGAGGAGTAACGTCTAGTAGAAGTACGTCTTTAACGTCACCAGCTAGTACACCACCTTGAACTGCAGCACCCATTGCTACTGCTTCGTCAGGGTTCACGTCACGGCGAGCTTCTTTACCGAAGAACTCAGCAACTTTAGCTTGAACCATAGGCATACGAGTCTGACCACCTACTAGGATAACGTCAGTGATGTCGCCTACAGATAGGTCAGCGTCAGCTAGAGCAACTTTTAGTGGCTCAAGAGAACGTTGAACTAGGTCTTCAACTAGAGACTCTAGTTTCGCACGAGTCACTTTAACGTTCATGTGCTTAGGACCAGTTGCATCCGCAGTAACGTAAGGTAGGTTTACGTCAGTTTGAGAAGTAGAAGAAAGCTCGATTTTCGCTTTTTCTGCTGCTTCTTTAACACGCTGCATTGCTAGTGGATCAGTCTTAAGATCGATGCCTTGCTCTTTCTTAAACTCTTCTACTAGGTAGTTGATCATGCGGTTATCGAAATCTTCACCACCAAGGTGAGTGTCACCGTTAGTTGCTAGTACTTCGAAAGTCTTCTCGCCTTCAACTTCGTCGATTTCGATGATTGAGATATCGAATGTACCACCACCAAGGTCGTATACCGCGATAGTGCGATCGCCGCCTTGCTTGTCTAGGCCGTATGCTAGTGCAGCAGCCGTTGGTTCATTGATGATACGTTTAACATCTAGACCTGCGATACGGCCAGCATCTTTAGTTGCTTGACGCTGAGCATCGTTGAAGTAAGCAGGTACAGTAACAACAGCGCCAGTTACTTCCTCACCAAGGAAGTCTTCAGCTGTTTTCTTCATTTTCTTCAGGATTTCAGCTGAAACTTGAGGAGCTGCCATTTTTTGGCCTTGTGCTTCTACCCAAGCGTCACCGTTGTCAGCCTTAACGATTTTGTAAGGCATGATTTCGATGTCGCGCTGAACTTCTTCGTCTTCAAAGCGACGACCAATAAGACGCTTAATTGCAAATAGCGTGTTTGTTGGGTTAGTAACCGCTTGACGTTTAGCTGGTTGGCCTACTAGCGTTTCGCCGTCTGTGTAAGCAACAACAGATGCCGTTGTACGCTCACCTTCTGCGTTCTCGATTACACGTGGTTTGTCGCCGTCTAGTACAGCAACACATGAGTTAGTAGTACCTAAGTCAATACCAATGATTTTACCCATCAGGCTATCTCCGAATAATTTTCTATTTTCGTTTTGCTATATCCCCTATGTGGGGGATGGAGAATCGGGTTTCAACCCTTGCTCACAAACAAAAATATGGATGTTTGCTTCTCGTATGCCACATAGATAAGGGCGGCAAATGGCTTTTCAAGGGAAAGATTGAAAAAAAATGAAAAAAAAGCGAACCCTAAGGCTCGCTTTTAATGTTTAGGAACTTTGAAGATTAAGCTTGTACTGGCTTCGCTTCTACTTCCACTTCTTCTTTACCAATTTCGCCTTCAGTTTTCGCAACGATAGTGTTTACCGCTGTGTCACCAACTACGTTAGAAGAAGTACAGAACATATCGTTAATACGGTCTACCGCTGCGATGATTGCAAGACCTTCTGGTGGAAGACCTAATTGGTGAAGAAGAACACCAACCATTACCACGCCGCCGCCTGGTACACCACCTGCGCCAATTGATAGCAGAAGGATAGTTAGACCTAGAGTGAATACGTCAGCAGTGTTGATAGGCTGACCAAATGCGTTTGCCACGAAGATAGTTGCTAGTGCGATGTAGATAGATACACCAGACATGTTCATGGTTGCACCTAGTGGTACACCAAAGCCTGCCACTGACTTAGAAACTTGCAGCTTCTCAGTCAAAGTACGCATTGTTACAGGGATAGTCGCGTTCGAGCTTGCTGTTGATAGCGAGAATAGGATCTGCTCACGTGTTGCACGCAGGAACGTCTTTGGAGAAGTACCAGTCGCAATACCTACCGCTGTTGGGTAGAAAACGAAGATCCAGAAAACCAGCATTGATACTACTAGCGCTACGTAGCCTGCTACAGACATCAGCGTGTTTGCATCTAGCGTTGCACCTAGTTGAATCATCAGCGCAAATACACCAAATGGCGCTAGGCTCATTACTAGACCAACAAGCTTCATCATGATTTCGTTAGCCATCTTGAACGTACGGATAGCTGGGCCACCACGTGAATCAAGCGCTTGAATAGCAAGACCTGTCAGGATTGCCATAAAGATGATTTGTAGCATGTCACCGTTAGCAAACGCCTGTACAGGGTTGCTTGGTACGATGTTCACAACTAGTGAGAAAATGTCAGGTGTTTCAGTTGTCGTTAGCTTAACGGTTTCTGAAATCGTACCTGCTAGGTTTGCGTCTGCACCCGGTTGGAAGATAAGACCAACAGTTAGAGCAGCGGTAATCGCGATGATGGTGTTAATAATGTATAGAGCAAAGGTTTTACCACCAAGACGACCAAATGCAGTGATGTCTTTCAGATCTACGATACCACATACGATAGATACGTAGACCAAAGGAACAACTAGCAGCTTAATCAAAGATACAAACATACCACCAGCGCCTTCCGCAGCACCTAACAGGTATGTATCGAAGATAGCGATCCCACTGAACAAGTACTGAATTGCGGTACCGATCAGAAGACCAGCAAACAAGCCTACAAATATCTTGCTTGAAAGCGATTTATCCATCATTCATCTCCAGAATGTTGTGTTTATTATTTATGGTTTTATAGTTAATTCCGCCAGTTTTCTCGGCAGAGTTCGCACATAATACACACAAAGGTTACAAAATAAAGACTTTGTTTACGATAGTGTTACAACTTTCTCATTGGAAATAAATTTTATATTAAACTTATGTAGCGAAATTATTCCCTACATCAATCATTTATATTGGCTCTATTTGTCTTTTTCTAGCACATAAAAAAAGAGAGCCCCGTAGGACTCTCTTTTCAAAACTTAGATCTAAGTAGAATTATTTAGCTACCATAACCATTGCTGGGCGAATTACACGACCGTTTAGCTCGTAGCCTTTCTGCATAACGAACATAACTGTGTTTGACTCGTGGTCAGGGCTTTCTTGAATTGACATCGCTTGGTGCAGTTCAGGGTTGAATACTTCACCTTCTGGGTTGATCTCTTTTAGACCAAACTTAGAAACCGTATCAACAAACGTTTTGTGCGTCAGTTCAACACCTTCAAGCAGTGGTTTTACTGCTTCATTTTCAGTGTCTGCCGCTTGGATAGCACGCTCAAGGTTATCAATAACTGGCAACAGCTCTTCTGAAAACTTGTTTAGAGCGTATTTGCGCGCCTTATCAATTTCAGTTTCAGTACGGCGACGCATGTTTTCTACTTCAGCTTTTGCACGTAGCACACCGTCTTGCTGCTCTTTTACTTTCGTTTCGCTTGAAAGTAGAGCCGCTTCTAGTTGAGCAATCTTAACGTCTTTCTCATCACCAACTTCCTCAAGCTCAGCTTCCGCTTCTTGAGCCGCAGCTTCTACTTTCTCTGCCTCTTGGATGATTTGATCCAGCTCTTCTTCAGTAACTTTGTTTTCTTCGTTGCTCATGATATCTCCAGAATTCACATCTATTGGTACTCAATACATCACGTTTATCGTATTGAGATACACAAAAATTCGCATAAATAGCTAACTTGCCATTATTATGGGGATGAAGATTGACGATTCAAGCCTATTTGGTACGTAAAACCTATGAAAAAACCTTTTCAAGTGATCGCCATCATTGGAAAACCAAGAGATCAGCAAGCTATTGCGACTCATCGAGAGCTCTATACTTGGCTGAGATCAGAAGGTTATAAGGTCTATATCGACGACCGCCTAAGCGAAATCTTAGATGATATTCCAAAAGATGACTTTGCCAGTCTGATTCAATTGGGCCGCAGCGCCGACCTTGCTATCGTCGTGGGTGGTGATGGCAATATGCTAGGCGCAGCTCGTGTTCTTTCTCGCTTTGATATTTCGGTTATCGGTGTCAACCGCGGCAATCTTGGCTTCCTTACCGACCTCAACCCTGAAGACTTCCAAACGTCACTCAAAAAAGTGCTAGAAGGTGAGTTTTTTGAAGAAGAGCGTTTTCTACTTGAAGCGGAAGTTCATCGCCATGGGCAAGTAAAAAGTCATAACGCGGCATTAAATGAAGCAGTCCTTCACCCAGGGCAAGTCGCGCATATGATTGAGTTCGAAGTGTACATCGATGATAGCTTTGCGTTTTCACTGCGTGCCGATGGATTGATCGTATCGACGCCAACCGGCTCGACGGCTTACTCACTATCTGGTGGTGGTCCTATTCTATCCCCTAGCCTGAATGCGATTTCATTGGTGCCGATGTTCCCGCACACGCTATCAAGCCGCCCGCTAGTGGTAGATAGCAAACGCCATATTAAGTTGATTGTGTCGCCAGATAACCGCGGCACGCAAGAAGTTGGCTGTGACGGTCAGGTTTCGTTACCTGTGTCACCAGGCGATGAAGTGCATATCTACCAGAGCCCAAATGTGCTCAAGCTGATCCACCCGAAAGATTACAGCTACTACCACGTACTGCGTAACAAGCTCGGCTGGTCGAGTAAGTTGTTTTAAGTACTCGATGAATAATGACAGGATAAGCTCATTTGTCCTGTCATTCCTGAGATGGAGGAACGACAGAGTCAGGAATCTCTTAAAGAGTGTCGTATAGGTCGGCCCAACTCAGATTCGTTTCAGCGATTAAACTCTCTTTCCATTCTCGCTTCCATTTTTTCATTTGTTTCTCTCTCTTGATGGCGTCTGTGATATCAAGATAAAGTTCATAGTAGACCAAACGGTCAATGTTATACCGCTTACTAAATCCATCGACACTGCTATTTTTGTGCTGCCATATCCGCGCTTTTAAATTGCTCGTCACACCAATGTACAAGCAGCTACCTGATTCGTTGGCCAATATGTATACCGCAGGTTGTTTCAATTCGAGTTCCTCCATCCGAACATTAGCGTTACCAATGATAGATTGGATGTCTAACGAATAAGTTGGAAAAAAGAACTAAGATGCCAACCCTTTGGAGATTCCCTACTCTCTCCTCCGTCGCTCTATGGAATGACAACTCTAAATACACTCTCGCTGTCACTCCCGAGAGGGAGATACGACCGAGTTGGGAATCCCTCAAAGCGAGTCGAAAATCATAAGAGATTCCCGACTCCCTCCTTTGTCGCTCTATGGAATGACACTCCGAAATACACTCCCCCGTCATTCCCGAGAGGGAGGCACGACCGAGTTGGGAATCCCTTAAAGCGAGTCGAAAATCATAAGAGATTCCCGACTCCCTCCTTTGTCGCTCTATGGAATGACACTCCGAAATACACTCCCCCGTCATTCCCGAGAGGGAGGCACGACCGAGTTGGGAATCCCTTAAAACGAGTCGAAAATCATAAGAGATTCCCTACTCGCTCCTTCGTCGCTCTATGGAATGACAACTCTAAATACACTCTCGCTGTCATTCCCGAGAGGGAGGTTCGACCGAGTTGGGAATCCCTTAAAGCGAGTCGAAAATGCTAAGAGATTCCCTACTCACTCCTTCGTCGCTCTATGGAATGACGGTGCTCTCGCCCAGCAGGGTTTAGATCCTCTTCACAAAAATTTTCACCTGTCACTTTACTGTATAAAGAAACAGTATATACTGATCTTATATACAGTATTGTTCATTTAAACAGGTACAACAAAATGCTGGCTCATCTAAGTGTTAATAATTTTGCAATTGTTAAGTCTCTACAGCTAGAGCTATCCAAAGGAATGACGACCATCACGGGTGAAACAGGCGCGGGTAAATCCATCGCCATTGACGCTCTTGGTTTATGTTTAGGCGGGCGCGCGGAAGCCAGCATGGTGCGACAAGGTGAAGAAAAAACCGAAGTCAGTGCCGCTTTCTCTTTAGAGAACAATATTAATGCCACTCGTTGGTTAGAAGACAACGACCTACTGGATGGTAGCGACTGTATTTTGCGCCGCATCATCAGCAAAGAAGGTCGCTCTCGCGCATTCATCAATGGCAGCCCTGTCCCCCTTTCTCAACTTAAATCTTTAGGGCAGCTACTGATCAATATCCACGGTCAGCATGCGCATCATCAATTGATGAAAAGCGAATACCAAATGGCCATGCTTGACCAATACGCAGGGCATTCTAATCTGTTAAAAAGCACTCGTAACACTTACCAGTCATGGCGACAGGCAGATAACAACCTCAAGCAGCTAAAAGAAAACAGCGCAGCAAACTTGGCTCAAAAGCAGCTACTTGAATACCAAATCAAAGAGCTAAACGAGCTATCACTTGGAGAGGACGAATATGAAGAACTCGAACAAGAACATAAACGCCTATCCAACAGCGGCGAGCTTGCCTCTACTTGCCAACAAGCGATCGAACTTATTTACGAAGGTGAAGAAGTTAACGCGCTTGGTATTTTGCAAACAGCCAATCACTCCCTAATTCAATTAGCGGAGCTCGACGAAAAACTCGCAGAGCTGCCAAATATGGTGGCGGAAGCGATCATTCAGCTTGAAGAAGCCAACAGTGAGCTGCGTAATTACCTTGATAATATCGATGTTGACCCTGCGCGCATGGCTTATGTTGAAGAGCGTTTCTCTAAAGTGATGTCGATGGCAAGAAAGCACCACGTTATGCCTGACGAGCTATACCAACACCATCAAGACTTGCTCAGCCAGATTGAAGCGCTCGATTGTTCTGATGAAAAACTTGAAGAGCTAGAACAAGAAGTTGAGGCAAAATACCAAAGCTTCCTAACCGCAGCAGAGAAACTACACAAGTCTCGTCTGCGTTACGCGAAAGAACTCAATAAGCTTATTACGGCAAGTATGCATGAACTGAGTATGGAAAAAGCCCAGTTTAGTATTGAAGTGAACAATGAAGGTACACACCCTTCACCACTTGGTATGGACTCGGTGTGCTTTGTGGTCTCAACCAACCCAGGTCAACCGATGCAGCCTATCGCTAAAGTGGCTTCGGGCGGAGAGCTGTCACGTATTTCTCTTGCAATACAAGTCATTACCGCGCAAAAAGTCGACACACCAAGTCTTATCTTCGATGAAGTGGATGTCGGTATCAGTGGCCCAACAGCCGCAGTCGTCGGTAAAATGCTACGTAAGCTAGGTGAATCAACGCAAGTAATGTGTGTAACCCACTTACCGCAAGTTGCGGGCTGTGGTCACCAACAACTCTTTGTCGCGAAACAAACCAAAGCAGGCAAGACCGAAACACAAATGCGCCGCCTAGATAACGAACAACGTGTATCAGAGTTAGCTCGCTTGCTCGGCGGTAGCCAAATCACCGATTCGACACTGGCCAATGCGAAAGAGCTCCTAATCGCTGCATAATCTTCAACACATCGAGTCAAAGTTCCTTTTGTTTAAGAATTTTGACTCGACTTTGCAACCAAATTCAAAAATCATGGTCTGAAACAATTCAAAACACGTTCAGCTTTTTACTTTAGCGCCTAGCTTGTTTATTATCGGCTGAGTTTGAGAATTTATCAGTTACAAGAATTTAAGTATGCAATTGAAAAAGTGGCTTATCGCAGTACCACTCGCTATGACAATGTTGACAGGCTGCTCCCTACTAGAAAAGCTGGTATATCGTATTGATATCAACCAAGGTAACTATGTTGAGCAATCTGCTGTAGAGCAGTTGAAGTTTGGCATGACTAAAGAACAAGTTCGTTACGTCATGGGCTCACCTATGTTGGTCGAAAATGGCTACCCAGATACGTGGTACTACATTTATCACCACACTGAAGGCCACAACGATTCGATCCAGAAGAACCTTATCGTCAACTTCAATGGCAACGGCCAGTTAGTTGATATTGCCGGAGACTTCCCAGCAAGTTCTGATTTTTTCGAAAGTATTAACTAATCGAACAAGTCATCACTAATCGAGAAAAAATTAAGGGTTGATGTGTAAGCATCAACCCTTTTCATTTCAATAAATTAAGCTGTCATCCTCAAGAACGAAGAATGAGTGAGTTGGGGATCTCTTAAAGCAAGTCGATGGCCTATGGAGATTCCCTACTCCTCCTTCGTCAGTCTAGGGAATGACGGTATATAGCGTCACTCTACTCTAGAAGGGCACTGTCCAGTCTCGACTCTCGGAACGTAGTGTTCTCGCACCTCGTAGGGTGCTGCCCGCTCTCCCTAGCCTAACCTTCCTTCCTCAGCGGATTCTTCTTGCCACCTGTCACAGGGTCAGCAGCGCCAGAGGCCTTGGCTTGTTCAGCACGTTTACGACGAATTTCTTTTGGATCAGCCAAAAGAGGACGATAAATCTCAATACGGTCTTTATCGTGAACGGTCGCGTTCAATTTCACATTGCGACTAAACACACCGACTTTGTTCTCTTTTAGGTCAATTTCTGGGTAGATCTCTAACACGCCTGATTGCGCGATGATCTCTTCTACCGTCATCTCTTTATTGACCACCAGCGTAAACACACGCTGCTCTTGAGGAAGTGCATAAACCACCTCAACATGAATCATGTCAGACTCAATACTCATAAGCTGGGTACACCTGTTTTGCACGCTTAGTAAATGCATTGACCATATTGTTAGTCAATTCATTGAAAACCTTACCAAATGCCATTTCGATCATCTTGCTTGAAAACTCAAATTCAAGTTTCAGCTCAACTTTACAAGCTTGCTCATCGAGTGGCGTAAAGAACCAACCGCCTTTGAGGGTTTTAAAAGGACCATCAACAAGGTTCATGATGATTGCCTCGCAATCCACTAACTCGTTCGACGTGGTAAATGTTTTGCTAATCCCTGCTTTTGCTACATCAACTGAAGCGACCATAGCTCCTGCACTCGACTCAATCACACGCGAGCCTGAGCAACCCGGTAGAAACTCTGGGTAGCTGGCTACATCATTCACTAGATTGAACATCTGCTCGGCACTAAATGACACCAGTGCAGAACGGCTGACTTGCTTCATATTGATTCCTCTTAACATCTGCTCGAACCTCAAGCATGATGCAATTTTACTTTTATTTGCACTCAGCGCAAATAAAGGGATTTCCTAACTTAAATCCTAACCGTATAATGCAGCTATTATGGCAAAGAAAAAATCTAAACAAAAAGCGGGTAGCAATACCATCGCTCTGAATAAGAAAGCTCGCCACGAATATTTTATCGACGATGAAATTGAAGCCGGCATGGAGCTACAAGGCTGGGAAGTTAAGTCACTTCGTCAAGGCAAAGCGAATATCGCAGAAAGCTACGTCTTTATGCGTGACGGTGAAGCTTTTGTCAGTGGCATGACCATCACTCCACTTCAACAAGCATCTACGCACGTTGTCGCTAACCCGACTCGTGTACGTAAACTACTTATGAGCCGCCGCGAACTGGACAACCTATTAGGTCGTATCAACCGCGAAGGCATGACGCTAGCTGCCCTTTCACTATACTGGTCTCGCTCTTGGGTGAAGATCAAAATTGGTGTCGCGAAAGGTAAGAAGCTGCACGATAAACGTACTGATCTTAAAGAAAAAGATTGGGCTCGTGAAAAAGCGCGCGTAATGAAGAGTTCATTGCGCTAATATTGAGCACTTAAACGCACAAGTCTAGACAGGTTACACTTTTCTGGTACTATGCGAGTAACACTTCGGGGCTGATTTAGGATTCGACAGGAATTTTGAAGTCTGAGGTGCATGCCGTGGGGCGGTTGGCCACGTAAAAAGCCGCAAAAAAATAGTCGCAAACGACGAAAACTACGCACTAGCAGCTTAATAACCTGCTCAGAGCTCTCTCGCCCTAGCTTCCGCACGTAAGACGGGGACCAACGAGAGATCAAACCCAAACGCGCTAGCCCGGATTCTCCCGCCTGAGAGATGAACGGCGAATTTTAATTCAGGATAGCCTTTGGCTGGCGTGTCGGTTCGCAGGTCACTGGTGAAATTAAAGATCGACTAAGCATGTAGTACCAATGATGAATGGTTTTTGGACGCGGGTTCAACTCCCGCCAGCTCCACCAAATTCGTATACGAAGACGTTCTAGAACGTTTGAAAGCCCCGCTAAGCCCCTAGCCTAGCGGGGCTTTTTGTATTTATAATGTTCGAGGTTGTTTTGCTAGATTCGTAAAACTTGGTACCAAGAAATGTACCAAGGCGAATTTAGTACTAAGCATCTTGGTACTAAGCCGTTTTTAGTACCACTCACGGAGCATTAGAATGGCAAGAAATGTAAAACCTCTAACTTTTACCGAAGTTAACAAAGCAAAACCAAGAGAGAAAGAGTACACCCTGAGCGATGGACAAGGATTAATGCTTAGTGTCCGCCCATCCGGTAGCAAAGTTTGGCTTTTTAAATATCAAAAGCCTTACACCAAAAAGCGCACCAATATCTCATTTGGTAGTTTCCCCGAAATTAGTATTTCTGATGCACGAAAGCTAAGGCTCGAAGCTTTAACTCTTTTAGCAAAACTAATTGACCCCCGAGAGCACAAGGAACAGCAGACACAAGGAAAACTCGCGGAACTCGAATATACCTTCGAAAAAGTCTCTGAATCTTGGATGGCGGTGAAAAGCTCCACTGTGTCTGAAAACTATGCTAAAGACATCTGGCGTTCATTCGAGCTACACGTATTCCCTAAGTTGGGCAAATTGCCTATCAGCAAACTCACCGCTATTGAAACCATCAACACACTTAAACCAATAGCAGCGAAGGGGTCACTAGAAACTGTAAAACGCCTCTGTCAACGCATCAACGAAGTTATGGACTTTTCTGTAAACACAGGAATTGTAAATTCAAACCCATTGAGCAAAATCCACTCCGCTTTTCATGCTCCAAAAAAGAAAAACATGCCGACTATCACCCCAGAAGAGTTGCCTCAATTTATGACGACTCTATCTAGAGCGAGTATTAAGCTCACGACAAGGTGCTTAATTGAATGGCAACTGCATACTATGACTCGGCCAAATGAGTCATCAAGTGCTAGATGGTCTGAGATTGACTGGGGCAAGAGCACATGGATCGTTCCAGCAGAAAGGATGAAAAGTCGACGTGAGCACTCAATTCCCCTAACCCCTCAAATGTTAGAACTCCTTAACATTATGAAGCCTATTAGTGGGCATAGAGAATTTATATTTCCTGCAGATAGGGATCCAAGAAAACCAACAAACTCCCAAACAGCGAACGCGGCCATCAAACGAATGGGCTACCAAGGAAAGCTGGTTTCACATGGATTGAGAGCAATTGCTAGTACCGCTTTAAACGAACAAGGCTTCAACCCTGACGTAATAGAAGCCGCGCTTTCCCACGTGGATGGAAATGAGGTACGTCGAGCCTACAACCGCACCGATTACTTAGAGCAGCGTCGCCCAGTAATGTGCTGGTGGAGTGAATATATTGAAGCCGCAACTAGAGGCCTTTCCAATAATACTCTCTCTACTCGAAACCTCAGAGTTATAGGTGATTAGAATATGACCCCAAATAAGACTAATGGGTTTAAAGGAAGGGCTCATCTGCTTCTCCCTAGAACCATGAATGGCGATGAATTCAACTTTCTAACTGAACTTGAGACCCTTATAGAAAGACTACCATCTCTACTTAAAGAACTTCGCGAATATGAAAAAGACTCACCAGTGTCAGATAAAAGAGCATTCGTAACTGAAAGCCAAATCAATTTTGTGAATATTATTTCAAGTGAATTAGCTGACTTCTCTGCTCCTCTTGAAGAGGCACAACTTTTGGCATTGGATAAGCTTCTCTGCTTTGTTTATAAACTAGGAGAACTCAAAGGGTCCCATAACCAATGGGTTATAGATGAGCCTTATGTGGCGGACGCTGAAAAGTCTACCTATACAAAATCTAAAACAGCCAAAAAAAACCAATGGACAGCTAATGGCTATCAAAAGCTTACGGCTGCAGACATAGCACAACATTTCTACAACGATCCTGAAAATAGCACCATACAAGTCGGTCAACTCTGCGAGATGGTTATTGAACTATTTGAAGAAAATAGTAAGCCAACGATTTCTAAAGAGAAACTCGCGGCGTTCCTCAAGAAAAACCTGATCATCCCCCCAGAGGCGACAAAAAAAGGAAGGCCTTCCTCTCTCACTAAGAAATTTAAAACAACCTTCAAATTAGACTACGCGACATATCTCGACAACGACTACAAAGAAAAAATATTACTAAAATTCAAGTAGTTAAAAATTAAAAATATGACGCTGTATATAGCGTCTATTTTCTCTCTTCCCAATACATCACAGAATACCCCCGAACAAAACAGCACACCTATCCAAGGGGGATACATGAATTCAGAACGAATAATTCGCGAATCAGAACGCTTAGCTATTACAGGAATATCACGCACAACTTGCTGGGAGATGGAAAAGAAAGGTCAATTCCCCAAACGTCGAAAACTAACACCTAATGGCAGCTCTGTCGGCTGGTTTCTTTCTGAGATCAATGAATGGATTCAAAGCAGAACAGTAATGTAAGTACTGTTATTTGGTTTATTAGTTGGTTTGTTAATAGGTCCGTTAGCCACCAACTAGATACTCACAGGACCATATAGAAAGGCCACAGTGACAACAAAAGTATCACTATGGCCCAATCAATACACTGCATACGAAGCCGTCAAACTCAATGCAGTACAGTGAAAGGGATTATACCAGATGACTCAATTTACAGCCACGAATAGATACTTGATGACTGAAGCTTTAGCCCTTGGTCTTTCAGGCATAGAGAAAACGACTCTTGTACATTTAAGCACTTTTGCCGATGGTAAGTTCCAATGCTTTCCTTCAATTAAAACACTCGCTCAAATCACTGGTTTTAGTGAGTCGGCAATTAAGCGAGCTATCAAAAAACTTGAAGAGCTAAAACTAATTACTAAAAAACGACGCTATTCATCCTCGGGACCGACAAGCAACCTATACAAGCTTAACACTACAATGCTAACGGATAATCCGAGTAAGACTAGTACATCACGTAATTCTTCGAACCCTAATCAAGCATACCTAGCACAGGATGGAAAGTATTACTCGTGCCCAGCGGAGTTCTACAAGGAAAAGCATGGACAAGCAGGAGTACGGCTAAATGCATGATAAATATAATTGGAAGCTGTTATCCGCAAAGGAAAACTCGCTACCAAGCATTTTCGTGCAGCCATATCTCTCTTAGACAACCAACAAATTAAAAATGTAAGGGGGACTCTTATCCCCCGATACAAGCAATAGTTACGACTATGAAAAAAGAAATAGTAGTTAAGTCACGAGCGGTTAAAGGAAAAGACTTCGAACTAGACCCTGTTACCAAGCGCTCTCGCTTCAAAAAAAACAATAACGCTGCATTGATTCACGGTGGATATTCAAAGAAAATATCACCTGATTTACTTACCGCAATGACAGACAACGATCTCGGCTTTGAAGTTGGTATCCTCAAAGGTCAGCTATCAAACATCGCAGTTATGGGTGAACAACTAATCCAAGATCTCTGTCAACAAGGAGAATCTGCAACAGCTCTTAGTGTTGCACTATCTTGCGCCGATCGCGCCTCCAAATTAGTACCTCAAATACAAAAAGCTCTAGAGTCACCAATCGTATTAAACTCAGAGCCAGACCCAAAGGAACGACGCCTAAAGAATCGTTGGCTCAAACGATTTCATGTAGGCGAATGCTCCGCAGCGGAAGTTGCTTACCAATTTGAAGTTAACAACCTGGGACTACCACCACTCTATATCATAAAAAAACTTGAAGTCGATATTAAAAGTGCTCCATTAGAGGTGGATGACACGCAATACAATCGAGAAGAGATTCAACAGCTACTTACTGAATATTGGAAGGAGACTGCGTCAGAAGCGCAGCTTCGAAGTAAACGAGAAGAAGCTATTCAAAAAGAGAAGAAACGGATTGCTGACCACTTCTTTAACTCATCAAATGCTACAGACTCCAATCAAGCGAGTTAGATATGACAAAGATAAGAACGGCTCTGTCTGATCCTCGCTACATAGAGCTGATAAAGCAATTCCAACAAGACTGGGTGGGCTTTGCAGCGGTCATAGCCAAGAAGAAACCAACATGGCAACAAAGAAAAATCATAGAAGCGGTCCAAGAAAAAGGGTCTAGAGTATCAGTATCTAGCGGCCACGGAACGGGCAAGAGTGATATGACGAGTATAATGATCTTGGCATTCATCATTCTGCACCCAGAAAGTCGTGTTGTCGTAGTAGCCAACAACGCAGCACAAGTTAGAAACGTAATCTGGAAATATATCAAAATCAACTTCAGGACTATATGTAATACCGTCCCTTGGTTAGTTCCTTATTTTGAACTGAATGAACGTGAGTTCTTTGCCGTTGGTTACAAAGGTGTCTGGAGCTGTATAGCTAAATCAGCTCGTTTAGGACAAGAGGAGGCACTTGCTGGTGAACACTGCCACACTTACCTAGTTGTTGTAGATGAAGCAAGTGGACTTCCTGATAAGGCTTTACAGGTACTGAGTTCAGCATTAACTGAAACTCACAACAATATGTGTCTGTTAAGTCAACCTACTCGTAGTTCCGGCTTCTTCTACGATACTCACCACCGCCTAGCAAAAACACCTAACAATCCCGACGGCATATGGACTGCCATCACGCTTAGCTCGGAAGAATCTCCTCTGGTAACACCTGAGTTCATTGGAGAGAAACTACTCTCTTACGGTGGCGAGGATGCAGCAGAGTATCAGATAAAAGTCCTCGGTCGATTCCCTGACAGCATGGAAGGATACCTTCTAAGCAGAACTGATTGTGAGCGCTCTTCTAGAACTAAGGTGGAACTACAGAATGAAGATTGGGGATGGGTTGCTGCCTGTGATGTTGGCAACGGACGAGATAAGTCCGTAATAAATATCTGTAAAGTATCTCTCGAATCACCAGAACATAGGCTGGTGGAGTCACACCAAATTCTAGAAATGAGTCCAGATATCGACCCGATCGATTTTGCCTATGAAATTCAAAAGGCCATAGAACCATATCAAAGCCAAAACATTACAGTCCTAATTGATGGTGATGGAGTTGGTTTTTCCACTGTAAAGACAGTAAGAGAACTAGGCATAGACACTCAAGAGGTTCGCTGGGGAAAGCCTGTTTTTAATAATGACGCCAAAAGTCGTTTCATAAACAAACGCGCATATAGCCATATTATGATGCGAAATGCAGTCAAAACTGGACGTATGAAAATCGACCCGAGTGAAATGACCAAGGACCAAATGAGTAGGCTTCCTGTCTTCATCAATGAAGCAGGGCAGTGGGTTGTTACCTCTAAAAAGGAAATGCGAGAAAAATACAATATCAAATCTCCAGACCGCTCTGATACATACTGCTTTATGTTCCTTGCATCCCCAAGAAGCGCATACGAAAGACATAATGATGACGACCAAAGCGCTTTACTTGCTGATTTCTTTGGCTGGGATGAAGAGTGAACAAACTCCGCGCGTGCCACAAAATAAAACAAAAGGAAATACAAGAATGAAAAGAATGCTAGTTGAAGAGGCTTTAGAGCTCACAAGCGAAATAACAAAAGTTTACTTACACTACAAAAGAGAGTATCGACTCAATGGCAATACATCCTGTCAGTTCATGGCTCGTTCGTGCTGTATTACTATTGAAAGCATGGTTGATCAGCGAAGCGTCCAGTTAAAGAAACACATTGAACGTTGCTTGGTTGCTATTGCAAGTAAAAACGACTTCAATTCAACTTATGGGGAATGCGTCTCAGGAGTTAGGCTCTATGACGGAGAAATTCCTTACATACTTTCAGAGCTTGAAAAAGCGTACAAGCGCATACCTACTGAAACCAAAGAGCTAGATCTACTGCACAATAACCGACGCGCTCTTAGTCATTTTCTAAATTTTATTCACCGAACTCTACAAGGTTGCAATCACCAACAATGCTTTGATAAACCAGACTTCATGAATATCAAAGCAGCAGTCCAATAAACACGCAGAGAACAAATGGAAAGGTGGGCAAAAAACAGTCAAGTCTACCTCAGTTACTTATCTCATGAAGACACTCTGACTTAACAATCACACAAACTTACTAATAACGTATTCATTAATGATAAAGATGGCTAAACCTGCAAAAGTTACATTGAGTAACATTGTAGATATCCAGTAGAGGTTATAGGTTGGGCCTAATGCTTTCTTTATATCACTTTGCCATTGAGATATAGCAGAGGCCGGTATACCCCATGCGAAACGTAGCATTGGGTATACGAACCAAATATAACTACACGCACTACCAGCGACCCAAGACATGTGAGCTTCCATGACTAATAAAGCTCGACTTCTAAATTTCTCAGGAGCGCTTTGATAAATTAATTGTATTAACTCGTATTTTCTCGGCCTTAACTTAATAGTTAAGTAGGCATTTGTTATAAAAAATGGAATTACACAAACCCCAGCAATGATGGCTGCATATTTAGTAATTAGGTCACTCAAAGACTAGCTCCTCAATAGTTGATCCAATTTGATTAGAGATTTCACCACCTTGCATTCCCCACAGAAATGCTCCAGCACCAACCAAAACAATGGATAAGCCTCCCGTAACTGGTATTAAACTCAACCCATAACCTATGGCATAACCCGCTGCGGCGTTTATCCCGCCAGATATGACGTTCCTAGTCGTCGAGCGACCACATGCTTCGCTTATTACTCCATTCATTTCACAAGTTTGATAAACATCCTTCGCATTGCCATATAAACCAACACCTACAACCAACCAACTTGCTGTAGACGCCATTTTACTAAATGACATAGCCTGCTTGTACAGCGCCGTCATTTCAATGCCTGATATGGCTTTAGAGAAGTCTTTTGCACGATACAACTGACGCTTACCAACATTGAGGTAGTTGTTGATACGTTTGGCCTGAATGTTCTTTATGTACCCGGGTTTTCCAACTTCAGAAAGAATTGACTTCATTTCACTCTGAAACACCCTTGATTCTTTACGCCATGCTTTATATTCAGTATTTGAATAAAGCGCTTGCCCAGACAGACCTTTAGTTTTTTCAGCGACATAGCGGGAATATTCAGCAAATGATTTCATCCGTTTGCTAAGTTTATCCCCTTGAACCTGTGCTCCTGCCACTACAGCACCAGCCCCTGCGACAACATGATTGAGGTTAAAGTCACTTAGTTCAGTTGAAATCGCGGTGCCTTGATAGATGTCCAACCCCGATGTGGCAGAAACAAGCAAAGCATTGGTTGCAGTTTCGTGGTGCTCTGCAAACCATTTTTTCTCTTCGCTGGAAAGTTTTAGAAACTCATCCATGAGGTCATCGGCTTGGTTAACGGCGAGTTCTTCGTCTGGGTGCTTTTCAATCCATGGAGAGACGACTAACGGCATACCTTCGATGATCTGACTGAAGCTACGCTTAAGATGAGGGTTCGAAGACAAAACATGCTCGATAATCGTTTCATCTTTCGATAAATATGTTTCTTGAGCAAAGTCTTCAATGCTCATTTTCTTATCAGCGAAGACAAGATACACATCGTCAACATCTTGAGGAGAAATTGAAGCCAAGTTAACCACGGTTACGTCATTAGTTAACATCCCTTCGTTATTGATAGGTGTGATGGACGTTCCTTGAAAATCCCCCTTATACGTATAGTGAGAGTTCGCTGCATGGTTATAGGTTTCTGGCTCTACGGGGGGCTGGTTACGCTCAACTTGCTCTGTAGTATTATGTTTGGCAGGTTGTTGCACCGTCAGAATGTCATCTACTTTTAGCGACATAGGATCGGCATTGTAATTTGGATTGTATTCCAGCAATTGCTTCGCCGATAACTTGTGAAGCTCGGCTATGACACTCCAAGATTCACGTTGGTTAGTTTGCGGATCAATCCTGACGGTATGTGTTTTTGGGGTGTCGTCCACTTCAACATTTGGGTTTAGTTGGACTTGTGCTCTTTCAATGATTGGTTGTTTCGGAGCATTAAGTAATTCTTTGATATTGAGCTGGACACCATGCTCAGATAGCCAATCTTTACTTAGGCTATCCAACTCTTCTCGGGTAATTTGTTTCTCAAGGTAGACTAGATTCTGATCTTCAACCTCTGTGCCACCTAATTTCCAAAAGACTAAAATTGCACTTTGGTAAGTGTTGTAGCCTTGTTCGTCATCGAGTTTGTCATGCCTAGAACGAGTAGCATAGAACGCCCATTTTTTGTCGCCTAACAGTTTGTACTCTTGGACTAACCTCCCATTATGGAAGTGGTAATAATAACCTTCCGTTGGTAGGCCTAATCGTTCCCCTAATTGAACGGATGGAATTATAGGTATAAAGGCTTCGCGGACAACACCAGACCCAATAGGTTTTACCTGAATATTCTCTGGGACACTAACCCCCATGGAGCTCGAAGCAACTTTCGCTACTAGCTGTTTAGGCTCGTCGAATACCAACTGTGCAGTGTACTTTGTCCCATGTTCTGTAGGTGAAGTCTGCCAACGTCCAATCAAATCTTCTTGTTTGGTTTTAGCTATCTGGAAAGAACACCCGACTCTTTCTCTAAAGGTCTCATCAGAACAAGCGATTTCGAAACAATACTCATACTTCAGCTTAGGTGGAGCATCGGAGGTATCTGGTTTTGCTGGCTCTGGTGTGTATGTATCTTCGATATTGGGCTCATAAACTGCGCTGCGATTTACAGCCCCCCCAGCAGAGGCTCCAGACATTTTACTTCTGGCAATAAACGCATTTTTAGCCTCTGGAGAGAGGGCTTCGTGTCCTCCGGACGATATGCTCCAAGATTTACTAATAGAATCGTATTGCATAACAGGATTAGAGGGAGTATCTGTCAATAAAGCTAGTTCGCCGCGCTTGAGACTATCCAAGAAACCTTTAAAGCTCATTCCATGTGGAATAGCTGACCTCAAAGAACGCTCATCTATCTTTTCGAAATCACCTTCTACTTGACCGAATTCATAAGTCATCAATTCAGCTAATCGTACACCTTTGTAACTCACCCTAGACCTCAGCTCACGATGAAAATAGTATGAATTGTATCTAATTAACTGATTTAAATATTGTTTAGTTAAGAGCTAATTAAGTTAAGTACCCAATTTGTGAATTTAGTCCACGGATAATATAAATTTAATTACTTATCTATTGTTACGCAGGTATATAAACAAATATGACTACACGCACAGTCCATGCCCAAATTCTCTAAGCCACTCTTTATTCTCTTTGTAGTCGGGCATGACTCGCTCCACTTCCTTCCAGAACTGAGGTGAATGATCATGATGAAGCAAATGGCAAAGCTCGTGGATAACCACATAGTCAACTACACGGTTAGGGGCCATCACAATTACCCAGTTAAACTCTAAATCACCGTAAGGGGTACAACTACCCCAGCGGCTCTTAAACTCTTTAGTCCGAACGACGCCAGTTTCAACACCCACCAGCGATTCATAACGCCTCACTTTTTCGCGAATCTTTTTGTCAGCGTGGCGCTTGTACCAATTTACCAATGCCCTGCGAATATAGTGCGTTTGAGTTGAAGGTTCTGGCACGGTTACAGTGATGCGCCCATTCATCAGCTTAGTGGGTGCCAAATCACCTGTAAGCACTTTTAAGCGATAATTACGCCCTAGGTATGGCAATGCCTCACCCGATACATATTCTCGTGCTAACGAGGGACTATGAGCTTGATATTGAGCCAACTTATCAACTATCCAACTATGCTTATCTGCAAGAATTTCATCTATTTTTTCTTGCTCTAATAACTTGGGAACGATGATAGTCACCTCCCCTTCATCAACTTTAAGTGATGCAGTTTTCTTTCTTGAAGTACGCTCCACCAGCACACTGTAACTGGCAGTATGAATAAGCTCTGGCTGGTGCTTTTTCGTCATGTTTTGCTCAATCATTTATTGCCGAACTTGTGCTTAGCGAGATCCATAAAACGCTCTTGAAGAGCACTAACCAATGCTTTATCACCAAACGGCTGATCAAGCACAGCGCGTTTTATCTCTTTCTTCATCCGCTTAACTTCATCTTGCTTAGCGAAGAAATCAATCATTTCCGTTGCTTCATTTAACATGGCGACCAAAGTTTGCGTGGTATCTTTAATAGCTTCATGGACGCTTTCATCAATCACATCGCCATCATTAGCGTTAGTCACCTCGGCAATTAAGATATTGTAAAAAGCGAACTCTGTTTCGTTTAACCCAACATCTTGAGCGGCTTGCTGGTGGGCTGACCCAATGTCATCTGTCATTGCAAGTAGTAACTCAAGCTGCAAAGCCCATTGACCAGACGTCTTCTCGATAATATCCCTCAGTCTCAGACTCAAAGAACGGTAGTACTCAGGGTCATCATCAAGATTAACGGTTATATGATGCTTGATAGCGCTCTCTATCTCAGAGGCTTTAGATTCATCTGATTTATTTGGCTTAATCGTATCTTTGAAGTTGGCTGCCAATAAGTCCACTGGAGGAATTTTAGGATCTACCCCTGTACTCAAAATATGCTCATCGACCAACTGTCTTACTTTTTCACCAATCTCACGCATATCTAAACCAGCATCTCGATACATGGTTCGCGATGCATTGTGTACTTTTCCTAGCAACTTCATATCTGGGATAAAAGGAGCAGCACTCGCATCAGGCAATATTACGTTGAGCTGTTTGGCAAAAAGTTTGAACGCTACATCAAATTGAGCACGAGTAGTTTCATCTTTAAGCGCGAGCACATACTCGTCAATATCATCGCTATCAATGTGTTTAAAGAATGACATTGCACGGGTATGTTTCGCCTTAAGCTTCGGTACCTCGTCTTTGAGGCTTTGATACGTCCCCTCAACATCTTCACTACTAAACAAATCAAGCGCTTCAGTTAAGTGCGTTGCAAGACCATAGTAGTCAACGATGTAGCCACAAGTTTTACCTTTGTATGTACGATTCACACGAGCGATGGCTTGCATTAATGTGTGATCTTGCAGTTTTCTATCGATATACATGACCTGTGCAATCGGTGCATCAAAGCCAGTTAACAGCATATCTTTGACGATGAGAAACGCCGTATTATCAAACTTCTTGTCCTTTTCTTCAGTGCCAGCCTTATCCATACCAAAAGGCTTTTTGAAGTTACTAATCACCTTTTTTTGATGTGCTTTGTCGGTGTACTTAGCGATATACTGCTTATCGTTGTGGTCACCAGAAATGATCACCTCTGAAGGCGGAGCACCAAGCTCATCCAGTGTCTTTTTGAAAACGGCAGCGGCATGGCGGCTACCAACAACAATCATTGCTTTAAAGCCATCAGGACGAATGCGCTCTTTATAGTGCTTGAGCAGATCAAGGCAGACCCAACGGATGCGTGCAGGCGCTTCACGCACGGCACGTTCTACACCGTACTTTTTCTTAATTTCGCGCTGTTCTTCTTCTGTGTATTCACCAAAGTATTCTTCAAACAACTTATCAAGAGATTCTCCAGCAACTTCAGACTTAACTTCTCGACCTTCATACAGCAGGCGTACAGTCGCCCCGTCTTCTACTGCTTGGTTGATTTTGTACTCGTCAATATAGCCACCAAATGCTTGCCCCATCTTCTGGGTTTTAAGCAGTGGTGTCCCCGTAAAGCCTACTTTAGGCGCATTAGGCAGTGCAGCATTGATAGTCATCGCAAGACCACCAAACTGAGTACGGTGTGCCTCATCAGCCAATACGATGATTTTTTCGCTAGGGTTTAGATCTTTAAACCCTTCTGCAGCTTTCGGCTGTTTCTCTTGTTCTTTCTCTAAATCAGAGAACTTCTGAACCATTGCCGTAACGAGATCTGAGCTGTCTTTTTTTAGTAGCTCTTTGAGTTCATTCACTGAGCCAGCGTTATAAACGGTTTCACCTTGCGCATCACGGAAAGTATCAGAGAGCTGCTCATCGAGCTGAGTTCTATCGGTGATGAATACCAACTTATATTGCTGCAGTTCAGGGTCACGGCGCATCTTCACCGCTAGCATGACCATGGTCAGAGATTTACCACTCCCCTGCGTATGCCACACCACGCCAGATTTTTCTCTGCGGTCTTTACCTGTTTTTAAGCGCTGAATGACCTTATTAACGGCACGATACTGCTGATAACGTGCAACTTTCTTAATAATTTTGCCATCGTCGGTTTCATAGATGATGAAGTTTTGCAGAATATCGAGGAAGTTATCCAGGCTAAAAATGCCTGCTATTAATCGCTGCTGCGCTGTTACACGAGTCAGGACTTCGTAAGTGGCTTTTTCTTCGGCAGCTTGTAAGAACTCAACTTGGCTTTCTGCCTCGGAGTTGTCATCCACAACATCGTCAGGAAGCTGAACGTCCACGGTAGAACGAAACGTCACTGCATTGTCGTGCAGTGATTGTTGAGCTAGCTCTTCATCACTGTATGGGTAGGCATCTTTCCAATCACCATAGTGCTGACTGCTGGAGCTAATAGTACCGACTCTCGCTTGGTCACGACAGGTCGAAACCATCAATTGGTTATACCAAAATAGCTTTGCCGCACCTTCTTCATTTTCTTGTTCACGTAGGTTAGCGTAACGACGAAGCTGGTCTATTCCGTGGCTCATAGGGTCAGAAATGTACGGAGATTTGCATTCAATGACAGCAAGAGGAATACCGTTAACAAAACAGATTATGTCAGGGATAATGTTTTGTGCACCTTCGACTTTAAACTGGTTCGTCACTAAGAATTCGTTGTTGGGCGGCGTATCGAAGTCGATAAGTTTAACGGTTTGCCCTTTACGCCCTTTACCGAGGTCTTGCTCTACCGATAGGTAGTTAACCATGGTTTGGTAGAAAGCATGGTTGTACTCCATCAAAGCAGCAAAATTGGGGTGCGTAACTTCCCTAGATACCTTTCGCAGGTTTTCTTCACTGATCCAAGGGTTAATACGTTTAATTGCCGCCTCTAAGCGCTTCACCAGTATGACGTCACGTAGATAGGTACGCTCTTGATTTGCATGTTCAGGGGAGAGGGATTTACCTTGTACGTAAGTCCAGCCAAGCTTAACTAACTGAGCAATGGCGGGGGCTTCTACCTTATCGAATTCGTTATTTGCCAAAATATATTCTCTGCAAGACAGAAAGGAGATTTAAACTTTACCGCCATGGGCAAGTACATCTGGATTTGGGGCTGGGGTTACTGAATCACCTGTTGTCATATCAAAACAACCACTCTCTTCAGTTCCTTTGAATGCACGCACAAGTTTAAGCTTCATATCAGGACAATCTGCAAATACAGTCAACCAAATACTAAAGAAACCTTCAGAAACCGCCCAGCCAATAGCCATTTCTTTTAGTAAGTCATTTTGGGGTTGCTGTTGAATCATCGCTTCTGCACTTTGAGCTTTTGCCCACGCTTGCATCCTTTGAGAAACACGGTCAATCTCAACTTGTACGCCATTTGCATCGAGTGCGCGGAGTATTTTCTTGTCAAGACCAACAAGCTCTAAAGTTGCTTTTGCATATCCACTGATTGGAGTAGCCAATGCCTCAGAAACCGAAACTTTCCCATCCTCAGTATATTGAAAGGAGCTAAAAGTATTGTCGCGATCTGGTATTAATAGTTTATCTAAGTCGACCTTTTTATCTTTCTTAGTCGAATTACAATTAACACAAGCCAAAAGAAAATTCGTCCACCTGCCAATTAACTCAGGGTGTCCATCATCGCCAGCTTTAGGTTGAATATGCTCCACAGCCAAATTAGTTTTTATTGGACGCTCACAGTACGAACAATAACTCCCTAAACGACCTATTAACGCAGGTTTTGCCTTGGTATAATCATCATAATCGTCAGCCTCCGGGGAAGTGTCTCTTCTTATTGGTCGCATTAACTTACTCTCCTAATTTGGCAACTCGCTGCATCTCTAGGAATGCTTGGAATGCAGGATTGTCATCATAAGGAGCAATCGATTCTGCTAACCTCTCTTTATACTGTTGAAGTTTATCCTCAGGGGCTGATTCAGATTCATCTAATAACTTCAAATATTCTGTTGCTACACCTTTCATCTCTTCATAACGGCTACTCGTATCTGGCGAGTTAACATCCATAATCCCTACCGCTATATCCGAGAGAGTCTTATTCGCTAGTTGAGCTGGTGCTAAGCCATCAAGCATGATCAACTCTTCACTAGAGCGTAGTGACTGAATTAAGAAAGGTGAGTGCGTTGTGCAAATAAATTGCACTTTAGGGAAAGTATTCCGCAAGTCTTCAATAACATGACGCTGCCATTTAGGATGAAGGTGTAGATCAAGCTCATCAATTAGAACAATACCTTCAGTCTTATTAAGCACCTCATCCCCTAAGTGAGGATTAAGACGCGCTGCTTTTTGTGCAATGTCCGCAACCAAAGCTAAAACACATCGTTGACCGTCACTTAGCAAGTTGAAAGGTTGTGGTTCTGAATCTTTAAGGGTTAAAAGTAGCTCTTCTCTTTTTGGGTCATAACGTAAATGCTCAGCATGCTCTATACAGCCAATTACCGCCTTACGCACAACCTTAAGCATGGTAGATTCTTTACCTTCTTGAAACGCTTGCCACTCTTGGCGAGCAAACCATGCAACTAGCTCTTTTAAAGCTATACGAGGGTCGACACAATGCTTATAGCCATCTAGGCGAGAAGGTTTGGTTGTTGATTTTGTTAATGATGGCTTTGCTCTAGAGGCTTTTGGATCTTGCCATAAACGCATTGTGCCATAATAGCTGATCAAAGGAAGGTTGATATCCTCCGAAAGCCGCTCATCGCAATTTTTTGCCAGAGCAATCAATGAACTAGCATTGCCGTAACGAGTGTTCCCCTTCGGTGAATCTTTAGAGCGCTCCCATTCAATCTTTTGCTCTTTAACTACTCCAGTTGCAGAAACCAAAACCGGCCATGCCTCAACAAACTGAGACTCTCCCTCTTTTTCAACATATGACAAAGTGGCATCGGTTGGGTATAAGCTTTTTTGATCGTTTTTCTTCTTAAAACCTAATATCCAAGTCGCCATCGCTACCGATACTGCATCCAACACAGCTGTTTTACCCGTCGCATTTTGTCCAACTATGAGGTTTACTTGAGGATTAAACTGGAAAGTTTCATCCTTATAGCAACGGAAGTTTTTGACAGATAATGTATTGAGTTTCATGAGGTTTACTCTCGTAAAATAGCATTAAAGTTATATTAACTTATATTCGACCAAGTTTCAGGGGGTTATCTAGGACTACAGCGATAGCCAAGAAAAAGCTCACAGGCAGAGCAAAATCGCAAGCGCCTCTACTTTTTCGAATTCATTATTTGCCATGCGTTAACTCCAGCTTTTTTCAGTTAATCTTGTGGCTATTTCAGAATCACTTGGTAGCACTTCAATATCGAGCACTTCTCCTAGATCGAAATACTTAGACCGCTGAATTGGGTATTTAGAGCTTTTATTGAAGTTGGTCGCTACAAACTCATCGACAACAAAGAAATGATGCCCAGTGTAGACGTTCCAGCCATGCACTTCCTCAGCAGAGCGCATCACCCCAATTATCCGATTTTTCTCATCTTCGGTTATTTCAGCGCCTTCTTGATAAGCCACCAAGTTAAGTTCATCCGTCTCTTTATCGTATTCAGCATGAACAATTTTGGTTAGCTTACCGATACCACGCACAGATTTGTTTTTGTATAAGCCAAGATAAGCGTGGTTTGAGAATCCCCTATCAATAGGATCGTAGTAAACCCCGAACTCCATGTTCTCATGGAACGTATAACCCGTAACGATGGCCCTCATCACCATCTCGTCACGAGGAAGCAATGACATCGAATCACAAAACTCTCGATAGTCACCCAAGATTTCATGGAGCTCAAGATCGTAGTCCAATAAGACAGAGTCAAAGTTTTTGATGATTTCAGTGAAAGTTGTTGCCAAGCAAATCACTTGCGTATCGTTTGCTTGGTTGAAGCTCTTAACGTCACTTATCACTTGCGTTAAGAATTCATCATTTGGTTTGCGTGGGTCTAAAAGCAATAGCACTTGAGTATCTTCGTTTTCAAAGCTCTCCAAGTGGTTAGATAGCTGGGATAAACCGTAATTCCCATATAGCTTTGTCTCAATAACAACTTTGATGCTTTTCTGGGTAATCAAGCCATCCGGTACACTATTTCTTTTTGTATTCCCTTCTTGCTGGGCAAACTGCATACCCACATCAAAGGTTAGGTTTCCATCACCACTGAGGGCATTTAGGAAATCTTCAAACCTTGCAGGACTATGGTTGTACAGTCGAGAAAACAGCAACAAGGTATTGTTGGTGACAACGTTTTCTTTCTGGGAGTATCTTTGGAAATAGTGTACTCGACTCATGGTTAGTCCTCGACCTTAACGCGAACCTTGCCTGTTAGAAGATCTTGCATAAGGGCTTTTTTCATATGGCTAACTTTTTGAAGTTTTTTCTCTTTGTTTTTTATCGCCACATCAACACTCTTTAAAGAATTAACGATTAAACCCTGCTCTTCTTTCGGCGGTAATTTGATTAAGATCTTGCTGCAGTCTGGAACCCTCATATGTGGCACCGTGCTACCACCACTGAAATCTTCAAGCTGCTGCTTTCCATATTCACTCATCAATGAATACAATAAAAAATGTGATGATGTTTTAGTTTGATCTGCGCGGTACATCATTGTCCGTTGACCAAGAAAAACTCCCCGGGAGTCTTCTAAAACCCCACACTCTCCAACCGGCGCTTCACGAGTAAATATCAAATCGCCATTTTCTGGAGTTAACCGACGAGTCCACGCGTTATAAGTTTCTTCCGTAACATAGCGTACGTTCTCAGTATCAACTCGACCATGTCGTACATTAGTTGTACGTATCATCTTATATGGTGTTTTATAGTCTACTACTGGCGCAGTCTTGTTCACACAATCCACTACATAAGTACATAGTTCAGATATCTTCCGAACCTCCCACCCCTTCGGAATCCTACCCACTGGCGAGTCTTTAAACTCGGCATGCGGCTTACCATCCACACCGACACCACGAGTAAGTAACTCTTGCATCATGCCTGTTTTTAAGTCTTTGAGCTTGTCGATTTGCGCCTGTATTTTTTCAATCACGTCATCGGCAGAGGTAAGGATGGCGGCGATTTTCTTTTGTTCAGGGAGGGGCGGCGCAATCAGCTTTAATTTCGAAAGCGCTCCTCTTGCAATTCTAGTGCGAGTTGTACCACTGGCATTCAGCTCAATATCCGCTCTGTAGTCAGAAGAATTAATAGCCGACATCAACCACTTATGATCAGCATTCGGAGTACGAATAATAGCAATATCGACAATTGTTGCCGCCCGAGCATTATCAAGTGGATATAAACATGCTCTTCCTAAAGGTTCAGGCATTCGTGCTACCAAGACATCATTTTTTCTCAACGTTGTGCAATTTAGTCTTTCAAATTGCTCGTCGTTTAGATAACGAGACGACTTATTGATAAATCTACCATCACCAATATCAGCAAGTTGAATTAATCGGTTAGAACCATTCGGGTCTTGGTCTTTACTCTCAACCCAATCCCCATCACTAAACAACGAGTCTTTCTTAGTTAACTCCCCAATTGATGTTACTGCCCAACCTTCCGGAACTACATTACTCATAACCTAGCTCCTTTAAGTACCCTTGCATTACTTGCTCAGCTTCCGTTACTTGCTTATCAAATTCATGCAACGACACTTGGTATTTATCCCACCAACGCTCAAGTTGTGTGATAACCTTGGCGTCTACATCACCTGCAACTTCTCGGATCTGCTCTTTACTTTTAATGCTTGGTTTGAAGGCATAGTAATCATCGTTGGTTTTATCGAACACTAAAGAGATATCAAACCCCTCAAGGATTTCTTCTTCAATATATTCGTTATGCACTTCACGAGCAGGAATACCACCATGAAGAATCGCACGTACATCAAAAATTTCTGCTGGTGGTGAGGTATCCGCATAACGGCGAATGTTGAGGTTAAAGTCGTTCTCGGCAATTTCTGAATAGTTCACCACTTTCGCGTAGCGCTTCACATCAACATAGTTATCGAAGGTTTCAACAATCTTAGTGATATCTTTCAGGCGCAGTTTGTTCTGGTTTTTGCCTTCTTCAAACTCAAGTTCAGAGTTGATAAACAGCACTTTACCTCTTCGTTCTGCCGCTTTATTCTTGTTGATAATAAGCAAACAAGCAGGAATACCCGTGCCATAGAACAAGCCAGATGGCAGACCGATCACCGCTTCTAGCAAATCGTCTTCCAAAATGCCTTGGCGAATCGCCTTCTCACTTGAACCACGGAATAGCACACCATGAGGCATGACCACACCGACCATACCTTCATTGTTAGTACTAGCAATCATATGCTGAACAAAGGCTAAGTCACCTGCATCTTTAGGCGGCGTACCATAAGGAAAGCGTCCAAAACCATCATTATCACACTCGTCTTTACCCCACTTCTTTAGTGAGAACGGCGGGTTGGCAATAACGCGGTCAAAGCTAATGAGCTCTCCGCCTTCGGTATGCTTTGGCTCACGTAGAGTGTCGCCTTTGCGGATGTCAGCACTTTGTACGCCATGTAAGAACATATTCATCTTACAAATCGCCCACGTATTCAGGTTCATCTCTTGCCCGAATAGCGACAGATTGGCAGGGTTTTCACCGTGTTGTTTTAGATAGTTTCGAGTCTGAACCAACATACCGCCTGAGCCCGTTGTTGGATCGTAGATACGCATACCAGCATGAGGTTTCAGCAATGCCACCAGCAGTTGTACCACTTCACTTGGGGTATAGAACTCCCCGCCCTTTTTGCCTGCGCTATCTGCAAACATTTTGATTAGGTATTCGTAAGCCGTTCCCAACATATCAGGGCGCTCAAAATCTTCATTACGTAGACGATGTTGGCTAAAGTGAGAGAGCAAATCACGCAACTTAGCATCAGTCAGCTTGTTCTTAATATTGAAGTCGATGGTCACCAACACACCTTCTAGGGATGGGTTATGTTCTTCAATCGCTTCTGTCGCTTTGTTGAGGCTTTCACCAATGTTGTGCTTTAAGTCTTTTAGTGCAGACCAACGCGCATTCTCAGGGATATAGAAGGTACTATCGTACTCATCTTCATCATCTGCTAACTCTTCTGCTTGAGCTTGTGTTTTACCTTTGTCTAGGTAGTACTGAATGACTTTCTCTTGCTCTTCTTCAAACGCATCCGACATGCGCTTTAAGAACATCATGCCAAAGATATAGTCTTTAAATTCAGAGGCATCCATGTTGCCACGAAGGATATCAGCGGTTTCCCATAGGAAAGATTCAAGCTGCTGGAGGGTGAGTTTTTTAGTCATTTCGATTCTTATAAATAAGGCTGGTGGCACGGTAATACCCGTACCAGAAAATTGGTTCTGATTTTACGCCTTAAGAGCGGTTCGAACAATGTGTGCTTATAGAAACTAAAGAGTGAAGCATATTAAACCTTACACATACCACCTTTGAGTCACATCATTTTGTAGCATAGAATAGTCTCTGTATTAAACACCTCAACTTAGAAGCGTAACATGCAGATAGTTAAAGATTTTTTTAAATCCATGGCCACCAGTATTGACTCCAGAGTAACTAGCCCCGTAGTCGGCACTTTTTTCACATCTTGGGCGCTTTGTAACTGGGATAAGCTGGTTCTTCTCATATGGGGTGTAGGCTCTGTTAACTCACGTATCGAGACTTTTTCGGCTTCATTATCTCCACTAGAAATAAACTTCATTGTAGGCCCTGCATCTCTAACGCTGCTCTACCTATTTGCGTTACCTTGGGTAAACCATTGGATTTACAGAGCTCAATCTCCTTGCGAAGGAAGACGCTACTCAAGTGCTGTTGACTTAGATATAGATAAAGAAGAACACCGAGGGCGGTTAGTCAAAGCCACAAAGAAAGCCGATATGCAAGACCAAATCGCTGAGATCGAAATAGAAGCTGAAAAGAGAAACATTGAAGCTGACACACGTAGACGAATTGCTGAGACCGAAAAAGCAGAGAGCGAAAGGCTTGAAGCAGAAAAGCGTAAAGAGAAAGCAAAAAGTGAAGCTGAAGAGCAAAAGTCCATTACACAAAAAGCTACTCATGAAGCAGAACTAAAAAGAATTCGTACAGAGAAAGAAAGGCAAGAGTTTGAGCTGAACACTGAAATCCACAACGATAAGCTTAAAGTGATGCGATTTCCTGCTGTCTTTTACTTAATTGATACCTTGTCAGAAAGCATCGCTGCAGATGAGGTGTACCTAAATCCTTCAAGTTTAGGTGCTATTGTTGCTGCTAGCTTTGGTTATGGCTCCTTCGAAGACTTACTCAACGACAGAAACTTCAATCACGAATCATTGATGAAAACTCGTTATTTAGCTTATGACGAAAGACTACTACCAGCCTTCGCAAAGGTATTAGATGAAAACAAGATCGAATATTGGGGAGAAGATTGGCTATTTGAGCATTTTCAACAAATCCTATCAGATAAGTTCAATATAACCATTTCTAGCATTGATGGGGTAGTTGAGGAACTTGTTGAAGCTATAAACAACTTTGATGAACTACTGGATTTAACGGAATCTACACCCGTAAACTCAGAAATAGCTAATACTAATGCAATTGATTATGAAGCTGACTCTGCGGATTTAATAGACCATTCTTTTGATAGTACAAAAGGGCTTACCTTATCTTTCAGTACATCACTTACCGGAACAACAGAAGAAGACAAAGGTTATTGTGGCGATACTATCGATGTCAAATTTGATGTAGACCTTCCAATCGTTATAGGAAGTTACGGATTAGGTGAACACGAAAAAAATGTTACTTCTGCAAATTTAAGAGACTACTCAGATCCCGAAGATTGAAGTGATATAACTGATAGTGACAAGCTGGATTGGAGATACTAATTAAGGAACTCTGTTATTTGCTAATGGCCGTATGCTCGGTAATATCTAGAACTCGAACAATCAGCAAGCTTACAATGGTGAATGGGACAACGCTGAATCATTGTTTTTTGAGTGAGCATCCAACTATTATTTGGATCACTTTCACAATTTTAAGCTTTATCTGTTGGCTCACTACCAAACAACTTTAGTACCAAGACATGTACCAAGACAGATAATAAAATCAAACATTCCATAACTAAAACAATACCTTAAACAGAGAATTCAGATGCCGCCAGCCCAAACGTTTGGAAAGGCGCTAACTCTTTGAGTTAGCGCCTTTTTTGTCTATGTTGTCCCACAAGAAAGCATTAGAACTAAATCAAAACGCCCTCACTGTCTTATAAGCACACATAGCTCTGGCTTCATCATAGGTATAAAAGGTGCCCATGGTGATCATGGTTTTTCTTCCGAGCGGCTCATAGAGGCGCTTTTCATCTTGAACAGTAAAGTCAACCAAGATAATGAGCAGAGTGCAGCTAGGAGTAACATCGCACTTGAATAAGACGCCATAAAGCCGTCGATGACCAGATGACTGACTTCATTGATCCCTAAAGACAACTGGCTCGCCAAAGCCTGAGTGAGTTGCTCCAAATCGCCAGTGTGTAGCGTCGATGCCAATTCGTTTTCTCGCCCTGAAGAGAGATGCTCCAGTAACTGGCTGTTGAATAATGCGACGCCGATGGCCAAGCCTATCGAGGCCCCTGTGTTTTGTATCGTGCCTAAATTCCCGATCGCAGCCCCCGTATAGTGTTGCGGTACCGAAGTGACCGCCGCAGTCATAGACGGACTCAAGACGCACCCCCAACCAATTCCCATGCAAAGGAATGAGAGAAGAATAAATGGTGTCGTCTCACTCGCGGTGAATTGGGATTGCAGTATGGCTGAGATGGCCAATAACAACAGCCCCAACATGATAATAGGTTTGCAGCCAAATTGATCGACGGCTTTACCAACAAACGGGGAGATAATAGCTACCCCTGCGGTAGTCGGAAGGAGCATGAATCCAATATTTAACGCCGGTAAGTGTTGAATATTAGCCAAGTACAGCGGCATCAGAAAGAACGCCAAACTATAGAATGCGCCCAAGGTAAAGGAGGCGATCGCCGACGAAGAAAACTGCGAATTACGCAAGATACTTAAGTTGGCAATAGGTTCAGTAGCCTTACGTTCAGCGTAGACAAAGCCAAACGTAAACAGTGCGATTGCAGCAGATAACGCGAGCGAATTAGATGATAGCCATCCCCAAGTCGGTCCCTGCGTAAATAGTATCGATAGACACCCGAGGATCAGCGTGACCAGTATCGCACCAGGTATATCAAGACGGCCTTTCTTTTCCTGATGCTCCGGTGCAGGAATGGAGGCCAGACAAGCCAGCACCGAGAGCGCGATAATCGGAATATTGATGAAGAAAATCCATCGCCAGCCCATGTAGCTGACCAGTAAGCCACCAAGGAAAGGTCCTATCGCCAAGCCGAGTCCATTGATTCCAAATAAAATGCCTAACGCATGCCCTTGTTTATGTGCTGGAAAAATATGGGAAATGATCGCACCTGAGTTGGTAAACAATATAGCGCAGGCAACCCCCTGTAACAGTCTTGCCACGATGAGTACGTCAATGTTTGGAGCTATCGCCGCTGCGACAGAGGACAAACCAAATACCACCACGCCTGCGTAGAAGACCTTTTCATGACTGTAGATATCCCCCAGACGCCCCATCATCACCATCATGGAAGAGAGCGCGATAACAAAAATGTTCATCACCCATTGCAGAGATGAAAGGGAAGAGGAGAATTCAGTTTGTATATCCGGTAATGCTGTATTAACAATGGTAAAGTCAACACAGCCTAAAAAGCTCGCTAAACCGACACCGAATAAGGCAAGGTTTGGGTTCTTATTTAACATATATGTATCCGATTATTTAGGCAGTTTTTAAGTAAGCGTTGTTACATTGGGAATGTCGACTTTTTCTTGAACCTCAATGAAAGCCAGATCTAGGTAGTAACACTGAGCCCCCTGCCACCGCGTATTCTATTTATGTTCCAACGTTTCTGAACGATAGCATTCGATTAGCGACTGATATACACACGTAGATTTTGTGTGTCGATGATCATTTGTCTTCCACGTAATACATCCATGCCAAGTATCCCATCAAATTCAGTAATCTCACTTGTATTCGGGATCAGAATTGCAAATGGATGACCAACACTATCCAAGTTATCAGACAGTTCATATCGCACCACCATACAATCAGAGTCCTGAGCCTCAGGAAACGCCGCGCTACAACCCAATTTAGTTAATGGTTCAGTTAATGGGCTAGAAAGGAGGACGGAATGGCTAGCGGCAGTATCAATGACTAACCTTATTCGAGAGCCTTCACTAAGATACCCGTCAATTTGAAGGCCCGCTTTATTTGGAGTTACGCGAAACTCAGTCCACCCTGATAAATCAGTTGGTAAGGAGTCAATCACCCTGATCTTGTTACTGTAAAAGTCCATTAAAACTAATGCATCTTGAAACAATCCTAAACCCAAAACCTCATCGGCAGGTTGTTCGCCACCACCAAGCACAAGCCCCCACGGTTTAAACGCGAGAATATCTACTTCATTAAACGTTACTTTAGAAATAACTAACTTATCAACTTGCCATAGGTCTGTTGTAGTGATGTTTCCATCCAAATCAATCGACCTATCAGTACCGATATACTGAATCGAAAAGGCGGGGTCATCGATCATGCTATTAATATTTTCCTGATACAAATACAGCCCTCGTGAAGCGCCAGTGTCGACACTTAATTGGTGGGTATTATTTCCGATGGTTACATGAGCGATGGGAATACCTAGTTCGCCATAAGTCAGCGGCCAACTATGCTGAGTATCAGGAAAGGAGTTAGCGCATCCGGTTAATATCAAAGTGCTAAAGCAGATCTTGATGGTATGTCTGAACATAAGTCTCCGTTTGAATCTAAAATAAATCACTGATCATTTATGCCCACAATTGTTTGTAACTGATTGGACGGTAAATGTTTCTTAACCGGCAGCTAGCAAGCTGCGGCTGCGATAAAACTTATACTCAGATATTGGCTAAAGGTAGTTATTAACAATAATTAATCTGAAACCTGCCCCAATAAAACAACAACCTACGGTCATAAACTAATTATCAAAATTGGTACCTAGTAAATGAATACTTGTTCAAATGAGATATGAGTAAAAAGGCCAACTCAAAAGAGTTGGCTTTTTATTTATCTTTGTTGGTTCGCCGCTAATCAATGCCTATGAACGATACGATAAGCACACATCGCTCTGGCTTTCTCTGCACCTTGCGCTTTGTTTTGCTGGTAGCACGCTCGGTAGGAATCGATGTAACGGTTAAACAGTTGTGTCGCCTCTGGCTTAGGTTTGGAGACTAATTGATTGACGAACTTCCTTGAGCCAACTTCGAAATGCTGGGTATCGATAGGCGTGTTCCAATCCCCGCCCCAAATAAGAAATCCGTGGTGGGCAAATAGATCGACTACCTCTTCCGCCATGCCTGTTCGGCTTAGCTCAGAGCGAGCACGAAACTGAGTTCGGTTAATGTACTGTGTTGCAGATTGAGTCGGCTTAACGGTAATAGTGCCGTTATCCCCAAACTCTAAGAATGGGTTTTGCACTGGGTTAATATCAATCGCTACGCCGTAAGCATGTTTAGACCAACTACTACCACCCGTGATCGCCCGAGCATTAAATGCGCTGCTGTTGTTGGCGTCCATCGAGGCATTGTCATCGCCTTTAAACTCACGCATTAAACGTGCGGAGTGGAGCGGGAATTTTCGCTGCTTCAATGCCTTGAAGATTTGCTCGACAGAAGGTGCCACGATATCCAAGACAATCACACTTCCTGACTTGGTTTTATCGGCAAAATTCACAAACTCAAAATCGACTTTGTTTAACCGGTCACATCCAATTGGCGCATTGCTTGGCAAAACTCCGGTCTTTTTCATCATACCGCATTGCCACTCTGAAATAGGTGCGACGTTTGCGCTCGCTCCTGCACTGAATAGTAGCAGTAAGGCTGTAACCACTGTTTTTATCGTCATTATTCTCTGTTTCATTTAATTCGCTTGCCAATACACAATTTCATTATCCAACGACGCTTTCGTTTCAGGCAGCGTCGACAATTGCAGCCACTTTGAAGCAATAAACATCAATGCAAACGCATCAATCAAATCGTCGGGTTGAGCCTCGCTACGCTTGGTTTGCTCTATAGAATCAGTCAGTACTGATATCCATTCTGGGCAATAGTGATTCAAAATAGTGAGGCGCTCTTCCCTACCCTCTATCGTCTTTTTGCTGTGGGATAGCGGCTGTTTATTGAGTGCTTTGAAGACGACTTCAGGGTGAGATTCTCGAAGCATGACTTTAGGGTATTGTCTTAATAGCGCATCAACTTCGCGTACTTTCGGCAAGATATACCAGGTTTGTTTAGAAAGCTTTTTACCCAATTGTTCCATATTGATTTGGCACGCTTGCTGATAAGTCTCCGCATAGGCGGCCTCTTTGCAAGGAACAGGAAATACCGATGAACCTCGCTTAGGCGCTAAGAACTTTCTTGCGGCTTTATCGCATAACCTATCTGGCTGCGCACTATCACTAAAGCCAATCGGTATGTCGATCAAAGCTCTACTCTGGGTAAGTACATCCGCTATGTTACTTAAGGAAGTCACTATTTGAAAAGATGGCGTGCCACCGTTGAGCAACCAAACAACCCACCCAGCTTTGCAACCATCAATCCCAAGATATCGCATCTTATCTCCATCGTTTATTCAGATAGCCAATCGAGCCGAGCCATTTTTTCGTATAGTTAAAACAACCAAACGACTAAGGCTAGTTATGACTACATCAAATCCCATTCGCATACTTGCGATTGACCATATTGTACTTAGAACCTCTAACTTAAAGAAAATGCTCGCCTTTTATCAAGACATTCTTGCTTGCCCAATAGAAAGAGAGCTACCCGAACTTGGCCTAACTCAACTAAGAGCAGGCACTGCATTGATCGATATAGTGACGGTAGATAGCGAGTTGGGAAAACTAGGTGGGAAAGCGCCCTTGCAGAACGGGCGCAACGTTGATCATTTCTGCCTAAAAATAGCCGCGTTTGATGAGCAACAGCTGCGTGGCTATCTTGAAGCGCACAATATAGCGACCAGTGACTTTTTCGAGCGATACGGCGCGCAAGGCTTTGGCCGCTCTATCTATATTGAAGACCCAGAAGGGAATGTGGTAGAGCTAAAGCCCCAACTATAGCTTTTGTTTCTCTGCAATCTTATCGCAAATATAACCACCAATCGGGATAGCAGAGGTTGCCGCTGGTGAGGGTGCATTACAGACATGCAAAGAACGCAGGCTCTCCGCAAACAAAAAGTCATGCACTAAGCTGCCATCTTTAAGCACGGCTTGCACCCTTATATCAGCGGGATACGGCTGCAAATCTTCGGCCTCTACCTGTGAGCAATATTTGTTAACCGGCTTTCGGTAGCCCGCTTTACAAAACTCGGCTTTTAAACTGCCTGGGGCGTAATACACCTCAGCGTGAATCACACCACTGTTGTACCCAGTTTGATGAGATGATAAGTGCTGCTCTTTCTCAATCAGCAAAATCGAGCTACTCGGATGCCGTTGCTGTAACTGCCAAGCCGTCGACACGCGAATATGCCACCACCACGAAGCCAAAGGTTCAAGCCTTCATCCCGAACGCCTGCCGTTTAACACCTTTACCTGAGTCTGGCCTCATTGGCAAGGATAATGGTAATTGCCCCTCACGGTTCGGTTTTATTAGGCCTTACCGACCGCAAAAGTATAAGTGATGAAATCGAAGACAAGAAATAGAGTAGGGCGATTGAAGTCATCCCAGACCCATAACTAAAGCCTAACCAGCCAATGGTACCTGTAGTAATAAATCTAATACTTCCCACAACAGAGGAAACTGTCGGGGTTCCGTTGACTACGAATATAGCTTTGTTGAGGGTGATATTAGATAAATAGACACCAAAAAAGGTCGCGAGGACGATAATAGGAAAGTAACTATAAAAACCAAGATTATCGTTAGTGGACATCTGCATTATGATCACAGCCAGCACGGCTATGGACAGCAAATACCAATAGTTAGAGCCCGTAAATGCTAGCTTGGTGTTGAACTTAATAATGATGGTGTTTGTGACAAAGAGTGCCACCCCATAAAAAATCATCATCCAACCGTAGTCTTGCAGAGAGCCACTAAAGTCTTGTGTGAAAATTTTGACCGACAGTATTACAAAAACGAAGTGAATGGAGAAATTCAGCGTAGACACTAGGTTTAGCACCCAAAACTCTCTTGACCTTAAAAAATTATTTCGTACCGCACTAAGGTTTTCGTCACGTAACTCACTACTTATTGACAAGAAACACAGCATGGTAACGACACAGGCGCAGGACGCGACCACAATAATCGAGCCCCACCCAAACGCTGTTGTTAATAGAGCCCCCAGCATCGGTGAAAGCGTAATTGCAATCGCAGAGATTGACGCAATCAAAGCGCGAACCCTCACTCCCTCTTCCTCATTAAAGCAGTTTCGCACTATAAATGTACTTAGTACGAATGACGATGAGAACAGCCCTTGCATGAATCGTGAGCCAAGGAAGAGTTCATAACTGCTATGGCCAAGAGACAGCAAATTCGAAAGCAGTAAAAAAACTAAACTTCCCAATAGCACAGTAGTCACTCCCAGTTTTTCTGCCAGAATACCAACAACCAATACCCCTACACCGAATCCGTAGGTAAACAAAGTGACCGAAGAGATGGTATCTCTATAGGGAATCGAAAAATAACTGGCTAAGTCTTCAAAAGAGGAAATAAACACGTCCATCGGGAACATGGACAATACAGACAGTGCTGCTAGGCAGACTAGTACCTTTGTTCTACGCATAGGTTGCCTCCCTGCGCAAATTTCGCTAAACGATAGCGAGTCAGCAACTCATTAAGCTCTTGAACATCCCATGCGCCAAGCCTATTAAGCTCCGCAAACAGTACTTTAGACGTTCTTTCAACAAAGCTGGCAACCCCTTCAAACTTGTTCTCTGGTTTGATGGTAGGCATGAGCGAAAATAAGTCAGCCTTATCAATGTAGCTAAGGTAGTTCTTCACCCAAGTGCGATCCATGTATGATACGTTGAGTTCCATCACTGCAAACAGTTTTGAAATAAACAACGTCTTGTCGGCTATAGTTGATGTTTTCCAAAACGTTCTCATTAGGTCAACAAATATTGCAGCGTGACGTTTTTCATCATCGAGGTGATCTTTTAATGCATTGTAGACAGGCTCATAGATGGTGTCTTTTTGGATATTGGTTAGCTGTGTAGCGATGCAAACTTCAGAGTAGACTCCCAATGCAAGCATTGACACTTCAGTATCCCTGTCATTATCGCATCTGCGCAGTGAGACGATTTTTTTTGACTTCTCTTTAGAATCTAACTCAAAGTCATGAATCTTATGAATGTCGCCACTATACATGAGTGAAGAAAGCAGATCGTAAGAGAACATGGCATGATAAACTTCGTCTGCAAAGACTCCGTAACACGTCATTCGCTCTTGCTTACCAGAAAAAAATATCGACTCACCCAGGCTAATCTTGTTCACTATCGGGTTAACAATTCCATGCTCCACTTCAACAGTGTATGACATAAAATTACTCAATATGCAGGCACCTAGAATAGCTTTTTCTTCTTGGTTTAGTTTACTCACAATTACTGAAGGTAGAAAATAAGAGTACCAAGAGTCTGCTATCCACGCAGTACTCAGCACTCCTTTCATTCCATCTACTTGCATTGAATATCGGTACTTGTGAGAAGTGATGGTTGATTTTTGCATCCAGTTGCTAACGTGATCCATAAATTTACCTTAATCGTTAGGGAACGAATTACCCGTTGCATTACCAATCGCAATGCAATATATCGGAGCTTCGACTGAAGTGTCACAACCTAGTAAGCCTTCGACATTCGAATCACAGAGTTGACCTGTAATCCAACTCCCCAAGCCCAGTTCTGAGGTTACTAGCTGGGTTGATTGCGACAAGTGCCCCACATCCAATAGTGAGACTCGATAACAGCGGGAGTGTTTGTACTTTATCCAAGACAAATCAAATCGCGTAGTCAATATGATAAGGAACGCTGCATTCTCAGCGTAGGGCTGCCCTCCGATCAGTTGGCTAAGCGGATAGTTGTCTGGGAAAGGGCGCAGGTAAATTAGCTCATGGTCTAGGTCATTATAAAAATATATCCCTCTTCCCAATCCATTTACATTCAGCGCTATAATATAGGCTTGTGTGGGGTGTAACCCACCTCCAGACGGGCTAGTTTTCTTTTTGCCTAGCGGTTCTTTGCTGTTTGAGTTGCCCCAATCGAATGATGCTTTGTAGCAAATCGTCAAGATGTTTTCTACAGAGGAAAGAGGTACCGGAGAGTCTAAGAAATCTCGAGTAGTTTTTCTGTTATTTAGGTGTTTTTCTATATCGAGATTTGACGGCTTGCAAGACAACGCTATCCGCCTCCCCATGGACTTTTCGTCCACTATTGCGCGAAACTTCGGTATGATCGAGTCCGCTTCTTGAAGCTGGACCCTTTCATTCTCTTCTACCCAGGCATCGGCATTTTTAACAACCTCTTCATTGAATACATTCTTGGTTCCATGATGGTAAATATGAGAGAGGCAATCCCAGCCCCAAGGTTGGCTCTTACTTTCCTGGAGTATATTAAGTTCCTGAAGGTACTCAATAGCCTTTACATCATATTCCCCAGAGTCGTTAATATAGTTATAAATCGTACTTACAAGTTCAGGCTGAATCTCGTACTGGTTTCGGTTGAGGTAGTCCCAAAGAATAAGTTTATTATCTACTAACTTTATGAATGAGTAATCTATATTTGCCATGAAATAATTAAAGGCTCCAACAGGTTGGAGCCTCTCCTGCTATTTAACTTTTATTTTTGCTTCTTCATTGGTGTCCAGTTAGCAGCTTTTTGGTCTTCAAGGTTTACTTTTTTCATTGTTACTTCCTTTAATTCATTAATAATTGAGCTCATTGGTTGAGCACAATTAAAAATCAATTTATTTGAATAGACCAACTTATTAATTTTTATTATTCGTGGTCTTTACTCCACAATGAACGGTGTTGTTATTTCAAGCAATGAAAGGAATTGAAGAATGTTGTATATGCGCTTGATGATTTTATTAACTCCCTCAGTACGGTTTCCTGACAAATTGGATAATTATCCCGTCAAAAAACAATAGTTCTAACAAGCTCTAAATGTACTGTCCGTTGAGCTGTACATGTCCAAAGAGTAGAATCATACTTGTACCTTAAACTGTAAGTGTGGAGGTCTTATGGAACTCGTCTCTTTTACAGAGACTCGAAGTGCGGCGATTCTTGCTGAACAAAGTTTTCGACGACATAGCCCTTGTATTCATAACCCTGTTGCTTTATCTCACGATAATTAGTCCGAAGCATATGGTTAAGAAGGCCAACTCAAAAGTGTTGGCCTTCCCCCTCTGGCAGGATAGTTGTCACTGTTAAAATTTAACCAGTTTGGGCGGTAAGAATGAATTGTGTCTCGTATTCCAGCAGAAAGAAAAGAAGCCATATTGAAGAAGCTACTGCCTCCATATTCAATGTCAGTAAGCCAGTTGTC
>NZ_SATR01000318.1 GCF_004551525.1 Vibrio ouci | reverse complement strand
TATTAACAATCTGCCAAAAATGCACAAAACGCCTCTCTAGCCCTTGCCAGTAAAGGGGTTAATACATTCTTAATACAATCGTATTAAGAATGTATTAACATTTTGCCGAAATTTTAGTGGAGAATCTGAAAATTTTTTTGACCCATTTGAACCTAGAAAAAACAAGATTAACTCTTTGTTTTAAATGGTTTTATTTTTTCACAAACAACCATTTAAATCGATTTTCGATTTAGCGAGGCGTGTGGTGAAGAATTGGAAACGCAGGGGCATTTTTTGGAATGCTTTTCGCTCAGTCTTTGTTTTCGCTAAGAGCCTAAATTATCGGTGAAAAACGCCCCTATTAAAAGGTTCATCGCGGATTAGCGGGAGCTGAAAACAAAAACGGTAGTTAATGGTATGGTTATATCCCCCTCTGGCAGGATAGTTGTCACTGTTAAAATTTAACCAGTTTGGGCGGTAAGAATGAATTGTGTCTCGTATTCCAGCAGAAAGAAAAGAAGCCATATTGAAGAAGCTACTGCCTCCATATTCAATGTCAGTAAGCCAGTTGTC
>NZ_SATR01000316.1 GCF_004551525.1 Vibrio ouci | reverse complement strand
CGATTAGGTGGCTGGAAGAATACTAAGCGAACGGATCGCGCTTCTATAAAGACGTTATGGCAAGGATGGTTTAGGCTACAAACCATCCTTGAAGGGTATGAACTGGCTAAGTCTCTTGATTCACTAGACTTGTGATCAAGAGACAGGCATTAGCTGGCCTTTTTTGTTGCTGAGAAACGAGAAATTATGGAAGGGTAGCCCTTAGGGTCAGCCCTACTTGGTCTCAATAAGTTAGCAGTCGTGGGATCAGCAGCAGGAGAGACTTGAAGCAAGCCGAGAACTTATGGAGATTCCCGACTCACTCCTTCGTTGTTCAATGGAATGACAATGTGTCTGTCGAAGGTCGAGGGAAAGCAATCTCGTAGTCCCAAGAAGTGTTATAGATGGCTGGGACTATTCCTTATCCCGTAAACGACGAAAGCCTAGTCGTAAGACTTAATGCCATTCGGATAAGCGCTAACGCTTATACCTAAACGGATATTTGGCCGGAACAAAGAGGACTGAACGTGGAAACGTTCGGTCCTTTCTTTTGTCTGGTAAAATGAAATGGCTGACGC
>NZ_SATR01000315.1 GCF_004551525.1 Vibrio ouci | reverse complement strand
AATCGAACTTCATTACTTTCATCATTTAATCTCCTCTTGAATATGGCTTCTAGTTCATTCCAAAACCAAACCTGGTTATTTCCTCGTTTAGTTGCATGTGATTTTGCTAGTTGACAGTCTGTCTGGGTAATCCAAGCAAAGTTAGAAAGYGCATGCTCTATAGGTGTGTAAAAGTACAYCTTTTCTGACTTGGGRCAATYTARCARGGAWTCATACTCCTCGAYAGTAGGAGTCATATCCACAGTATCAAAWGTGAAGCACCGATATTCTGGATCCCAAAACCCTATCATGGCCTSAAAACAAGCATGTTGGACCCTAATTTTCAGTAATTGTGACAGATCCCCAAATTGTTTCTGGAAAGTGATTTGATCATGAGAGGATAACTTTTCCCAGCAGTCTAGCAGCTGTCCTGTACCAAGTGGTTTGTCATCTAATTTAACATGTGCTGGTAATTGAGACTCAAATTCTGATGGCAAACAATCCCCTTCATCATGTTGGCTCAATTCTGATCTGGTCAAAAATTCCTCAATAGTAATGGGTTTTTCCATCTCACACTTCCTG
>NZ_SATR01000314.1 GCF_004551525.1 Vibrio ouci | reverse complement strand
TAACGCCCAATTAAGTTGTGAGCAACACTGCCGCCTTACCCAAGCACTTCACCGTAATCACCAAACCAATTGAAACCGAAAGCGCCGAGCGTTGCGAATCAGCTTGAATTGTTTGTTAGGCAAATTTTCCTACGTGCTCACTAATTTGGTTTGAAAGCAGAATACCTTAAACACGATAAGCAACCAATCACCCACTGACTTTTTGTGATTCAAGAACCACTGAAGCCACTATGTCACAGCCTCATTTTCAACGTTCACGAAACACAGTCTTTCAGCGAAAAAGTAGCCTTTGAACCTGAGAAACTCAAAGCTGCGAAATGACAGCGAATACGAAAACTGCCTTGAACTAGCCCTTTCCACACCTTAAGCCAGTAAAACTCACTACCGACCAACACTGAAAACCAATGAGGCAACCCACGAATTTTGACATGTTTTACGGTTGAAGAGATTCAAGGATTTGAGCCGACAATACGGAATTGCCGACTATGAAAAGCGAAATGCCAGAGGGAACAAAAAAATTAGAACAAAGAACTTTTCTGCCCTTTGCCTAACGCCCAATTAAGG
>NZ_SATR01000313.1 GCF_004551525.1 Vibrio ouci | reverse complement strand
ATACCATTGCGTGCTTTGATACCCTTTTCTTTCATGATATCAGCAATATAGTTGACGCAGCAGGCATAGCCTGCTTGATTCAGCTCATCGGTGATCTGAACCATAGCGAGCACGATGCTTCGCAAAGGTACACATGACTAACTGTTCAAAGCGGTATCGCCGCTTTGAACGCTCACTCGGCTCTCGATTTAACCATTTGTAATAACCACTCGGCGAAACGTCCAAGGCGTGGCACATATGAGTGATTTTGTATTTCCCAACATAGCTCTCAATATACTCGTACTTCACTCTTGGTTCTTCGCGAAGTACGCCGAGACCTTCTTTAGGAATTCCATTTCATCTTTGAGTCGCTTGTTCTCGCGCCTTAGCGCTCGAAGCTCTTCGGACTCTTTCTTCGAGTAGTCGACACCGTCTAAGGTGTTAAACTGTTTATCAGATAGGCGTGTGAACTGGCGCTTCCAGTTCCGGATTTGCTGGGCACTGATGCCCAGCTCCTTGGCAACGGAGACTGCTGTTCGGCCCGGAAGACTGGCCAGACGCACTGCTTCTTTGCGGAACTCTTCGGTGTACGCTGGATTACGATGTTTAGCCATAAATCACCTCTCAATTAGACCCTAGATCTAACTTAGTAAAGTGTCTACTAAACGTGGGGTACTCGG
>NZ_SATR01000312.1 GCF_004551525.1 Vibrio ouci | reverse complement strand
GAGTTTGACGGTGCATCGATTCCGCGTCCTCTCTGGATGTTACTTTCTCCGACTGGTTTGCTACTCATTCCTGGACTAATTCATGACTATGCCTATCGTTACGACAAGTTGGTATACAGGGACGAAGACGGCAATCTAATTGACTATCAAAAAGGTGCTGGTAAATCGCATTGGGACAAACTGTTCCGCGATGTAGGCATTCAAGTTAACGGTATTGCTTTCATTGATGTACTTGCTTGGTTGGCTTTGCTAGTGGGTGGTTGGTTTACATGGTGGAAGCATCGTAGAAACGATGGGAAGTAAGCCTAACAATAAATTTAAGCAGATTCGCAACGCTTGGCACTTTTGGTTTGAATCAGCTTTCGTGTTTACGGCACAATGGGTTAGGTGAGTGGTAGCGTTGCTCACTACTTAATTTGGCGTTATGTGATTGGAGACAAATATGAAAAAATCGACAATGTTAGTGCTATTTGTCGTCATTATGCTGGGTTATTTCATCTATGACCGCTATGTAGCTCAACCTAAAGAGTTGGTGCGACTATCAAAGCTAATGCTGAGTCAGGTTG